>NZ_JBVJVN010000033.1:0-64895 GCF_055603605.1 Streptomyces sp. NPDC037271
CCCCCCCCCCCCCCCCCCCCCCCCCCCCTCCCCCCCCCCCCCCCCCCCCCCCCCCACCCAACCCCCCCCCCCCCCCCCCCCCCCCCCCCCCCCCCCCGCCGGCCTTTGGAAGACCTCCGGGGCTGGAGGCCGACGGCGGCGTCGGAACATTCGGCACCCTCGCTACTACGCGACTTCTCGCTACTACGCGACTTCTCGGTGCCACGGCACTTCTCGGTACCACGGGACCAGGGCAAGGCAGGGATTTGAAAATGCGACAGGGCACCCGCAAGGGCCTGATGACGATGGCGGCGGCCACCGGCGTGTTCGCCGCCGTGGGCGGCACCGCCCACGCGGACTCGGGCGCGTACGGCTCGAGTTCGGGTTCGCCCGGCGTACTGTCCGGCAACACGGTGCAGGCGCCGGTGCACGTGCCGGTGAACGTCTGCGGCAACACGGTCGACGTCATCGGCGTCCTCAACCCGGCGATGGGCAACTCGTGCGCCAACCAGGGCGGCGACACGTCCGGCACGTCCGACGGGTACGGCGACTCCGGCGGCCGGCCCGGCTCGGACGGAGGCTCGCACGCCGACGGGCACGCCACCGACTCACCCGGCGTAGCCTCCGGCAACCACGTCGAGGCACCGATCCATGTGCCGGTGAACGTGTGCGGCAACAGCGTCGACGTCGTCGGCGCCCTCAACCCGGCCACCGGCAACGACTGCGGCAACGGGGGTGGCGGGGATCACACCGCTCCGCCCGGCGGGGATCACGAGACTCCTCCCGGGGAGCCGGGCGATCCCGGGGAGCCGGGCAGCCCCGAAGCCCCAGAGGCCCCGGGTGAGCCCGGAACTCCGGACAGCCCGCCCGACTCGGGCGACGAGACACCGGGCGATTCCCCGGACGTCAGCGGGCCGGACACCCAGACCGTCGACCAGCCCCGGGGAGACGCGCAGCTCGCCGAGACCGGTAGTGGCGTGCCGCTCGGCCTCGCCCTGCCGGTGGGTGCGGGCGCGCTGCTCGCGGGCACGGTGCTCTACCGCAAGGCGCGCGCCTCGGCGTGACGCGGACCCGGCACGCACAGTGGGCCCTGCACCGGCGGGGCCCGCTCCGTCTCCGTCACCCGCGCGCGGCCGGGCCCCGTCACCGGCTCACCAGGTGGCGCGTACCTGGCGGATGATCCGCCGCCGCAGCCGCACCTTGCGGCTGCCGTCGCGCAGCAGGCTCAGGCGGTACAACTCCCAGTGTCCGTACTCGGCGTGGTCGGTCAGCAGACGTGTCGTCTCCTTGCGGGAAACCCCGCGCGGCACGTACACGTCGACAAATTCGTATTCCGGCATCGCATCTATTGTGCGGGCTGGGGCCCGGTACGGATAGCGTCTGCACTATGTCTGATGCTGCGCAGCCCACCGCTGCCGAGGTACGCGCCGCCGCCGAGGCGGTCAAGACCGCGCTCGACCGCCACCTGGCCGCGGTCGAACGCCGGTCGGGGGAGGACGACCCGACCGTCTACGACGCGTTCAACCAGCTGGCCGCGGCCGCGGAGGCGTACGACGAACTGCTCTACGACCGCTACGACGAGGTCACCCCCTTCGAGATCCCCGGCGCGGACGACTCGCTGCCGCCGTACACGGGCCCCGAGGAGCCCAACGCGCTGAGCGTGCTCATCCGCCGTGACTACGCCGTGGCCGAGCCGCAGCGGCTCATGGCCCAGGCCCGGCGGATCGAGGCGGCGGACGACGAGGGGGCGGGCGTGGAGGCCTCCGGCACGGTGCACGGGGCGCTCGGCCTCCTGTTCGGCGAGTTCGAGGCGGACGAGATCGCCTCCCGGCACAAGGAGTTCG
The DNA here is from genome assembly GCF_055603605.1 of Streptomyces sp. NPDC037271. NCBI lineage: Bacteria > Bacillati > Actinomycetota > Actinomycetes > Kitasatosporales > Streptomycetaceae > Streptomyces > Streptomyces sp. NPDC037271. The sequence continues at coordinate 1,824 of NZ_JBVJVN010000033.1, forward strand.
GTCTGGAGGAGGGGGACTCCACGCTCTGGGTGACGGCCGCGGACGAGGCCCCCGATCCCGGCGAATGGCTGGAGGCCCCGTTCGAGCAGGTCGATCCGCAACGGGTGGTCTGCCGCTTCGACGTCAGCGCGGTGTTCGACGACGAATTCGACGACGGCCTCGACGACGAGGAGGACGACGAGGCCGACGACGGCGAGGTGGAGGAGTCGGCGGAGGACCTCGACGCGGGCCTGGACGAGGACGCGGACGATGACCTGGACACGGACGAGGACGACGACGAGGACGACGACGGTGAACCGGTGCGGGTGGAGGCGGATCGCTGAGCACCGGGAGCCGGGACGGACCGGACGGCGGATCCGGCCGGCCCTGACGGCATGACGCCGGCGGCCACGGGGGCGACCCTGTGGCCGCCGGCGTCGCGTCTGCCCGGGACGGCAGGCGCGGCCGTCCGGCGATGTCTTTCGGCGACGTGGCCGATGGACGTGGCCGGGCGCGCGCCCGGGGTCAGCCCTCCGAGGGGACCTGCGGCCGGAGCAGCACCGGCAGCCGGGTCGTGCGCGGCTTCGCCGGCACCTCGGCCACGGCCCGGGGCAGTGTCTGCTCCACGCCGTGCACCACGGACAGATGGCGGGCGGCCCGGCTGAACGCCGTGTAGACCCAGGGCCGGCTGAGCGCCTGCGCGGCATCGCCGGGCAGGACCACGACCACCGCGGGCCACCGGCCGCCCACCGCCTGGTGCGCGGTCAGTGCCCATCCGTGCCGTACGGACCGCTCCACCCGCTCCTTCGGCACGACGACGGCCTCGCCCGCGCACGACAGGTGCAGTCCGCCGGCGTCGGCCTTCACCACCCGGCCCGGCACCACCCGGCCCGGTGCGGGGGAGTAGGCGACACGGTCGCCCGGGTCGAAACCGCCGAAGCGGCCGGGGCCGGGGTTCAGCCGCTCCTTCAGCGCCGCGTTGAGCGCCCGCGTGCCCGCCGCGCCGCCGTGGCCCGGGGTGATCACCTGGGTCTCCTCGGTGGGGACGCCGATCGCGCGCGGCACCGAGTCCGCGACGAGCTGGACGGTGCGGTGCACGGCCTCGCCGGCGTCCCGCACCGGCACGATCACGACCTCCTTGCCGGGCGCCTCCACCTGGCCCAGCTCGCCGATGCCGATACCGGAGACCAGTTCGCCGAGCGGGCCGGGGTCCGGCCGCCGCGAGGCGATCTGGGGGCAGACCCGTGCCGCCAGCAGGTCCGCGAAGATGCGCCCGGGGCCCACGGACCACAGCACCGCCGGATCCCCGGCGAGCACCAGCCGGGCCCCGTCCGGCAGCGACTCCGCGAGCAGGGCGCCCGCCTCGACGTCCAGCTGCGGCGCGTCGAGCACGACGAGCAGGTCGAGGTCCAGCGCACCGTCCGCGTCCCGGCCCGGGCCCTCGGCCCCGGTCAGCAGCCCGGCCACGGTGACGGCGGCCGGACCGGCCGGTACGGCCCCGCCCGGGACGGTGGAGTCCGGGGGCCGTGGCGCGGACGGCGGGTCGCCCAGCAGTGCGGCGAAGCGGTCGCGGCCGAGCGGGCCGTGCGCGGCCGCCCAGGCGCGCAGGCCCAGGGCGTGCGCGGCGTGCAGCAGGGCCGCGGGTTCGGCCAGGGAGGCCTCCCCGCCGGTGTGCAGGACCAGGCCGTGGTCCGTGACGGCGCGGATCAGGTCGGCGGTGGAACCCTGCGCCGAGGCGGCGGCCTGCTCCCAGTCCGCCGCCCGGCCGTGCTCCTTCGGTACCGAGTTGACCAGCCGGGCCAGACCGTCGGCGAGGCTCTCCTCGGCGAGCGCGTACCGCTCCAGACCGACCAGGACCCGCACCGGGCGTTCCTCGCCTTCGTCCGCCCCCGCCTCCTCCGCCCCGCCGGTCGCTTCCATCGGGTTAGTCGGGTTCGTCGGGTTCGTCGCGGTGCCCGGGCGGGCGCCGGTCTCCTCCAGGGCGTCCTGGAAGGCCAGCGCCTCTCCCTCCGCGAGCGTGCTCTGCACGGCGGCGTCGGGGTCCGGCACGCCCCGCTGGGCCAGCGTGGCCGTGAGCCGGGGCAGCTCCAGGGCCGTGTGCCCGGCCAGGGCCGCCTGCTCCAGCAGCCACACCGTGATCGCACGGCCGCGACGCTCGTCGTCCGGGCCGCACGCCGCGCCGAGCAGTGCCCGGGCGAACCCGTCGGCCTGTTCCGGCCGTACTCCGCCGACCCGGAGCAGCTGCCAGGGGTCCGCGCGCAGTGCGTCCGCCGCCTCCTCCCCGAGGAGCGCGGCGGTCTGCGGTGCGAGTGCCTCGGGGGCGCCGCCCTCGGCCAGTACGCGCCGTACGGCCTGGACGACCTCCGGCGGGGGTCCCGCGGGCCCGGAGGCCGGCTCCGCCGGCACCGGCCGGGGCCGGCGCACCGGCTCCGGCGCGGCGCGGCGCGGCGCGGGCTCCGGGGCGCCGAAGACCGTGGCCGCGGGCTTCTCGCCGCTCTCCACGGCCCGCACGGCGGCGAGGAGATCGGCCGCCGTCCCGCTGAGCTTGGCCCCGGCGTCGATCGGCGCCTGCTTCTCGGCCTTCCGCCGCTCGATCCGCTCCCGCACGAGCCGCTGAGCGGCCAGCTCGGCCTCGGCCTCGGACACCTGCCCCGCCGCGCCGTCCGGCTGCCCCGCCGCGCCGGCCTCGGACTCCTGCCCCGCCGCGCCGTCCGGCTGCCCCGCCGCGCCGGCCTCGGACTCCTGCCCCGCCGCGCCGTCCGGCTGCCCCGCCGCGTCGGCCTCGGACTCCTGCCCCGCCGCGCCGTCATCGTCCGGCTGCCCGGTCGGCGCCTCGTTCCCGGCGCCGTCGGGTGCGAGCCCGGGCTCCGGGGCTGCCTCGGTGGCCCGGCCGCCGCCCGCGGCCTCCCCGGCGGCCGCCTCGTCGGCGTCGCCGGGCGCCTGCTCCTGCCCGGCGGCCCCGGTGTCGGAGGCTCCGGTGCCGGCCGGTACCTCGACGTCGGCCCCGTTCGCGGTGCCCGCGGTCTCCGGCCCGGCGTCCGCGGTGTCCGCGGTGTCCGCGACGTCCTCAGAGGCGGGCTCGGGCTCCGTGCTCACAGCGTGCTCCAGTCGTGATCGGGATAGCGGTGCACGGGCGCCGACACGTCGTCGAGAGCCCGGCAGATCTCGTCAGGAAGACTAAGGGTCTCCACTGACAACGCCGCCGTGAGCTGCCGAGCGTTGCGCGCGCCGACGATCGGGGCGACCACGCCGGGCCGGTCGCGGACCCAGGCCAGCGCCACCTGGAGCGGGGTCACCGCGAGCCCGTCCGCCGCCGTCGCCACCGCGTCCACGATGTGGCCGGCGGTGTCGTCGAGGTAGGGCGCGACGAACGGGGCCAGATGCTCCGAGGCGCCGCGTGAGTCGGACGGTGTCGCGTCCCCGCGGTACTTGCCGGTGAGGACCCCCCGGCCCAGCGGCGAGGAGGGCAGCAGGCCGATGCCCAGGTCCAGGGCGGCCGGCAGCACCTCGCGTTCGATGCCGCGCTGGAGCAGGGAGTACTCCATCTGCGTACTCGCCAGCCGGTTCCGTACGGCCGGCGCCGCCAGCTGCCAGGTCGCCGCCTTGGCCAGCTGCCAGCCGCAGAAGTTGGAGGCCCCCGCGTACCGGGCACGGCCGCTGCTCACCGCGACGTCCAGGGCGTGCAGCGTCTCCTCCAGCGGCGTGTGCGGGTCGTAGGCGTGCAGGTGCCACACGTCGACGTGGTCCGTGCCGAGGCGGGCCAGCGAGGCGTCCAGCGCGGAGAGCAGGTGGGCCCGTGAACCGTCGAAGCGGCGGTCGGGATCCGGCACGCTGCCCGCCTTGGTCGAGATCACCAGGTCCCGGCGCGGCACCAGCCCTTCCATGAGCCGTCCGAGCAGGTACTCGGCCTCCCCGTCGCCGTACACGTCCGCCGTGTCGACGAGGGTGCCGCCCGCTTCCCAGAAGGTCTTCAAGAGGTCCGCGGCGTCGTGCTCGTCCGTGTCCCGGCCCCAGGTCAGGGTGCCGAGACCGATGCGGGACACGCGCAGGCCGGTGCGGCCGAGATGCCTCTGCTCCATGAACGCCGACATTACTGGCCACGGCTTGCGCCGTGGGGGCCTGTGGACAACCGATTTCGCGCGCTAAGGTCGGGCCACCAGCCACGTTACTGATCGGTAAGGGGAATCGGCCATGCAGCTCGGGATCAACCTCGGCTACTGGGGTGCCGGAATGGACGCGGACAACCTGGCCGTCGCCCAGGAGGCCGACCGGCTCGGCTACGCCGTCTGCTGGGCCGCCGAGGCCTACGGCTCCGACGCGGCCACCGTGCTCACCTGGGTCGCCGCCCAGACCGAGCGCATCGACGTGGGTTCGGCCATCTTCCAGATCCCGGCCCGCCAGCCCGCGATGACCGCGATGACGGCCGCCACCCTGGACTCCCTCTCGAAGGGCCGATTCCGCCTCGGCCTCGGCGTGTCCGGCCCGCAGGTCTCCGAGGGCTGGTACGGCGTCAAGTTCGACAAGCCGCTCGCCCGCACCCGCGAGTACGTCGAGATCGTGCGCAGGGCGATGACCCGGGAGCGGCTGTCGTACGAGGGGCAGCACTGGACGCTGCCCCTGCCCGGCGGCCCCGGCAAGCCGATCAAGCTGACCGTGCACCCGCAGCGCGAGCACATCCCGCTGTACATCGCCGCGATCGGCCCGAAGAACCTGGAGCAGACCGGCGAGATCGCCGACGGCGCCCTGCTGATCTTCCCGTCCGCCGACCACCTGGAGGACACCGCGGTCCGGCACTTGCGCGCCGGGCGGGAGAAGGCCGGGAAGACCCTCGACGGCTTCGACGTCTGCCCGACCCTGCCGCTCGCCCTCGGCGACGACAAGGACGTCGCCGCGCTCGCCGACACCTTCCGCCCCTACACCGCGCTCTACGTCGGCGGCATGGGCAGCCGCAAGCAGAACTTCTACAACCAGCTCGCCCAGCGCATGGGCTACGAGGCGGCGGCCGCCGAGATCCAGGACAAGTACCTGTCCGGCGACAAGGAGGGCGCCGCCGCGGCCGTACCGCACGAGCTGATCGACCGGACCACCCTGCTCGGCTCCGTGGACCGCATCGCGGACCGGATGAAGGCCTACGCCGCCGCCGGCGTCACCACGCTGACGCTCGCCCCCGCCGGCTTCACCCTGGACGAGCGGATCGCCGCGCTCCGCGCCGGCACCGAGGCCCTGGAGCGCGCCGGACTGGCGTAGCGACGCAGGAGCGACCCCGGAAAGTTCTGCGGCCGTGGTGGGGGCTCGGGGGTCTTCCCCGCCACGGCCGTCACGGGGAACAACGCGCCCGCGTGCCCGTGGTTACGCCTCCTCGTGTTCCCGGCCGTCCTTCTTTTGGCTGAGTTGCCCGCCGCACCTGTTGCCGCCTCTCCGCTCCCGCACTTGACTCGTTCTTTGCGGAGTCTGCGGAACCTGCGAAACCCTGCACAGGCAGAGAGGTGCCACCGATGCTTTCGGCCAAGAGTCTGTTCCAGGAGATCCTCGACAACGACGAGTCGTTCCGTCTCTTCTGCTCCATCGCGGCCAGCGGGGAGACGCAGGGAGGCTGGGAGAACGCGCGCATCGCGGCGCTGGTACCCGAGAGCGAGCGCGCCCTCGCCCCCAAGATCACCCGGCACGGCGCCGACGAGGACAAGCACGGGCGGATCTTCAACGCCCTGCTGAAGAAGCGCGGCCTCGAACCCGTCGAAGTGCCGCCCGAGACCGACTACACCATGCTCCTGGAACGGCACGGCATCGGCCTCGCCCACGAGAAGCTCAAGGCCGACGAGCCGCTCACGGTGCGGGACGTCATCACCTACCTCGCGCACAGCAGGGTCACCGAGCAGCGCGCGGCCGAGCAGATGGCGATGCTCCTCAAGTACTTCGCGGACCACCCGGACCTGGGCCGGGCCGTCCGGATGATCTCGGCCGACGAGGACAACCACCTCGCGTACTCCCACGAGGAACTGCTCCGCTTCGCCGCCGCCGGGCACGGCCGGTACATCCAGCGGACGCTGCGCGAGTGCGCGCTCGCCGAGATCCGCGTCCACCGGGACGTCAGCCTCGCCGTGATGGCCCGCATGGGGAGCCTCCTCGGCTGGTCGCGCGCCAGGTCGGCGATGCTCGCGGCGGGCATCCACGCGGCGTACGCCTACGAGCGGCTGGCCGGCTGGCGCCGCATGGTGACGCTGCGGACACCCGAACGGCGCGACGCGCTCGGCGGACCCGCCACCGCGGCACCGGAGGTCGCCTGACCGTCCCGCACTCCCTCAGAGCCAGCCCCGCCGCTTGAACAGCCGGAACAGCAGCACCTCCAGCACGGCCATCACCGCGATCACCGCCGGATAACCCCATACCCAGCGCAGTTCCGGCATGTGCTCGAAGTTCATGCCGTAGATCCCCGCCACCATCGTGGGGACCGCTGCCATGGCCGCCCACGCGGAGATCTTCCGCATGTCGTCGTTCTGCCGGACGCTCGTCTGTGCCAGATGCGCCGAAAGGATGTCCGAGACGAGCCGGTCCAGATTCTCCACCGACTCGTTCACCCGCGTGAGGTGGTCGCTCACGTCCCGGAAGAACGGCCGTGCCCTGTCGTTCACGAACGGCACCCTGCCGCCGAACACCCCGGTCCCGGCCAGCCTGGCCAGCGGCGGCGCCAGCGGCCCGGTCGCCCGGCGGAACTCCAGGACCTGCCGCTTGAAGGTGTAGATCCGGGACGCCGTGCGCCGGGAGCCGCCGCCGTCCGGTGAGAAGACCTCGGCCTCCAGCTCCTCCAGGTCGTTCTGCAGCTCGACCGCCACGTCCAGGTAGTGGTCGACGGCGGCGTCCGCGATCGCGTACAGGACCGCGGTGGGGCCCTTGCCGAGCAGCTCGGGCTCGTGCTCCAGGCGCTGCCGTACAGCCCGCAGCGGGGCGCCCTCGCCGTGCCGGACCACGACCACGAACGCGTCACCCAGGAAGATCATGAGCTCGTCGGTGGAGACGGCGTCGCTCTCCGGCTCGTACACCACCGGCTTGAGGACGGCGAAGAGCGAGTCCTCGTAGACCTCCAGCTTGGGCCGCTGGTGCGCCTTCAGGGCGTCCTCCACCGCCAGCGGATGCAGCCCGAACTCCTGCGTGACCAGGTCGAACTCGTCCTCGGTCGGCTCGTGCAGCCCGATCCAGACGAAGCCGCCCGCCGTCCGCGCCTCGCCGAGCGCGTCGGAGAGGTCCTCGGGTCCGTCCGCGCGGCGCCCGTCCCGGTAGATGGCACAGTCGACGATCACCGAACGTGTTCTCCCTTCACCCCGGCGCCCGAGCACCGTGCCCTACGCCTACCCTGTCCGCATGCCCACGCTGATCCTGGTCAGGCACGGACGTTCCACCGCCAACACCGAGGGGTTGCTCGCCGGCTGGACGCCCGGCGTCGCCCTCGACGAACGCGGCGCCGCACAGGCCGCCGCGCTGCCCGGACGGCTCGCCGGCCTGCCGCTCTCCGAGGTCGTCACCAGCCCGCTGCAGCGCTGCCAGGAGACGATCCGGCCCCTGCTCGACGCCCGGCCCGAACTGCGGGCGCACACCGACGAACGGATCGGGGAGTGCCACTACGGCGACTGGTCCGGCCGCAAGCTCGCGGAACTCAAGGACGAGCCGCTCATGGAGGTCGTCCAGGCGCACCCCTCCGCCGCGGCCTTCCCCGGCGGCGAGTCCATGCGCGCCATGCAGACCCGCGCCGCCGAGGCGGTGCGCGAGTGGAACGCGCGCGTGGAGCGCGACCACGGCCCCGACGCCGTCTACCTCGTGTGCTCCCACGGCGACATCATCAAGTCCCTCGTCGCCGACGCACTCGGCCTCCACCTCGACCTCTTCCAGCGGATCTCCGTCGAGCCCTGTTCCGTCACCGCGATCCGCTACACCCGGCTGCGCCCGTTCCTCGTCCGTCTCGGGGACACCGGTGACTTCGCCTCCCTGGCCCCGCACGAGGAGCCCCCGGGCGACCAGGCCCCCGTCGGTGGTGGTGCGGGCGCACCGTGATCGTCGGCCGCAGTAGGGTGAAGCCGTCGCAGCAGTCCCCCTCGACTTCCCGCTTTCTCGCTTTCCCCGACTTCCCCGACTTCCCCGCTTTCCCCGACTTCCATGGAGACAGGACGTGTCCCGTCAGGTGTTCCTCTACGACCAACCGGAACGTTTCGTGGCCGGTACGGTCGGACTGCCCGGGCGCCGTACGTTCTTCCTCCAGGCCATCGCCGGCTCCCGGGTGACCAGCGTGGCCCTGGAGAAGACCCAGGTCGCCGCCCTCGCCGAGCGCATGGACGAACTCCTCGACGAGGTCGTACGGCGCAGCGGCGGGAGCACCGTCGTCCCCGCCATGGCGCCCACCGAGCCCGCCGACACCGCCCCGCTGGACACCCCCGTCGAGGAGGAGTTCAGGGTCGGCACCATGGCGCTGGCCTGGGACGGCGAGGAACAGCGCATGATCGTCGAGGCGCAGGCCCTCGTGGAGCTGGACGCCGAGTCCGAGGAGGACCTGGCGGAAGCCGAGGAGCGGCTCCTCCAGGACGAGGAGAACGGCCCCCCGATGCTGCGGGTCCGCCTCACCGGCGCGCAGGCCAGGGCCTTCGCCAAGCGCGCCCTCGACGTCGTCAACGCCGGGCGGCCGCCGTGCCCGCTGTGCAGCCTCCCGCTCGACCCGGAAGGACACGTATGTCCGCGCCAGAACGGATACCGCCGCGGAGCGTGACCACCGAAGCGGCGACCGCCGAGTTGCTCGCCCAGGGTGAACTGACCGTGCGCGGACGCATCCGGGACGCCTCGAACGCGGCGCTGTACTGCACGGTCACGCACGAGGGACGCGAGGCGGCCTGCGTCTACAAGCCGGTCGCGGGGGAGCGGCCCCTGTGGGACTTCCCCGACGGCAACCTCGCCCGGCGCGAGGTCGCCGCCTACGAGGTCTCCGAGGCGACCGGCTGGGGCCTGGTACCGCCCACCGTGCTGCGCGACGGGCCGTACGGCGAGGGCATGTGCCAGCTGTGGATCGAGGCGGTTCCGGACACGGAGCTGCTCGCCCTGGTCGAGGACGAGGAGCCGGGCCCCGGCTGGAAGGCGATCGCCCTCGCCGACGTCGGGGAAGGCCGCACCGCGCTGCTCGTGCACGCCGACGACGAGCGGCTGCGACGGCTCGCCGTGCTGGACGCCGTGATCAACAACGCCGACCGCAAGGGCGGCCATCTGCTGCCCGCGGGCGAGGAGCGGCTGTACGGCATCGACCACGGGGTGGCCTTCCACGCCGAGAACAAGCTGCGCACCCTGCTCTGGGGCTGGGCGGGCGATCCGCTCACCGGGGAGGCCCTGGCCGTGCTCGACACGCTCAGGGAGGCGCTGGAGGACGGCGGGACCCTGGCGACCCGGCTCGGCGCACTGATCACCCCCGTCGAACTCGGTGCCACGCGCGCGCGGGTCGAGGCCCTGCTGGCCTCCGGGAAGCACCCGGAGCCGAGCGGGGAGTGGCCGGCCATCCCCTGGCCGCCGGTGTAGGCACCGCCCACGGCCCGGCCGGCACAACGGCCGGCGCCTCGCAAGAGCGCCTTACCGGCCATCCGGACCGATCCGGTTCGTGTACGGAACATCCGTCCGGTTAGGCTCATGACATGCATGCCTGGCCCGCTTCCGAGGTCCCCGCCCTGCCTGGTCAGGGTCGCGACCTGAGGATCCACGACACCGCGACCGGAGGCCTGGTCACTCTCGACCCCGGTCCCGTCGCCCGCATCTATGTCTGCGGCATCACGCCGTACGACGCCACCCATATGGGGCACGCGGCGACCTACAACGCGTTCGACCTCGTGCAACGCGTGTGGCTCGACACCAAGCGGCAGGTTCACTACGTCCAGAACGTCACCGACGTCGACGACCCGCTGCTGGAGCGGGCCGAGCGGGACGGCGTCGACTGGACCGCCCTCGCCGAGAAGGAGACCGCCCTCTTCCGCGAGGACATGACGGCGCTGCGGATGCTGCCGCCGCGGCACTACATAGGCGCCGTGGAGGCCATACCCGGCATCGTCCCGCTCGTCGAGCGGCTGCGGGACGCGGGTGCGGCGTACGAGCTCGAGGGTGACATCTACTTCTCCGTCGAGTCCGATCCCCACTTCGGCGGTGTCTCCCACCTCGACGCCGCCGCCATGCGGCTGCTCTCCGCCGAGCGGGGCGGTGACCCGGACCGGCCGGGCAAGAAGAACCCGCTCGACCCGATGCTGTGGATGGCGGCCCGGGAGGGCGAGCCCAGCTGGGACGGCGGCTCCCTCGGCCGCGGACGCCCCGGCTGGCACATCGAGTGCGTGGCCATCGCCCTCGACCACCTCGGGATGGGCTTCGACGTCCAGGGCGGCGGCTCCGACCTGGCCTTCCCGCACCACGAGATGGGCGCCTCGCACGCCCAGGCGCTCACCGGCGAGTTCCCCATGGCCAAGGCGTACGTGCACGCCGGCATGGTCGGTCTCGACGGCGAGAAGATGTCCAAGTCCAAGGGCAACCTGGTCTTCGTCTCGAAGCTGCGCCGCGACGGCGTCGACCCGGCCGCGATCCGGCTGACGCTGCTCGCCCACCACTACCGCTCCGACTGGGAGTGGACCGACCAGGTGCTCCAGGACGCCCTCGCCCGGCTCGACCGCTGGCGCGCCGCGGTCTCCCGGCCCGACGGCCCGTCCGCCGAGGCGCTCGTCGAGGAGATCCGCACGGCCCTCGCGAACGACCTGGACTCCCCGGCCGCCCTCGAAGCGGTCGACCGCTGGGCCGCCCTCCAGCAGGAGAGCGGCGGCACGGACATCGGTGCGCCCGGTGTGGTGTCCCGCGCGGTCGACGCTCTGCTCGGGGTGGCGCTGTAAGGAGGCGCACCCACGGAGAACAGGGGCGCTTCCCGCCGGGAAGCGCCCCTGTTGCCGTCCGTCAGTCCTCCGACGACTCCTCGTCGTCCCCGCTCGCCTTCGGCGGCCTCGGCGGACGCGCACGGCCGCTGGGGTTGTCCCGCAGATACGGCGTCCCGGGCTGGCCTTCGCCGCCGTCGGCCGTGGCGTGGCCACCTGGTCCACCCGGCCCACCGGGTCCACCCGGTCCGGAGCCGTCCCGCCGCCGCAGGTACCGCTCGAACTCGCGGGCGATCGCCTCGCCCGACGCCTCCGGCAGCTCCGCGGTGTCCCGGGCCTCCTCCAGCGACTGGACGTACTCGGCGACCTCACTGTCCTCGGCCGCCAGCTGGTCCACACCCACCTGCCAGGCGCGCGCGTCCTCGGGCAGCTCGCCCAGCGGGATGCGCACGTCGATGAGGTCCTCCAGCCGGTTCAGCAGGGCCAGGGTGGCCTTCGGGTTCGGCGGCTGCGACACGTAGTGCGGCACCGCGGCCCACAGCGAAACGGCCGGTACGCCCGCGTGCGTGCACGCTTCCTGGAGGATGCCGACGATGCCCGTGGGCCCCTCGTACTTGGTCTCCTCCAGGTCCATGCGCCGGGCCAGGTCGGCGTCCGACGTGGTGCCGCTGACCGGCACTGGGCGGGTGTGCGGGGTGTCGCCCAGCAGGGCGCCCAGGACGACCACCAGCTCGACGCCCAGCTCGTGGGCGAAGCCCAGCAGTTCGTTGCAGAACGAGCGCCAGCGCATGGACGGCTCGATGCCGCGGACGAGCACGAGGTCGCGCGGTTTGTCGCCGCCGACCCGGATCACCGACAGCCTCGTCGTCGGCCACGTGATCTTGCGGACGCCCGCTTCCATGAACACCGTGGGGCGGTTGACCTGGAAGTCGTAGTAGTCCTCGGCGTCCAGCGCCGCGAACACCTCGCCCTTCCACTCCCGGTCGAGATGTGCGACCGCGGTGGAGGCGGCGTCGCCGGCGTCGTTCCAGCCCTCGAACGCGGCCACCATGACCGGGTCGACCAGCTCGGGAACCCCCTCGAGCTCGATCACCCAGCGCCTCCTTCCGACGTGCCCTCGCGTACCCCCCAACCTTACGGCGTGCCGAGGGGCCGCCCGCAGCCCCCTTGCACGGGGGAGTGACCGCATCACTGCCCCGTTACCGGCGGCCGGACACCCGCCGCCACCACCGGATCGGAGCCGGACCGGAGCCGGATCAGAGGGTGGAGCGCAGCCACTGCTCCACGGACGCGATGTGCACCGTCGCCCAGGAGCGTGCCGCCTCCGCGTCCCGGTCGCGCAGCGCGGCGAGGATCGCGCGGTGCTCGTGCAGGGTGCGGCTGACCGCGTCCTCCTGGGTGAGACCGCGCCAGACGCGGGCCCGGGTGGTGGGACCGGACAGACCGTCGAGGAGGGAGCAGAGCACCGAGTTGCCCGAGGCCCCCACGATGCCCCGGTGGAACTCCAGGTCGCAGGCGACCAGCTCCTCCACCGACGGTTCGGTGCCGAGGACGTCCAGCCGGGCACCGAGCGCGTCGAGCTCCCGGTCACTGATCCGGGAGGCCGCCAGCGCGGTCGCGGCCGGCTCCAGGATGCGGCGCACGGCGAGGAACTCCAGCACCGTGTCGTCTCGGTGGAAGTCGACGACGAAGCCGATGGCCTCCAGCAGGAGCTGCGGATCCAGGCTCGTGACATAGGTCCCGTCGCCCTGGCGCACGTCCAGGATCCGGATCAGGGACAGGGCGCGTACGGCCTCCCGCAGCGAGTTGCGGGACAGGCCGAGGCCGGCGGCGAGCTCGCTCTCCTTGGGCAGCCGGTCGCCGGGCCGCAGCGCGCCGGAGACGATCATGCCCTTGATCTTCTCGATCGCCTCGTCGGTGACCGCCACGGCCGACCTCCCTGTGCTTCAAAGCGTGCTCAGACATCCGATGTCTCACGCCATTATGGAGGTGGTGCCGCTTGAAAAGCACGCGCGGGAGGCGGTGGCTCCCCGGCACGGAGCCACCGCCTCCCGCTGGACCGGTGCCCGGCCCCGCCTCCGGTCCTACTTCTTGTCGAGCAGGTCCTGGACCTTGGCGCGGACGTCTTCCGTGGCCAGGCCGCGGATCGTCAGCGTCGTCCGCCGGCGCAGTACGTCGTCCTGCGTCTCGGCCCACTCGTGGTCCCGGGCCCACACGACCTGCGCCCAGATCTCCGGGGCGTCGGGGTGGACACGCTCGGCCAGCTCCGGGTTGTCGTTGGCCAGACGCGCGATGTCGAAGGCCAGCGAGCCGTAGTGCGTGGCCAGGTGCCTGGCGGTGTCCGCCGCCATCCGCGGGCCGGGCGCCGGGCCGTCCACCAGCAGCCGGTGCGCGACCGCGCGCGGGTTGGCGACGCCCGGCAGCGGCAGCTTCTTCGGCAGCGACGCGATCGGCTCGAAGTCGTCGCCCAGCGGGTGGCCCGGCAGCGCCTCCAGCTTCTTCATGACCGTACGGCCGATGTGACGGAAGGTGGTCCACTTGCCGCCCGCGACGGACAGCATGCCGCCCCGGCCCTCGCTGACGACCGTCTCGCGCTTGGCCTTCGCGGTGTCACCGGGGCCGCCCGGCAGCACGCGCAGACCCGCGAAGGAGTACGTGATCAGGTCCCGGTCGAGCTGCTGGTCGCGGATGGAGAAGGCGGCCTCGTCGAGGATCTGGGCTATGTCCTTCTCGTTGACCGCGACGTCCGCCGGGTCGCCCTCGAACTCCTCGTCGGTCGTGCCGAGCAGCAGCATGTCCTCCCAGGGGAGGGCGAAGGTGATGCGGTACTTGTCGATCGGGGTGGCCAGCGCGGCCTTCCAGGGCGCGGTGCGCTTGAGGACCAGGTGCGCGCCCTTGGACAGGCGGATGGACGGGGCCGCGTTCGGGTCCTCCATGCGCCGCAGGTGGTCGACCCAGGGGCCGGTGGCGTTGAGCACCAGGCGGGCGTTCACCCCGAACTCGTCGCCGGTCAGGCGGTCCTTCAGCTCGGCGCCGGTCACCCGCCCCTTGGTGAAGCGCAGGCCGGTCACCTCGGCGTGGTTGAGGACGACCGCGCCCGACTCGGCCGCCGCGCGGACGGTCATCAGCGCCATGCGGGCGTCGTTCATCTGGTCGTCGCCGTACACGGCCACGGCCTTGAGGTTGTCGGTGCGCAGCTCCGGCACGTCCTGCGCGGCCTTGGCCGGGGAGAGCAGGTGGCCGACGCCGTCACCGAAGGCGGACAGCGCCGAGTACGCGAACACACCGGCTCCCAGCTTCGCCGCGCCGTGCGGCCCGCCCTTGTACACGGGGAGGTAGAAGGTGAGCGGGTTCGCCAGGTGGGGGGCCACCTGGCGGGAGACCGCACGGCGCTCGAAGTGGTTCTCCGCCACCAGCTTCACCGCGCCGGTCTGCAGGTAGCGCAGTCCGCCGTGGAGCAGCTTGGAGGAGGCGGAGGAGGTGGCGCCGGCGAAGTCGCCGGCGTCGACCACGGCCACCCTGAGGCCGGACTGCGCGGCGTGCCAGGCGGTGGAGATGCCCAGGATGCCGCCGCCGATCACGAGAAGGTCGTACGACGCCTTGGAGAGCTGCTCCCGGGTCTCGGCCCGGCTCGGGTTCGAGCCGGAGGCCGGGTGCGTCCCCAGGGCAGGCACGGACTGCAGGGTGGACTGAGTGGTCATTGCGGTTCTTACTCCTCGTCCTCGAGCCAGCCCATGGTCCGCTCGACGGCCTTGAGCCAGCTCTTGTACTCACGGTCGCGGATCTCCGCGTCCATGCGGGGGGTCCACTCGGCGGCCCGCCGCCAGTTGGCGCGCAGGTCGTCGGTGCTGTTCCAGAAGCCGACGGCGAGGCCGGCGGCGTAGGCGGCGCCGAGGCAGGTGGTCTCGGCGACCATCGGGCGCACCACCGGGGCGTCCACGAAGTCGGCGAGGGTCTGCATCAGCAGGTTGTTGGAGGTCATGCCGCCGTCGACCTTGAGGGCGGTCAGCTCCACACCGGAGTCCTTCGTCATGGCGTCCGCGATCTCCCGCGTCTGCCAGGCGGTGGCCTCCAGGACGGCGCGCGCGAGGTGCGCCTTGGTGACGTACCGGGTCAGGCCGGCGATCACACCGCGGGCGTCGGAGCGCCAGTACGGGGCGAACAGGCCGGAGAAGGCCGGGACGAAGTAGGCGCCGCCGTTGTCCTCGACCTGCATCGCCAGGGTCTCGATCTCGGCGGCGGTGGAGATCAGGCCCATCTGGTCGCGCATCCACTGCACCAGCGAGCCGGTGACGGCGATCGACCCCTCGAGGGCGTAGACCGTGTCCTGGTCGCCGATCTTGTAGCCGACCGTGGTCAGCAGGCCCGAGTAGGAGTTGATGAGCTTGTCACCGGTGTTCATCACCATGAAGGTGCCGGTGCCGTACGTCGACTTGGTCTCGCCCTCGGAGAAGCAGGTCTGGCCGAACAGGGCCGCCTGCTGGTCGCCGAGCGCTGAGGCGACCGGGACACCGCCGAGCAGCTCGCCCAGTCTGCCGCCCTTGATCTCGCCGTAGACCTCGGCGGAGGAGCGGATCTCCGGGAGCATCTGCGTCGGCACGCCGATGGACTCGGCGATCCTGGCGTCCCACTGCATGGTGTGCAGGTTCATCAGCATGGTGCGCGAGGCGTTGGTGACGTCGGTGACGTGCTTGCCGCCGTTCACCCCGCCGGTCAGGTTCCAGATGACCCAGGTGTCCATGGTGCCGAAGAGCAGGTCGCCCGCCTCGGCGCGCTCGCGCAGGCCCTCGACGTTGTCGAGCAGCCAGCGGGCCTTGGGGCCGGCGAAGTAGGAGGCGAGGGGCAGGCCGGTCTCGCGGCGGAAGCGGTCCTGGCCGACGTTGCGGCCCAGCTCGCGGCAGAGGGCGTCGGTACGGGTGTCCTGCCAGACGATGGCGTTGTGGACGGGCTCACCGGTGTTCTTGTCCCAGACCAGCGTGGTCTCGCGCTGGTTGGTGATGCCGATGGCCTTGATGTCGTCGCGGGTGATGCCGGCCTTCTCGATGGCCCCGGCGACGACCTCCTGGACGTTGGTCCAGATCTCGGCGGCGTTGTGCTCGACCCAGCCCGGCTTGGGGAAGATCTGCTCGTGTTCCTTCTGGTCGACGGAGACGATGCGTCCGTCGCGGTCGAAGACGATGCAGCGGGAGGAGGTCGTGCCCTGGTCGATCGCGGCGATGAAGGGTCCGGCGGTGTGAGCGTCGGTCACTGTGTGCTCCTGGGGTTCCGTGGTGTGGGGCCGGTGCGTACGGCGCGTGTTCTGCGGCTCGATGATGGCCGAGCGGAAGGCCGCTCAGGCGAACGCGACGTTGTAGACACCTCCGGCGATCGCGCCGCCGATCAGCGGACCGACGACGGGGACCCAGGCGTAGGACCAGTCGGAGCCGCCCTTGTTCGGCAGGGGCAGCAGGGCGTGCACGATGCGCGGGCCGAGGTCGCGGACCGGGTTGATCGCGTAGCCCGTGGGGCCGCCGAGGGACAGGCCGATCGAGACCACCACGAACGAGGTGATCAGGGCGCCCAGGGTGCCGAGGCCGTTGCCCGCGTCGTTCAGGCCCTGGGTCAGGATGGCGAGCAGCAGGACGAAGGTGCCGATGATCTCGGTGGCGAGGTTCTGGACCGTGTGCCGGATCTCCGGGCCGGTGGAGAAGACGCCCAGGACGGGGCCGGCGCCCTTCTCCTGGGCCTCGACGGCCTTGGCCGTGGTGTCCCGCGCGTCAGGGCCGCCGACGATCTCCGGGTCGGTCAGGTGGGCCTGGAACTGGCCGTAGTAGGCGACCCAGACCAGGACGGCACCGATCATGGCGCCGAGGATCTGCCCGGCGAAGTAGGTGGGGACGTTGCCCCACTCGCCGTCCTTGATCGCGATGCCGATCGTCACGGCCGGGTTGAGGTGGGCGCCGGAGAGCGGGGTGGAGATGTACGCCGCCGTCATGACGGCGAAGCCCCACCCGAGGGCGATGGCGACCCAGCCGGCGTTGCGCGCCTTGGAGGCCTTGAGCGTCACGGCGGCGCAGACACCGCCGCCGAGCAGGATGAGTATGGCGGTACCGATGGTCTCGCCGATGAAGATGTCGGAGCTGGACACCCGCGACTCCTTTGTCCTTCGTCCAGGGAAAGCCGAACCCCCGGGTCCCTCCGGGTGTTCCGGCGCTCTCGGTGTGAGAGCGGTGGCGGCCCTTGGCGTTGTCACACTCTAACGCGTATTGCCGGTAGGTGTTCGACAATGCCGACCGATGGACGCGAGTCTCGTCTCGGCGTCAGCCGTGCGTCAAGAGTTCTGTTATCGAAAACACGATCGTTATTGATCGTCATGGACTATCGGTCCCCGGGAACGGGGTGTGCGGGCCTTCGGGCCGTATGTCCGCTTCGCCGCGTCGGGGCAGGCAAAAGGACCGGAACGCCGTCCGGCGTCCCGGCCCCTGCGGGTGTCCGCGCCCGCCCGGGCGCTGTCAGAACCGCCCGGCGCCCAGGTCCCGCGACACGGCGCGGGCGCAGTCCCGTACCGCCGCGACCAGCTCGGGCCGCAGCTCACCGTCCCGGCACAGCCGTTCCACGGCCCCGGTGATGCCGACCGCGCCGACCGGCATGCGCCGGCGGTCGTGGATGGGGGCGGCGATGGAGGCGATGCCGTCCCAGGTCTCCTCGACGTCGGCCGCGTAACCACGCGCGCGCGTGATGTCCAGGATGTGCTCGAATCCGTCCGGCTCGCAGACGGTCCGGTCCGTGTACGCGGTGCGCTCGGCCTCCAGCGCCTCGCTGTGCGCGACCGGGTCGTAGGCGGACAGCACCTTGCCCAGCGCCGTGGAGTGCAGCGGCTGCATGGCGCCGATCTCCAGCACCTGCCGGCTGTCGTCGGGCCGGAAGACGTGGTGCACGATCAGGACGCCCTGCTGGTGCAGGACGCCGAGGTGGACGCTCTCGCCGCTGGACCGGGCCAGGTCGTCCGTCCACACCAGGGCGCGCGCCCGCAGCTCGTGCACGTCGAGGTACGTCGTGCCCAGGCGCAGCAGCTCGGCGCCCAGCTGGTAGCGCCCGGAGGCGTCGTCCTGCTCCACGAAGCCCTCCTGCTGGAGGGTGCGCAGGATGCCGTGCGCGGTGCCCTTGGCCAGACCCAGCGACGAGGCGATGTCCGACAGGCCGAGCCGCCGCTCGCCGCCCGCGAGCAGGCGCAGCATCGCGGCCGCCCGCTCGAGCGACTGGATGTTCCGTGCCATCGACGTACTGCCTCCGTCCCCTTCGACTGCCGACCTCGGCGTCGCTGACGTCGTTCGGCAATGCCGAACACTACCGGTCGATGCCGACCTCCCGCCAATGGTCGGCGGGCAACTGTTGCACTTCGGCCATGTGACCCGGTCGCCGGTACCGTCCTCCGGCAGCGGCCGGGAGCACGGGCCGGCCCGCCCCGGAACTCCCTCCGCCTGGCCGCCTCCGGCCCGTCCGCCGGCTCGTCATGGCCCCTCCGGCCCGTCCCCCCGGCTCCGTCCTGGCCCCTTCCTTCCCGGCCCGCTCGTGGCGCGGCCCCGGTCTCCGCCCGGCCCGTTCGCGGCTCGCCCGGGGCGCGGCCCCGGCCCGTTCCGAGGCCCGGACGGTCACCCCTTCGGCGGGCGCCCGCCCCGCCGCACCCGTCCGTCTCGTGGACGCCCCGACCATCCGTCCCCGGTCCCGGCTACCCTGGCGACGTGCGTTCTCCCCCGGGACGTTCCCTGCGGACGGCACCGGGCAGCGCAAAGCCGACAGCCGTCGCATCCTAGGGAGCCCCTTCATGGCCTCGTCGCCGTCCACCCCGTCCGCCGACACCCGCACCCGTGTCTCCGCCCTCCGGGAGGCGCTCGCCACCCGTGTGGTGGTCGCCGACGGAGCGATGGGCACCATGCTCCAGGCGCAGAACCCCTCGCTGGACGATTTCCAGCAGCTGGAGGGGTGCAACGAGGTCCTGAACGTGACCCGCCCGGACATCGTGCGCTCGGTGCACGAGGAGTACTTCGCCGCCGGCGTCGACTGTGTGGGGACCAACACCTTCGGCGCCAACCACTCCGCGCTGGGCGAGTACGACATCCCCGAGCGCGTCCACGAGCTGTCGGAGGCCGGCGCCCGGGTGGCCCGCGAGGTCGCCGACGAGTTCGCCGCGCGGGACGGCCGGCAACGCTGGGTGCTCGGTTCCATCGGCCCCGGCACCAAGCTCCCCACCCTCGGGCACGCCCCGTACACCCTCCTGCGGGACGCCTACCAGCGCAACGCCGAAGGCCTGGTCGCCGGAGGCGCGGACGCCCTGCTGGTGGAGACGACGCAGGACCTGCTGCAGACCAAGGCCTCCGTGCTCGGCGCCCGGCGCGCCCTGGACGCACTCGGCCTCGACCTGCCGGTGATCTGCTCGGTGACGGTGGAGACGACCGGCACGATGCTGCTGGGCTCGGAGATCGGCGCCGCGCTGACCGCGCTGGAGCCGCTGGGCATCGACATGATCGGCATGAACTGCGCGACCGGCCCCGCGGAGATGAGCGAGCACCTGCGCTACCTGTCCCGCCACTCCCGGATCCCGCTGTCCTGCATGCCCAACGCCGGCCTGCCGGTCCTGGGCAAGGACGGCGCCCACTACCCGCTGACCGCGCCCGAGCTGGCCGACGCGCAGGAGACCTTCGTACGCGAGTACGGCCTGTCCCTGGTGGGCGGCTGCTGCGGCACGACGCCCGAGCACCTGCGCCAGGTCGTGGAGCGGGTGCGGGGCACCGCCCCCACCGAGCGCCACCCGCGCCCCGAGCCGGGCGCGGCCTCCCTGTACCAGAGCGTGCCGTTCCGGCAGGACACCTCCTACCTGGCGATCGGTGAGCGGACGAACGCGAACGGGTCGAAGAAGTTCCGGGAGGCCATGCTGGAGGGCCGCTGGGACGACTGCGTGGAGATGGCCCGCGACCAGATCCGCGAGGGCGCGCACATGCTCGACCTGTGCGTGGACTACGTGGGCCGCGACGGCGTCGCCGACATGGAGGAGCTCGCCGGCCGCTTCGCCACCGCCTCCACGCTGCCGATCGTCCTGGACTCCACCGAGGTCCCCGTCATCCGCGCCGGTCTGGAGAAGCTCGGCGGCCGCGCGGTCATCAACTCCGTCAACTACGAGGACGGCGACGGCCCCGACTCCCGGTTCGCGAAGGTCACCAAGCTGGCGCAGGAGCACGGCGCCGCGCTGATCGCCCTGACCATCGACGAGGAGGGCCAGGCCCGCACCGCCGAGAAGAAGGTCGAGATCGCCGAACGGCTGATCGACGACCTGACGGGCAACTGGGGCATCCACGAGTCCGACATCCTCGTCGACTGCCTGACCTTCACCATCTGCACCGGCCAGGAGGAGTCCCGCGGCGACGGCGTCGCCACCATCGAGGGCATCCGCGAGCTCAAGCGCCGCCACCCGGACGTGCAGACCACCCTCGGGCTGTCGAACATCTCCTTCGGCCTCAACCCGGCCGCCCGCATCCTGCTCAACTCCGTGTTCCTGGACGAGTGCGTCAAGGCCGGCCTGGACTCGGCGATCGTGCACGCGAGCAAGATCCTGCCGATCGCGCGGTTCGACGAGGAACAGGTCACCACCGCCCTGGACCTGATCTACGACCGCCGCCGCGAGGGCTACGACCCGCTGCAGAAGCTCATGGCGCTCTTCGAGGGCGCCACGGCCAAGTCGCTGCGGGCCTCCAAGGCCGAGGAACTGGCCGCCCTCCCGCTGGAGGAGCGCCTCAAGCGCCGCATCATCGACGGCGAGAAGAACGGCCTCGAGGCCGACCTGGACGAGGCCCTGACGGAGCGTCCGGCCCTCGACATCGTCAACGAGACCCTCCTCGACGGCATGAAGGTGGTCGGTGAGCTGTTCGGCTCCGGCCAGATGCAGCTGCCGTTCGTGCTCCAGTCCGCCGAGGTCATGAAGACCGCGGTGGCCCACCTGGAGCCGCACATGGAGAAGACCGACGACGACGGCAAGGGCACCATCGTGCTGGCCACCGTCCGCGGCGACGTGCACGACATCGGCAAGAACCTCGTCGACATCATCCTCTCCAACAACGGCTACAACGTCGTCAACCTCGGCATCAAGCAGCCGGTCTCCGCGATCCTGGAGGCGGCCGAGGAGCACCGCGCCGACGTGATCGGCATGTCCGGGCTCCTGGTCAAATCCACGGTGATCATGAAGGAGAACCTGGAGGAGCTCAACCAGCGGGGGCTGGCCGCCGACTACCCCGTGATCCTCGGCGGCGCGGCGCTGACCCGCGCCTACGTCGAGCAGGACCTGCACGAGGTCTACGACGGCGAGGTCCGCTACGCCCGCGACGCCTTCGAGGGCCTGCGCCTGATGGACGCCCTCATCGGCATCAAGCGCGGGGTGCCGGGCGCGAAACTGCCCGAACTGCGCCAGCGACGGGTCCGCGCCGCCACCGTGGAGATCGAGGAACGCCCCGAGGAAGGCCACGTCCGCTCCGACGTCGCCACCGACAACCCCGTGCCCACCCCGCCCTTCCGCGGCACCCGCGTGGTCAAGGGCATCCAGCTCAAGGAGTACGCGTCCTGGCTGGACGAGGGCGCCCTCTTCAAGGGCCAGTGGGGCCTGAAGCAGGCCCGTACCGGCGAGGGCCCCTCGTACGAGGAACTGGTCGAGTCCGAGGGCCGGCCGCGACTGCGCGGACTCCTCGACCGGCTCCAGACGGAGAACCTGCTGGAGGCGGCCGTGGTCTACGGCTACTTCCCGTGCGTCTCCAAGGACGACGACCTGATCGTCCTCGACGACGACGGCAACGAGCGCACCCGGTTCACCTTCCCGCGCCAGCGCCGCGGCCGCCGCCTGTGCCTGGCCGACTTCTTCCGCCCGGAGGAGTCCGGCGAGAGGGACGTCGTCGGCTTCCAGGTCGTCACCGTCGGCTCCCGGATCGGCGAGGAGACGGCCCGCATGTTCGAGGCCAACGCCTACCGCGACTACCTCGAACTCCACGGCCTGTCCGTCCAGCTGGCCGAGGCCCTCGCCGAGTACTGGCACGCGCGCGTGCGCTCCGAGCTCGGCTTCGGCGGGGAGGACCCGGCCCAGATGGAGGACATGTTCGCCCTGAAGTACCGGGGCGCCCGCTTCTCCCTCGGCTACGGCGCCTGCCCCGACCTGGAGGACCGCGCCAAGATCGCCGAACTGCTCCAGCCGGAACGCATCGGCGTCCACCTGTCCGAGGAGTTCCAGCTCCACCCCGAGCAGTCCACCGACGCCATCGTGATCCACCACCCGGAGGCGAAGTACTTCAACGCCCGCTGAGGCCTCCGGTAGCCCGCTCCGCGGTCACATCAGGCGTTCTCGTCCCGCCCGACGTACACTGGTCGGTCCACTGCAGGCCGGTTCCCTTCGTGGGGGCCGGCCTGACCGTCCCTCAAGGAGGTACGTGGATGACCAGTACGGTCCCCGCGCTCGGAACCCGTACGGCCGAAGGCTCCGCCCTGCAGGCCGTGCTTCTCGACATGGACGGCACCCTGGTGGACACCGAGGGCTTCTGGTGGGACGTCGAGGTCGAGGTCTTCGCCTCCCTCGGCCACACCCTCGACGACTCCTGGCGGCACGTGGTCGTCGGCGGCCCGATGAGCCGCAGCGCGGGATTCCTGATCGAGGCCACCGGTGCGCGCATCTCGCTCGCCGAACTCAGCGTGCTGCTCAACGACGGCTTCGAGAAGCGCATCGGCCGTACCCTGCCGCTCATGCCGGGAGCCGCCCGGCTGCTCGCGGAGCTCTCCGCGCACGAGGTTCCCACCGCCCTGGTCTCCGCCTCGCACCGGCGCATCATCGACCGGGTGCTGACCTCGCTGGGCCCGCAGTACTTCGGCCTCACCGTCGCCGGCGACGAGGTGCCGCGTACCAAGCCCCACCCGGACCCGTACCTGGCCGCCGCGGCCGGACTCGGCGTGGACCCGGCCCGGTGCGCCGTCGTCGAGGACACCGCGACCGGAGTCGCCGCCGCGGAGGCCGCCGGCTGCCACGTCGTGGCGGTGCCCTCGGTCACCCCCATCACCCCGGCCGCCCGGCGCACGGTGGTCGGCTCGCTGGAAGACGTAGACCTGACATTTCTGCGTGGCCTGATGACACAAATGCGCTAGACCTTCACCCAGCGTGCAGCGGCGTTAACGGGGAATTCCGGAAACGGCCGCGCGAGGCGGCCCGGGGAACAGGCGCGGAAGAATTCGAGCCGCTCCGGATGGCCGAATTCCGGCACCTGTCGGCGAAAGCTCCCATGTGATGTTCCCCACGTTGCGAGGGGTCGACAGGGTGGTAACGCTGTGCTGCCCCGCGCCAGGCGAACGTTGTCGAGGTGCCCTTGTGTCCTGATTGGTGAAATGCTGCACCAATCCTTCCCCTGTCGGGTTTTCGGTGTGTCCACACCCGGTTTCGCTCCGTGATGAGGTCTCAACTCCGGTGGCTGCGAACCCCCGTGCGGGCGCGGACTAATCTCGTCGCGAGAACATCGGCCACTACCCCCGTGATCCGCCGCGACACCCCTGCATGCCGGATACACGGACCGACAGCTCTGGAGAAACTCGAGCATGAACCGCAAGACTTTGGTGCTGCCGGCCGTCGTGGGCCTGCTCGCGCCGGCGCTCGCCGCCTGCGGCGGGTCCGACAGCGGCAGCGACGGGGACGCGATCGTCGTCGGCACCACGGACCGGTTCACCGCCTCGAAGGAGGCACCCGCGCCCCTCGACCCGGCGTACGCCTACGATGTCGGCCTCTGGAACATCCTGCGTCAGACCTCACAGACCCTGATGGTCCAGCCCCGCGGCGACGGAGAACCCGTACCCGAGGCCGCCGAGCAGTGCGGGTTCACCGACACCGGCAACGAGCGCTACTCCTGCACCCTGCGTGACGGCCTGAAGTTCGCCAACGGCGACCCCGTCACCGCCCAGGACGTGAAGTTCTCCATCGAGCGTGCCCTGTCCATCAAGGCCGGAAGCCAGGTGTACAGCCTGCTGTCCACCGTCGACACCGTCGAGACGCAGGGCGACCGCGAGGTCATCTTCCACCTCAACACCGCCGACGCCACCTTCCCGTACAAGCTGTCGACCCCGGTCGCCGGCATCGTCAACCCGGACGACTACGAGAAGGACAAGCTGCGCGAGGGCTTCGAACTGGACGGCTCCGGCCCGTACACCATGAAGGCCGAGGTCAAGGACGGCGCGCTGACCAAGGCCGTGTTCACCAAGAACCCCCACTACAAGGGGAGCCTGACGGTGAACAACGACAAGGTCGAACTCGTGTCGTTCGAGGACGCCGACGCCATGGGCACGGCGCTCGACAAGGGCGACATCGACCTGATGACCCGTGCGATGACGCCGGACCAGATCCAGGAGCTCTCCAAGGCCACGGGCGGCGACGTCGACCTCGTCGAGGTGTCCGGCCTCGAGATCCGGTACCTCGCCTTCAACACGAAGGCGCCGACGGTGAAGGACAAGGCCGTCCGCACGGCGGTGGCCCAGCTCATCAACCGCAGCGAACTCGTCTCCGCGGTCTACGGCTCCCAGGCCGAGCCGCTGTACTCGATGGTTCCGGCCGGCATCACCGGGCACTCCAACTCGTTCTTCAACACGTACGGAGACCCGAACGTCGCCAAGGCCAAGGCCATGCTGGAGGACGCGGGCGTCACCACTCCGGTCAAGTTCACGATGCACTACACGACGGACCACTACGGTGCCGCGACCAAGCAGGAGTTCGAAGTCCTGCAGAAGCAGCTGAACGACAGCGGCCTCTTCGAGGTCGACATCGAGGGCACGCCCTGGGAGAAGTTCCGCCAGGCCGAGCTGGACGGCGAGTACGACGTCTTCGGCATGGGCTGGTTCCCCGACTTCCCGGACGCCGACAGCTTCATCGCGCCGTTCCTCGACACCAACAACACCCTCAACTCGCCCTACGCGAACCCGCGGATCATCAACGACCTGATCCCCGAGTCCCGGCGTGAGGCCGACCGGCTCTCCGCCGTGGACAGCCTGACCACGATCCAGGACATCACCGCCGAAGACGTCCCGCTGATCCCGCTGTGGCAGGGCAAGCAGTACGTCGCCACCCGGGACGACATCACGGGCACGGCCTACGTCCTCAACTCCTCCTCCTCGCTCCAGCTGTGGGAGCTGGGCCGGGGCGTGAGCGGCTGACCGCCCACCGGACAGACCCGAAGGGCGCCCTCTTCTCGTCGGAAGAGGGCGCCCTTCGGGGTTCTCGCGCGTCGGCGCAGACGCCTGCGGAGCGGTCTACTGCGCGCCGGGGCGGACCAGGCCGCTCTCGTACGCGTACACCGCGGCCTGCACCCGGTCGCGCAGCCCCAGCTTGGTCAGCACGTGACCCACGTGCGTCTTGACGGTGGTCTCGCTGACGAAGAGGTCGGCGGCGATCTCCGCGTTGGACAGACCGCGGGCCACCAGCTTCAGCACCTCGACCTCACGGTCCGTCAGCGTGTGCAGCGCGTCCGGCACCGGCTCCTCGCCGGAGGGCAGATGCGTGGCGTACTTGTCGAGCAGCCGCCTGGTGATGCTCGGCGCGAGCATCGCCTCGCCGCTCGCCACCACGCGGATCGCCTGCACCAGTTCGTTGGCCGGCGCGTCCTTCAGCAGGAACCCGCTGGCGCCCGCCTTCAACGCCTCCACCACGTACTCGTCGAGGTCGAAGGTCGTCAGCACCAGCACCTTCGCCGGGCCGTCCCGCTCGGGCCCGGTGATCTGCCGGGTCGCCTCCACACCGTCCATCCGCGGCATGCGGATGTCCATCAGCACCACATCGGGCTGCAGCGCCCGCACCTGGTCGAGTGCCTGGAGGCCGTCTCCGGCCTCGCCGACGACCGCGATGTCCTGCTCCGCCTCCAGAATCATCCGGAAGCCCGTGCGCAGCAGCGGCTGGTCGTCGACCAGTAGGACGCGGATGGCCACGTAAGTCTCCTTCTCGCTAGTCCGGTCCCATTCTGCCCTGCTCGGCGGCGCCGGAGTCGGCCGCCCTCACCGGCAGCGGATAGGGCGGGGGAGTACCGCCGAACTCCGGGCAGTGCGCCTGGTGGTCGCACCAGCCGCACAACTTGGTGGGACGCGGCCTCCACTCGCCCGTCTCGGTCGCCAGCCGGATGGCCTCCCACAGCGCCAGCAGCTTGCGCTCCACCCGCTCCAGGTCGGCGAGGACCGGGTCGTACGTCAGCACGTCACCGCTGCCCAGATAGACCAGTTGCAGGCGCCGCGGGACGACCTTCTTCAGCCGCCACACGACCAGCGCGTAGAACTTCATCTGGAACAGCGCGCCCTCGGCGTACTGGGGGCGGGGCGCCTTGCCCGTCTTGTAGTCGACGATCCGCACCTCGCCGGTGGGCGCCACGTCGACCCGGTCGATGATGCCCCGCAGCCGCAGTCCGGAGTCCAGCTCGGCCTCGACGAACAGCTCCCGCTCGGCGGGCTCCAGCCGGCTCGGGTCCTCCAGCGTGAACCAGCGCTCCACCAGCCGCTCCGCCTCGCTGAGCCACTGCGCCAGCCGCTCGCCCCCCGGGTCGTCGGCGAACAGCTCACCGACCTCCGGCCTGCTCTCCCGCAGCCGGTCCCACTGGCCCGGGACCAGCGACTTCGCCCGCGGCGGCGTGCGCTCGGCCGCCGGGGCGTCGAAGAGCCGCTCCAGCACCGCGTGCACCAGGGTGCCCCGCGTCGCCGCCTCGCTCGGCTTCTCCGGCAGGCGGTCGATGACCCGGAACCGGTACAGCAGCGGGCACTGCATGAAGTCGCCGGCCCGCGAGGGCGAGAGCGAGGCGGGCGCCTTGGCCACGGGCACCGGGGCGGCCGTAGCGGGGACCGTGGTGGTGGCCGCCGCGTTCGGCGCCGCGTCTCCTTGGTCCGCCGCCGCCGGCCGGGCGCGTCCGCCGGCGTCCTCGGCGACATCCTCGATGCTCGTCTCCATGCCCACAGACCTTACGGCCCGCGACTGACAGCCACCCAGCCCGCGGCCGTGGCCCGTGGGGCGGAAGGGACAGAGGGGTACCGGGGCGTTACGGGCCACGACGGACGCATACCATCGATAGAGACCCTCCCGCCCGGCAGGCGCGGGGGACGCTTCGAAACGAGGGGACACCGTGGACGTGAGCGGCGGGAGCGGGCAGCCGCGGTCCGGCAACGACGAGTCGGCCGAGCCCCAGGCAGGGACCCCGGCCGCCGAAGCCGCCCAGCGGGAACCCGCGGACTCCGGCCCACCCGAGGAACGCCCATCGGACCGGTCCCGGACGACGGGGGAGGACCCCGAGGAACAGCCCCGGACGGCGACCGACACCGCCGAGAGCCATCCACCGGCACCGGGCCCCGGAACGCCGGATGCCGACGTGCCCGGTCACGGGACGCCCGGATCCGAGACCCAGGGGCGTGAGGTGCCTGCCGGTGAGGGGCCGGGTTCCGAGACGCTGATCCTCAAGAAGCCGGGCCCCGCGACGCAGGGGCAGGACACTGCGGGAGCCGCCGCCGCGAGGAACGGGACAGGGCGGAACACCCCGGACGACGCCACCCCGCACCCGGACTCGCGGACGCCCCTCCGCCCGGCCGCCCCGACGTGGCAAACGTCCGCCGGCAGCGACGACGCCACCCGCCCACCGGCGGACCCGTCCGCCGGCAGCGCGGGCACCGAAGGCCGCCGGCCGGACTCCGCTTCCGGAGCCGACCGTCCCACGAGCCCACCGGCTGTCCCCTCCTCCAGCGGTGACGGCACCTTCCGCCCGCCGGCGGCCCCGTCCGCCGGCGGCACCGACGCCGCAGGCCGCGGACCGCTCCCGCCCCCCGGTGACGGCGGCCACCCCGCCCAAGGGCCCGCGGAGCCCGGCCGCGGCAGCCGCGACGCCCGCGCCGACCGGCCGCGAGCCGATGCCCGCACCGATGCCGGGACCGGGCCGGGACGGCCGCCGCAGCGGCGGCCGGAACCCGGCGGCGGACTGCTGATGGGCCGCCCCTTCGGGGTGCCCGTGTACGTCGCACCCAGCTGGTTCCTGGTCGCCGCCCTGATCACCTGGGTGTTCGGCGGCCAGCTGGAACGCGTGCTGCCCGAGCTCGGCGCCGCCCGCTACCTGGTCTCCCTCTTCTTCGCGGTCGCCTTCTACGCCTCCGTCCTCGTCCACGAACTGGCCCACACCGTCGCCGCCCTCCGCTTCAAGCTCCCCGTCCGCCGCATCCAGCTCCAGTTCTTCGGCGGCGTCTCCGAGATCGAGAAGGAGGCCGAGACCCCCGGCCGTGAGTTCGTGCTGGCCTTCGTCGGCCCCCTGCTCTCCCTCGTCCTCGCCGGCGTCTTCTACGCCGCCCTCCTGCCCGTCGAGCCCGACAGCGTCCCCGGCGTCCTGCTGGCCGGCCTGATGGTCTCCAACCTCCTCGTGGCCGCCTTCAACCTGCTGCCCGGCCTCCCCCTCGACGGCGGCCGGATGCTCCGCGCCGTCGTCTGGAAAATCACCGGCAAACCGATGCACGGCACCATCGCCGCCGCCTGGGTCGGCCGGGCACTCGCCATCGCCGTGCTGATCGGCCTGCCCCTGCTCACCCAGTCCCTCGGCTCCGGCGCCGCGGACGACGTCGGCATGGACACCGTCCTGGACGCCCTGCTCGCGGCGATCCTCGCCGCGATCATCTGGACCGGCGCCGGAAACAGCCTGCGCATGGCCCGCCTGCGCGAACACCTCCCCGAACTCCGCGCCCGCGCCCTCACCCGGCGCGCCGTCCCCGTCCCGGCCGACACCCCGCTCTCCGAGGCCCTGCGCCGCGCCAACGCCTCCGGGGCCCGCGCCCTGGTCGTCGTCGACGGCGACGGCAGGCCCGTCTCGCTGGTCCGCGAGGCCGCCATCGTCGGCGTACCCCAGCACCGCCGCCCCTGGGTGCAGGTCAGCACCCTCGCCCAGGACCTCACCGACGGCATGCGCCTGTCGGCCGAGCTGTCCGGCGAGGAACTCCTGGACGCCCTGCGCGCCGACCCCGCGACCGAGTACCTGGTGGTCGAGGAGACCGGCGAGATCTACGGCGTCCTGTCCGCGGCCGACGTCGAACGCGCCTTCGTCAAGGCCATGGCCCGGCCCTCCTGAGCACCGTTCTCCCGAAGCGGTGGTCGGCGGCCCCGCCGGAGACCGGTAGGCTGGTCACATGTCCGAACCGACCGGTGCCGCCCGCAGGCGCGGGCCCTTCAAGGTCGGGGACCAGGTTCAGCTGACCGACCCCAAGGGCCGCCACTACACGTTCACGCTCGAGGCCGGGAAGAACTTCCACACCCACAAGGGTTCCTTCCCCCACGACGAACTGATCGGTGCTCCCGAGGGCAGCGTTGTCCGCACCACCGGGAACGTCGCCTACCTCGCGCTGCGCCCCCTGCTCCCCGACTACGTCCTGTCCATGCCCCGCGGGGCAGCCGTCGTCTACCCGAAGGACGCGGGGCAGATCCTCGCCTTCGCCGACATCTTCCCCGGCGCCCGCGTCGTCGAGGCAGGCGTGGGCTCCGGCTCCCTCAGCAGCTTCCTGCTGCGCGCCATCGGCGACCAGGGCATGCTGCACTCCTACGAGCGCCGCGAGGACTTCGCCGAGATCGCCCAGCAGAACGTGGAGCGCTACTTCGGCGGCCCGCACCCCGCCTGGCAGCTCACCGTCGGCGACCTCCAGGACAACCTGTCCGACACCGACGTGGACCGCGTCATCCTCGACATGCTCGCCCCCTGGGAGTGCCTGGAGGCCGTCTCCAAGGCACTCGTGCCCGGCGGCATCCTGTGCTGCTACGTCGCGACCACCACCCAGCTCGCCCGGACCGTCGAGTCCATCCGCGAGATCGGCTCCTTCAACGAGCCCACCTCCTGGGAATCGATGATCCGCAACTGGCACGTCGAGGGACTGGCCGTCCGCCCGGACCACCGGATGATCGGCCACACCGGCTTCCTGCTGACCGCCCGCCGCCTCGCGGACGGCGTCGAGCCGCCCATGCGCCGCCGCCGCCCCGCCAAGGGCGCCTACGGCGAGGACTACGACGGCCCCAACGCCGGTGGAGGCTCCGGCCGCTGAAGCGGCCCCGTGCCGCGATCAACGTACAGGCGCCGTGGCGGAGTTCCCGAGACCCTTCGGGAAGTCCGCCACGGCGCCTTCGCGTTGGCCCGGCGACACGGCACGGCACGGATCGGCCCGGCCGGGTGCCCACCCCGCCGTTCCCCCTCACTGTGACGTGTGGCACGATGCTGGCCACCCCCCGCCGGCACAGCCCTCACAGGAGACACTCCTCGTGCAGCACCCCGCCGTTCCGGACCTGTCACACACGCACACCCGTCCGATCCACTGGGTCGCCACCGCCACGGCCCTCGCCGCAGTGGTGGCCCTGTCCTCGGTCCTGCAGCCCGACGCCGCCACGGCGGCGCAGACCGCAGCGCCCGCACCGAAGAACGCCCCCGCGCGCACCGCGCCGCCCGATCCGGCGGCCGTCGCCTTCCCCCTGGAGTGCGGCCCGGTCGAGGCGGTGGTGCAGCAGAAGGCCTCCGGCGACCTCGACGGCGACGGCCGGCCCGAGACGGTGGCCGTCGTGCACTGCGACGCACCCATGGGCACCCCGCCCGACGGGGTGTACGTCATCACGCGGGACGCCGACGGCGGCAAGCCCCGCGTGGTGGCCACCCTCGTGAACCCGCGGGACCGCCGGACGGTCACCGACTTCGCGGTGCGCGGCGGCGCCGTCCACGCGACGCTTCTCGGCTACTCGTCGGCCGACGTGCCCAGTTGCTGCCCGGACGTCACGGACCACGTGAAGTGGCAGTGGAAGAACGGCACGTTCGTCCGCGACACGCCGTCCCAGGCGCGCACCGTCTGACCGACGACCCCGCGACGGACGGTGCGACACATCAGACAGCATGGGACAGCATCGACATCGGTCACGGAGCGTGTGGATTAAGTCACAGTTCGGTCACTCTGTGTCCGGACCGTAAACCTCGGCCCTGTCCGAAACACGACGCACATGGATGCACTCCCCCGGACACTCCTTCACGGAGTCGACCACGTCCGTGAGAAGCGGCAACGGCACGGGCGTTGCCGCCCCCGGGCTCTGCAGAAGCTCGTCGTCCGCACCCTTGACGTACGCCAGACCGTCGATGTCCAGCTCGAACACCTCGGGCGCGTACTGGGCACAGATGCCGTCGCCGGTACACAGGTCCTGATCGATCCAGACCTCCAGTGCCTCGCCGTCGACTCCGGCCTCCTGCTGCACAGTCATCTCTCCTGCCGTTTCCTGCGCCGAGCCGTTCGGGAATCCGGCCAGCTCTGACGGGTGTTGAACGCCTCGACCCTACCTCCGGCTGGGTTCCACCCACGTTCCGTGGGTATTCCCCTGGCGTGAGGGAGAGCGCAAGGGTGAAGATCGGACACACCCCGACAGTCTTTGTGATCTAGGGGTTTCAATCGACACCCACCCAGGTAGGGTCTGGAAGCGTCCAGCTCCCCTTGGAGGAGGTGAGGACCGTGGCAGCCCACGACGACGACATGAACCGCGGCATCCGCCCGGGACGCGGGTCCGAAGACCCGGCCGGGCAGGTGGCCTACCTTGAGCAGGAGATCGCCGTCCTGCGACGCAAGCTCGCCGAATCTCCGCGGCACACGAGGATTCTCGAAGAGCGGATTGTCGAGCTGCAGACCAACCTGGCCGGCGTGTCCGCCCAGAACGAGCGGCTCGCCGGCACACTGCGTGAGGCCCGCGACCAGATCGTGGCCCTCAAGGAGGAGGTCGACCGGCTGGCCCAGCCCCCGGCCGGCTTCGGCGTCTTCCTGCAGGCCAACGAGGACGGCACCGCCGACATCTTCACCGGCGGCCGCAAACTCCGGGTGAACGTCAGCCCGAGCGTCGAGCTCGACGAGCTCCGACGCGGCCAGGAAGTGATGCTCAACGAAGCACTCAACGTGGTCGAGGCCATGGAGTACGAGAGCGTCGGCGACATCGTCACCCTCAAGGAGATCCTGGAGGACGGCGAACGAGCCCTGGTGCTCGGGCACACCGACGAGGAGAGGGTGGTACGGCTCGCCGAACCGCTGCGCGGCATCAACATCCGCCCCGGCGACGCCCTCCTGCTCGAACCCCGCTCCGGCTACGTCTACGAGGTCGTCCCCAAGAGCGAGGTCGAGGAACTCGTCCTCGAAGAGGTCCCCGACATCGGCTACGAGCAGATCGGCGGCCTCGGCGGACAGATCGAGGCCATCCGCGACGCGGTCGAGCTCCCCTACCTCTACCCCGACCTGTTCCGGGAGCACGAGCTGCGTCCGCCCAAGGGCGTCCTGCTCTACGGGCCCCCCGGATGCGGCAAGACACTCATCGCCAAGGCGGTCGCCAACTCGCTGGCCAAGAAGGTCGCCGAGGTGACCGGCCAGGCCGCCGGCAAGAGCTTCTTCCTCAACATCAAGGGCCCCGAACTCCTCAACAAGTACGTCGGCGAGACCGAGCGGCAGATCCGCCTCGTCTTCCAGCGGGCCCGCGAGAAGGCCAGCGAGGGCACCCCCGTCATCGTCTTCTTCGACGAGATGGAGTCCCTCTTCCGCACCCGCGGCTCCGGCGTCAGCTCGGACGTGGAGAACACCATCGTCCCGCAGCTGCTCGCCGAGATCGACGGCGTGGAGGGCCTGCAGAACGTGGTCGTCATCGGCGCCTCCAACCGCGAGGACATGATCGACCCCGCCATCCTCCGGCCCGGCCGGCTCGACGTGAAGATCAAGATCGAGCGCCCGGACGCCGAGGCGGCCAAGGACATCTTCGGCAAGTACCTCACCGAGCGCCTCCCCCTCCACGTGGACGACCTCACGGAACACGAGAAGGACAAGGCAGCCACCGTCCAGAGCATGATCCAGACGGCGGTGGAACAGATGTACGCCGAATCCGAGGAGAACCGCTTCCTGGAGGTCACCTACGCCAACGGCGACAAGGAAGTCCTCTACTTCAAGGACTTCAATTCCGGCGCCATGATCGAGAACATCGTGGGCCGCGCCAAGAAAATGGCGATCAAGGACTTCCTCGAGAAGAACCAGAAAGGCCTCCGCGTCTCCCACCTCCTCCAGGCCTGCGTGGACGAGTTCAAGGAGAACGAGGACCTGCCCAACACCACCAACCCGGACGACTGGGCCCGCATCTCCGGAAAGAAGGGCGAGCGCATCGTGTACATCCGTACGCTCGTCACCGGAAAGCAGGGCGCCGACACCGGACGCTCCATCGACACGGTGGCCAACACCGGTCAATACCTGTAAAAGGCGGGGCGGCTGCGGGTGCCCTCAGCGGGTACCCGCAGCCGACTGTTTTCCGGAGCCCCGACTGGAGCAAGGCAATGCCGCAAATGATCTCCCCACCAGCGCAAAGGCGTTCTAGGCTCTTCCGTACCGCCGAGTCGCGCAGTGCGGGGACGGGCACCGCACACGCATCGGAGCGCCAGCGGTACTTGAGCGGCACCCACGACGGGCGCCGCCGGGCAAGGAGGGCCGCATGACCGTACGGCGAGTAATGGGCATCGAGACGGAGTACGGGATCTCCGTCCCCGGCCACCCGAACGCCAATGCCATGCTCACCTCGTCCCAGATCGTCAACGCCTACGCGGCGGCGATGCACCGGGCCCGCCGGGCCCGCTGGGACTTCGAGGAGGAGAACCCGCTGCGGGACGCGCGAGGCTTCGACCTCGCCCGCGAGGCCGCCGACTCCAGCCAGCTCACCGACGAGGACATTGGCCTCGCCAACGTGATCCTCACCAACGGAGCACGGCTCTACGTCGACCACGCCCACCCCGAGTACAGCGCTCCGGAGGTCACCAACCCGCGGGACGCGGTGCTGTGGGACAAGGCCGGCGAACGGATCATGGCCGAGGCCGCCGAACGGGCCGCCCAGCTGCCCGGGGCCCAGCCGATCCACCTCTACAAGAACAACACCGACAACAAGGGCGCCTCCTACGGCACCCACGAGAACTACCTGATGAAGCGGGAGACCGCCTTCTCGGACATCGTGCGCCACCTGACGCCGTTCTTCGTCTCCCGCCAGGTCTTCACCGGCGCCGGCCGCGTCGGCATCGGCCAGGACGGCCACGAGCACGGCTTCCAGCTCAGCCAGCGCGCGGACTACTTCGAGGTCGAGGTGGGCCTGGAGACCACGCTGAAGCGGCCCATCATCAACACGCGCGACGAACCGCACGCGGACGCCGAGAAGTACCGGCGACTGCACGTGATCATCGGCGACGCCAACCTGTCGGAGATCTCGACCTATCTGAAGCTGGGCACCACGGCCCTGGTCCTCTCGATGATCGAGGACGGGTTCATCGCCGTCGACCTGGCCGTGGACCAGCCGGTCCGCACCCTGCACCAGGTCTCGCACGACCCGTCCCTGAAGCGACTGGTCACCCTCCGCAGCGGGCGCACGCTCACCGCGGTGCAGCTCCAGATGGAGTACTACGAGCTGGCCCGCAAGTACGTGGAGGAACGGTACGGCGCGGACGCCGACGACCAGACCAAGGACGTCCTGGGCCGCTGGGAGGACACCCTCAACCGGCTCGAGAACGATCCGATGAGCCTGGCCGGCGAACTGGACTGGGTCGCCAAGCGGGAGCTCATGGAGGGCTACCGGCGCCGTGACGACCTGGACTGGGACGCCGCCCGCCTGCACCTCGTGGACCTCCAGTACGCCGACGTACGGCCCGCCAAGGGCCTGTACAACCGCCTCGTGAGCCGCGGCCGCATCAAGCGGCTGCTGGACGAGACGGAGGTCGAGCGGGCCCGTACGAAGCCACCGGAGGACACCCGCGCGTACTTCCGCGGGCGCTGCCTGGAGCAGTACGCGGACGACGTCGCGGCGGCCTCCTGGGACTCGGTGATCTTCGATCTGCCGGGACGGGACTCGCTGCAGCGGGTGCCAACCCTGGAACCGCTTCGCGGAACGCGTAATCACGTCAAGGAGCTCCTGGACCGCTGCCGCACCGCGGAAGACCTGGTCAAGGTCCTGGCCGGCGGGTAGGCGGGCCGAGCGGGTACACGGAGGAGACCGCCGGACAGGGTGGAAACCCACCCGGTCCGGGAACCATCGAGAGGGCCCCCGTTCGTTGGAGAAACGCGGGGCCGATGTCGGACCCGGCTTGTAGGGTCTGATCTTGACCGAGCAACTGTGTCGGGCGAACCGAGCGGGGTGAGGGTTATGGCGACCAAGGACACCGGCGGCGGCCAGCAGAAGGCCACACGTTCCACCGAGGAGGTCGAGGAGCAGGCGCAGGACGCGCAGGCTTCCGAGGACCTCAAGGAGCGCCAGGAAAAGCTGAACGACGACGTGGACTCCGTTCTGGACGAGATCGACGATGTGCTCGAAGAGAATGCCGAGGATTTCGTGAGGTCCTTTGTTCAGAAAGGTGGGGAATAGGGCTAAATGTTCAATTTGGATGCCGGGAAGAAGTGCTCGGCATGCAAGCGGACTCTGCCTGCCAGTGCATTCGCGGCCAACAGGTCCAAGCTCGACAGGCTTCAGGACCGTTGCCGCGAATGCGGGGCCCAGGCATACCGCCGCCGCCAGGAAGCTCAGGGCAAGAAGGTTCGTCGAGCGGACGTGCCCGAGGGGTTCAAGCACTGCCTGGGTTGTGACGAGGTCAAGCCGTGGAGTGAACGGCATCGCAACGCGACGGCCTCGGACGGGCTGTCGACGCGTTGCAAGGCTTGCCGGGCCGTTGCCGGGCGGGCACGCCACCTGAAGCGTCACTACGGCCTCACCGAGGCTGAGCGGGACACGATGGTCGCCTCTCAGAAGGGCCTCTGCGTGATCTGTCTGAAGGCTCCGGCCGTGCACGTGGATCACTGCCACAAGACGGGTAAGGTCCGTGGCGTACTGTGCTTCAACTGTAATTCGGCCATCGGCAAGTTGGGAGACGATCCCGACGCTGTTCGTCGGGCTGCCGCCTACCTGGAGGGAACTTCGTGGAAGCCAACACTCGTAGCACCGGGCGTCTACCAGCTGCCTTCCTGACGCCCGGGTCCTCCTCCTTCATGGACTTCCTCGGTGAGCACCAGCCGGAGATGCTCCCGGGCAACCGGCAGCTGCCGCCGGTGCAGGGCGTCGTCGAGGCACCGCACGGCACCACGATCGTGGCGGTCACGTTCCCCGGCGGTGTCGTTCTCGCCGGTGACCGGCGGGCCACGATGGGCAACATGATCGCCCAGCGGGACATCGAGAAGGTCTTCCCGGCCGACGAGTACTCGGCGGTGGGCATCGCCGGTACGGCGGGTCTGGCCGTGGAGATGGTGAAGCTGTTCCAGCTGGAGCTGGAGCACTTCGAGAAGGTCGAGGGGGCCCAGCTGTCCCTCGAGGGCAAGGCCAACCGCCTGTCCACGATGATCCGGTCCAACCTGGGCATGGCGATGCAGGGGCTGGCCGTGGTGCCGCTGTTCGCCGGGTACGACGTGGACCGGGGCAGGGGGCGCATCTTCTCGTACGACGTGACGGGCGGGCGGTCCGAGGAACAGAGCTACGCGACCACCGGGTCGGGCTCGATCTTCGCCCGTGGCGCGATGAAGAAGCTGTTCCGTGAGGACCTGACCGAGGAGCAGGCCACGACGCTCGTGGTGCAGGCGCTGTACGACGCGGCGGACGACGACTCGGCGACCGGTGGTCCCGATGTCGCGCGCCGGATCTACCCGATCATCACTGTGATCACCGAGGACGGCTTCCGCCGGCTGAGCGACGACGAGGGTGCGGAGCTGGCCCGCGCGGTGCTGGAGCGGCGGCTCGAGCAGCCCGAGGGCCCGCGGGCCGCGCTGCTGTAGCGGGCGCGGTCGGTCGTGTTGTCAGGTGGTTCAGTGACCTCTTCAGAAAGGGACGGATAACCGGTGTCGACGCCGTTCTATGTCTCACCCCAGCAGGCGATGGCGGACCGGGCGGAGTACGCCCGCAAGGGCATCGCCCGTGGCCGCAGCCTGGTCGTGCTGCAGTACGCCGACGGCATCGTGTTCGTCGGCGAGAACCCGTCCCGTGCGCTGCACAAGTTCAGTGAGATCTACGACCGGATCGGCTTCGCGGCCGCCGGCAAGTACAACGAGTACGAGAACCTGCGGATCGGCGGGGTGCGCTATGCCGACCTGCGCGGTTACACGTACGACCGTGACGATGTGACGGCGCGGGGGCTGGCCAACGTCTACGCCCAGACGCTGGGCACGATCTTCTCCAGCCAGGCCGAGAAGCCGTACGAGGTGGAGCTGGTCGTCGCCGAGGTCGGTGACAGCCCTGAGAACGACCAGATCTACCGGTTGCCGCACGACGGTTCGATCGTGGACGAGCACGGTTCGGTCGCGGTCGGGGGCAACGCGGAGCAGATCAGTGGGTACCTGGACCAGCGGCACCGGGACGGAATGACGCTGGCCGAGGCGCTCAAGCTGGCGGTGCAGGCGTTGTCCCGTGACACGAACGGCAGTGAGCGGGAGATTCCGGCGGAGCGGCTGGAGGTCGCGGTGCTGGACCGTACGCGTCCGCAGAAGCGGAAGTTCAAGCGGATCGTGGGGGGTCAGCTGTCGCGGCTGCTGGATGCGGGCGCGGGTGCCGAGGACCTGTCCCTGCCGGACGAGGACGGGGACGAGGGCGAGGAGTAGCGGGCGGTCGCTGCGCGAGAGCCTGCGAGCGGCGCCGGGTGCCATGGGCCCCGGTGCCGTTCAGTTTTCGGGGGGCGGTGCCGTGGAGCCTCGTACGACCAGGTGGACGGGGATGTCGCCCGCCTGGGGCGGCTGTCCTTCCATGACCGCGAGCAGGGCCCGCATGCCGCGTTCGCCGAAGAGTTCCGCGTCGAGGCGGACGGTCGTCAGTTCGGGGTCGATGGCCGTGGCGAGGCCGAGGTCGTCGAGGCCGGTGATCGAGAGGTCGTCGGGGATGCGGAGTCCGGCGCGCCGGGCGGCCTTGTAGGCGCCGGCCGCGAGTTTGTCGTCGTCGCAGACCAGTGCCGTGGGCCGGGGCCCGGGGGCGGCGAGTGCGGCTTCCGTGGCGGTCAGGGCGCCCTCGATGGAGATGGGGGCGTAGGCGGTGCGCAGGTCGGTGCCGGGGGCGGCGGCCAGTCTTGCCGACAGTTCGCGGGCTCGGATGTCGAAGGTCCAGGACGGGACGTCCGCCGCGAGGTGGAGGAAGCGGCGGTGGCCCAGGGAGAGCAGGTGCTGCGCGACCTGGCGGATGCCGTCGGCGATGTCCAGGTTGACCGTCGCGGCGCCGAGACTGCCTTCCGGGTCGCTGTCCAGCATGACCAGGGGGAGCTGGTCGCCCCGGATCGCGGTGAGTGCGTCGGCGGCCATGGAGGAGGCGATGACGCCGTCCAGGGCGGCTTGGGCGGAGGCGAAGGGGTCCCGGGCCGGGCCGACGCCCTCGGGGGAGGGGTAGAGGACCACTCCGAAGCCGTGCTGGGCGGCCACGCGCGCGGCGCCCGTGTACACCTCCGCGAAGAACTCCGTGGTCAGGGCGGGGACGACCAGCAGCACCGTGCGGGTGCGGCCGAGGCGGAGGTTGCGGGCGGCGAGGTTGGGGCGGTAGCCGAGTTCGTGCGCGGCCTCGCGGACCCGCTGGGCCGTGGGCTCCGAGACGCGGCCGCGCCACTTGTCGCCGAGGACCAGGGAGACCGCGGCCTGGGAGACGCCGGCGGCCTGGGCGACGTCCCGGCTCGTGGGGCGGGTGCTGCCTCGTGCCACCGTTCGCCTGCGCTTTCTTCTGGACTCGTGAACAGGCGACATGGTACGTATGGCGGCGGAAGTTATACGTAAAACCTCATTGGATGGTTCAGCGGAAGGGGTGGGTCGTGGTCGCCGGGTACCTGGACATTCTTCGGGCGCGGCATGCCGTCCGGTTGCTCGTCGGCACGCTCGTGGGGCGGCTGCCCAACGCCACCGCGCCGATCGCGATCGTGCTGTTCGTGCGGGCCGAGGGAGGGTCGTACAGCCTCGCGGGAGCGCTGGCCGCCGTGTACGGAGTCGCCAACGCCGTGGGTCAGCCGGTGCTGGGGCGGCTCGTGGACCTGTACGGGCAGCCGCGGGTGCAGTTGCCGGCCGCCGTGCTGTCGGGGCTGGCCATGGCCGTGTTCGCCTGCGCGGGCACCGGGACGGTCGCGTTCGCGTACGCGGCGGTGGGAGCCGCGGGTCTGTTCACGCCCCCGCTGGAGGGCGGGCTGCGGGCGCTGTGGCCGAGTGTGCTCCGCAAGGAGGACCAGGTGCACACGGCGTACGCCATGGACGCCATCGCGCAGGAGGTCATGTTCACCGTCGGGCCGCTGCTCGTGACGGTGTGCGTCTCGCTCTGGTCGCCGCTGGTGGCCCTGCTGGTGCTGAACGCGGTGGGTGTGCTGGGGGCCCTGTCCGTGGTGGTGTCGCCCCCCTCGCGCGCGTGGCGGTCGGCGCCGCGCGAGGCGCACTGGCTGGGCGCGCTGCGTTCGCCCGGGCTGCTGGTGCTGCTGGGGGCCTTCCTGTTCATCGGGATGGCGCTCGGATCCATCACCGTCGCCTCCGTGCCGTATGCCGACGAGCACGGCGGTGACGCCGTCTACGGCTGGCTGATGGCCGCTCTGGGGCTCGGCGCGCTGATCGGTGGGGCCGTGTACGGGGCCCGGCGGTGGGCCGGAGAGCCCGCGCGGCGACTGCGGGTGCTCGTGGCCCTGCTGGCGGTGTGTTACCTGCCGCTGATGCTGATGCCGGGTGCGGTCGCCATGGTCCTGCTGACCGTGCTCGCGGGTGTGTTCCTGGCGCCGTGCATCGCCTGTGCGTTCGTCCTGGTCGATCTGCACGCGCCGCGGGGGACGGTGACGGAGGCGTTCTCGTGGCTGGTGACGACGTTCACGGTGGGGGCCTCGGTGGGTACGGGCCTGGCGGGGCCGGTCGTGGAGCACGGCGGGGCGCTGTGGGGGTTCGCCGTGCCCGGGGCGGCCGGGGTGGTGTCCCTGCTCGTCCTGGCGTGCACCGGCCGGGTCCTCGCAGCTCCCGCCCGGCAGGCGGTGGTTGCGGCTTCATCGGAAAATGATCCGAACCGTGCCGTCGAACCCCGTTTCAGTTCGGGTCATCAGGCGTAATGTTCAGTCATGGACCGCCGCATTTTCGGGCTGGAGAACGAGTACGGCGTCACGTGCACGTTCAGGGGACAGCGCCGCCTGTCGCCTGACGAGGTGGCGCGGTACCTCTTCCGCCGTGTCGTGTCATGGGGCCGCAGCAGCAATGTCTTTCTGCGCAACGGGGCCCGCCTCTATCTCGACGTGGGATCGCATCCGGAATACGCCACACCCGAATGTGACAACGTGATCGAACTCGTCACCCACGACAAGGCGGGCGAGCGCATTCTCGAGGGACTCCTGGTGGACGCCGAACGACGCCTGCACGAGGAGGGAATCGCGGGCGACGTCTACCTCTTCAAGAACAACACCGACTCCGCGGGCAACTCCTACGGCTGCCACGAGAATTACCTGGTGGCCCGGCACGGGGAGTTCTCGCGGCTCGCGGACATCCTCATTCCGTTCCTGGTGACCAGGCAGCTGCTGTGCGGTGCCGGCAAGGTGCTGCAGACGCCGCGCGGTGCGGTGTACTGCGTCAGCCAGCGGGCCGAGCACATCTGGGAGGGCGTCTCCTCGGCGACCACCCGCTCCCGGCCCATCATCAACACGCGCGACGAGCCGCACGCCGACGCCGAGCGCTACCGGCGCCTGCACGTCATCGTGGGCGACTCGAACATGTCCGAGACGACCATGCTGCTCAAGGTCGGCGCCACCGACCTGGTGCTGCGCATGATCGAGGCGGGCACGGTGATGCGCGACCTCACCCTGGAGAACCCGATCCGGGCGATCCGCGAGGTGAGTCACGACATCACCGGGCGTCGGAAGGTGCGCCTGGCGAGCGGCCGGGAGGCGTCCGCGCTGGAGGTGCAGCGGGAGTACTACGAGAAGGCCGTGGACTTCTGCGAGCGCCGCGGTATCCGCACCGGCACCGTCGAGCGGGTGCTGGAGTTGTGGGGCCGCACGCTGGAGGCGATCGAGGCGGAGGACCTCGACCGCATCGACACCGAGATCGACTGGGTCATGAAGTACAAGCTCCTGGAGCGGTACCGGGCCAAGCACAACATGACCATGTCGCATCCGCGGGTCGCGCAGATAGACCTCGCCTACCACGATATCCACCGCCGTCGTGGCCTGTACTACCTGCTCGAGAAGAAGGGCCAGGCCGCGCGGGTCGCGAACGACCTGAAGATCTTCGAGGGCAAGTCCGTTCCGCCGCAGACCACTCGGGCCCGGCTGCGTGGCGACTTCATCCGCCGGGCCCAGGAACAGCGCCGGGACTTCACCGTCGACTGGGTCCATCTCAAGCTCAACGACCAGGCCCAGCGGACCGTGTTGTGCAAGGACCCGTTCCGTTCGGTGGACGACCGGGTGGAGAAGCTGATCGCCGGGATGTGAGCCGGGCGAGGTGAGACACGCGTTTCCGCACGAGCGGCGGAACGCCACACGGGCACCGTACGTTAGCCGTACGGTGCCCTTCTCACGCCGTAGAGTTGCGCGCACTTCGTCAAGCAGGACCGATACCGATACGAGGCCCCCACCGTGCGCCGACGCTCACTTCTCATCGCAGTCCCAGCCGGACTGGTCACACTCGCCGCATGCGGTGACGAGGACTCCGGCTCGGGCGACGCCGGCGACAGTGCGACGCCGGAGGCGTCGGCCACGTCCGGACCGCCCGCGCCGAAGATCGTCGACGGTCCGCTGCCGGCGATCACCGCGGGGACGAAGTTCGACGAGAAGCCGACCGTGGCCAAGGGCAGTGGCGAGCCCTCCAAGGACCTCGCGGTGAAGACGGTCATCGCCGGTGGCGGCAAGGCCGTCGCCGAGAACGACTTCGTGTCGGTGAACTACCTGGGCCAGATCTGGGAGAGCGCGAAGGTCTTCGACAACTCCTACGACCGCAAGGCCCCGCTGGTCATCCAGCTGGCCCAGGGCAGCATCATCGACGGCTGGCGGTACGCCCTCACCGGTAAGAAGACCGGCAGTCGCGTCCAGTTCTCCGTGCCGCCCACCTGGGGGTACGGAGAGCAGGGCAACGAGCAGGCGGGTATCGAGGGCTCCGACACGCTGGTGTTCGTGGTCGACGTGCAGGACACCTTCAACGCCAGGAGCTCCGCCAAGGGCAAGGAAGTCCCCCAGGACGACGCGGCCCTGCCCAAGGTCGGCACCAACACCGACGGCCAGGCGCCCGCCATCGACGTACCCAAGGCCGACGCGCCGAAGAAGCTCGTCGCGGAGTACGTCCTGGAGGGCGACGGCGTGGAGGTCGGCGCCCAGGACAGCGTGCTCGTGCAGTACAAGGGTGTGGTCTGGGACGGTGGCAAGGAGTTCGACTCGACGTACGGCAGGAAGCAGCTGACGTCGTTCTCGCTCGAGCAGGTCGTCAAGGGCTGGTCGCAGGGCCTGACCGGCAAGAAGGTCGGCAGCCGCGTCCTCATCGTCATCCCGCCGGACCTGGGCTACGGAGACAGCCCGCCGCAGGGCAGCGGCATCGAGAAGGACTCCACGCTGGTCTTCTCCGTCGACATCCTGGCGAAGATGTGACGCCTCGGAAATGTAAGACTTGGGCCGTTGCCTTTTCGCAGACAAGCAGGAGCTGAACACGTGAGCATCGACAAGCCCGAGGTCGACTTCCCGGGCGGGGAGCCCCCGGCGGACCTCGAGATCAAGGACATCTGGGAGGGTGACGGCCCGGTTGCCGAGGCCGGTCAGACCGTGACCGTCCACTACGTGGGCGTGGCCTTCAGCACGGGCGAGGAGTTCGACGCCAGCTGGAACCGTGGTACACCGTTCCGCTTCCCGCTCGGTGGCGGCCGCGTCATCGCGGGCTGGGACCGGGGCGTGCAGGGCATGAAGGTCGGTGGCCGTCGCCAGCTGACCGTCCCGGCCCACCTCGCCTACGGCGACCAGAGCCCGACCCCGGCCATCCAGCCGGGCGAGACGCTGATCTTCGTGGTCGACCTGCTCGGCGTCTGATCGAAGTCTGATCGAAGTCTGATCGACCTCCGATCGGAGCCGGTCACCGAGGGCCCATCCCCGTCCGGGCATGGGCCCTCGGCTTTTGCCGGGCCGCCGCGGGGCGGTACGGTCATCCGTCGTAAGCACCATAGGGAGAAGGGCGTCGATGGCCATTGCCAAGGCCGAGCGGCTGATGAACCTGGCGCTGTGTCTGCTCGGGACGCGGCGGCCACTCAGCAAGCGTGAGCTGCGTGATTCCATCGAGGCGTATGTCGAGGCCTCCAGGCCCGGCCAGGGAGCGGCGGGCTCCGACGACTCCTTCAACCGCATGTTCGAGCGGGACAAGGACGACCTGCGGGAGCTCGGGCTGGTCATCGAGACCGTCGAGAGCCTCGACGGCGAGGTCGGTTATCTGGCCCGCCGTGACAGCAACCGCCTGCCGCCCATCACCCTGGACGCCGAGGAGGCCGCCGCGCTCGGGCTCGCCGCCAAGGTGTGGCAGCAGGCCCGGCTGGCCGGTGCTGCGAGCGGCGCGCTGCAGAAGCTGCGCGCGGCCGGACTGCCCGAGGACGTCGACCCGTACGAGGCGCACAGCGCGCTGGAGCCGCGCATCCCCGTGCACGAGGCCGCCTTCGAGCCGCTGATGCTGGCCTGCCGCGACCGGCGGCCGGTCGTCTTCGAGTACCGCAAGGCCAACGCCGCACAGCCCGAGCCCCGGCATGTCGAACCGTGGGCGCTGGAGTGCTGGCGCGGCCACTGGTACCTGGCCGGCTTCGACCGCGACCGCGGTGCCGAACGGGTCTTCCGGCTGTCCCGGATCACGGGGAAGGTGCGCTCGCGCGGCGCCCGGTTCACCGCTCCCGTGCCCGACGTCGTCACCGTCCGGGAGACGGTCGCGAGCTGGGCGGGGGAGACCGCCGACCGTTCCGCGCTGATCCGGCTGCGCGCGGGCGCCGGGTACCCCCTTCGGGCGAAGGCCACCGGGGTCCGGGAACTCGGGGACGGCTGGGACGAGTTGGAGATTCCGTACGGGCACGGCCTGGACGCCTGGCTGGTCGAGTTCGGGCCGGACGTGGTGGTGCTGGAGCCCGCGGAGTTGCGTGCGGACGTGGTGGACCGGCTGCGTGCCGTGGCCAAGGGCTGAGGGGGAGCGGACAACACTGTGGCAGGCAAACCGGTCAGGCCAGTGAACGCCATCGACCAGACCCGACGGATGCTGTCCCTGGTGACGTATCTGCGTGAGCGCCCGGGGGCCCGGGTCGAGGACGTCGCGCGCGCCTTCGGCATCACCGAGGACGAGCTGGTCTCCGACCTCGACGTGCTGCCCATGTGCGGCACCAGCTTCCGCGGCGGCGACCTGCT
Organism: Streptomyces sp. NPDC037271; assembly: GCF_055603605.1. NCBI lineage: Bacteria > Bacillati > Actinomycetota > Actinomycetes > Kitasatosporales > Streptomycetaceae > Streptomyces > Streptomyces sp. NPDC037271. The sequence continues at coordinate 46,033 of NZ_JBVJVN010000033.1, forward strand.
CGACATCGACACCGACGGCGAGCGCATCTGGTGGCACAATCCCGCCGCCCTCGGCGCGGACGCCGCCGAGCCGCTGCGGCTCGCCGCCGACGAGGCCACGGCGCTGCTCGTCGCCGCCCGTGCCGTGGCGACCCTGCCCGGCCTGCGCGAGAGCGACCGGCAGGCGCTGCTGCGGGCGACCGCCAAGGTGGAGACCTCGGCGGGGGAGGCCGCGGGCGCCAGTTCGCGCCTGTCCGTCACCTTCGAGTCCGAGGGCGGCGTCTTCGCCGACGTCGACCGGGCCATCTCGGAACGCCGCCGGCTGTGGATCCGCTACTACTCACCGGCCCGCGACGAGGTCACCGAGCGCGAGATCGACCCCATCCGCCTGGTCAGCGTCGGACACACGTACGTGGAGGCCTGGTGCCGCCGCTCCGAGGCCCGGCGCACCTTCCGCCTCGACCGCGTTGCCGAGATCCGCATCCTGGACGAGCCGTCCGCGCCGCCCGAGGTGGAGCTGCGGGACCTGTCGGAGGGGCTGGTGCAGCCTGCCGCCGAGGACCCGGAGGTCGTCGTGGAGGTCGGCCCGGGCGGGCGCTGGGTCGCCGAGTACTACCCGCACGACAGCGCGGACGAGCTTCCCGACGGCGGACTGCGCATCACCCTGCGCACCCCCGACCCCGCGTCCCTGCGGCGGCTGGCGCTGCGGCTCGGGCGCGACGGCCGGATCGTCTCCCCGCCCGAGCTCGCCGGCAGCGCCCGGCAGGCGGCCCGCGAGGCGCTGGCGGCGTACGACGGCATCGAGGCGGCCGGCGCGCCGGGCGGGGCGCGGCACGACAGGCAGGAGCGAGGACTGTGAGCGAGCCCGCGGGACCAGGTGCGCCGGGTATGACGGCGGCGTCCGCGTTCGCCGGCATGCGCCGTGTGTCCCCGGTCGTGTTCAAGGCGGGCTGCCCGGACTGCCGGGGCCGCTTCGAGCTCGCCGCGAGCGCCCTGCGCCTCGCCATCGGGGCCACGAGCCGTACGACGTTCTACTCGTTCACCTGTCCCGAGTGCGGGTCCGCCGTCCGCAAGCCGGCGGGGGAGCGGGTCGTGGAGCTGCTCACCGGCGGCGGGGTCAGGACCCTTCGGCTGCACTCCACTGTCTAGGAGCGGCGTCCGGGACCGGCGTTCGGGACCGGTCCGCGGGACGGTCTAGGCTCGGCTTCATGTTCTGGCCGATGTTTGCGGTTGCCGTGGGTTTCCTGGGTCTCGTCGTTCTCGCGGTGTGCGCCGTGCAGGTGTTCGTGGAGGCGCGGCGCCTGGGCCGGCAGGTGACGGACTCCGCCGACCGGATCAGCCGGGCGGCGGAGGACCTGGAGCGCGCGACCGCGAGCGCCGCACGCGCCGTGGACGCACTGTGAACGCCTGAAGGCCGCCGCCGATCTTCGCACGTGCCCCGCCGGATTCGTGTGAGTTGCGTTATGGGGCACTTCGCCCTGTCACCCCACACGTCCCTGAAGGTACGCTGCTGGTCGCGGCCCGGAAAACGAGGCCCGGCCGCGGACGGGAGTACGCACGGGGATTGCCTCACGTTTACCCCTGAGCGTTACGATCGCTGCACAAGACGATCGATCGGACGCATGTCCGACCGATCGGACAGCACCCCCACCCAGCCGCCTCGGTGAGAAGGTAAAGACTTATGTTCGGAAGGCTCGGCGCCCCCGAGATCATTCTCATCCTCGTCGTCATCATCCTGCTGTTCGGCGCGAAGAAGCTTCCGGACATGGCGCGGTCGCTCGGCAAGTCGGCGCGCATCCTCAAGAGCGAGGCCAAGGCGATGAAGAGCGAGAGCAAGTCCGACGACGCCGCTCCCGCCGACCCGCCCAACAACCCCGAGCAGGCCGCGGCGCAGCGCACCATCCAGGCCGCCCCCGGCGATGTGACCAGCTCCCGGCCGGTCGCCGAGCCGACGGACACGACCAAGCGCTGACACAGGGCCGGTGACCTCCGGCCCGCCGCACGAGATGGGAACGTGGGTTGCTGAAGCCTGCCCGCAACAAGGAGAGGGACCCCGAGGGGCGGATGCCCCTCGCGGAGCACCTTCGTGAGCTCCGCAACCGGCTCGCGAAGGCGCTGCTGGCCATCGTCGCCGTCACCGTCGCCGCCGCCTTCTTCTACAACGACATCATCAACTTCTTCACCGACCCGGTCCTCGACTCGGTCGGCTGTGCGAAGTCGTTCGAAGAGCTGGCGAAGTCGAAGGCCGACACGGACCCGTGCGCGCAGATCACGATCAACGGTCTGCTCGGTCCCTTCACGCTGGCGCTGAAGGTGTCCCTGATGGCCGGTATCGTGTTCGCCTCGCCGGTCTGGCTCTACCAGCTGTGGGCGTTCGTCGCCCCCGGACTGCACCGCAACGAGAAGAAGTACGCCTACGCGTTCGTCGCCACCGGTGCCCCGCTGTTCCTGTTCGGCGCCTACTTCGCCTACGTGGTGCTGCCCACCACCGCGAAGGTGCTGATCGAGTTCACACCGTACGAAGTCGACAACCTGCTGCCGCTGGACGACCTGCTCGACCTCGTGACGCGCATGGTCATCGTCTTCGGTCTCTCCTTCGAGCTGCCGCTGCTGCTGGTGATGCTCAACTTCACCGGGGCGCTGACCGGCAAGCGGATGCTCGGCTGGTGGCGCGCCATGATCATGGGTATCACCTTGTTCTCGGCCATCGCCACGCCGAGCACGGACCCGCTGACCATGCTCTGGCTGGCCGGACCTATCTGGGTCCTGTACTTCGTCGCGGTCGGCATCTCCCTGCTGAACGACCGCCGCAGGGGCCGCCGGGAGGCACTGATGCCGGACGACGACGAGGCGTCCGAGCTGGACCTCACCCCTGAGGACATCGGCGAGATCGAACCCGTGACCGCCGCCCGCGCCCTGCCCGAGCAGACGACGAAGGACCGGGTCAACGGCTACGACGACGTGACCTGAGGCACGACGGGGCGGTGACGGCACGCGTCGCCGCCCCGCGCACGCCCTCACGGAGCCCCCACGGGGCCGATCCCGATAATGATCGTCCTGTTGTCAGCGCGGCCGGGTACGCTCGAAAGCACGATGACAGAGGATCTCTCACCGGCCGAGCGGTACGCGGCAGCACGCCGGCGCGCTGCCGAGCAGGCCACCGCGCTCGCCTCCTTCCGCGAGATGTACGACTTCGGCCTCGACCCCTTCCAGATCGAGGCCTGCCAGGCGCTCGAGGCGGGCAAGGGTGTGCTGGTGGCCGCGCCCACCGGTTCCGGCAAGACGATCGTCGGCGAGTTCGCCGTCCACCTCGCCCTCCAGCAGGGCAGGAAGTGCTTCTACACGACACCCATCAAGGCGCTGTCGAACCAGAAGTACGCCGACCTGTGCCGCCGCTACGGCACGGACAGGGTGGGCCTGCTCACCGGCGACAACAGCGTGAACTCCGACGCCCCGGTGGTCGTGATGACCACCGAGGTCCTGCGGAACATGCTCTACGCCGGCTCCCAGACCCTCCTCGGCCTCGGTCACGTGGTCATGGACGAGGTGCACTACCTCTCCGACCGCTTCCGCGGCGCCGTGTGGGAGGAGGTGATCATCCACCTCCCCGAATCGGTGACCCTGGTGTCACTGTCGGCGACCGTGTCGAACGCGGAGGAGTTCGGTGACTGGCTCGACACCGTGCGCGGTGACACCCAGGTGATCGTCTCCGAGCACCGGCCCGTGCCGCTGTTCCAGCACGTGCTGGCCGGGCGCCGGATGTACGACCTGTTCGAGGAGGGGGAGGGGCACCGGAAGGCCGTCAACCCGGACCTGACGCGCATGGCGCGCCTGGAGGCGAGCCGCCCGTCCTACCAGGACCGCAGGCGCGGCCGTGCCATGAAGGAGGCCGACCGGGAGCGCGAGCGCAGACAGCGCTCCCGTGTCTGGACACCGGGCCGGCCCGAGGTCATCGAGCGGCTCGACTCCGAGGGGCTGCTGCCCGCGATCACCTTTATCTTCAGCCGTGCCGCCTGCGAGGCGGCGGTCCAGCAGTGCCTGTACGCCGGGCTCAGGCTCAACGACGAGAACGCGCGGGAACGGGTGCGTTCCCTGGTCGAGGAGCGCACGGCCTCCATCCCCACCGAGGACCTGCACGTCCTGGGCTACTACGAGTGGCTGGAGGGGCTGGAGCGCGGCATCGCCGCCCATCACGCGGGCATGCTGCCGACGTTCAAGGAGGTCGTCGAGGAGCTGTTCGTACGCGGGCTGGTCAAGGCCGTCTTCGCGACCGAGACCCTCGCCCTCGGTATCAACATGCCCGCCCGCTCGGTGGTGCTGGAGAAGCTCGTCAAGTGGAACGGCGAGCAGCACGCCGACATCACGCCCGGTGAGTACACCCAGCTCACCGGCCGGGCCGGCCGGCGCGGCATCGACGTCGAGGGCCACGCCGTCGTGCTGTGGCAGCGCGGCATGAACCCCGAGCACCTCGCGGGACTGGCCGGCACGCGCACGTACCCGCTGCGCTCCAGCTTCAAGCCGTCGTACAACATGGCGGTCAACCTGGTCGAGCAGTTCGGCCGGCACCGCTCCCGGGAGCTGCTGGAGACCTCCTTCGCGCAGTTCCAGGCGGACAAGTCGGTCGTCGGCATATCCCGGCAGGTGCAGCGCAACGAGGAGGGGCTCGAGGGTTACAAGGCCTCCATGACCTGCCACCTCGGAGACTTCGAGGAGTACGCGCGACTGCGCCGCGAGCTGAAGGACCGGGAGACCGAGCTGGCCCGGCAGGGCGCCAGCCAGCGGCGCGCCGAGGCCGCCGTGGCGCTGGAGAAGCTGAAGCCGGGCGACGTCATCCACGTGCCGACGGGCAAGTACGCCGGCCTCGCCCTGGTGCTGGACCCGGGACTGCCCGCCGGGCGGTCCAACGGCCACCGCGGCTTCGAGCACCACGACGGGCCCCGCCCGCTGGTGCTGACCGCCGAGCGGCAGGTCAAGCGGCTGGCGTCGATGGACTTTCCGGTTCCGGTCGAGGCGCTGGAGCGCATGCGCATCCCGAAGGCCTTCAACCCGCGCTCGCCCCAGTCCCGCCGCGACCTCGCCTCCGCGCTGCGCACCAAGGCCGGGCACATCCCGCCGGAGCGCGCCCGCAAGAAGCGTTCCCAGGCAGCCGACGACCGGGAGATCGCCCGGCTGCGCAAGGACATCCGAGCCCACCCCTGCCACGGCTGCGACGACCGCGAGGACCACGCCCGCTGGGCCGAGCGCTACCACCGGCTGCTGCGCGACACGTCCCAGCTTGAGCGCCGGATCGAGGGCCGGACGAACACCATCGCCCGGACCTTCGACCGGATCGTGGCGCTGCTGACCGAGCTGGACTACCTGCGCGGCGACGAGGTCACCGAGCACGGCAAGCGCCTCGCCCGGCTCTACGGTGAGCTGGACCTGCTCGCCAGCGAGTGCCTGCGCGAGGGCGTCTGGGAGGGCCTTTCCCCGGCCGAGCTCGCCGCCTGCGTCTCCGCGCTGGTCTACGAGTCCCGGGCCGCCGACGACGCGATGGCGCCGAAGCTGCCCTCCGGCAAGGTCAAGGCGGCGCTCGGTGAGACGGTCCGCATCTGGGGCCGTCTCGACGCCCTGGAGGAGGACTTCCGGATCAGCCAGACCGAGGGCGTCGGCCAGCGCGAGCCCGACCTCGGCTTCGCCTGGGCGGCGTACATGTGGGCGTCCGGCAAGGGCCTCGACGAGGTGCTGCGCGAGGTGGAGATGCCCGCCGGTGACTTCGTGCGCTGGTGCAAGCAGGTCATCGACGTCCTCGGCCAGATCTCGGCAGCCGCGGCCGCCGCGGGCTCGACGGTTCCGAAGAACGCGCGCAAGGCGGTCGACGAACTGCTGCGCGGAGTGGTCGCCTACTCGTCCGTGGGCTAGCCAGACCCCGCATCTCAGAGGCCCGGCGGGATCCCGCCGGGCCTCTGTGCGTTCCGAGGTGCCCTCTGGGCCTCTTTCCCTCATCACGGTGAGTGATTTTCGTACCATCATTCGTCATCACTCTATGCGTTCGAATGACTCCCGAACGTGTAAATGGGTTCGAGGGTACTCCAGTCCCGGTGCCCGTTTCAGGTGCTTGCTGAATATGACATGGCGATGATCCGCTCGGACTAAGCTCGCCCGCAGCGCACCGAGTTGAGGTGGAATCGCGCGCTTGTTCCCCCATGCGCCGAAGCTCCCGACAACTCCCAGAGATACCCCGCCGCAAGCTCCCCCATCCCAGTCGATTCGTTTCCAGAGGGCCTACATGGTGAGTGTTGATTCCCCTCCAGGTCGCCGCGAACTTCCCTACGCGCGCACCCTGTTGATGCCGGCGATACTGATGGCCGCGGTCACCGGGGCCGCCGTCGCCGTGGTGGCGGAACCGGCCCGGCTCGCCGTCGGCCTGTGCGGTGCGATCGCCACACTGCTGGTGATCGCCGCGGCGGCCGAGACGGCACGCCGCGGCCGTGCGCTTCGGGTCCTGCGCGCCGAGCACGCCCGTCACAGCGCGTATCTGGAACGCCGGGCCGCGAGCCACCACGAGGAGATGGTCTGGCTCGGCGGCGAAGTCCTGCCCAACATCCTGGACTTCATGCGCCGGGGGAGCACGCCCGAAGAGGTGATGCGCCGGCTCGGCGAGGTCGACCCCTCGTACACCCAACTCGGCGAGCCCCAGCGCCGGATGATCCGCATGATCTGCGACATCGTCGACCACCAGGACTCCATGCGGGAATCCGCCGAGCGTTCCTTCGTCGACATCGCCCGCCGCGTCCAGGCGATCGTCCACCAGCAGAACAAGGAACTCCGCGAGATGGAGGAGGACCACGGACGCAACCCCGAGGTCTTCGACGACCTCCTGCGCATCGACCACGGCACCGCCCTGATCGGCCGCCTCGCCGACTCGATCTCCGTCATCGGCGGCGGCCGGCCCGGACGCCAGTGGCCCAAGCCGGTGGCGCTCTACAGCGTGCTGCGCGGCGCCATGTCCCGCATCCTCCAGTACCGCCGGATCAACCTGGCCTCCATCGCCAAGGTCAACATCAAGGGCACCGCGGTCGAGCCGGTCATCCACGCCGCGGCGGAGCTCCTCGACAACGCCACCCGGTACTCGCCGCCGGGAGCCAAGGTCCACGTCACCGCGACCGAGGTGCAGAGCGGTGTCTGCATCGAGATCGAGGACGCCGGCGTCAGCCTCAGCGAGGAGTCCCGCGCCCGCATCGAGGGGCTGCTGGAGCACGCCAAGCGCGGCACCGACGTGCAGGACCTCGCCCAGCACCCGCGTCTCGGCCTGTCCGTGGTGGGCCGGCTGTGCACGCAGTACGGCATGGACGTGTCGCTGCGTGCCTCCGCGTACGGCGGCGTCCGGGCCATCCTCATCGTGCCCAGCAAGATGATGACCACCGAGCCGGGAGTCGGACTCGCCCACGGCATCGGCGCGGCGTCGATCCCCCAGCCGGGCCCGGACGCCCTCCCCGGACCCGAGCGCACGCCCAAGAAGCGCCGTCCCACCAGCCCCCGCATCCCGGACACGGTCTCCCTGGAGGACGACGTTCCCGAGGTGACCGAGTGGACGGCGGGCGGACTCCCGCAGCGCCGCAGCCGGGTCAAGATGCCGATCAGCCAGCGCCTCGCCGAACAGGCGATCTGGGAGCGGGAGGAGGCCGAGCGCGAGGCCCGCCGGGCCGCCGAGCGCGCCCGCAACGGCTTCCCGGTGGCCGCGGACCCGGAACCCGGGCCGAAGAAGGACGAAGGGCTCCCGCCGGGGCACTTCATCGGCGCCTTCTGGGAGGGCCTCAAGCAGCACCCGGGCAGCACCCGGGCCCACCAGCAGTCCAGCAGCAACGAGCCGGCCCACGCCCCGGCAGACGACGAGGGGAACCTCAAGTGATCGAGCAGCAAGGCAAGTTCGACTGGATGCTCCAGGACCTCTACGACGGCGTCCCGGGCATCGAGATGATCGTGGTGCTCTCCGCCGACGGCCTGCGCATCGCCCGCTACTCCGGTGACCCCGACGCCGCCGACCGGGTCGCCGCGGCCTGCGCGGGCCTGCAGAGCCTGGCGAGCGCCGTCAGCCAGGAGATCCCGACCAGCGACGGCGCGATGAAGATGGTCCTCATCGAGATGAACGGCGGCTACTTCTACCTGATGGCCGCCGGCCCCAACGCCTACCTCGCCGTGCTCTCCGACGTCCGCTGCGAGCCCGGCCGGATGGGCCTCAGCATGGCCGACCTGGTCGCCCGGATCGGCCCCCACCTCACCAGTCCGGCCCGGCGCAACGGGCAGACCGTATGACGCCTCCCCAGCGCCAGAGGCGATCTCCAGGGCAGGAGCCGTCCGCCGCGTCGACCCGTGCCGCACAGCCCGCCAAGGACGACGGAACCCCCAACCCCGAGCGGCTGTTCGTCATCGGCGGGGACGGCGGCGGCGAGCGCGCCGACATCGACCTGGTCACCCTGATCGTGGCCCGCGCCGACCCGCCGGTGTCCGCCACGCCGGAACAGGCGGCCCTGCTGCGGCTGTGCGTCGCACCCCTGTCCGTAGCCGAGCTGTCGGCCTACCTGAGCCTGCCGTTCAGCGTGGTGACCGTACTGCTCACCGACCTGCTGGCGACGGAACTGGTGCAGGCCCGCGCCCCGATCGTCCGCCAGAAGGTCGCCGACCGAACCCTCCTCGAAGCGGTGATGCATGGACTTCAAAAACTCTGACACGATCCCGGGCCCGCGGACGGAGGACCGGCTGCCGCACACGGCCGAGGCCGCCGTGAAGATCGTCATCGTGGGCGGCTTCGGAGTCGGCAAGACCACCATGGTCGGCTCGGTCAGCGAGATCAGACCGCTGACCACCGAGGAGACGATGACCCAGGCCGGTATCGGGGTCGACGACAACTTCGGTTCCGCCTCCAAGACGGCCACCACGGTCGCCATGGACTTCGGCCGCATCAGCATCACCGACCAACTGGTGCTGTACCTCTTCGGCACGCCCGGCCAGGAGCGCTTCTGGTTCCTGTGGAACGGCCTGTTCGAGGGCGCACTCGGCGCGGTGGTACTCGTCGACACCCGCCGCCTCGAGGTCAGCTTCGACGTCATGGGGCGGCTGGAGGAGCGCGGCGTGCCCTTCGTCGTCGCCGTCAACACCTTCCCCGACGCGCCCCGCTACCCCGTCGCGGAGCTGCGGACCGCGCTCGACCTGCCCGAGGAGATCCCCATCCTCGACTGCGACGTGCGGCGCCGGGCCTCGAGCCGGGACGTCCTGATGACGCTGATGCGCTTCCTGCACTCCATCGCCTCGAAGGGCGCGCTCACCTGACCCGGCGCGGCCGGCCCACCCCCTGTCCCACACTTCTGTTGCGGAGCGACACTGTGACGCCTGAACGCCATTCCCTGACCGGAACGGGCGACCCCCTGCTCGAACCACCTCCCGGCTGCCCCGCGCACGGCCTCGGACCGGGCGGACTGCACCGGCTGCACGAGGCGGACGACCTGGAAGAGCTGTACGAGAAGCTGCGCGAGCAGCACGGTCCGGTGGCGCCGGCGCTGCTCCACGACGACGTACCGGTGTGGGTGGTCCTCGGGCACGCCGAGAACCTGCACATGGTGAGCACGCCCGCCCAGTTCTGCCGCGACAGCCGTATCTGGACGCCGCTCAACGAGGGCATGGTCGAACCGGACCACCCGCTCATGCCGCACATCGCCTGGCAGCCCATCTGCTCCCACGCCGAGGGCGAGGAGCACAAGCGGCTGCGCGGCGCGGTCACCAGTGCCATGGCCGACATCGACTACCGGGAACTGCGCCGCCACATCAAGCGGTACACCCAGCGCCACGTCAACCGGTTCTGCGAGGCGGGCCGCGCCGACCTCGTCAGCCAGTTCGCCGAGCACCTGCCGATGGGCGTGATGTGCCATCTCCTCGGCATGCCGGACGAGTACAACGACCGGATGGTGGAGGCCGCCCGCGACATGCTCAAGGGCACCGAGACGGCCAACGCCAGCCACGCCTACGTCATGGACGCCCTGAGCCGCCTCGCCACCGCCCGCCGGGCCAAGCCCGAGGACGACATCGCCGGCCGCCTCGTCACCCACCCGGCCGCGCTCACCGACGACGAGGTCAGGGAGCACCTGCGGGTGGTCCTCATCGCCGCCTACGAGGCGACCGTCAACCTCATCAGCAACGTGCTGCGCGTGGTCCTCACCGACCCTGGCTTCCGCGCCCAGCTCAGCGGCGGCCAGATGACTGTGCCCGAGGCGGTCGAGCAGTCCCTGTGGGACGAGCCGCCGTTCAGCAGCGTCTTCGCCTACTTCGCCAAGCAGGAGACGGAACTGGGCGGACAGCGCATCCGGGCCGGCGACGGGCTGCTGCTCGGCATCGCACCGGGCAACGTCGATCCGCGCATCCGCCCCGACCTGACCGCGAGCATGGAGGGCAACCGCGCCCACCTCGCCTTCGGCGGCGGCCCGCACGAGTGCCCCGGCCAGGACATCGGGCGGGCCATCGCCGACGCCGGGATCGACGCGCTGCTGATGCGGCTGCCGGACGTCCAGCTCGACTGCGACGAGGACGAACTGCGGTGGCGGTCGTCGATCGCGTCGCGGCACCTGGTGGAGCTGCCGGTGCGGTTCGAGCCCAGGGCGCAGCAGGACATCAGGCAGCAGCCGAGCCACGCCCCGGCCCCGGCGCAGCGCACCGCCTGGCACGTCGGCATTCCGCGACCGGAGAGCCGGCCCGAGCCGCAGGTCCCGGTCTCCCCGCCGGAGCCCGTGTCGGTGACGGCCGCGGAGCCCCAGCGGGTACCGGGACCGGAGCAGCCCCGTCCCCGCGGTGCCTGGCAGCGCTTCCTGCTCTGGTGGCGCGGCTACTGACGGCCGGCCCAGTCCTCGTACGCCACCCAGGCGTCCAGGGACCGCCCGCTGCGGAAGCGGTGCTCCCGCCCCGTGACCGGATCGGTGAACCCCAGCTCCCGCGCGAGCAGTTGCAGCGGGCGCCGGAAGTCGCCGGCCGGCACCGGGGCGGTCACCACCGGGTAGAGGGGGTCGCCGAGGATCGGCATGCCGAGCGCGGTCATGTGGACGCGCAGCTGGTGGGTCTGGCCGGTGGCGGGCACCAGCCGGTACCGGCCCAGTCCGAGGTCCGGGCCGGGGCGGTGTCCGATCAGCTCGACGCGGCTCACGGCGTTCGGCTCGCCCTCGGTCTCCCGGGCGGCCAGCACGCCGCGTTCCTTGAGGATCCGGCTGCGTACGGTCCGGGGCAGGGCGAGGGCGGGGTCGTGGGGGGCGACGGCCTCGTACTCCTTGCGCACCCGCCGGTCGCGGAACAGACCCTGGTACGCGCCGCGCTCCTCGGGGCGCACCGTGAACAGGACCAGTCCGGCGGTGAGCCGGTCGAGGCGGTGCGCGGCGGCGAGCGCCGGGACGCCCAGCTCCCGGCGGAGCCGGGCGAGCGCGGTCTCGGTGACGTGGCCGCCGCGCGGGGTGGTGGCCAGGAAGTGCGGTTTGTCGGCGACGACGATGTGCTCGTCGCGGTACACGACCTCCAGGGGGAAGGGCACCGGCACCTCGACGGGCAGTTCGCGGTGGAACCACACGAACATCCCCGGTTCGTACGGCGCATCCGACGGCACCGCCCGCCCGTCCGCCCCGACGAACAGCCCGGCGTCGAACATGCCGTCGACGACGCCGGCACCCGCCCCGGACAGCCGCTCCCTCAGGTGTGCGCGCACCGTGGACCACGGCCCCCCGGCCGCGGGCAGCCGCACCCGGACCGCGTCGATGCCGTCGCGTTGCGGGAGGGGTGAGGGCGGGGGAGGAGTACGGCGTCTCATCGCCTGCCAGCGTACGAGGACGGACCGGCGCCGGGAAAACCACTGGGCCGCCGGCCGGTCCGTTGGCAGGATGCGTCCATGCCCTATCTGACGCGCCCGGTCCTCGCCGCGGGCACCCTCTCCCGCACCCCGCAGCCCACGCTCCCCACCGGAGACGGGCTGGTACTGCGCCCGTGGCGCACCGACGACGCGCCCGCCGTGCACGCGGCCTTCCAGGACCCGGTGATGCACCAGTGGCACATCCGCGCCGCCGACTCCGAGGAGGAGGTGCGCGGCTGGATCACCGAGTGGCAGCGGGGCTGGACCGACGAGCGGGACGTCCAGTGGGCCGTGGCCGACGCGGGCGACGACCGGCTGCTCGGCCGGGTGGCCCTGCGTCAGGTGCTGCTCGGCGACGGGGTGGCCGAGGTCGCCTACTGGACGACAGCGGCGGCCCGGGGCCGGGGCGTCGCCGCCCGTGCCACGAACGCGCTCGCCCACTGGGCCCTGGACGAGATCGGCTTCCAGCGCCTGGAACTCACCCACTCCGTCGCCAACGAGGCCTCCTGCCGGGTCGCCGGGAAGACCGGGTTCGCCCTGGAGGGCACGAAGCGCAGCGCCCTGCTCCACTCCGACGGCTGGCACGACATGCACCTGCACGCCCGGGTGCGCGGGGACTGAGGCGCGGGCCGGCTTCGCGGGACGCGCACCGCACAGGTGTGGGCGGGACACCGGGTACGGGTGGCGCCGTACCGGGCGTGATGAGCGAGGCGACCGCGCCGCACGGACGGCCGACGAGGCGCGGTTGCCGCGGCGCGGGTGCCGGGCTGGGCTGGGCGTGTGTGGCGGGGACGGGGACGCCGGCTTGCTCCAACGCCGGCTCGCTCGAACGCCGGCTCGCTCTACGCCCGGCGAGCGTGCGGCCCTGCGGAGGGGCCCCACGGCGTCGTGACGCTGCGTGCGGACACGCGGGGCCGGGCCCCGCTCGTCCGGGCGCGGCGGAGTGCCGTCCGAGCCGGCGGCCGCGCCGCGCTACGCGGCGGGGGCGGCGCCTTCCTGTTCCGCCTCGATGCGTGCGTTCCACTCCTGCTTCGAGGCCTGCCAGCCGTCCTCGTTGTGGCCGAGGCGCCAGTAGCCGGAGATGGAGAGGTCCTCGCGGGCGATCCCGCGCTCCACCCGGAGCAGCCGCCGCAGTTCCTTCACGCAGGCCGCCTCGCCGTGCACGAAGGCGTGTACCCGGCCTTCGGGGAAGTCCAGGCCGCGCAGGGCCTCGATCAGGGCCCGGCCGACCGGACGGTCGCCGCGGTGCAGCCAGACGACCTCCGCGTCGGAATCGATCTTCTGCTCCTCCTGGGCGCTCGCGACCTCGATGAAGGCGAAGGCGCGGGCGCCGTCGGGCAGCGCCTCCAGGGACCGGGCGATCGCGGGCAGCGCGCTCTCGTCACCGGCGAGCAGGTGCCAGTCGGCGGCGGGGTCGGGGGCGTAGGCGCCGCCGGGGCCCAGGAAGCGGACGGTCTCGCCCGGCTGGACGCGCCTCGCCCAGGGGCCGGCCAGACCCTCGTCGCCGTGGATGACGAAGTCCAGCGTCAGCTCGCGGTGCTCGGCGTCCCAGTGGCGCACCGTGTACGTCCTGGTCACCGGCCACTGGTCGCGCGGGAACTCCGCGCGGATCCGCTCCATGTCGAAGGGCTCGGGATAGGTGGCGCCCCCGGCGGGGAACAGCAGCTTCACGTAGTGGTCGGTGCAGGTGTCCGCCGAGAATGCGGAGAGACCCTCGCCGCCGAGCACCACGCGCTGCATGTGCGGGGTCAACCGCTCGGTGCGGACGACCTGTGCGCTGTGCGGCTTGCGCGGCTTGCGTCCCGGACGGTCTGCCATGACGGCCTCCCTGCTCCCTGCGTGAGGGCTCCCTGAGTTAGGTATACCTAAGTTAGCATCCCCGCCCGTCCTGTCGCGTCATGGAGGGGAGGACCCCCGGCCCCCGCGCGCAGGGTCGCGCAGAGTACGGCTTCCCCTCGTCGGCGTGCCGAAGCGCCGGGCGGGCACCGCCCGCCCGGCGATGTGCGGCCGGGCCGGTTCAGGCGGTGAGGGTCGTGAGCAGTCGCTCCAGTGATCCGCCCAGGCCCCAGCGGGCCGCCAGTCCGTCCAGCGCCGCCGCGTCGCGCGGGGCGTGGGGCAGCGCCGTGGCGACGTCCGGCAGCGGCACGTCGTCGGCGACCCGGACGACCTTCGGGGCGACCGCGAGATACGGGCGGGCCTCGGTCAGCCGCCTGCGCTGCGAGGGCGTCAGCTTCGCCTTCGGGTCGTCGACGGCCGCCTGGATCCCGGCCAGGTCCCCGAACTCGGCGAGCAGCTTGGCCGCCGTCTTCTCGCCGATGCCCGCCACGCCCGGCAGGCCGTCGCTCGGGTCTCCCCGCAGCAGTGCCAGATCGGCGTACCCGCGGCCGTCGACGCCGTACTTCTCGCGCAGTGCGGCCTCGTCCGTGAGGTGGAGCGTGCCGACGCCCTTGACCGGGTAGAGCACGCGCACCCCGCGGGCGTCGTCGACGAGCTGGTAGAGGTCCCGGTCGCCGGTGACGATGTCGACCGGGCCGGTCGCCCGCGCCGTGTACGTGCCGATGACGTCGTCCGCCTCGTACCCGGCCACGCCGACGCGGGCGATGCCGAGGGCGTCGAGGACGGCCTCGATGACCGGCACCTGGGGCGAGAGCGTGTCGGGTACCTCCTCGGTGTCCGGGCCCTCGGGGGTCTCCTCGGCGACGCGGTGCGCCTTGTAGGTGGGGATCAGCTCCACCCGCCACCGCGGGCGCCAGTCGGCGTCCATGCAGGCGACCAGGTGGTCGGGCCGGTGGTCCTTCACCAGGCGGTCGATGAAGTCGAGGAGTCCGCGGACGGCGTTCACCGGCGTTCCGTCAGGGGCCTTCACGGAGTCCGGCACGCCGAAGTAGGCGCGGAAGTAGAGGGAGGCGGTGTCGAGAAGCATCAGTCGTCCGGTCACGCCTCGCATCATGCCGCAGGTCACATGGACGGATGAGGGAGGGTGTGTGAACTGGGTCACTCTTGTGTTTGGGTCGGGGTGATCAGGGCAGGCGCGCTTCCGGGCCGAAGCTGGTTGATGCATTCAACTGTTAGCGAGTCTTCGTAACGCTGAGTCGCAACACCGGGTCGCTCGACGAGTCGTTCCACCGAGTCGTCGCACCGAGTCGTTTCACCGAGCTGCGTCACGAGTCTTCACGTCCCTGTCCCTGCCCCCGATCCAAGAGGTAAGCGTGTCAGCCAGGCTAGAGGCCGAAAACCTGTACAAGGTCTTCGGCAAAAAACCGGACCAGGCAGTCGAACGACTGCGCCAGGGAGCCGACCGGGAGGAACTGCGCGCCGACGGCACCACGGCCGCCGTCATCGACGCGTCCTTCACCGTGGAGCCCGGCGAGATCTTCGTGGTCATGGGCCTGTCCGGGTCCGGCAAGTCCACGCTCCTGCGCATGCTCAACGGTCTGTCGGAACCGACCGCCGGGCGCGTCCGCTTCGGGGGACAGGATCTGACCGAGCTCAGCGACCGCGGACTGCGCGAGGTCCGCTCCAAGCAGATCAGCATGGTCTTCCAGCACTTCGCGCTGTTCCCGCACCGCAGTGTCCGGGACAACGCCGCCTACGGTCTTGAAGTGCAGGGCGTGCCCCGCGCCGAGCGCGAACGCCGCGCCGACGAGGCGCTCGCCCTGTGCGGCCTGGCCGGCTGGGAGAAGTCCTGGCCCGACGAGCTGTCCGGCGGCATGCAGCAGCGCGTCGGCCTGGCCCGCGCGCTCGCCACGGACGCCGACCTGCTGCTGATGGACGAGTCCTTCAGCGCCCTCGACCCGCTGATCCGCCGGGACATGCAGGACCAGCTGCTGGACCTGCAGAAGACCCTGAAGAAGACCATCGTCTTCATCACCCACGACCTCAACGAGGCCATGCGCCTGGGCGACCGCATCGCCGTGATGCGCGACGGCCGGATCGTGCAGATAGGCACCGCGCAGGACATCCTGATACGCCCCGCCAACGACTACGTCGCCTCCTTCACCCGCGACGTCGACCGCTCCCGCGTGCTCACCGCGGGCTCTGTCATGGAGACGGAGGTGCGCGGCGACGAGGCCGACTGCGGCTGCGAGACCGCGACGCCCGACACGACGTTCGCGGAGCTGTGCGCGATCAGCGCCCGGGTGACCCACTCGGTGGCGGTGCTCGACACCGACCGGCGGCTGGTCGGCGTCGTCCCGGCCCGGCGGCTCGTCGGCTTCCTCGGCGACGACGAGGACACGGTCCTCGGCGTCTGCGACAGCCCGCGGGACAAGGGCGGCGAGAAGGTGATGTCCCGTGCCTAGAATCCCCCTCGGTGACTGGGTCAACAGCACCGTCGACTGGCTGCTCGACAACGTCTCCTGGCTCTTCACCTTCTTCAAGAGCGTCTTCACCGGCGCCTACGACGGCATCAACGCCGTCCTCCAGGCCCCCGAGCCGCTGCTGCTCGCCGGCATCTTCGCCGTGGTGGCCTTCTGGCTGCGCGGCGCCCTCGCCGGTGTCCTCTCCTTCGCGGGGTTCGCCTTCATCGAGTCCCTCGGTCTGTGGGAGAACTCGATGGTGACCCTGGCGCTCCTGCTGGTCGCCACGATCATCGCCCTGGTCGTCTCGGTGCCGGTGGGCATCTGGGCGGCCCGCTCCGACCGGGTGAGCGCGTTCGTCCGGCCGGTCCTGGACTTCATGCAGACGCTGCCCGCGATGATCTACCTCATCCCGGCGATCCTGTTCTTCGGCACCGGCTCCGCCCCGGGCATCGTGGCCACCCTGATCTTCGCGCTCGCCCCCGGCGTGCGCATGACCGAGCTGGGCATCCGCCAGGTCGACAAGGAACTGGTCGAGGCCGCCGAGGCCTTCGGCACCACCCCGCGCAACACCCTGCTGCGCGTCCAGCTCCCGCTCGCGCTGCCCACGGTGATGGCGGGCGTCAACCAGGTCATCATGCTCGGCCTGTCCATGGCCGCGATCGCCGGCATGGTCGGCACCGGCGGCCTCGGCGGCGACGTCATGGAGTCCATCGGCCAGCTCAACGTCGGCCTCGGCGCCGAGGCCGGTCTCGCCATCGTGATCCTGGCGATCTACCTGGACCGCATGACCAGCGCGCTGGGCACCCACGTCTCGCCGCTGGGCCGCCGCGCCGCCGCCAAGGCCCGCGCCGCCAAGGGCCTGAAGATCTGGTCCTACCGCCCCCAGCCCCAGGTCGCCGTCATCGGCCTCGTGATCCTCGGCCTGGTCGCCGGCGGCATGGGCGTCTTCGGCGGTGCCGACGACTCCGAGAGCGTCGCCGACGGCAAGAACGTCGGCCAGGGCAAGAAGGTCAGCCTCGGCTACGTCCCCTGGGACGAGGGCATCGCCTCCACCTTCCTGTGGAAGGAGATCCTCGAACAGCGCGGCTACGAGGTGGAGGCCAAGCAGTTCGACGCCGGGCCGCTCTACACCTCCCTGGCGCAGGGCGACATCGACATCGTCACCAACTCCTGGCTGCCGACCACCCACGAGCAGTACTGGAAGCAGTACGGCGACCGCCTCGACGACCTCGGCTCCTGGTACGACGAGACCTCGCTGGAGCTGACCGTCCCCGCCTACATGGAGGACGTCGACTCGCTGGCGGACCTCAAGGGCAAGGCCGGCCTGTTCAACGGGAAGATCACCGGCATCGAGTCCAGCGCCGGCGAGATGGCCCTGCTGAAGAGCAAGGTCCTGGGGGAGTACGGCCTGGACAAGGAGTACAAGGTCGTCGACAGCTCCACCCCGGCGATGCTGGCCGAGCTGAAGCGGGCGATGAGCAAGAAGGAACCGATCGTCGTCACGCTCTGGTCCCCGCACTGGGCGTACAACGACTTCGACCTGAAGAAGCTCGAGGACCCCAAGGGCGCCTGGGGCGCCGGCGACGGCGTGCACACGCTGTCCCGCAAGGGCTTCGGCGGCGACAACCCCACCGTCGCCAAGTGGCTCAAGGACTTCTCGATGACCGAGAAGCAGCTCACCAGCCTCGAGGCCGAGATCAACACGGCCGGCAAGGGCAACCAGCAGGACGCCGTCCGCACCTGGCTGAAGGCCAACCCGGGCCTCGTGGACAAGCTCGCCCCGGTCCAGGGCGGCACCGGCGCCACCCCGGCCGAGGCCAAGCGCCCGCTGGACGTCGCCTGGTTCCCCTGGGACGAGTGCGTCGCCGTCACCCACCTGTGGAAGAACGTCCTGGAGCGGCGCGGCTACGAGCTGAACCTGAAGCAGATGGACGTCGGACCGGTCTACACCGGACTGGCCTCCGGCGACCTCGACCTCAACTTCGACGCCTGGCTGCCCTACGCCCAGAGCAACTACTGGGAGAAGAACAAGAACAACCTCACCGACCTGGGCACCTGGTACGAACCGACCTCCCTGGAGATCGCCGTCCCCTCGTACGTGAAGGACGTCAAGTCACTCGCGGACCTCAAGGGCAAGGCCGACCTCTTCGACGGGAAGATCATCGGCATCGAGCCCGGCACCGGTGAGATGCAGCTGCTCAAGAACGAGGTCATGCCGGGCTACGGCCTGGAGGACGAGTACGAGGTCGTCGACGGCTCCACACCGGCGATGCTGGCCGAGCTCAAGCGCGCCCTCGCCAAGAAGGAGCCGGTCGCGGTCACGCTCTGGTCGCCGCACTGGGCGTACAGCGAGTACGAGCTGACCAAGCTGAAGGACCCCAAGAAGGCCTTCGGTGAGGGCAACACCATCCGCACCATCTCCAGCAAGGCGTTCCCCGAGCAGTACCCGCAGCTCACCGAGTGGATCAAGGGCTTCCACATGAGCGAGGACGAGCTCGGCAGCCTGGAGGCGGAGATCAAGAACCGCGGCCAGGGCCAGGAGGAGGAAGCCGTGGCGGCCTGGCTGAAGGAGTACCCGGACATGGTCGGCCGGATGACCCCGCAGTAGCTCACCACCGGTACGGCTTCCCGTACCGACCGCCCCGAGGGGTGGGGGGGGGGGGGGGGGGGGGGGGAGGGGGGGTGGGGGGGGGGGGGGTGCGACCCCCACATCTCGAAAGAGGTGA
>NZ_JBVJVN010000034.1:0-6223 GCF_055603605.1 Streptomyces sp. NPDC037271
CGCCCGGTTACATTTCGAACCCGGAAGCTAAGCCTTACAGCGCCGATGGTACTGCAGGGGGGACCCTGTGGGAGAGTAGGACGCCGCCGAACAATTATTGCGAGGAAACCCCGCACCGGGAACGGTGCGGGGTTTTCTGCGTTTACTGTCTCTGTATGCGCTACGACCTGGTTATCTTCGACAACGACGGCGTCCTCGTCGACAGCGAGCCGATCTCCAATCAGCTCCTGGCCGGCTATCTGACCGAGCTGGGACACCCGACGTCGTACGACGACTCCCTGAGGGACTACATGGGCGCCGCCATGCACCGGGTCCACGACCTCATCCTGGAGCGGACGGGGCGGCGACTGCCCGCGGACTTCGACGACGTGTTCCATCGGCGGGTGTTCGCGGCCTTCGAACGGGACTTGGAGCCCGTGCCCGGCGCTGTCGGCGTGCTGGAGAAGCTCGCGGCGGACGGGGTGGCGTACTGCGTCGCCTCTTCCGGGAGTCATGAACGCATTCGGGTGGGGCACCGGAAGACCGGGCTGGACCGGTGGTTCGACGACGAGCGGATCTTCAGTTCCCAGGACGTGGGGCGGGGAAAGCCGGCACCGGACCTCTTCCTGTACGCGGCCGAGCGGATGGGGGCCGCTCCGGAGCGGTGTGCGGTGATCGAGGACAGCCCGCTCGGCGTGCGGGCGGCAGTCGCGGCCGGGATGGACGTGTACGGTTTCACCGCGTTGACACCGGCGGCCAGGCTGACCGGGGCCACTCGGCTCTTCGGCGACATGGGGGAGCTGACCGACGTGCTGATGTGCCGGCAAAGCTGATCTGGGGCTGGGGCTGGGGCTGGGGCTGTGTGTGCTGGTGCCGCAGGCGTTCGCGGCGCGTTCCGGGCTCGACCGGACCGATACGGTGGCGGGCATGAGCGGCCGCGCACAGCTGATGTGGGACGAGGCAGTAACGGGCTATGACTTCGGCCCGGAGCATCCGATGGATCCGGTCCGGCTCGCCCTGACGCGAGGACTGGTCGGTGCCCTGGGGCTCGACCGGGAGGCCGAGGTCGTCGCGGCGCCGGCGGCCGGGGAGTCGACGCTGCGGCTCGTCCACCGGGAGGACTACATCGACGCGGTGAAGGCGGCGTCGGCGGATCCCGGTTCGGCGGACGGCGCGTACGGACTCGGGACGATCGACGATCCCGCCTTCACGGGGATGCACGAGGCGTCCGCGCTGATCGCCGGGCAGTCGGTGGGTGCGGCGGAGGCGGTGTGGCGCGGGGACGCGCTGCACGCCGTGAACTTCGCGGGCGGGCTGCACCATGCGATGCCGGGCGCGGCCTCGGGGTTCTGCGTGTACAACGACGCGGCGCTGGCGATCGCGCGGCTCCTGGAGCTGGGGGCCGAGCGGGTCGCGTACGTCGATGTCGACGTGCATCACGGGGACGGGGTGCAGGCCGCGTTCTGGGAGGATCCGCGGGTCCTGACCGTGTCGCTGCACGAGCACCCGCGGACGCTGTTCCCGCAGACCGGGTGGCCGGAGGAGACGGGGGCGGACCGCGCGGAGGGGTCGGCGGTGAACGTCGCGTTGCCGGCGGGGACCGGGGACGCCGGGTGGCTGCGGGCGTTCCACGCGGTGGTGCCCGAGGTGATCGCGGACTTCCGGCCGCAGGTGCTGGTGACGCAGCACGGCGCCGACACGCACTTCGAGGACCCGCTCGCGCACCTGGCGGTGTCGCTGGACGCGCAACGGGCGGTGCAGGTGGCGTGTCATGAGCTGGCACACGAGTACGCCGAGGGGCGGTGGGTGGCGCTGGGGGGTGGCGGGTACGCCGTGGTGGACGTGGTGCCGCGGTCGTGGACGCATCTGGTGGGGATCGCGGCGGGGCGGCCGGTGGAGCCCGAGACGGTCATTCCGGAGGGGTGGCGGCAGGACGTGTTCGCACGGACGCGGCAGCTCGGGCCGATGCGGATGACCGACGGCCGGTGGCCGGTGTCCTGGGCATCGTGGGAGGCGGGGTACGACCCCGCGGACCGGTTGGACCAGGCGGTACTGGCGGCTCGGCGGGCGGTGTTTCCGTTGCGCGGGCTGCTCGCGTGACGGCGCCCGCGGGCGCAGGGTGCCGGTGCCGGGGTGTGCGTGGTGCCCGCGGCTGGGGCGGCGTACGACTGGCCGCAGCTGTGCGGGGTGGGACTGCTCTCGGGTGTCGCGGGGCGTTACGCCGACCGTGGGTCGATTCCCGCGTTCCTCGCTCCGGGGGCGGGCGGACGCGGCAGCATCGGGCTCGTGCTGACCCGTGGAGCTCTTCGGGCTCATCTTCTGGACGTCCGTCTTGCCGGGCCCGTGGCGACTTCACGGGAGGCGAGTCTGCGGAGTTACCGGCTGTTCGCCGCCCGGGATCCGAGGGTGCTGATCGGAATCGACCCGGAAGGGGACTGGGGGCAGCGGGAGCTGCTCGGGCTGATGGCGGAGAGGTGCGGGGTCTCGGCCGATCCGCACGACACTTCGGGCCAGGACGTGATTGATCCCGATCGGACACTGGCGGCTCTGGACGCCTTCGCCGATCGGCTCGCCGTGGTCGCTCAGCGTCGCGGCCCGGTCTTCCTCGGCACCGGGCACCCCCATCGACTGCTCGGTTTCTACGCCGCCTTGGCCGACGCGCTGTCGGCGGCGGGATGTGCTGTCCTCACCCCGGCGCAGGGTCGCCGTGTCGACATAACGACCCGGTTCGGTCTACGCACGTACAACCTCGACTACGTCCGGGGAGTCGCGTTGGTGCGGGAACCCGCCGCCGGGCACGCCGGTGGTGAGCCCGGCGCACACACGCATTCACCGCTCCCGGTTCGTACCGCGCTGGCCGCCGCGGCCGAGGCCGGCGGGCCGCTTCCCGAGTTGGTGATCGGGGACCACGGATGGGTCTGCGGAGCAGGTCAGCTGGGGTTCGAGGCCATCGGTCCGGCCGATACGGACGATCCCGCGCTCTTCGTGGGGCAGGCAGAGGGGTCCGTGTCCGTCGTCGTTCCGCTTGATGACGCTGTGCGGTCTGAGTACTACCGGCCGCTTACCCGCTACGTACTCAATCGAGCGTGTCTGTCACGGTAGGGGAGCTGTGGGGTGCACCTCTTCCCCATTCGCATCACCCGCCCCTACATTGGGGAGTGAGCACGCAACGACGAAGAGTCACCGGAAGGGGAAGCCGGTGGCCGTCGAGTGCGGAAGGTTCAGGTGTGTCATGGCTGCAGCTGGCGAAAGGCCTCTGAACGAGGTTCAGTTCCTGACCGTGGCGGAGGTCGCCTCGGTGATGCGCGTGTCCAAGATGACCGTGTACCGGTTGGTGCACAGCGGTCATCTGCCCGCGATCCGGGTGGGACGGTCGTTCCGCGTCCCGGAGCAAGCGGTTCACGAGTACCTCCGTGAGAGCTATGTGGGGGTGGAAACGGCCTGACGGCGGCCCGGGGAGGCTCTCAGGGCTCGTCAGGGCCTCTCCCGGCCTCCGGGACCTCCCTCGGCACCTCGATTACGACCTCAGCGCTCGGGCGGGTAGGCTAGCCCCTCGTAGGTCGTGTGGGCCCATGGCGCCCAACAACCGAGTGATGAGAAGTGAGCGAGGGTAGTCGTGGGCTCTGTTATCAAGAAGCGGCGCAAGCGGATGGCCAAGAAGAAGCACCGCAAGCTGCTCAAGCGCACGCGCGTTCAGCGTCGCAACAAGAAGTAAGCGACGCTGCGCCGTCAGCGTGGTCTGTGGCCCCCCACCGCATCCGGTGGGGGGCCACAGTCGTATCCCGGGTGCGAGGCTTCGGGCGCGGGGCACGGCCGCGCGTTTTCCGTCACTTGCTGCATCCGGCGGTCATCACAGCGCAACACCGACCGGCTAAGTTGGCCGGCGGACGGGGAACGCGGCAGGGTACGCAGTAGGGCGGAAGGAAGGCGCTGGTCTTGGGCAAGGTCGTGCTCGTCACCGGAGTGGCCCGTCAGCTGGGGGGCCGGTTCGTGCGGCGCATCCAGCGTGATCCCGACGTGGACCGGGTCGTGGGGGTGGACGCCGTCACGCCGGAGCACCATCTGGGCGGCGCGGACTTCGTCCAGGCCGACATCCGGCAGTCGGCCATCGGGCGGGTGCTCGCCGAGACGGGCGCCGACACGGTCGTCCACATGGACGTCACGGGTACGCCGCTGGGCGGCGGCAGCCGGACGTCGGTCAAGGAGACCAACGTCATCGGCACGATGCAGCTGCTCGGCGCCTGCCAGAAGTCGCCGACCGTGCGGCGGCTCGTGGTGAAGTCCAGTACGAACGTGTACGGGTCCGCGCCGCGCGACCCGGCCGTCTGCACCGAGACCACCGCGCCCAAGTCCCTGCCCAGCGGCGGCTTCGCCAAGGACGCGGTCGAGGTCGAGGGGTACGTACGGGGCTTCGCGCGCCGTCGGCCGGACGTCGCGGTGACCGTGCTGCGGTTCGCCAACATCCTCGGTCCGGGGGCGGAGACGCCGCTCGCCTCCTACTTCGGGCTGCCGGTGCTGCCGACGGTGTTCGGCTACGACCCGCGGCTGCAGTTCGTGCACGAGGACGACGTGATCGAGGTGCTGCGGCTCTCCTCGCACGAGCCGCGGCGGGGCACGCTGAACAGCGGCACCTTCAACATCGCCGGCGACGGTGTCCTGACGCTTTCCCAGTGCTCGCGCCGGCTGGGCCGCCCGACGGTGCCGCTGCTGCTGCCCGCGGTCACCTGGGCGGGATCGCTCGTGCGTACGCTGGGGATGACGGACTTCTCCCCCGAGCAGATCCGGCTGCTCACCCACGGGCGGGTGGTGGACACCACGCAGATGCGCGAGACCCTGGGTTTCCGGCCGAAGTACTCGACGGCCGGGGCGTTCGCGGACTTCGCGCGCGGCCGCGGTGCGGGTCTGCTGCCGCCCGAGGCCCTCGCGGGGGCCGTCGACCGGATCGCGGAGCTGTCCCTGCGGGGCAGTGGCCACCTCCCGACGCAGAGCGCCAACTGAGGAGCGCATCAACGATGGCGGACGCCAAGGTCATTCCGTTCGACGACGACCGGTCGCGGGGGAGCGGCGGGAGCGGCGGGAACGCGGCGCAGCGCCCGCCGCGGCGCCGCGGCGGGGGGAGCCGGCGCAAGGGCACGGCGGAGTCCGTGCCGGTACGTGAGGTGCAGCCCCTGCCGGTGCGAGGGCCCGCGCCGGACGACGTCCCCGTGACGTCCGAGTCGTCCGGGGTGCCGGAGCCGGAGTCTTCTCAGGGGCCGCATCCTCAGGGGCCGGGTCCACAGGGGTCGGACGGCGGTGGCCTGGAGCGGCGTATCGCGGGCGGTCTGGCGTTCCTGCGCCGCCGCCTCACCGGCGACTACGAGGTCGACGACTTCGGCTACGACGCCGAGCTCACCGACCAGGTGCTGATGTCCATGCTGCGCCCGGTGTACGAGAAGTACTTCCGGGTCGAGGTGAAGGGCGTGGAGAACATCCCGGCCGAGGGCGGTGCGCTGATCGTCGCCAACCACTCCGGGACACTGCCGCTGGACGGGCTGATGATGCAGGTCGCCGTGCACGACCATCATCCGGCGGACCGGCATCTGCGTCTGCTGGCGGCCGACCTGGTCTTCGTGCTGCCGGTGGTCAACGAGCTGGCCCGCAAGCTCGGCCACACGCTGGCCTGTGCGGAGGACGCCGAACGGCTGCTCGGTCAGGGCGAGCTGGTCGGGGTGATGCCGGAGGGGTTCAAGGGCATCGGCAAGCCGTTCGGTGAGCGCTACAAGCTCCAGCGCTTCGGGCGCGGCGGTTTCGTGTCCACGGCACTGCGGCAGGGGGCGCCGATCATTCCGTGCTCGATCGTCGGCGCGGAGGAGATCTACCCGATGATCGGCAACGCCAAGACGCTGGCGCGGCTGCTGGGCTTTCCGTACTTCCCGCTGACGCCGACCTTCCCGTGGCTGGGGCCGCTGGGTGCGGTGCCCCTGCCGACGAAGTGGACGATCCAGTTCGGCGAGCCGATCCCGACGGACGGCTATCCGGCGGAGGCCGCCGAGGATCCGATGCTGATGTTCAATCTGACCGACCAGGTGCGGGAGCAGATTCAGCACACGCTCTACAAGCTGCTGGTGCAGCGGCGGTCGGTGTTCTTCTGAGGTACGCCGTTCTTCTGCGGTAAGGCGGGGGGGGGGGGGGGGGGGGGGGGGGGGGGGGGGGGGGGGGGAAAAGGAGGAGGCGCGAGATGGCCGCGGCGTCTCTCCTTTTGTGG
>NZ_JBVJVN010000034.1:6233-16214 GCF_055603605.1 Streptomyces sp. NPDC037271
TGGAACTGTACGAACTCAAGTTCCCTCACCTCGGCGCCCGCGCGCATGGCGAGCGCCACCCCCCCCCCCCCCCCTCCCCCCCCCCCCCCCCCCCCCCCTCCCCCCCCCCCCCCCCCCCCCCCCCCCCCCCCCCCCCCCCCCCCCGGGTCAGTCCGCGTCGTCCGCTTCGATGCCCAGGCCGGGGAGGAGGCCCGGGAGGAGGGGCGGGAGGGTGACGTCCGGTTCGGCGGGCGGGGTGTTGTCGCCCGTCGGCGGGGAGGCGGTGCCGGTGTCCTTCGGCGGGTCGAGCAGGCCGCCTGTGCCGCCGCCGAGCAGGCCGTCGTTCTCGCGGCCGGAGTCGGCCGACTCGCTGGGCCTCTCGCTGTCCGTGCGCTCGCGTTCGGACGTACCGGTGTCGCCGGTGCTGGGAGCGGACGAGTGGCCGGAGCCGGGGGTGCCGGTGGTGGCGGACTCGGAGCTGTCCTGCCGGCCGCTGTCTCCGCTGTCGTCGTCCCGGGACGGCTGCTCCGGCAGCATGGACTGCAGCGGGGCCACGTCGTCCTCTATGGCGTCGAAGACGGAGGACACCTGGTCACTGACGTCCCCGAGCTGCACGGGAAGCCGGTCGCGCAGTGCTCCCCAGGTTTCCCGGTGGGAGCGGGAGAAGGTGGACAGGGCCTGCATGGGGGCGAGTGAGTCGGGGTCGCGGGCGTAGGCGGCGCTGAGCAGGCGGTGGCCCTCGGAGGCGTCGTGCTCCATGCCGGACAGGGCACGGCGGACCTCGCTGAGGGACTCGTGGTCGAGGGGCCCGCCGCGGTCGCGTTCCATCAGCCGGCGTGCTTCGTTGAGCCGGGTCGATGCCAGGTCCAGGTGGGCCCGGCCGCGCTCGTCGTCCCCGTCGGCGAGACCGAGGCGGAAGTCCTCGATGCCGCGCTTGAGGCCGTAGAGCGAGTCACCGGGCAGGGCGTCCGAACTGGCGGCGGCGACTCCGCCGAAGGCTCCGGCGGCCACGCTCACGCTCAGTCCGCCCGCGGTGAGGCCCTTGGCCAGCCGCGAGCGTGGCCGGAACCTGCTCAGTGAGGCCGCCCGGTGGGTGCCGCGCGCGCGGCGTTGCTCCGGTACCGGACTGTCCGTCGCCCCGTCGCCCGCGGTGCCCTCTTGCAGCATGGCCTCGAATGCGGCCACCAGCTGGGCCCGCTGGACGACCTTGACCTCGGGATCCAGCTGGGGCCGGGGCAGCGTCTCCAGGCCGGCGGCGAGGGTCAACAGACGACCCTGCCCGGTCGGTTCCGCGGTGGCCCCGGCGTCGGCCGGTCCTCCGGACTGCTCGGTCGCCGCCCCGGGATCGGACTGCTCCTCCAGAGCCTGGGCGAAGGCGTTCGCCCGCCGGTGTGC
Organism: Streptomyces sp. NPDC037271; assembly: GCF_055603605.1. Lineage (NCBI taxonomy): Bacteria > Bacillati > Actinomycetota > Actinomycetes > Kitasatosporales > Streptomycetaceae > Streptomyces > Streptomyces sp. NPDC037271. Next base: position 7,608 of record NZ_JBVJVN010000034.1, read on the forward strand.
CGATACGTTCGCGATCACTGGCGGCACCTCCTCTCGTCATGACGGTCGACTCCCCAGGGGGTCCTGAGGGTTGCACACCCTGATCTGAACCACCCGATCGTGTGATCGGAGTCGGCCAGGGGGTGACCACAGGGAGCCTGCATCCGGCACAACGAGCGGCGCGGCACTTGGGTTACGGACGGTGGGTGATCGGACCGCGGGTACAACAGGCTTGCACCGACGGTGATTTGGGGAACACGGGGAGTTTCGGCGGGTGCGGCGCCTCCGGGGCGCCGGGAGCTCAGCGCGCGTCGTCCGGGAGCAGTCGGGCGAGGGTGCGCACGGCCCGGTACTGGAGCGTCTTGATGGCGCCCTCGTTCTTGCCCATGACACGGGCGGTCTCGGCGACCGAGAGGCCTTGGAGGAAGCGCAGGGTCACGCACTCCTGCTGCTGCGGGTTGAGCCGTCGTACGGCGTCCAGCAGGGCGGCGTTGGAGAGTGATTCGAGGACGGAGTCCTCGGGGGACCGCTCGACCTCGTTGGCGTCGAGCATCTCGCCGGTGGTGACCTCCAGCCGGAAGCGGCTGGACTTGAAGTGGTCGGCGACGAGGTTGCGGGCGATGGTCACCAGCCAGGCGCCGAAGTCGCGGCCCTGCCAGGTGAAGGTGCCGATGCGCCGCAGGGCGCGCAGAAAGGTCTCGCTGGTGAGGTCCTCGGCGGTCGCCTTGCCGCCCACCCGGTAGTAGATGTAGCGGTACACGGTGTCGCTGTACTGGTCGTAGAGCCGTCCGAAGGCGTCGGCCTCGCCGGCCTGGGCCCGCTCGACCAGGTCCATCATGCGGGCGCTGTCGCTGTCCGCGGCGGGGCGGCGGTGGGTGGTGGCGGCGGTCCCGGACGAGGACGACCGCGCGCGTCTGCCGACGGCGGCGCTTCCGTCGGCCAGTGCGTAGCACGGGCCGACGGGGGCGGTGGCCGCGGCGAGGGCGGGAAAGGCGTACGCGGTGGGGACGAAGCCGCGCAACAGGTCTTGGGCTGATTTGACCGTTGCGCGCAGCGTAGCCAGGCCCGAGGCGTCAACCCCGACGTGTGGGTACACGGGACTCCCAGAGGCAGAGCTTCCATCACGTGCAGTACGGAACCATTCACCCGTCGTAGCGAAGGTGGGGTGCCGGAATGCGTCTGAGGAGAATAACGCTTCGTACAGGTGCTGCTACGCCCAGTTGCTCAAATCATCGATTACGTCGCTTCTGTGCCCGATTGACGGTCGATCGGTTGCGACAGAGTGATCGGTTGGCGACCGGAACCGTTCAGGTTCTTTGTGACTGCAGAGCGTGTTGTGGTCAATGTGGGAAAGGGGGACTGGAGGGGATGCTCCGGGGGTACGTCCCATGGATGGCTCGGCGGGCGGCTCGGCGGGCGGCCCGGCGGGTGACTCAGCGGCGGCGGCGGTGCAGTGCGATGGCCGCCGCGGTGCCGCCGGCCACGGCGCCGACGCCCGCGGCCGCCGGGATGCCGACCTTGGCCGCCTTGCGGCCCGTGCGGTAGTCGCGCAGCCGCCACTCCAGCTCCCGGGCGTGCTTGCGCAGCTTGCTGTCGGGGTTGATCGCGTACGGGTGTCCGACCAGCGACAGCATCGGGATGTCGTTGTGGGAGTCGCTGTAGGCGGCGCAGCGGGACAGGTCCAGGCGCTCCGCCGCCGCCAGCGCGCGCACCGCCTCGGCCTTCGCGGGGCCGTGCAGCGGCTCGCCGACCAGCTTGCCCGTGTAGACGCCGCCGATCGACTCGGCCACGGTGCCCAGTGCGCCGGTCAGGCCCAGGCGGCGGGCGATCACCTGGGCGATCTCCACCGGGGCCGCCGTGACCAGCCAGACCTTCTGCCCGGCGTCCAGGTGGGCCTGGGCGAGGGCGCGGGTGCCGGGCCAGATCCGCTCGGCCATGTACTCGTCGTAGATCTCCTCGCCGATCGACTTCAGCTCGGAGACCCGGTGGCCCTTGACGATCGACAGTGCGGAGTCGCGGGCGTCCTGCATGTGCTCCGGGTCCTCGAACCCGGCGAGCCGGAACCATGCCTGCTGCCAGGCGAACCGGGCGAGGTCGCGGGTCTCGAAGAACTTCCGCTTGTACAGGCCCCGGCCGAAGTGGAAGATCGCGGCGCCCTGCATCACGGTGTTGTCGAGGTCGAAGAAGGCGGCTGCCCTGTCGTCACCGTGGACCGGGAACTCGGCTTCCGCACCCGTGCCGGGTGAGGTGTCCTGTGCGGACTGCGCGGACTTGCGGGCTGCCTCCGCCGAGGCCTCGCCTGCCAACACGCTCCGTGCCGTGGCGGAGCGCCTACGGGGAGTGAGCCATCGAAGAGCGGCCATGTCCGTGAGCATAGCCAGTTTGTTCGGAGGCTTCGGAGCCGAGAGGTTCGGAGGCTGTGAACTCCGCGCGACCGTGTCGTCAAAGGGTTCGGTGAGGGGACCGGCGGAGGGCCCGGTGGAGGCGTCGGTGAAGAGCCGGGTGCGGGCCTCCGCGAAGGCCTCGCCGAAGGACCGGTCCCGCGGGCGCGTCGGCGTGCCGGCCCGGCAGGCGGTCCGGCCGCCGTCGAGGGGTCGGCTCGCGGCGTCGTGCGCGCGAGAATGGCCGGCATGAGTCCCCTCTTCCGCCGAAAGCCCTCGCCGACCCCGGGGGCCCCGCAGCCCGCGCAGTCCTCTGAGCACTCCGAGAACCATCTCGTCACCCTTATCCGCAAACCCGGCTGTCATCTGTGTGATGACGCACAGCTCGTCGTCGAGAAGGTCTGTGCCGACCTCGGTGTCCCCTGGGAGGGGAAGGACATCACCGAGGACCGTGAACTCCACGACGCGTACTGGGAACAGATCCCGGTCGTCCTGGTCGACGGCAGGCAGCACACCTTCTGGCGTGTGAACGAGGAACGCCTGCGCAAGGCACTGACCGACGAGTCCAAGTAGTCCGGATGGTCGCTTAGGATCGATGGTGACTTGGTCTCGGGGGCGTTGATCGTGAGGAGTGTGTGCGGCTTTGCCCCCGATGGGAGAGGAACGCGGGTGCGAGTGCGCCGGTTCCCGGTTCGCACGCCGGGCGCGCGTGAGCCCGGTCACGTTGGCCGGGCAAATCGGACACCATCTTTGTGCACGCGTTCACAAAGACATAGCCTGCATTCGACGGGGCGGTCATGTAGGGACGTATGACCGCCTACAGCCCCGCTCTACCCGCAGGAGCACCGTGGCAACTGGCCGAACACACCGACCGGCGACCCGCAGCCGAGGGATTCCCGAGGCCACCGTCGCCAGGCTTCCGCTGTACCTCCGCGCCCTCACCGCGCTCTCCGAGCGCTCGGTGCCCACGGTCTCCTCCGAGGAGCTGGCGGCCGCGGCGGGAGTCAACTCCGCGAAGCTGCGCAAGGACTTCTCCTACCTCGGCTCCTACGGGACCCGGGGCGTCGGCTACGACGTCGAGTATCTCGTCTACCAGATCTCCCGCGAGCTGGGGCTCACCCAGGACTGGCCGGTAGTGATCGTCGGTATCGGTAACCTCGGTGCCGCGCTCGCCAACTACGGCGGGTTCGCGTCCCGCGGTTTCCGGGTCGCCGCGCTCATCGACGCCGACCCGGGAATGGCCGGAAAGCCCGTCGCCGGGATCCCCGTGCAGCACACCGACGAGCTGGAGAAGATCATCCAGGACGACGGTGTCTCGATCGGTGTGATCGCGACCCCCGCCGGTGCCGCCCAGCAGGTCTGCGACCGGCTCGTGGCCGCCGGTGTCACCTCCATCCTGAACTTCGCGCCGACCGTGCTGAACGTTCCCGAGGGCGTCGACGTGCGCAAGGTCGACCTCTCCATCGAGCTGCAGATCCTCGCCTTCCACGAGCAGCGCAAGGCGGGCGAGGAGGCCGCGGCCGACGGCGTCGCGCCGCCCGTCGCCGCCCGCAGGCAGCAGCACCCCGCCGACTCCGCCGCCTCCGCCGACAAGGGACCCGACGGGGACGTTCCCGCCGTGATGCCGGCATGAGCCTTCTCGTCGTCGGACTGAGTCACCGCAGCGCCCCCGTCAGTGTCCTGGAGCGGGCCTCGTTGAACGCGGACGCGCAGCTCAAGCTGTTGCAGGACACGGTCGCCGCCGAACCGGCCACCGAGGCCGCGGTGCTGGCCACCTGCAACCGCATCGAGCTGTACGCGGACGTGGACAAGTTCCACGCCGGTGTCGCCGAGCTGTCCACGCTGCTCGCCCAGCACAGCGGGGTCGGCCTGGAGGAGCTCACTCCTTATCTTTACGTGCACTACGAGGACCGGGCCGTCCACCACCTCTTCTCGGTGGCCTGCGGGCTCGACTCGATGGTGGTGGGCGAGGGTCAGATCCTCGGCCAGATAAAGGACTCCCTGGCCAGGGCCCAGGACCTGCACACCGCCGGACGGCTGCTGAACGACCTGTTCCAGCAGGCGCTGCGGGTCGGCAAGCGGGCCCACTCCGAGACCGGCATCGACCGCGCCGGGCAGTCCCTGGTCACCTTCGGCCTGGAGCAGCTGTCCGCCGGAGCCGACGTCCAGGAATGGGCGCGGGGCAAGAAGGCCCTGGTCATCGGCGCCGGTTCGATGTCCTCACTGGCCGCCGCGACGCTGGCGCGGGCCGGGGTCGCCGAGATCGTGGTCGCCAACCGCACCTTCGAGCGGGCCGAGCGGCTCGCCCAGATCCTTTCCCAGGGCGACGACACGGACGTGCTGGCCCGCGCGGTACCGATGGACTCGGTGCCGGTCGAGCTGACACGTGCCGACGTGGCCGTCTCCTGCACCGGCGCGACCGGGCTGGTCCTCACGGCCGACGCCGTGGCGGCGGCGGTGGAGGGCCGCACCGGCGCCCCCGCCGTCGAGCCCGGTGCCGGGCGTCCGGTGGCCGAGGCCGGCCCCGGTGGCGTACGGGAGGCAGCTGAAACGCCTCTGCAGGGCGGCGCCACTGGTGGTGCCGCGACCGGTGCCGGTGCCGACGAGAACTGCCCGCTGGACCTGTCCTCCGTGCCGTCCGGTTTCTCCGTCATGGGGGAGGCCGCGGTGGCCGGCATGGACGCGGCGACGCTGGAGCAGCACGGGGCCTGGGCCGCGGGCGGTGCGACGGTGGAGCGGTCGCGCGAGGCCGGGCGGCCGGGCGCCGAGGCGGACGCCGAGCTGATCACCGCGCTCGCCGCGACGGCGACGCGCGTGGGCCGTGTCCCCGAGCGCCGCCGGCCCGAGCCGGTAGCCGAGGTGCCGCGCCCGCAGCCGGTGCTCTTCCTGCTCGACCTCGCGATGCCGCGCGACATCGACGCCGCGGTGCACCGGCTGGCCGGGGCCCGCCTGGTGGACATCGAGTCGCTCGCCGACGCGTCGGCCGACGCTCCGATGGCCGCCGACGTCGACATGGTCCGCCGGATCGTCGCCGACGAGGTCGCCGCGTTCGGGGCGGCCCAGCGGGCCGCGCACATCACTCCCACCGTCGTCGCGCTGCGCAGCATGGCCGCCGGCGTCGTGGCGGGCGAGATCGCCCGGCTGGAGGGGCGGCTGCCGGGCCTCGACGACAAACACCGCGCCGAGATCACCCAGACCGTCAAGCGTGTGGTCGACAAGCTGCTGCACGCGCCGACGGTACGGGTCAAGCAGCTCGCCGCCGAGCCCGGCGGCGCCGGGTACGCGGACGCGCTGCGCACCCTGTTCGACCTCGACCCCGAGACGGTGGCCTCCGTCTCCCGCGCCGAGAACAGCACTGAGAAGAACCGAGGGCCGGCATGACTGAGAAGGCACTGAGGCTGGGGACCAGGCGCAGCAAGCTCGCCATGGCCCAGTCCGGGCAGGTGGCGGACGCCGTGAGCCAGGTGACCGGTCGGCCCGTTGAGCTGGTCGAGATCACCACGTACGGCGACGTCTCGCGGGAGCAGCTGGCGCAGATCGGCGGCACGGGCGTGTTCGTGGCCGCGCTGCGCGAGGCGCTGCTGCGGGGTGAGGTGGACTTCGCGGTTCACTCGCTCAAGGACCTCCCCACCACTCCGCACGAGGGGCTGGTGGTGGCCGCCGTACCGGAGCGCGAGGACCCGCGGGACGTGGTCGTCGCCCGGGACGCGCGCAAGCTCACCGACCTGCCTCGCGGGGCGCGGATAGGGACGGGCGCGCCGCGTCGCATGGCGCAGCTGAACGCGTACGCCCGCACCCACGGGCTGGAGATCGAGACGGTCCCGATCCGGGGCAACGTCGACACCCGCATCGGATACGTCCGCAGCGGTGAGCTCGACGCCGTCGTGCTGGCCGCCGCCGGGCTGAACCGGGTGGGCCGCATCGACGAGGTGACCGACTTCCTGTCGGTCGACACGGTTCTGCCCGCTCCCGGCCAGGGGGCACTGGCGATCGAGTGCACCGCGGACAACGCGGACCTCGTCGCCGCGCTCGCCGAACTCGACGACCCGTTCACGCGGGTCGCCGTGACGGCCGAGCGGTCACTGCTCGCCGCCCTGGAGGCCGGCTGCAGCGCCCCTGTGGGCGCGCTGGCCGACCTTCCCCCACTCTCGGCTCCGCTCGAGCGGGGGGACCCCCAGGCCGACGGGCAGGTTGTCAAGGAAATGCGCCTGCGCGGCGTCGTCGGTACCACCGACGGCTCGACGCTGGTGCAGCTGTCCACCACCGGTCCCGTGCCCCAGACGCACGACGCGGCGATGGCACTCGGTCGCGAACTCGCCACCGAGATGCTCGCCCAGGGCGCGGCCGGTCTGATGGGGGAGCGAGCACATTGAGCCCCACCACCTTTCCCACCGGTCCGGAACACGGGCACGTCACCTTCCTGGGTGCCGGACCCGGAGATCCGGGACTGCTGACTCTGCGCGCCGTGGAGGCACTGGCGCACGCGGACGTCCTCGTCGCCGAGCACGAGGTGCTCGACGTCGTACGCACGCACGCGAGGCAGGGCGTGTCGGAAGTGCACACGGACGCCGATCCGTCGGATCCGGGCACAGGCGCGCCCCAGCTGAAGGTTGTTGACGGCGCGTCAACGACCTCGGGCGTCCCCGCCGTGCGGGATGCCGCACATCTTGTCATGGAGGCCGCGCGGGGCGGCAGGCGGGTCGTGCGTGCGGTGACCGGGGACCCCGGGCTCGACACGTACGCCGCCGAGGAGATGCTGGCGTGCGCCGCGGCCGGGGTGCCCTTCGAGGTCGTCCCCGGTATCGCGAACGCGGTCGGTGTGCCGGCGTACGCCGGTGTGCCGCTGCGGGACGCCGAGGGTGCCGACGTGCGGTTCGTGGACGCCCGTACGGCGTCGGACCGCTGCTGGACCGAGGTCGGCGCCTCCGACGGGACGGTCGTCGTGTCGACGACGCTCGACTCGGTGGCCGCGGCCGCCGGTGAGCTGGTGTCGGCGGGCCGCAAGCCGGACACCCCGATGACGGTGACGATCGCCGGTACGACGACGCGGCAGCGGACCTGGGCGGCGACGCTCGGCACGGTCGCGCAGACGCTGAAGCAGGCGAAGGTGCTGCCGTCCCCGGACGGTGGGCGCCCGGTGATAGCCGTGGTCGGCGAGCGTTCCGCCTCTCCCCGGCGCGACCAGTTGTCGTGGTTCGAGTCCAAGCCGCTGTTCGGCTGGAAGGTCCTCGTGCCGCGTACGAAGGAGCAGGCGGCGTCGCTCTCCGACCAGTTGCGGTCGTACGGCGCCGTGCCGAGCGAGGTCCCGACCATCGCGGTGGAGCCGCCGCGCACCCCGCAGCAGATGGAGCGGGCGGTCAAGGGCCTGGTGACGGGCCGGTACGAGTGGATCGCGTTCACGTCGGTCAACGCGGTGAAGGCGGTCCGGGAGAAGTTCGAGGAGTACGGGCTGGACGCCCGTGCCTTCGCGGGCATCAAGGTCGCCGCGGTCGGGGAGCAGACGGCGAAGGCGCTCATCGCCTTCGGCGTGAAGCCGGACCTGGTGCCGAGCGGTGAGCAGTCGGCCGCGGGCCTGCTGGAGGACTGGCCGCCGTACGACCCGGTCTTCGACCCGATCGACCGTGTCTTCCTGCCCCGCGCCGACATCGCCACGGAGACGCTCGTCGCCGGGCTGATCGAGCTGGGCTGGGAGGTCGACGACGTCACCGCCTACCGCACGGTGCGCGCCTCGCCGCCGCCGGCCACGACCCGGGAGGCGATCAAGGGCGGCGGCTTCGACGCGGTGCTCTTCACGTCGTCGTCCACGGTGCGGAACCTGGTCGGCATCGCCGGCAAGCCGCACAACGTCACGGTGATCGCGTGCATCGGTCCGGCGACCGCGAAGACGGCCGAGGAGCACGGCCTGCGGGTGGATGTCATGGCTCCCGAGCCGTCCGTCCACAAGCTGGCGGAGGCCTTGGCCGACTTCGGCCTGCGGCGTCGCGCGGCGGCGGTGGAGGCCGGGGATCCGGTGACGCGGCCGAGCGAGCGGCGGCCGGGGGCGCGGAGGCGGCGGTCTTCGACCTGAGGCCGTGAGGCCGTGACGTCGTGTGGCCGGGAGGCTGAGTGCGACGTGGGGGGGGGGGGGGGGGGGGGGGGGGGGGGGGGGGGGGGGGGGGGGGGGGGGGGGGGGGGGGGGGGGGGGGGGAGGGGGGGGGGGGGGGGGAGGAGGGACGTTGGGGGGGGGGGGGGGGTGGGACCGCGTGTC
>NZ_JBVJVN010000034.1:16224-57136 GCF_055603605.1 Streptomyces sp. NPDC037271
GGCGTGGTGGGCCAGGGGAGGAGGGGGGGGGGGTCGCCAGGTCGGCGGCGAGCAGCCCCCCCCCCCCCCCCCCCCCCCCCCCCCCCCCCCCCCCCCCCCCGCCACCGGTGTTTCGCTGCGGCCTTCCGCGGGTGATTCCGCGAGAGGCAGCCGGCCCGTCCCCCTGTCCGCGGGTCACGCGCGGTTCATTTTCCGCTGTCCTCGGCGAGGGTGTGCGCGACGAGCGCGTTGGCGTGGCCGTGGCCCAGGCCGTGCTCGGCCTTGAGCCAGGAGACGAGCTCCATGTGCTTGGTCAGGGGCGAGGACCGGATGAGGTCCTGCCAGTGCGCGATCGGGTGGCCGTACTTCTTCTCGATGGAAGGGAAGTAGCCGGCAGGGCCCTTCACCGGTTCCGTCATGCCGGTGGTCCTCTCCGTCCGTGCCGAGTGATTCCGGGATGTCACCTTCACCGGTACGGACCGGCGAAGAGGCGCGGTGCCGCTACGCCGACCGCTCCGTGGCCCTCAGCCGGACGGTGACCGCGGTGAGCCAGAGGAGGCCGAGACCGGCTCCGGCGGTGAACGCCAGGACGGTGGCGGAGGAGGCCGCGAAGCCGGCGAGGACTCCCACGGGTACCAGGCGACAGGCGACAGCCCACCCGCGGCGGCGCTGGGCGGCGAACGTGCGGGCCAGTACGAGGAAGGCGGCGCACAGCGCCAGGTAGCCCACCATGCCGCTGAGCATGTGCACGGCGCCGTGCCAGCTCAGGGAGGCGGCGCGGGCTTCGGGGGCGTCGGCGGGGAAGCCGGCGCCCGGGTCGGCGGCGAAGGCCCCGGCGAGCAGGAAGGAAGCGCCGAAAGCACCGATCAGCCGTGGCGCCCAGGTGCCGCCGGGCTGACCGTGCAGCGCTCGGCGTATGCCCACCGCGCCGGTGATGACCGCGGTGCCCGTGAGGACGAAGGCGGTGACCTGGATCCAGCCGAGGTCTCCGAGGCTGAGCTGGCTGAGGGCGTGACGGGTGAAGTCGAAGCCCTCGCGGGTGAGGCCCTGCGCCAGGCCCGCGCCCAGGAAGAGCGGGCCTGCCCCGATGGCACCGGCCGGCAGGGATCGTGCCGCCGGCCGGGCCGGGGCGGACACGGTGATCGGGGTGGGGATCGTCTGGGTCATGGGGTGTCTTCCTCGGTCGGGAGAGGCCAAAGCCAGAACTGGACGGTGTGGTACCCGTCGGGACTGGACGGTACAGTACTCACAGAAGAACTGGACTGTCCAGTACTGAGTGTGGGAGGCGGCATGGAAGTGAACGAGCAGGGCCGGTCGGCACGCAAACGCCAGGCGATCATGGAGGCCGCGACCGAGGCGTTCATGGCCAAGGGCTACTCGGGCACGAGCATGGACGACATCGCGAAGATGGCCGCGGTGTCGAAGCAGACCGTCTACAAGCACTTCTCCGACAAGGAGAAGCTGTTCGCCGACATCGTCCTCGCCACCACCGACCGGATCGACGGCATGGTCGACCTGGTGGCCGACATCCCGGCCGACGCCGATGCCCTGGAAGCGAACCTGACCCGCCTCGCCCGCCAGTTCCTGGCCGCCCTCACCCGGCCCCAGGTCCTTCAGCTGAGGCGTCTGGTCATCGCCAACGCCGACGCCTTCCCCGACCTCGGCGCCAGGTGGTACGAGCAGGGCTTCGAACGGGTTCTGGCCACGCTGGCGGCCACCTTCCAGCGCCTGACCGGCCAGGGGCTGCTCCGGTGCGACGAACCGCTCCTGGCCGCCAACCACTTCTCCGGCCTGCTGCTGTGGATCCCCGTGAACAAGGCGATGTTCCACGGCAGCCTCCAGCACACCGAGGCCGATCTCGACCACTGCGCCACCGCCGGCGTCCGCGCGTTCCTCGCCGCCTACCGCTGACGGCCGCCTCGGCGGCGGACCGCTCGGGCACGGCTGTGGTCAACGTCCTGTGGGCGCTGCTCCGGGAGGGCCGCAGGGCGGTGTCCGTATCCGAAGGGAGATTTCCGGGAGGGCGCGCTCCGGCGGACGCCGCCGGCGGTGCAGTCCGCGCACCCCGGGGACCGGCTTCGAACGGGGGAACGCATGAAGATCCGCGACGCGACAACGGCCGGCCAGTCCGGGGCGCGACCGGACGGGGGGACTCAGGCCCCGGCCCGCGCTCCCGCGGCGACACGCGGAGCGCCGGGCCGAGAGCACCGGGCCGAGGCCTGCAAGCTGTCCGGGTGCCGTGCGTCGTGGACGAACACGGCGGGGAACACGGTCAGTACGCCGTCTTGGCCATGCGCTGCTGCTCGCGCGTGGAGAGCCGGCTTCCGGACTCGCGGCGGGTCATCCGCTGGAGCAGCCGCGGAGCCAGTACGAGCCCGGCGACGGCCCACAGCGCGAGCACGCCCCCGATGGTCAGGTGCTGCCACGCGCCGGACACCTCGAGTGCCTGGGCGCTGTCGGGCAGCAGGGTGGAACGAAGTCCCTGAGCGATCCAGCGCAGCGGGAAGACGGACACCAGGTTCTGCAGCCACTCGGGCAGTTCGCGCAGCGGGAAGAACGTGCCGGAAGTGATCATCAGGCCCATCATGGGCAGCATGTAGATGCCGAGCGCCTCCCGGGCGGCGGGCAGCAGCGACCCGATGGCCGCCCCGATCGGTACGACGGCCAGGATGCCGAGGGTGACGACCCACAGGAGCGTGAGCCAGCGCTGGGGCGTGTCGGGGAGTCCGGCCCCCAGAAGCGCCCAACCGCCCACCAGCAACAGCGCGATGGACACCGCGATGTTCACGAGGACGAAGAGGGTCTTCCCGGTCAGGTAGACGGTCATCGCGCCCGGTACGCCGCGCAGGCGCAGCAGTGTGCCGTCCTCGCGGTCCCCGAAGAGGAACTGCGGGACGGTCAGCAGGCCGAACATGAAGATGGTGGAGGCCATGCCGCCGGCCAGGGAGAGCTGCGCGGTGGCGTCGTCGCCGTCCCGCGACTGCCAGTAGGAGACGGCGAGGAACAGCAGCGGAGTCGAGAGGTACGAGTAGATGTCCTTGCGGCTGCGCAGTACCTGACGCAGTTCGATGGCGCCGCGGGACAGACCGAGTCGGTAGAGGTTCACGCGGCGGACTCCTCGTGGCGAGCGGCGGACGGTTCGGCGGTGTCCGACCCGTGTTCTCCCGCGGCGCCCTCCGCCGACGCCCCGTCCTCCGCGATCATGCGCAGGTAGGTGTCCTCCAGCGTGGGGCGGCGTACCTCCAGGTCGGGGATCGGCCCCTGGAACTGCTGGTGCAGTTCCCAGACGACCTTCGACGGGTCCGCGGTGAGCCGTCGCTGGGGCAGGCCCTCCGGGTCTGTCCAGAGGACCTCGGAACGGGTCCTGGCGGCGGCGGAGAGTTCGGCGAGGGTGCCGCAGGCGGTGATGCGGCCGTGCTGCAGGATGCCGATGCGGTCGGCCAGCTGCTGGGCCTCGCTCATGTCGTGGGTGGTGAGCAGCATCGTCGTACCGAGGTTGTCGCGCAGCCCCCGAATGAGGTCGTGGAAGTCGCGGCGTGCTTCGGGGTCGAAACCGGTGGTCGGTTCGTCGAGGAAGAGCAGTTCCGGCCGGCCGACGATGCCCAGGGCGACGTCGAGGCGTCGCCGCTGGCCGCCGGAGAGGGTGCTCACCTGCTGGGTGGTCTGTGCCGTGAGGCCCACCAGCCGGATCAGTTCGGCCGGTTCGAAGGCGCGCGGGTAGAAACGGGCGAAGTGGCCCAGCAGGTCGCCGACCCGCCAGCGGCCGTGGTCGCGGCTGGCCTGGAGGACGATGCCCAGGCGGCCCCGCCACGCGGCGTCCTCGTGCCCGGGGTCGTGCCCCAGGACCTCGGCGTCGCCGCCGGAGCGGGCGCGGTAGCCCTCGAGTATCTCGATCGTGGTGCTCTTTCCCGCGCCGTTGGGGCCGAGCAGGGCGAACAGCTCGCCCCTGCTCACCTCCAGATCGAGCCCGCTCAGCACATCGCGGGTGCCGTAGCGCATCCGCAGCCCGCTGACGCGGATCGCCGGCTGCGGTGTGGAGGCGTGGCCGGCCTCCGGCGCCGTCTCCTGCAAAGTCATCAACTTCCCCCAGGAATTGAAGCGTCGTGGACTGCGCGCCGCAGCCCGGACGTCGTGACGCGGTCGAACGTCGTGAACACGGTCGAACGTCGTGACACGGCCCGGATGACGCGTACCCCGGATGGCGCTTCCAGCCCGAGGGTGGATATCGCCCTGCCGTGTCGGCCTGTTCTTTCCCCGAAAACTAACACTTGCCAGTGTGGAAAGTAAATGCAAGTATTGCAATCAGATGTCGATCCCGATGCCCTGGAGGCCCCGATGCACGACACCCCCGCTCACGGCGCCGTCGGCGGAGGCCTGGCCAACCGGTGGCTGCTGACCCGGGAGCGCGTGGGGGACCAGCGGTCGTGAAGGGCGAGGAAAGAGCGCAGCCCGCACTGGACGAGCGCATCCACCACCCCACCCGGCTGACGGTCATGGCGTTTCTCTCCGGGTGCGCCGAGGCCGAGTTCCGTGCCGTGCGGGAGGGATGTCATGTCTCGGACTCGGTGCTGAGCAAGGTGGTCAGCGCTCTGGAGGCCGCCCAGTACATCGAGGTGCGCAAGGGATACGTGGGCAAGCGCCCGCGCACCTGGCTGCGGCTGAGTCCGGAAGGCCGCCGGGCCCTTCTCGCCCACCTCGAGGCGCTGCGCGACCTGGCCTCCCGGGCGGCGGCCCTGGGTGCGGTGGCCGACGAAGACCCCACGGCCGGAACGTAGCTCCGGCGCGGCTGCCGGTCGAAGTACGCCATCGGCAGCCAGGGTCAGTGTGCCGGCGGCCCGGACCGAGGGACGTTGACAGCCCGGCGGGTGGGTGCGTGTAATGAGGGCGGTGCCGCGTGGCGCCGGTCAAAGAGCAGTGGGCCGGCCGGCGATCGGGCGAGCGCCCTTCATGCAAGGGGTACGTGATGAGTTCCTGCTCCGCGCCCTGACGTGACGTAGCGCGTTCGCACGTCGTCGTCCTTCTCTCTCTTCCCACCTTCCGGCACCGTGCCGCACGCACGCATGCACGCGCGCGCACCGCACGCGGCGGTCTGCCGTCATGGAGACACAGATACGTATGCCCACGTCCTTCAACCAGTCCGTCATCGACGAGTTCCGCGCCAACGAGGGGAAGGTCGGCGGCCCCTTCGAGGGCAGTGACCTGCTCCTGCTGACGACCACCGGCGCCCGTTCGGGAGCCTCGCGCACCACCCCGCTCGGGTACGTCCGCCACGGGGACACCCTCCTGGTCGTCGGGTCCAACCTCGGCGGCCCCCGGCACCCCGGCTGGTACCACAACCTGCTCGCCCGCCCCGTGGTCCGGGTGGAGGTCGGTGACCGGTCCTTCGAGGCCCTCGCCGTGCCCGCCGAGGGGGACCGGCGCGAGGAGCTGTTCGCGCACGTCGTACGGGCGGCGCCCGGGTACGGCGACTACCAGGCGGGGACCGAACGGCTGCTGCCGGTCGTGGTGCTGGAACGGGCCGAGCCCGAGGGGTGGGAGGCGCCCCGCGAGATCCGGACGCTCGCCGACAAGCTCATGGAGGTGCACACCTGGCTGCGGGGCCAGCTGCATCAGGTGCGGGCGGAGGCCGAGGCCCACTTCGCGGCGCGGGCCGCGCGGCAGGGGCCCGGTGCGCCGCCGGTCCTGCCGGGGCTCGGGCTTCAGATACGGCAGCGCTGTCTCGCGTTCTGCCAGGCGCTGGAGTTCCACCACGCCAGTGAGGACGGCCACTTGTTCCCGGGGATCGCCCGCCAGCACCCCCACCTGGCCGACGTCTTCGGGCGGCTCGGTGACGAGCACCGCACGGTCGCCCGTATCCAGGGTGAGCTGGCGGCGCTGCTGGCCGGCGTCACCATCGCCGATCCGCAGCGCTTCCGTGCCGAGCTGGAGGCGATGTCGGCGGAGCTGAACGCGCACCTCGACCACGAGGAGGAGGCGCTGATTCCACTGCTGGCCGACGTGCCGTGGCCGCCGGTCGGGTCTGTGACCGCGCCCTAGTGGTGCCAGGCCTTGCCGCCCGTGTTGTGGATGAAGCGCTGGAGCACCTTCAGGGTGGTCAGGTACTCGTCGTCGGAGATGTCGGCGTGGCGTTCCGTCCACAGCTCGCCCTGGAGGGCCGCCGCCTTGTCGTAGAACGCCCTGCCTTCGGGGGTGAGGGTCAGGTGGTGCTCGTCGGAGGTCTCGGTGATCCAGCCCTGCGTGATGGTCGCGTCGATCTCCGACTCCATCGCCTCCGGGCCCGTGTCGAGGTAGTTCCGCAGGACGCGGGACACCTCGTCGCGGGTCTTCGGGGCGTCCGCGCGGGCGACCTGGTTGAGGACCCACCACTGGGGCTGGGTCGTGCCGATCTCGGCGAGGGCCGCCCGGGTGCGGGTGACGACGGCCTTGTAGGCCGCCCAGCTCCAGTAGCCGATGGGCTGCTGGATCAGCTCTGCGTCGGTGTGCGAGTACTGCACGGTCACTCCCTCGGTCGGTGGCGGTGGGAGCGACCGTAGAACCTCTATCGGACTTGAGGTCAAGCGAGGGGCGGAGGGGGGGACAAAGGGTGAATTTCCGCTGCCCGCGTCTACTCGCCGTTCGGGTCGGTATGTATGAGCGCGTCCCCGTCGGCGCCCCGGTCGACGGGTGAGGCTTCGCGACCGGGAAGTGGATTCATGAACCATGCCGAGCCCGTGTTCCGGCGGTCGGTGATCGACGACGATCCCCAGGACGGGTACTTCCTGCGGGCCGTCGACGTGGACGGTGACGGGCGTCCCGATCTCGTCGCCTCCGGCCTCACCCGCGGACAGGTCGTCTGGTACCAGAACCCGTCCTGGACCAAGCGGACGATCGTCTCCCTCGGCGACCGCAAACCGGTCGCCCTGGACGCGGCGGACCTCACCGGCGACGGCCTGCCGGATCTCGTCCTCTGCCACGACTACGGCAACTGCATGTTCGACTGCGGGCCGCGGGACGGCGTGATCTCCTGGCTGCGCAACCCCGGCCCGGACGGCTGGGACGAGCCCTGGACCCGCTCGCACGTCGCCGACCTGGTGGCCTGCCACCGGGTGCGGCTGGGGCGGTTCACGACGGACAGCCGCATCCAGCTGGTCGCCCTTCCGGTCGTCGGGCCGCAGGGCGGGGCGGAAGGGGTCGGCTCCGCCGTCCGCCTCATGCTCTACGACGTGCCGGACGATCCGGTGGCGCACGCCGGCGAGTGGCGGGGGCAGCCGCTCGATACCGCCGACTTCACGATCGTGCACGGCGTGGTCGCCGCTCGCTTCCCCGGTACTCCCCACCCGGAACGGGAGTCGTTCCTGCTGGCCACGGGGGAGGGGATCAGCTGGCTGGGCGCCGGAACCGGTTCCGGCCCGGGCGGCGGCTGGCAGGTCAGGAAGATCGGCGACGGCGTGCCGCCGCAGGCGTCCGTGGAGAACCCCGAGCACCGTTTCAGCGGGAGCGGGAACCTCGGCGTCGCCCGGATCGGCGGACGGCCCTGCGCCGTGATCCTCGCCGTCGAGCCGTTCCACGGCAACACCCTCAGCGTCTACGTCAGACCGCCCGGCACGGTCGCGCCCTTCGACACGCCCTGGGAGCGCCGGCAACTGCGGATCCTCGACCCGCCGGACGCGACGCACGACGCCGTCGGCCACCACGTGGTCGTGGCGGACTTCGACGGCGACGGGGACGACGAGTTCCTGGTCGGCCTGCGCGGGCCCGCCCCGGCACAGGGCGTCTTCTACTTCAAGTTCGACGCGTCGGGCAACGTGCTCGTCGAGAAGCAGGTGAGCACGGACTCCACGGCACGCATCGCCGTGGCCGACTTCGACGGCGACGGCCGCCTGGACTTCGCCACCACCGCCTACGACACGGTGGGCTACTACGAGATCCCGGACCCCAAGGTGTGCCTGTTCACCAACGCCTTCGGGGTGCCCGGTCCGGTCATGGCCCCGCCCGGCGGAGACGGCTGACCGAAGCCCCCCGGCTCCGCCCCGCCGCATCGGAAACACCCGCTGCCTCGCTCCGGGCAGCCCTCACCAGCAGGAGAACGCAGTGGCACAGAACACCGTCCGGGTCGACACCCTCGTCGTCGGCTCCGGACCCGTCGGATGCGCCTTCGCCCGCGAGCTCGTGGCGGCCGGCCGGCACGTCTACATGATCGACGCCGGGGCCCAGCTGTCGGACCGGCCCGGGGAGCACCTCAAGAACGCCTACCTCTACCAGCGCAACCTCAACCTGTTCTCGCCCGTGATCCGCGGCCATCTGAGCCTGCTGTCGATCCCGTCGAGCGACAAGGCCGAGGTGACCCTGGACCCGGCCGCCTTCCGGATCGACCTCAAGAAGTACGACGGCTTCGTACTGAACAACCAGAACCCCGACCAGGACCCGGCCGTCAACCTCGGCGCCGCCGCCGCGACCTACGGCGTGGGCGGCATGGCGACCCACTGGACCTGCGCCACACCCCGGCACCACCCCGTCATCGAGCGTTCGGACCTGCTGACCGGCGACGAGTGGGACTCCCTCTACCGGGACGGCGAACAGCTCCTGCACACCCGTACCGACGCCTACGCCGGCTCGGTGCGGCAGCGGCTGGTGCGCGGGGCGCTGGCCAAGGAGTACGGGGAGCTCCAGGAGCCCTACCAGGTGCAGAACCTGCCGCTCGCCGTGGAACGCCGCGAGGACAACCCCGAGTTCGTCCACTGGAGCGGCGCGGACACCGTCCTCGGCCCGCTGGCCGACGGCGGCCACGACCGGTTCGAACTGCACCCCGAGCACCTCTGCACCCGCCTGGTGCGCAGCGCCGACGGCAGCCGCGTGGAGTACGCCGAGATCCGCGACCTGCGGCGCTGGCGGACCCTGCGGGTGGAGGCGGAGACCTTCGTGGTGGCGGGCAACGCCTACCTCACCCCGCAGCTGCTGTACGCGTCGCGGATCCGCCCGGAGGCGCTCGGCCGCTACCTGAGCGAACAGCCGATCTCCTTCTGCCAGATCGTGCTGAGCCAGGAACTGGTCGACTCGGTCGCCGCCGACCCGCGCTTCGACGACGTCGTGCGCGAGCACCGCGCGTCCGCCCCGCAGGACCCCGTGCCCATCCCGCGGAGCGACCCGGAACCCCAGGTGTGGATCCCGGTGTCGGAGGGACGGCCGTGGCACTGCCAGATCCACCGCGACGCCTTCCACTACGGCGACATCGCGCCGAACGTCGACGGCCGGCTCATCGTGGACCTGCGCTGGTTCGGGATCGCCGAGCCCCGGTTCGACAACCGGATCGAGTTCTCGGACCGGCACCAGGACGCGCACGGCATGCCGCAGCCCACCTTCGTCTTCAGCCTCAGCGAGCAGGACCGGGTCAACCAGCACGCGATGATGCGGGACATGCTGCGCGCGGCGAGCACCCTCGGCGGCTTCCTGCCGGGCTCCGAACCGCAGTTCGTCGAGCCCGGTCTCGGACTGCACGTCACCGGCACGACCCGGATGGGCGACGACCCCGAGACCAGCGTCGTGGACACCGACTCCAGGGTGTGGGGCGTCGACAACCTCTACCTGGGCGGCAACAACGTCATCCCGCGCGGCACGGCGAGCAACCCCACGCTGACCAGCGTCGCGCTGGCGCTGAAGGCGGCCCGGCACATCACCGGCCGGACCGGAGGCCGGTCCGCCGGAGGCCGGTCCGCGTCCGGTGGGTCCGCGTCCGGTGGGTCCGCGTCCGGCGGGTCCGCGTCCGGTGGGGCCGTGCCGGGCCGGGGCGCCTGATGTTCGCGCCCGGCGCCGTCTCCCTCGGTATCACCCCCACCTGCTGGACCAACGACGACTTCCCCACCATCGGGGCGGACATCCCCTTCGAGCAGTGCGTCAGCGAGATCGCGCTGGCCGGCTTCGAGGGCTGCAGCGTCGGCCACAAGTTCCCCGCCGACCCGCGGGCCCTGTCGCGGGCGCTGGACCTGCGCGGCCTGCGGGTGTCCGAACCCTGGGCGAGCACCTACTTCACCGTGCGCGACATGCGGGAGCGCACCCTCGCCGGCTTCCGCGACCAGCTGGACTTCATCCAGGCGGTCGGCGGCGACCGGGTCGTCGTGGCGGAACTCGGCCACGCCGTGCACCAGCAGGCGGTCGCCCTGGCCGCGAACAAGCCGGTGTTCGACGACGCGGCCTGGGACGCGCTGCTGACCGGCCTCGACGAACTGGGACGGATGGCGGCCGGCCGCGGCATGCTCCTGTGCTACCACCACCACATGGGCACCGGCGTGCAGTCCCGGGCCGAGGTGGACCGCCTGCTCGCGGGCACCGACCCGGACCTGGTGCACCTGCTGCTGGACACCGGCCACCTCACCCTGGCCGGCGACGACCCGCTCGACCTGGCCCGCGGCCACGCCCGGCGGATCGCCCACGTGCACCTCAAGGACGTACGCGCCGACGTCCTGGAGTACTTCCGGCGCGAGGACCCCAGTTTCCACGACGCCGTACTCGCCGGGATCTTCACCGTGCCCGGTGACGGGACGATCGACTTCGGGCCCGTGCTCCGCGCCCTCGCGGACGCCGGGTACCGGGGGTGGCTCGTCGTCGAGGCCGAACAGGACCCGGCGAAGGCGCACCCGCTGACGTACGCCAAGAAGGCGCGCGAGCACCTGCGCGCCCTCATCGGACGGTGAGCACGCCCGCCATGACCTCCGCGACCGAGGGAGCAGCACTGCCATGAGTTACCGACCGATCGAGGACTACGGCGTGATCGGCGACCTGCGCACCGTGGCCCTGGTGGCCCTCGACGGCTCCCTGGACTTCCTGTGCCTGCCCGACATCGACTCGCCCACGGTGTTCGGCGCGCTGCTCGACGACGCCCGAGGCGGCAGTTTCCGGATCGGCCCGGCCGTCGAGGGCGCCCGCCTCAAGCAGCTCTACCTGCCCGACACCAACATCCTGCTGACCCGGTTCCTGTCCGAGGACGGGGTCGGGGAGGTCGTCGACTTCATGCCGGTCGGCTCGATCCGCCACACGCACGCGGTCGTCCGCCGGGTGAAGGGGGTGCGGGGCACCTTCCGGTTCCGGCTGTGCTGCGCGCCCCGCTTCGACTACGCCAGGCTGCCGCACCGGATCGAGCAGCACCCCGGCGAGGTGTTCTTCGTACCGGAGAGCGGGACGGGAGCCGAGGGCGCGGTGGCCCTGCGGCTGCAGAGCCCGGTGGAACTGCGGGTGGTGGGCGACGACGTGGTCGCCGAGTTCGAGCTGGGGCCGGACGAGACGATGGACTTCGTCCTCGAAGCCGTCCCGCCGGGCGAGCACAGCCCGGCGTCCGGCCCCCGGTGGGCCGAACGGGCGCTCCGGCACACCCACGCCTTCTGGCACGAGTGGCTGAGCAGTTCGACGTACCGGGGCCGCTGGCAGGAGGAGGTGTCCCGCTCGGCGCTGGCGATGAAGCTGCTCACCTCCGTCCGCCACGGATCGATCGCCGCGGCGGCCACCTTCGGCCTGCCGGAGCTGGTCGGCGGCGAACGCAACTGGGACTACCGCTACACCTGGATCAGGGACGGCTCGTTCACCGCCGCCGCGTTCATCCAGCTCGGCTTCCACGACGAGGCCCGCGCGTTCGTACGGTGGGTGGAGCAGCGCTACCGGGAGAGCACCGAACCGGGGCGGCTGCAGATCATGTACGGCATCGACGGCCGCCACGAACTGACCGAGGAGATCCTGCCGGACCTGAGCGGCTACGAGGGATCGAGCCCGGTCCGTGTCGGCAACGGCGCCTACGACCAGCTCCAGCTCGACATCTACGGCGAACTGCTGCACCTCGTGGACCTGTACGACGAGCACGTGGAAGCGGTCTCCCACGAACTCTGGTCCCGGGTGAGCGACTCGGTGAACTGGGTGACCGACAACTGGCGGCTCGCCGACGAGGGGATCTGGGAGACCCGCGGCGGACGCCAGGAGTTCCTGTACGCCCGGCTGATGTGCTGGGTCGCCCTGGACCGCGGGCTGCGCATCGCCCTGCGGCGCTCCCTGCCCGCGCCCCGCGAACGGTGGGCCGCGGTCCGCGACGAGATCCACGCCGAGATCCACAAGGCGTTCTGGGACGAGGGGCAGGGGGCGTTCGTCCAGCACCGGGGCGCCACCACCCTCGACGCGGCGAGCCTGCTCATGCCGCTCATGGGGTTCATCTCCCCGGTCGACCCCCGGTGGCTGAGCACCCTGCGCGCGATCGAGGACTCCCTGGTGGAGGACTCCCTCGTCTACCGGTACCGCAGCGGGGACGGCTCCTCGGACGGGCTGAGCGGCACCGAGGGCACGTTCTCCATGTGCTCGTACTGGTTCATCCAGTGCCTGACCGAGGCCGGCGAGGTGGACCGCGCCCAGCTGTTCTTCGAGAAGATGCACAGCTACGCCAACCATCTGGGCCTGTACGCCGAGGAGATGGACGGCACCGGACGCAACCTCGGCAACTTCCCCCAGGCGTTCACCCACCTCGGGCTGGTCAGCGCCGCGCTCTGCCTCAACCGGGCGCTGGCGGAGCGGGCAGCTCCCGCAGCAGGTCCCGCGTCGCCTCGGTGAAGGCGCCGGGGGATACGGAGAGCGCCCCGGTCAGCGGGAACTCCAGGAGGACGACCAGGAAGAGGTTGACGCCGATGACCAGTGCCACACCGGTGATCATCGCGTAGTGCAGCCAGGCGGACTCCAGCCCGAACAGCAGGCTGAACAGCAGGATCACCGCGCTGGTCAGGCAGACCGCGATCCACATGGGCGTACTCAGGTGCGCCGTGCCGGCCCGGCGGTGCCGGTCCGCGTTGAGCGCCGACACCGCCACCAGTTCGTCCGTCGCCACCTCCACGTACGCCCGCTGCGGCTCGTTGACGGGGCGCAGCTTCCCCACCGTGTCGAAGAGGTGCCGCAACGCCCGCCGCTCGGCCGGGCTCGGCCTGTTCAGGCCGACGTCCTTCGGCCACCACGCGACGACCGCGCGGTTGTAGGCCACCACCGCTTCGATGACCTCGCGCCGGTCGCCGGGGCCCATGACGGCGCTGCCCCGGCCGACCGCGGCGGCGATGTACGCCTCCTCGGCGGCGTACTGCCTGACCTCGGCGAAGTTCTCCCACTGGTCGTCGACGGAGAACCCGATCGTGACGGCGTAGACCACCCCGATGACCGCCACCAGGAAGCCCGCGACGTCGTTGTTGGCCTTGGCCCGGGGCGGCGGCACGAGCCTGCGCATCAGCGCCTGCAGCAGGACGGCGACCACCGGGACGCCGCCGAGGATGAGAAGCGCGGCCGCCCACAGCGGCAGTTCGACGATGAGGAAGTGGTACACGGTCACCTCGGCTCTGTTCACCGCGCTCAACGAGCACTCCGGTTCCCGCGCAACGGCCGGGGGCGGGCCGACTCGGCGTCGGCAAAGGCACGGGTGGCGCGGGCGTAGCGTAGGTGGTATGACGACGTACGGATCCTTCCCCGGCACCCGGCCCCGTCGGCTGCGGACCACCCCCGTGATGCGTCGGATGGTCGCCGAGACCCGGCTCCACCCCGCCGACCTCATCCTCCCCGCGTTCGTGCGCGAGGGCGTGCGCGAGCCGGTGCCGATCACGGCGATGCCCGGGGTCG
Source organism: Streptomyces sp. NPDC037271 (assembly GCF_055603605.1). Lineage (NCBI taxonomy): Bacteria > Bacillati > Actinomycetota > Actinomycetes > Kitasatosporales > Streptomycetaceae > Streptomyces > Streptomyces sp. NPDC037271. The sequence goes on from NZ_JBVJVN010000034.1 coordinate 29,806, forward strand.
TGCAGCACACCCGGGACACGCTGAAGAAGGCCGCCGCGGAGGCGGTCGGGGCCGGTGTCTCCGGGATCATGCTGTTCGGCGTGCCGGAGGAGGAGAAGAAGGACGCGCTCGGGACGGCCGGTACCGACCCGGACGGGATCCTCCAGGTCGCCCTGCGCGACGTGCGGGCCGAGGTCGGGGACGACCTGCTCGTCATGTCCGACCTGTGCCTCGACGAGTTCACGGACCACGGGCACTGCGGTGTGCTCGACGCCGAGGGGCGTGTGGACAACGACGCCACCCTCGAGCGGTACGCCGAGATGGCGCAGGTGCAGGCCGACGCGGGCGCCCATGTGGTCGGCCCCAGCGGGATGATGGACGGGCAGGTCGGCGTCATCCGCGACGCCCTGGACCAGATCGGGCGGGAGGACGTCGCCGTCCTCGCCTACACGGCCAAGTACGCCTCCGCCTTCTACGGGCCCTTCCGGGAGGCCGTCGGGTCCTCGCTGAAGGGGGACCGGAAGACCTACCAGCAGGACGCCGCCAACGTGCGGGAGTCCATGCGGGAGCTGGCCCTGGACCTGGCGGAGGGTGCCGACATGGTGATGGTCAAGCCGGCCGGTCCCTACCTCGACATCCTGGCCAAGGTCGCCGAGGCCGTGGACGTGCCCGTCGCCGCCTACCAGATCTCCGGCGAGTACTCGATGATCGAGGCCGCCGCCGAGAAGGGCTGGATCGACCGGGACCGGGCCATCCTGGAGACGCTCACCGGCATCAAGCGGGCCGGTGCGCGCAACATCCTGACCTACTGGGCGACCGAGGTCGCTCGCACGCTGCGCTGAACGACCTGTGCCGGCCCGCCAGGCAGTGGGCACGTGTCCGAGGCCCCCTTCAGTAGTCCAGCGCGTGGCTCACGCTGGACTGCCAGTAGGTGACCTTCAGGCTGCTGTCGATGTACACGCTGCCGGAGGGCAGCTTGACGGTGGCGATGGAACCGTCCTCGAAGGGGATGGTGAGGCCGCTCACGTCGGTCCCCTTCTCGGCGGTGGAGTCGGCGGACGACAGCTGCACACCGGCGTAACCGGACTCGCCGGGCGCCAGCGTCGTCAGCGCCTGCGGCTTGCTGGACTCGGCGACCGGCGGCACCGACTGGGCCCCCTCGAACCGCACCACCGGGTACGGCGCCAGCGCGCAGGTCTTCGAGCCGGTGTTGGTGGCGGTCAGCAGCATGTGGTTGAGCGGGCGGGGCGCGTTCGCCGCGGTGATCCGCACGTCGGACGCGGAGCACCGTCCGACAGCGTCCGAGTCGGACCCCTTGCCGGCGCTCGCACCAGAACCGGAACCGGAACCAGAACCAGAACCAGAACCAGAACCGGATCCGCCGCCGCTGCTGGAGCCGGACGCCTTGTCGTTGCCGGACGAACCGGCGGAACCCGCGGAACCGGCGGATCCGTTCGAGCCCGTGGACCCCTCCTTGCCGGCGTCGCCCTTCGCGTCACCCGAACCGGCCTGGTCGGGCGCCGGCTGCTTGCTCCCGGCCGCGGGGGTGGAAGTGGAGGCGGCCGGGGCGCTCGCGTCGGATCCGTCGCTCTCGCAGGCCGTGAGGGAGAGTGCGGCCAGTGCGACCGTGGTGGCGGCGAACAGGCGGGTACGGGTGATGCGTGCGGACATGACGGGCTCCTTCGAGTGGAGTTGAGGTGAGCCGCTCGACCGTTGACCGGGAGGGGCTGCTTGGATGACCACAGCTTGGGCCCGGGGCCGTCCCGGTCGCCAGTGATGCCTGGAGATGCGGGATACTGGGACGCCGGGAACGGCTCTGACCTGCGGGAACGGTGTCCCTCTGGGATGCCGTACGGGGATACGGAAAGAGGGAGAGACGGGTGGCGGGGGACGACTTCGCAGCACTGCTGCGAGAACTGAAAGAGCGGTCCGGGCTCAGCTACGGGGCCCTGGGCAAGCGGCTGCACATGAGTGCGTCGACCCTCCACCGATACGTCAGCGGGGAGGTCGTGCCCACCGAGTTCGCCCCGGTCGAACGCCTCGCGCGCGTATGCCGGGCGGCCCCGGAGGAGCTGCTCGAACTCCACCGCCGCTGGATCCGCGCGGACGCCCTGCGCGGCGTGAAGAAGGAGGAGAGCGGGGAGAAGAGGCAGGCCGAGGAGACGGAGAAGGGGGAGGAGACGGAGGAGCGGGAGAAGTCCACCGGCTCCGTCGCGGAGGAGGCCGGCGTCTCCGCTGTGGCGCACGTCACCGTCCCCGGCGCGGCGCAGGGCACACCGCCCGTACCGCCCGAGACCCCCACGTCGGACGGACGGTCCACGCCCCACGATCCGCCGCCCGCGCTCGACCGGCCCGACCCGCCCCGCCGCCGGATCCCGCGCGCCGCGTTCTACGCCGCGACCGGCGTCGTCGCCGTCAGCGCCGCCGTCGCGCTCGTGGCGAACCTCGTCTCCGGCACGGACGACGACGTCCGTCGCCAACCGGCCGGGGCCGTGGCACGGTCCTCCTCGGTGGTCTCCGGGAGCGCCTCCGAGACGGCCTCTCCGAGCGGCAGCGCGTCCTCGTCCCCGTCCCTCTCCCCGTCGCCGTCCGGGTCCCCCTCCGGGGCCCGCTCCGGGGCTCCGTCCGTCGCTCCGTCGCGTGCGGGCACCGCCTCGCCCAGCCGCGGGGCAGCCGCCGCCGGCCCCGCGCCGGCCGTGCTGACCAACCCGTACCACTGGAGCGTCCCCTGCGAACACTCCTTCCTGGTCGACCGCAGCCCGAAGAACGTGCTGCAGCCGCCCACTCAGCGGGAGGCCGTCGGCTGGGCCACCACGTACGGTGCGGTCTCCGCGAACGAGCAGACGGCCGTCCTCACCGTGCAGGGCACCGGCGCGGAGACGGTGGTCCTCCAGGACCTGCACGTCCGGGTGGTGAGCAGCAAGCCGCCGCTGGACTGGAAGCAGTACACGATGGGCGTCGGCTGCGGCGGCGGGGTGGACCCCAAAGCCTTCGACGTCTCGCTCGACCTGGGCACCCCCGAGGCGGTGCCGATCGGGGGACAGAAGGACTTCCCGTACACCGTCACCGCGGACGACCTCGAGGTGTTCCGGGTCCACGCGCACACCAGCAGCCACGACGTCAGCTGGTACCTGGAGCTGGAGTGGTCCAGCGGCGACCGGCACGGCATCATGCGGGTCGACGACCACGGCAAGCCGTTCCGCACCAGCGCCTCCCGGGACAACTCCTACTACGGCTACCCCCTCGGCGGAGACGCCTGGGAGTTCTTCGAGGGCGACTGAGGCGGTGGGCGGGGCGCGGACGGGGCGCGGGCGGGCACCGGTGCGTCGTCAATTCCGGGCGGGGGCTAGGTTGTTGGCCGACACTCCGGTTCGCCCTCTCGCAGGAGACGCCCATGCCCGGTGAAGCCCTCAGCCAGGACCCCGCGGAGCTGAGAAGGAGGATCGACAGCAGCAAGGCGCACCCGGCCCGCGTCTACGACGTCTTCCTCGGCGGCAAGGACCACTACCCCGCGGACCGCGACGCGGCCGCCGCCGGGCTCGCCGCCAACCCGCGCGGCTACCTCGACGTACGGCACAACCGGGACTTCCTGCGCCGGGCGGTCACCACGCTGGTCGAGGAGCACGGCATCCGCCAGTTCCTCGACATCGGCACCGGCCTGCCGACCGCCGAGAACGTCCACCAGATAGCCCAGCGCACCGCCCCCGAGTCGCGGGTGGTCTACGTCGACAACGACCCGGTCGTCCTCGCCCACGCCCGGGCCCTGCTGACCAGTGGTCCCGAGGGACGTACGGACTACATCGACGCCGATCTGAAGAACCCGGCACAGATCCTCGAACAGGCGTCGCGGACCCTCGACCTCAGCCGGCCCGTCGCGCTCTGCCTCGTCGCCATCCTGCACTTCGTCGAGGACGAGGATGCGTACCCGATCGTCCGCGGGCTGATGGACGCGCTGCCCGCCGGCAGCCGGCTCGTCCTCAGCCACCTCACCGAGGACCTCAACCCGGAGAACATCCGCGCGGTCCAGCGGACGTACACCGAGCGGGGCTTCACCTTCGTGCTGCGCTCCCGCGAGGACGTCGAGCGCTTCTTCACGGAGACCGGGCTGGAGGTCGCCGAGCCGGGTGTCGTCCCGGTGCACCACTGGCGTCCGGACCACGCGGCCCCGGTGCCCGAGCAGCCCGAGGCGTCGTACCTGGCCGGCCTCGACGACATCGAGAAGGTCCGGTACAAGGACATCAACGACGTCACGGACGCCGACATCAACGTGTACGGCGGGCTGGGCGTCAAGGCCTGACGGCCGCCATCCGCAGGGGTGTCCGGATCGCGGAAAGTCTCTTGTAGACGGCACGTACTTCCCTAGGGTGCGGGCATGACCGTGACTGAGAACGTGGCCGCCCCGCCTGCCTCACCCACCCCGCCGGCCCCATCCGCCCCGTCGGCCCCGCTGCCGCCGCTCGCCGCGCGGGCCCGGTCGATCGGCGGGTCGCCCGTACGGGACATCCTCGCCGTCACCGCCCGCCCCGAAGTGATCAACTTCGCGGGCGGGCTGCCGGCCCCGGAGCTGTTCGACGCGGAGGGCATCGCCGCCGCGTACCGGGACGTCCTCGCCGAGGTGCCCGCGCGGGCGCTCCAGTACTCCACCACCGAGGGCGAGCCCACCCTGCGGGCCGCGCTCGCCGCCCGCACCTCGGCGCGCGGACTGGCGACCGGCCCGGACGACCTCCTCGTCACCACCGGCTCGCAGCAGGCCCTGTCGCTCCTCGCCACCGCCCTGCTCGAACCCGGCGACACCGTCCTCGTCGAGAGCCCCTGCTACCTGGCCGCGCTCCAGGCCTTCGGTTTCACGGGTGCCCGGGTCGTCGCCGTGCCCGGTGACGAGGACGGGATCGACCCCGGGGCACTGGAGGAGCTGGTGGTGCGCGAGCGCCCCAAGCTGCTCTACACCGTCCCCACCTTCCAGAACCCGACCGGGCGCACCCTGCCCGCCGCCCGCCGTGCCGCCGTGGCCGAGGTCGCCGGCCGGTGCGGGCTGTGGATCGTCGAGGACGACCCGTACGGCGAGCTGCGCTTCGAGGGCGAGCGGGTGCCGTGGATCGCGTCGTACGACGGCGCCCGGGACCGGACCGTGCTGCTGGGCTCCTTCTCCAAGGTCATGGCACCCGGCCTGCGCCTGGGCTGGCTGCGGGCGCCCGACGGACTGCGCCGGGCCTGCGCGGTCGCCAAGCAGGCCGCCGACCTGCACACCCCGACCGTCAACCAGCTCGCCGCCGCCCGCTACCTCGCCGACCGCGACCTGGACGCCCACGTCGCGCGCGTCGCCGCGGCCTACGGAGCGCGCCGGGACGCCATGCTCGCGGGCCTGGCGGACGCGCTGCCGGAGGGATCGGTGTGGACGCGTCCCGAGGGCGGCATGTTCCTGTGGGCGCGCCTGCCGGAGCGCTACGACACCACCGCCCTGCTCCCCGAGGTGGTCCGGCACGACGTGGCGTACGTCCCCGGCGCCCCCTTCCACGCAGGCGAGCCCGACCGCGCCACCCTGCGGCTGTGCTTCGTCACGCAGACGCCGGACGAGATCGCGGAGGGGCTGCGGCGGCTCGGGGGAGCGTTGCGGGAGGCACGGCGGCAGGAGCGGCGCGAGGTACGGCGGCAGGAGCGGCGCGAGGCACGGCGGTAGGCGCCGAGGCGGGTACCGCGGGAGGCCCGGGTCCTCGTCCCGGGACCAGGACCCGCGCCGACGGCACGGCCACCGAGCGGAAGCCGACGGACGAGGACGAGGTCCGGCGCCTGCCCGCGGGGGACTTCGGCATCGGCGTCCCCGGAGGGCCTGGCGCTACTGGGACGAGGGCGGCCGGGTCGTGCCGGCGGGTCCGCCCACGCGTGCCTCGAAGCACTCCCGTTCGCCGTCCGCCGACGCGGGCACGAAGCAGCCGCGGACCGTGCTGCCGGGGTGGGCCACCGTCATTCCGGTGTAGACGTAGGCCTCTGCCTCGGCCCGGCCCGTGATGCGCACATCGCGGGTCGGGCCGCCCACCGTGACCTCCACCCGGTCGCCGATCAGGGTCCCCCAGGCCCGGGCCCAGCTGGCGCCGCACTTCTCGCTGTAGCGCAGCTCCACGTGGGCGCCGGTGGCGGTGCGGTGAGTGGTGAGGGTGTCGGGATCGATGCCGCAGATCATGCGCATCGGGTCCCGGCCCTCGCAGGCGGCTCCGTGGCATTGCGGGGCGAGGGAGTACGGGGCGGAGGCCGACAGCGGTTCGTCCTGAGCGGTGTCCCGGTCCGGCAGCAGGAGGAGTACCAGCACCACACCACCGACAAGCAGCGTGTACGCCGACGCCAGCACCGCCACGAGTCCGTCCCTGCGGCCGCGCGGCCGTCCGGCCCCGGAGGGTGGTGGCGGCGGTTCCGGCGGCCGGGGTTGCGGCTGGGGTTGCGGTTCCTCGGCGGCGGGGGCGAGGACCGCCGCGCGTCCGCTCCACCGCGAATCGGCGATCTCCCACAGGGCCAGCAGCCGCCCTTCCGGTTCGTCGCCTACCCGGCACAGTTCCCGTACGGCCTGGGGAGGAGGCAGGACCTTGCCGTTGAGGTAACGCTCCCAGGAGGACTTGCTGTACGCCGTCCGTTCCGCCAGTGCCGCCAGGCTCAGCCCCGTACGGGCCCTCAGCTCTCGCAGCGCCGTGACCAGCCTGGTGTGTTCCGGGCTCACTTCGGTGCCGCCTCCCGCAGGGCCTTCCAGGTGTGCGGGCCGATGACACCGTCCACGACGAGTCCGTCCCGCGTCTGGATACGCACGACCGCGCGCTGCGTCTTCGGCCCGAAGACACCGTCGATGTCTCCCGGCGTGATCCCCGCCCGACGCAACAGGCACTGCGCCTCGGCCACTTCCGGTCCCACGTGGGTGTACGCCAGGATGGTGTCCGTGGTCCGGCTCAGACCCGCGTACCAGCGTCCGTCGCTCTGCTCCAGCCGGCAGGTGTAGTCGACCGGCACCAGGGACTCCGACACGGTGGCCGGGGCCGTCACGATGGTGCCCGGGCGGCCCTTCGCGAGCTGGGCGCGGGCTTCGGCGAGCCGCACGGCCAGCAGGAGCGCCGCGGAGACGGACAGCACCAGGGCCACCGCTCCCGCCGTGAACACGACGTGGGAGTAACGCCCGTACGGCTGCCGCTCCGCGGGCGAGTGCGCCGGTGTCTCCGGAGCGGTCTCCGGGGGGTTGTCCAGGGCCTCGGAGCCGGCCACCGGCCCCTCCGCCCAGCGTTCGGCGGCGATCTCGTGCAGCACCAGCAGCCGGGTCGGATCGTCACCGCCGATGCGGGCCACCGCCTCGACGGCCGCCCGGGGCGGCAGCGCCCCGCCGTTCAGGTAGCGCTGCCACGACCTCGCGCTGTAGCCGGTCTTCGCGGCCAGCTGGCGGGTGCTCAGTTCGCTGCGGTCCTTCAGTTTGCGCAATCGCACGATCAACTGGTGGACGTGTGGGTGCAGGGTGGCGGGCAACTCTTTCCAACGCGACATGTTCCCCCCGCTCGCGCCGGGGACCGCTGGTCCGGCCCCGGTGTCCCGTCCTCATTCTGCATCAACCGTCACGGCGCTCATGAGCGTTGATCCCGCTCCTGTACGGAATCAGCCGTCCCCGCTCCCGGTCGTCCCGCCATCCCGACACGGCGGGCAACGTCCCAGCAGGTCAGCGAGTGGGACGTCCCGGGAGGACGACACTTCTGAGCCAACTGTGGCCGGGCGCGCCGCCCGACCCTCAGGCTCGTTGCGGAGCCGGCCGTTGCGGTCGGCTCCGGCCAACGCACGTCAACGGAGGGGAACAGCATGCGAACTCTCACCAAGGCACTCGTCAGTGTCACCGCCGCCGCCGGGATCGCGGCCGGCGGTCTGGCCACCGCGGGCACGGCCGTGGCGGCTCCCGCCCAGACCCAGCAGCAGGCGGTGAACGCCGAGGCCGCAGCGCCGCTCGCGGTGGTCAACCTGGGGCTCACCCGGGCGGAGGCCAGGAACGTCCAGCGCTGGTTGGCCAAGCACTGGAACTACAACGACGCGATCGACGGATACCTCGGCACCAACAGCTGGAAGGCGTTCCAGCGTTGCCTGGCCAAGAACTGGGGCTACGACGACAAGATCGACGGAATCGTCGGAACCAACACGGTCAAGGCGGTGCAGCGCCTGCTGAGGGCCAACGGCGACTACACCGGCCCGATCGACGGCATCGCCGGCTCCGGGACCAAGTCGGGCTTCAAGAAGTGGGCCAACAGGCTCTGACGGACCAGCCGTCCCACCAACCCACCGCGGCCCGTCCTCCCCTCCGGGGGAAGGACGGGCCGCGTGCCGTGCGCCCGGCGCGGGGAGTCAGAGCCGCTCGGGCGTCCGGATGCCCAGCAGCGCCATGCCCTGGTGCAGCGTGCGGGCCGTGACGTCGCACAGGAACAGGCGGTTCTCCACCTGCTCGGGCGTCTCGGCCTTCAGGACCGGGCACTTGTCGTAGAAGGACGTGTACAGCGACGCCACCTGGTACAGGTACGCCGTCAGCTTGTGCGGGGCGTGCTCCCGGGCCGCCTCCGCCACCGTCTCCGCGAACGCGTCCACGTGCAGGCCCAGGGCGCGCTCGGCCTCGGCCAGCTCCAGCTCCGGGTGCGCGGCCGGGCGTACGTCGCCCGCCTTGCGCAGGATCGACCGGATCCGGGCGTAGGCGTACTGGAGGTAGACGGACGTGTCGCCGTTGAGCGAGACCATCTGGTCCAGGTCGAACTTGTAGTCCCGGTTCGCCGACGTCGACAGGTCCGCGTACTTGACCGCGCCGATGCCCACCTGGGTGCCCCGCTCGGCGATCTCCTCCTCGGACAGGTCCTGCGCCTTCTCCCGGACGACGGCGGACGCGCGGTCGATCGCCTCGTCGAGGAGGTCGACCAGCCGGACCGTCTCGCCCGCACGGGTCTTGAACGGCTTGCCGTCCTTGCCGAGGACCGTGCCGAACGCCAGCTGCTCCGCCGTCACGTCCTCGTTCAGCCAGCCGGCCCGGCGGGCGGTCTCGAAGACCATCTTGAAGTGCAGGGACTGGCGGGCGTCGACCACGTAGAGCAGCGTGTCCGCCTTCAGGCTGAAGACGCGGTCGCGGATCGCGGAGAGGTCGGTGGCCGCGTAGCCGTAGCCGCCGTCCGACTTCTGCACGATCAGCGGGACCGGCTTGCCGTCCGGGCCCTTGACGTCCTCGAAGAAGACGCACAGCGCGCCCTCGGAGCGGACGGCGACGCCCGACTCCTCCAGCAGGCGGCAGGTCTCGGCCAGCATGTCGTTGTAGCCGGACTCGCCGACGATGTCGGCGTCGCGGATCTCCATGTCCAGCTTCTCGAAGACGGAGAAGAAGTAGATCTTCGACTCGTCGACGAACTTCTGCCACGCGGCGAGCGTCTTCGGGTCCCCGGCCTGGAGGTCGACCACCCGGCGCCGCGCCCGCGTCTTGAACTCCTCGTCGGAGTCGAAGTGCCTGCGCGCGGCCTTGTACAGGCGGTCGAGGTTCGACATCGCCTCCTCGCCGGAGACCGCGCCGTCCTCGGCGGCCTTGTGGTCCAGCTCGTGCGGGTGCTCGTCCAGGTACTGGATGAGCATGCCGAACTGGGTGCCCCAGTCACCGATGTGGTGCCTGCGCACGACCGTCTCACCGGTGAACTCCAGCAGCTGGACGACGGCGTCGCCGATCACCGCGGAGCGCAGGTGGCCGACGTGCATCTCCTTCGCCACGTTCGGCTGGGCGTAGTCGATCACCGTCGTGCCCGGGTGCGCGGCGTGCGGGACGCCGAGGCGGCCCGTGTCGTCCGCGTACCGCGCGGCGAGGTTCTCGGTGATCGCGCGGTCGCCGATCGTGATGTTCAGGAAGCCGGGCCCGGAGACCTCGACGTCCTTGATCAGGTCGCCGGTGGTGATGTGCGCGACGACCTCGGCGGCCAGCTCCCGCGGGTTCGCCTTGGCCTTCTTGGCCAGGGCGAGGATGCCGTTGGCCTGGTAGTCCGCCCGGTCGCTTCGGCGCAGCAGCGGGTCCGCGCCGGCGGCCTCCGGCCGGGTGGCCGTGAGGGCGGACGCGAGGTGCTGCTGGACGGAGTCGCTGAGGGACGTGACCGAGGCCATGGAGTGGTTCGCCGTTCTGCTCGGGGTTCCGGGAGTGAGGCTTTCTGTAGCTACAGAAGCCGAGTATCCCACGCGGTGAAAAGCGGTTTTCGCGGATGCGGGCCGGGCTGGGAGAATGGAGCGGTCAGCCGTGCGACCGTACGGGCTGCCTCAGGAGTAGTTCCAGAGAAGTTCCAGGAAAGAGGACGTGCCGATCGTGGCTCAGAGCACAGAGACCACCGACTGGGTCTCCCGTTTCGCGGACGAGGTCATCGCCGAGTCGGAGCGCCGTGCCCCGGGCAAACCGGTCGTCGTCGCCTCCGGGCTCTCCCCGTCCGGCCCCATCCACCTGGGCAACCTGCGCGAGGTCATGACCCCGCACCTGGTCGCCGACGAGGTGCGCCGCCGGGGCCACGAGGTCCGGCACCTGATCTCCTGGGACGACTACGACCGCTACCGCAAGGTTCCGGCCGGGATCGCCGGCGTGGACGAGACGTGGGCCGAGCACATCGGCAAGCCGCTGACCTCGGTCCCGGCCCCGAAGGGCTCCTCGTACCCGAACTGGGCCGAGCACTTCAAGGCCGCCATGGTCGCCTCGCTCGCCGAGATGGGCGTGGAGTTCGACGGGATCAGCCAGACCGAGCAGTACACCTCCGGTGTCTACCGCGAGCAGATCCTGCACGCCATGAGGCACCGGCGGGACATCGACGCGATCCTCGCCCAGTACCGCACCAAGAAGGCTCCCGCGAAGAAGTCGCAGAAGCCGGTCGACGAGGCCGAGCTGGAGGCCGCCGAGGGATCCGGCGCCGCGGCCGAGGACGACGGCTCGGGCTCGGCCGCCGGGTACTTCCCGTACAAGCCGTACTGCGGCAACTGCGAGAAGGACCTGACGACGGTCACCGCCTACGACGACGACTCGACCGAGCTGACCTACGCCTGCACCGAGTGCGGCTTCTCCGAGACGGTCCGCCTCGGCGAGTTCAACCGCGGCAAGCTCGTCTGGAAGGTCGACTGGCCGATGCGCTGGGCGTACGAGGGGGTCGTCTTCGAGCCCAGCGGCGTGGACCACTCCTCTCCCGGGTCGTCGTTCCAGGTCGGCGGGCAGATCGTCGGCATCTTCGGCGGCGAGCAGCCGATCGGGCCGATGTACGCCTTCGTCGGCATCAGCGGCATGGCGAAGATGTCCTCCTCCAAGGGCGGGGTGCCCACCCCGGCCGACGCGCTGCAGATCATGGAACCGCAGCTGCTGCGCTGGCTGTACGCCCGCCGCCGGCCCAACCAGTCCTTCAAGATCGCCTTCGACCAGGAGATCCAGCGGCTGTACGACGAGTGGGACCGCCTCGACGCCAAGGTCGCCGACGGCAGCGCGCTGCCCGCCGACGCCGCCGCCCACGCGCGCGCCGTCCGCACGGCCGCCGGCGAGCTGCCGCGGACGCCCAGGCCGCTGCCGTACCGGACCCTCGCCTCCGTGGCCGACATCACCGCCGGACACGAGGACCAGGCGCTGCGCATCCTCAGCGAGCTCGACCCGGCGAACCCGCTGACGGCGCTCGACGAGGCCCGGCCGCGCTACGACAAGGCAGAGGCGTGGATCAACACCCACGTCCCCGCCGACCAGCGCACCATCGTCCGCGACGAGCCCGACGCCGAACTGCTGAAGTCCCTGGACGAGCAGGGCCGGCAGTCCCTGCGGCTGCTGCTCGACGGGCTCGCCGGCCACTGGTCGCTGGACGGGCTCACCCACCACGTCTACGGCGTGCCCAAGGTCCAGGCCGGCTTCCCCGCCGACGCCACGGCCAAGGAACTCCCGCCGGAGATCAAGACCGCCCAGCGGTCGTTCTTCGCGCTGCTCTACCACCTGCTCGTCGGCCGCGACACCGGCCCGCGCCTGCCCACGCTGCTGCTCGCGGTCGGGCAGGAGCGGGTACGGCATCTGCTCGGCGAGTAGACGGCGTCACACGGCAGGGGGCGTCCGGCGTCGGGGGACGGGCGAAGGGGGCGCCCGGTGCGAACCGGGTGCCCCCTTCGCCGTACGTACGTCCGTTCCGTCCCGCCGGTCAGGCGATGTGGTTCTCCTCCAGCTCCGCGTTGAAGCGGTTGGAGTAGCGGGTGACCATGCGCTTGGCATCGGCGTCCGACAGCGAGGTGCCGTACGTCGCCTCGACGTTCTCACCGAACTCGCGCGGGGTCGGGAAACTGTCGTGGATCGACTGCTTGAAGACCTGGTAGTACGCCTCGTCGTCCGGCGCCTGGACACCCGGGACACCGCCGCCCTCACCCAGCTCGCGGGTGCGGTGCGGACCCACCGGGATGGGGAAGCTCCCGGTGTCCTCCGGAGAGGGCTCCTGGACCGGCGGCTCCTCCTCGAACTGCTGCCGGTACTGCTCGGCCTGCCGCTGTTCCGCTTCCCACTGGGCGTACTGGTCCGGGTCGTAAGCGGGGTCGTAGTCGCCGTGGTACTCGACGGACTGCGGGTCCCGGGCGTGCAGCCACGGGTTCTGGTCCGGCGCGGGGACCCCGTCCGGTTCGGGGACCTCGTCGGGTTCGGCGGGCCGGTCCGCTCCGGGTTTCCGGTCCGGTCCGGGGTCCCGGCCCACCGCGGGCTCCTCCCGCGCCGACTCCTCCCGCGCCTGCTCCGGCTCCCGGCCGCCCGGCAGCTCGGGGCGCTGCCCGCTCGCGGGCTCCGCCTTCCGCAGGGCGGGCGGCGTCCCGGCGGCACCGTCGCCCGCGCCCGCGTCCGGCTGCGGCGCCGGCGGGAGCAGGGCCGGCTCGATGCCCGCCGCCGCCAGGCCCGCCGGGGCCGTCTGCGCCAGCGGCACACCGTAGCGGGCCAGGCGCAGCGGCATCAGGGACTCCACGGGGGCCTTGCGGCGCCATCCGCGGCCGAAGCGGGAACGCAGCCGGGCCTGGTACACCAGGCGCTCCTGCTCCAGCTTGATGACCTGCTCGTAGGAGCGCAGCTCCCACAGCTTCATGCGGCGCCACAGCAGGAAGGTCGGCCCCGGCGAGAGCAGCCAGCGGGTGAGGCGGACGCCCTCCATGTGCTTGTCGGCGGTGATGTCGGCGATCCGGCCGATCGCGTGCCGGGCGGCCTCGACGGACACCACGAACAGGACCGGGATCACTCCGTGCATGCCCACACCCAGCGGGTCGGGCCAGGCCGCCGCGCCGTTGAACGCGATCGTCGCCGCCGTCAGCAGCCAGGCCGTCTGCCGCAGCAGCGGGAAGGGGATGCGGATCCAGGTCAGCAGCAGGTCCAGGGCCAGCAGCACGCAGATGCCCGCGTCGATGCCGATCGGGAAGACGTAGCTGAAGTTCCCGAAGCCCTTCTGCAGCGCGAGTTCACGCACCGCCGCGTACGAACCCGCGAAGCCGATCCCGGCGATGATGACGGCACCGAAGACGACCATGCCGATCAGAACGCGATGCGTCCGTGTCAGCTCCAGTGGTGCGGCCACCCGTACTCCCCTCCCAGTGCCTGTTGTTGCGCGCAACAGAGTGGCACATGTGTGCGGGGGACGGGTGGCCGGTGGGTCGGTACGGCCCGTCAGCCCGTCTTCGACGACGACTTGCGCGTCTTCCCGTCCGCATCCGAGTCGGAGTCCGTGTCCGATCCGGAGCCCGATCCGGAGCCCGAGCCGGACGGCGCCGACGAGCCGCTCGACGTACCGCCGCCGTTGGCCTTCGTCACCGCGGCCACGGCCTCCTTGGCGGCCTTCTGGGCGTCCTTGGTCAGGTCGTCGGCGTCCGGCGTCTTGTCGCCGGCCAGGCCCGCGCCGTTGAAGTCGACGGTGACGACGACGTTCTCGACGCGTGCGACGACCGTCTGCTGCTTGAAGGTGCCTTCCTTCTTCTTCAGGTCGTAGCGCACGACCGCGGCCTCGTCACCCGTGCCGCTCACCGGCGTGGTCTGCAGGCCCTTCGCGCCCTGCGTGGACTGGGCGTCCTTCAGCTGCTTCGCGTAGTAGTCGCGCGCCAGCTTGTCGCCCTCGCCGCGCGTCAGATCCGACTCGAAGCGCAGCATCGACACGCTCAGCCAGCGGAACTGGGAGCCCTTCACGCCGTTGTCGTCCAGGCTGTCCCAGGAGCAACCGGCGCGTGTCGCGGTGTCGTTGGACGCGCCCTCCTTGCCGGACTTGGCCTTCGGCACCAGGTCGTCCAGCGTCTTCTTCGACAGCACCGAACACGGCTCCGGAAGCTTCCCGTACGCCGCGGGCCGCACCGTCGGGGACGGGCTCGCCGACTTCGACGGGGACGCCTTGGCCGCGGCCTTGCCCTCGCCGTCGTCGGAGCCGGAGTCCGAGGAGCAGCCGGCTGCCACCAGCATCACGGGTACGGCGGCCGCGCCGACAAGGACGCGGGTGAGTCGCTTCGCTCGCTGATCACGCTGGGCTCGTCGCTGCATGGTTCCTTCACTCATGGCACTCGTGGTTCCTGCGGTCGGAACGGGTCCGGGGGGCCACGGTACGCGTTGGGGGAACCGGGCGGTCCGCTCCAGGTGCTTCGCACGCGGACGCCGGCGGGCCCGGGCGGGGCTCAACCGCTCAGTGAATCCGCCAGCCGGGACGCCAGTTTCCGCGCCATGTCCTGCATTTCCTCGCTGTCCGGCACGACTCCGAGCGTCGCCGGCTGTTCCGCGTACTCGATGGTCACCACGACGTTCGACGTGCGGAACGCCACAGTCACCGTGCGGCGCTTCGCCGTCGAACCGGAGCTGCCCAGCTCGTCGTCCACGAACGCCTCGTCACCCAGGTCGTCGAGCAGACGGGGCTGGAGGCCGGTGGGCGTGGCGTCGGCGGACGGGCTCGACGAGGGGGCGCCGGACGACGCGGAGCCGGAAGCCGTGGCGGAGGGCGTGCCGGGTGACGCGGAGCCGGACGGCGACGCGGATCCCGGCGTGGCACCGGGCGCGGAACCCGCACCCGACGCCGGCTCAGACTTCGAACCGGCAGCCGGCGTCGACTCCGATCCCGACTCCGGCCCTGACTCCGACTCGGATCCTGACTCCGATTCGGACTGCGACTCCGCGTCCGACGCCGACTCGGAGCCCGACGCCGACCCCGGCTCCGAGGTGACCGGTACGGGCAGGTCGGCCGCCTCCACCTGCTTGGCGAAGAGCTGCTCGGCCTCGCTGTCGTCGCTCACCTCGTTGTCGTACGAGACCACCCGCTCGAAGTCGACGAAGAGATGGTTGGTGGCGTCCGCCGACTCCACCTTCCAGCGGCAGCCGACCTTGCGGTCCGTGTCGTAGGCGGGCGTCGCCTCGCCCGCGTACGCCTTCTCCCGCTGCTCCTGGTCCGCGATCTCCTCGATGCCGGGCAGGAGCGCGTCGAGTGACTTGTCGCCGACCGCGCCGCACGGCTCCGGAAGGAAGCGGTACTTGCCGGGCTCGGCCGCCTCGGCCGCGACACCGGGCTGTCCCGGGTTGGAATCGTCCGACGTGGCTCCGTCGTCCGAGCCGCCGGTGCAGCCGGCCAGCAACGCCGCCAGGAGGGCGGCGACGCCGGGTACGTAGGCCTTCCGCTGCACGGTGCGGCTCCTCTCGCCGGTGTGGCTGTGGGTCGGTACTCCAGTGTCCCCGCTCGTTATTCGCTTGCCGCGACGGGGCGCCCCCTGCAGACAATGTGTATCGCACGCGCTGCCGTGAACGCCGGTCGGTTGTCTCTTTGGTCGACCTTGGCGCCGGTTTTGCGCATTGAGACTTCTGTTTGTTTCCGGGGGAATGAGGACGATATGTCGTACGTGGAAATGCCGGGGGCGAAGGTGCCGATCCGGATGTGGACCGACCCGGCGACCGTGGAGGACGTGGCCCTCCAGCAGCTGCGCAACGTCGCGACCCTGCCGTGGATCAAGGGCCTGGCGGTCATGCCGGACGTGCACTACGGCAAGGGGGCGACGGTCGGGTCGGTCATCGCCATGCAGGGCGCGGTGTGCCCGGCGGCGGTGGGCGTGGACATCGGCTGCGGGATGTCGGCGGTGAAGACGTCCCTGACGGCGAACGACCTCCCGGGCGACCTGTCGCGGCTGCGCTCGAAGATCGAGCAGGCGATTCCGGTGGGCCGGGGGATGCACGACAGTCCCGTCGAGCCGGGGCGCTTCCACGGGCTGGCGACGGCCGGGTGGGACGACTTCTGGGGGCGGTTCGACGGAGTGGCGGAGGCGGTCAAGTTCCGTCATGAGCGGGCCGGAAAGCAGATGGGAACGCTCGGAAGCGGCAACCACTTTGTTGAGGTTTGCACGGATACGACCGGTTCCGTCTGGCTGATGTTGCACTCCGGTTCCCGCAACATCGGCAAGGAACTCGCCGAACACCACATCGGTATCGCCCAGAAGCTCCCGCACAACCAGGGCCTGGTCGACCGCGACCTCGCGGTGTTCGTCGCGGACACCCCGCAGATGGCGGCGTACCGCAACGACTTGTTCTGGGCGCAGGAGTACGCGAAGTACAACCGCACCCTGATGATGGCGCTCCTGAAGGACGTGGTCCGCAAGGAGTTCAAGAAGGCGAAGCCGGCCTTCGAGCCGGAGATCAGCGCGCATCACAACTACGTGGCCGAAGAGCGCTACGACGGGATGGACCTGCTCGTCACCCGCAAGGGCGCGATCCGGGCCGGTTCCGGCGAGTACGGGATCATCCCGGGCTCCATGGGTACGGGCTCGTACATCGTGAAGGGCCTCGGGAACGCCGAGTCCTTCAACTCCGCCTCCCACGGCGCCGGCCGGCGCATGAGCCGGAACGCGGCCAAGCGGCGCTTCTCCACGAAGGACCTGGAGGAGCAGACGCGGGGCGTGGAGTGCCGCAAGGACTCGGGCGTCGTGGACGAGATCCCGGGCGCCTACAAGCCCATCGACCAGGTCATCGACCAGCAGCGCGACCTCGTGGAGGTCGTGGCGAAGCTGAAGCAGGTCGTCTGCGTGAAGGGCTGACCTCCGGGGCGGCGTCCGGCGTCAGCACCTCCCGGTGCGCCTCGGCGTCAGCCCTCCCGGTGCGCCTCGGCGTCAGCCCTACCGGGTGCGCCTTCGTCGTCAGCCCCACCGGTGATCTTCGGCGTCAGCCCTCCCGGTGCACCTTCGTGTTCGACGCCTGGGCGCGGGGGCGGACGACCAGGAGGTCGATGTTGACGTGGGCGGGGCGGGTGACCGCCCAGGTGATGGTGTCGGCGACGTCGTCGGCGGTCAGGGGGTCGGCGACGCCCTGGTAGACCTTGGCCGCCTTGTCCCGGTCGCCGCCGAAGCGGGTCAGGGCGAACTCGTCGGTCTTCACCATGCCGGGCGCGATCTCGATGACGCGGACCGGGCGGCCGACGATCTCCAGGCGGAGGGTCTCGGCGAGGACGTGTTCGCCGTGCTTGGCGGCGACGTAGCCCGCGCCGCCCTCGTAGGTGGAGAGGCCGGCGGTCGAGGAGACGACGACGATCGTGCCGTCGCCGCTCGCCTCCAGCCCGGGGAGCAGGGCCTGGGTGAGGTTGAGGGTGCCGATGACGTTCGTCTCGTACATGCGGCGCCAGTCGTCCGGGTCGCCGGTGGCCACCGGGTCGGCGCCGAGCGCGCCGCCCGCGTTGTTGACGAGGACGCCGATCGTCTTGAAGGCGGTGGCGAACTCGTCGACGGCCGCGCGGTCGGTGACGTCCAGGGGGTAGGCCGTGGCCTTGTGGCCGGCCGCCTGGATCTCCTCCGCCAGCGCCTCGATGCGGTCCTTGCGGCGGGCGGTGAGGACGACGCGGTAGCCGGCTTCGGCGAGTTGCCGGGCCGTAGCGGCGCCGATGCCGCTGCTCGCACCGGTGACGACGGCGATGCGGGAGGCGGCGGACGGGGCGGCTGCGGTGGCCATGGGCTGCTCCTGTTGCGTGACGGGTGCGGTGCGGACGGTCGCCGACCAGGGTAGTCAGCCGCCGTTGCGGGGCGCCCACATGATCACGGCCATCCCCGCGAGGCAGACCAGCGCCCCGGTGATGTCCCAGCGGTCGGGGCGGTAGCCGTCCGCGACCACGCCCCACAGGATCGAGCCGGCCACGAAGATCCCGCCGTACGCGGCGAGGATGCGGCCGAAGTGGGCGTCGGGCTGGAAGGTGGCGACGAAGCCGTAGGCGCCGAGGGCGAGGACCCCGCCGAGGGCCCACAGCCAGCCGCGCTGTTCGCGCACGCCCTGCCAGACCAGCCAGGCGCCGCCGATCTCGAAGAGGGCGGCGACGACGAAGAGGGCGGCGGAGCGGAGGACCAGCATGGGGGCAGCTTCGCACGGGGAGGAACGGGGGGCGGAATAACGCCCGGGGGTCCTCCGTTCCACGAGTATAGTTGAACCGTCAACAACTCGGAGGTTGAGCGACCATGCAGTTCGGCATCTTCACCGTCGGCGACGTCACCCCGGACCCGACCACGGGCCGGACGCCGACCGAGCGTGAGCGCATCAAGGCCATGGTCGCCATCGCGCTGAAGGCCGAGGAGGTCGGCCTGGACGTCTTCGCGACCGGCGAGCACCACAACCCGCCCTTCGTGCCCTCGTCCCCGACCACGATGCTCGGCTACATCGCGGCCCGCACCGAGCGGCTGATCCTCTCCACCTCCACCACCCTCATCACCACCAACGACCCGGTGAAGATCGCGGAGGACTTCGCGATGCTCCAGCACCTGGCCGACGGCCGGGTGGACCTGATGATGGGGCGCGGCAACACCGGGCCGGTCTACCCGTGGTTCGGCAAGGACATCCGCGAGGGCATCAACCTCGCGGTCGAGAACTACGCCCTGCTCCACCGCCTGTGGCGCGAGGACGTCGTGAACTGGGAGGGGAAGTTCCGCACCCCGCTCCAGGGCTTCACCTCCACGCCCCGCCCGCTGGACGGTGTCGCGCCGTTCGTCTGGCACGGCTCGATCCGGTCCCCGGAGATCGCCGAGCAGGCCGCGTACTACGGCGACGGCTTCTTCCACAACAACATCTTCTGGCCCGCCGACCACACCAAGCGCATGGTCGAGCTGTACCGGGCCCGCTACGCCCACTACGGGCACGGCACCCCCGAGCAGGCGATCGTCGGCCTGGGCGGGCAGGTGTTCATGCGGAAGAACAGCCAGGACGCGGTGCGCGAGTTCCGGCCGTACTTCGACGTCGCCCCCGTCTACGGGCACGGGCCGTCGCTGGAGGACTTCACCGAGCAGACGCCGCTCACCGTCGGCTCCCCGCAGCAGGTGATCGAGAAGACGCTCGCCTTCCGCGAGTACGCCGGTGACTACCAGCGCCAGCTGTTCCTCATGGACCACGCCGGGCTGCCCCTGAAGACCGTGCTGGAGCAGCTCGACCTGCTCGGTGAGGAGGTCGTGCCGGTCCTGCGCGAGGAGTTCGCCAAGAACCGCCCGGCCGCCGTGCCGGACGCCCCCACCCACGCGTCGCTGCTGGCCGGCGCGCGCAAGGAAGGAGTACGGGCGTGAAGCTCGTCGTCGTCTCCGCGGGACTGGGCGTCCCGTCCTCCACCCGGCTGCTCGCCGACCGGCTGGCCGCCGCCACCGTCGCCGCAGGCGCCCCACCGGCGTCCGCGGAGGTCCAGGTGGTCGAGGTGCGCGATCTCGCCGTGGAGATCGCGCACACCTTCACCAACGGCTTCCCCGGGCGGAACCTGTCCGCCGCCTTCGACGCGGTGGCGGCGGCCGACGGCCTGATCGTCGTCACGCCGGTGTTCTCGGCGTCGTACAGCGGGCTGTTCAAGTCGTTCTTCGACGCGCTGAGCGTGACCGACGCGGACGCCCTCGCCGGGAAGCCGGTGCTGATCGGCGCGACCGGCGGCACGGCCCGGCACTCGCTCGTCCTGGACCACGCGCTGCGACCGCTCTTCGCCCACCTCAAGGCCGTCGTCGTACCGACCGGCGTCTACGCCGCCTCGGAGGACTGGGGAGCCGAGGGGCTGGACGGGCGGATCGACCGGGCGGCCGGGGAGCTGGCGGCGCTGACGGCCGGGCTGTCGACGGCCGTGAAGCCGGCCGTGGAGCCGGCCGCGGACGCCGACGGGATCGTGCCGTTCGAGGAGCGGCTCGCCGCGCTGCGGCCCGCCGGGTGAGATCTCGGTAAGAACCCCGGCCGTCCGGTCGCAGGGGCCCTGGCCTTGGCAGACTGGGCGCGTGCCCCGGACTGTTCTGCTCGCCGAAGACGACCGCGCCATCCGGCACGCCCTGGAGCGCGCCCTCACCCTGGAGGGCTACCGGGTCACCGCGGTCGCGGACGGCGTCGAGGCGCTGGCGCAGGCCCACCGCGGCCGGCCGGACGTCCTCGTGCTGGACGTGATGATGCCGGGCATCGACGGCCTCCAGGTCTGCCGGGCGCTGCGCGCGGAGGGCGATTCCACGCCGATCCTGATACTGACGGCGCTGGTGGAGACCGCCGAGCGCATCGCGGGCCTGGACGCGGGCGCCGACGACTACGTGGTGAAGCCCTTCGACGTCGAGGAGGTCTTCGCCCGGCTGCGCGCCCTGCTGCGCCGCACGGAAGGCCGCACGGAGGGTCGTATGGACGGCCGGACGGAGAGCCGCATGGACGGCCGTGCCGACGGCCGTGCGGAGGCGGGGCAGCCGGACGGCACCGCCGGAGCGGACGGCCCCGCTCGGCCGGGCGGCCCGGCCCCGTCGCGGTCCGGCCCCGTTCCGGACGAGCCGGACGACGGCCGGTACCTCGCGGCGGCGGGACTGCGCATGGACCCGCGGGCCCGCCGCGCCTGGCGGGACGGGCGTGAGCTGGAACTGACCCGCACCGAGTTCGAGCTGCTGGAACTGCTGGTCCGCAACGCGGGCATCGTGCTCGACCACTCCACCATCTACGACCGCATCTGGGGCTACGACTTCGGGCCCGGCTCCAAGAACCTCGCCGTCTACGTCGGCTACCTGCGCCGCAAACTGGACCGGCCGGGGGCGCCGCAGCTGATCCAGACCGTGCGCGGGGTGGGTTACGTGCTGCGGGAGGACTGAGTGGGCCACTCCCCGCTCGGGCGCCGGCCCCGGCTGCTGTCGCTGCGGACGACGTTCGCGGTGTCGTTCGCGACGGTCACCGCCGTGGTCACGGTC
Organism: Streptomyces sp. NPDC037271; assembly: GCF_055603605.1. Lineage (NCBI taxonomy): Bacteria > Bacillati > Actinomycetota > Actinomycetes > Kitasatosporales > Streptomycetaceae > Streptomyces > Streptomyces sp. NPDC037271. The sequence goes on from NZ_JBVJVN010000034.1 coordinate 50,929, forward strand.
GTCGTCGGGGTGCTGTCGTACAGCGCCGCGGCCCGGCTGGTCCGGGTGGACCAGGAGTCCGTCTTCGACCAGGTCGTGCAGGACCTGCGGGCCGAGGTGCGCCTGCGGAGGCTCTCGCCCCTCGACTTCTCCACGTCCGCGCCGGGCCACGACATCGTGCGCCCGGCCCGCACCGACGTGCAGGTGCTCGGGCCGGACGGTGACATCTTCGACCCGGCCGGCCCGCGGCTGCCGGTCACCGGCGCCGACCGGCGGACCGCGGGCGCGGCGACGGCGGGGCGGATGGTCGAGCACGAGGACGTCGGCGTCGGCCACGACGCCTTCCGGGTCGCGACCGTCGCCCTCGGCGGCGGCCGGGGCGCGGTGCAGGTGGCGCAGGAGTTCAGTGACACCGAGGACCTGCTGCGGACGCTGCAACGGCGGACGCTGCTCCTGATGGCGGCGGTCGTGACGGGTGCCGGACTGTTCGGCTGGTGGCTGGCCAGGCGCATCACCCGGCGTCTGGTCGTCCTCACCTCCGCCGCCGAGAACGTCGCACGCACCCGCCGCCTCGGCATCCAGGTCCCGGTCACCGGCCCCGACGAGGTGGGCCGCCTCGGCCGCGCCTTCGACCTGATGCTGGGCCGCCTCGCCCAGTCGGAGGAGGACCAGCGGCGCCTGGTCCAGGACGCGGGCCACGAGCTGCGTACGCCGCTGACCTCGCTGCGGACCAACATCTCGCTGCTGCGCCGGATCGACGAACTCCCGCCCGCCGCCCGCGAGGAACTGGTCGCCGACCTGGGGCAGGAGGCCCGCGAGCTGACCGACCTGGTCAACGAACTGGTCGAACTGGCGGCCGGCCAGTGGGCCGGCGAGCCCCCGCAGCGGGTCGACGTGGCCCGGATCGCGCACGACGTGGCGGCCCTGGCCCGGCGCCGCACCGGCCGGGAGATCGGCGTACGGGCCTGCGGAGGGACGACGACGCAGGGCCGGCCCGCCATGCTGGCCCGCGCCCTCTCCAACCTGGTCGAGAACGCCGCGAAGTTCGACCCCGAAGGCACCGGCCCCATCGAGGTCGCCGTCGCCGGACCCGCCCTCCCGGGCACGATCCGCGTCGAGGTCCTCGACCGCGGCCCCGGCATCCGTGACGCCGACCTGACCCGTGTCTTCGACCGCTTCTACCGCGCCGCCGACGCCCGCTCCCGGCCCGGCTCGGGCCTCGGCCTGTCCATCGTGCGGGAGGTGGCGCTGGCGCACGGGGGAGCGCCGTTCGCCTACCGGCGGGCCGGGGGAGGGGCGGTGATCGGGTTCACGGTCGTCGGGGCCGTGGAGGACGGGCCGCTCACCGGTGGGCCGCCGGGCGGCTGACCGGGCGGGCGCCGATCCCGTCCGCGACACGGGGGCACGGCACCGCACGGCACGGGCGGGCGCGGCAGGGCGCGGACCGACACGCCCGCCCGCTCGCGCCCCCTCCCTCCCCGCTGTGTGGATCAGCCGTTGTACGGGGCCGCCACGTCCAGGACCCAGGTCACGCCGAAGCGGTCGGTGAGCATGCCGTACAGCGGGGCCCACTGCGAGGGTTCCAGGGGCTGCACCACCGTCGATCCCTCCGCCAGCTTCTGCCAGAGGGTGCTGATCTCGTCCGTGTCGTCACCGCGCACGGAGACGAAGAAGGGGCGGCTGCCCTGGTCCCAGGGCAGGTCGGAGGGCACGTCGTAGGCCATGACGTGGAAGCCGTTGTCGCCCACCACCTCGCCCCACGTCACCCAGTCCGCTTCGTTCTCGTTCCGCGTGTTGCCGGTGTCCTTGTACGTGACGGCGGTGACGCGTCCGCCGAAGACGGACCGGTAGTGGTCCAGCGCCGCCCGGGCGTCGCCCCGGAAGTTCAGATGGGTGGTGGTCGTGACGGCCATGGCCTTCTCCCTGCTCTCGGCGGTTCTGTGCTCTCTCGCGGGCCCTGCTCTCTGGTGGACCCGGGGTTCACCGTTCCAGGGGTAGCGGACAGGTTGTGTCCTGTACCGCGCCCACAATGGTGGGCATGCAGAAGACTTCCTCGCGGTTGCTCGCACTGCTCTCACTGCTTCAGGCGCATCGCGACTGGTCCGGTGACGATCTCGCCGAGCGGCTCGACATCACCCCGCGCACCGTGCGCCGCGACATCGACCGGCTACGGGAGCTGGGCTACCCGATCCTCGCTTTCAAGGGGCCCTCCGGCGGCTACCGCCTGGACGCCGGCTCGCAACTGCCCCCGCTGCTGTTCGACGACGGCCAGGCCGTCGCCCTGGCCCTCGCCCTGCAGTCCGCGGTCACCAGCGGCACGATCGGCGAGGACGCCGCACGGGCGCTGTCCACCGTTCGCCAGGTCATGCCGCCCCGCCTGCGGCAGCGCATCGACATGGTGCGGGTCACCGCCGTTCCGTCGCCCGGGTCCGGTGACGCGGCACCGGTCGACACGGCGGTCCTCATGGAGCTGAGCCGCGTCGTCCACGCCCGCGAGGAGCTGCGCTTCGACTACGGGCACGACGCCACCGGCTCCACCGGTCGGCCCCGCCGCGTACAGCCCCATCACCTCGTCACCCGGCGCGGCCACTGGTACCTGGTCGCCTGGGACCTCGACCGTGCCGACTGGCGCACCTTCCGCGTCGACCGCGTACACCCGCGCACTCCGACCGGCCCGCGCTTCAGCCCGCGCGAGGTCCCCGGTGGCGACGTGGCCGCGTTCGTCACCGGCCACTTCCGCGGAACCGACGGCTCCACCGCCGACTGGCCCTGCATCGGCGAGGTCGTCCTCGACCTCCCCGCGCGGGCCGTGGCCCCCTTCGCGCAGGACGCGGTCGTCGAAGAACTCGGCCCCGACCGCTGCCGCCTCACCCTCGGCTCCTGGTCGTGGACCGGCCTCGCCGCCGCGCTCTGCCGCTTCGACGCCGACGTCGAAGTCGTCGGCCCGCCCCAACTGACCAGCGCGTTCGCCGAACTGGCCGCGCGCTGCGCCAACGCGGCGGGCGCGAGCGAGTTGAATTCCACGAACGTGGAATGAAGAAAATGAAGGTGTAGCCGTTGACCGCTTAAGAAAATCAAAGTACAAACAGGGATGAGCGCGGTCGTCGAGTCGAAGGCAGGGAGCCGAGGGTGGACTGGCAGGAACTGACGGACCTGACGCAAGGGCGGCCGTTCGTGGTCGAGCGGGTCCGCCTCGCCGACAGCGGCGTCGCGATCGAGGGGCAGTTCGAGCCGCCGCAGCTGGCTCAGCTCGGCATCGACGACCAGGTGTTCGTCGCCGCGTTCGTGCGGTCGCACGGTTCGATCAAGGAGATGGAGCGGATCTTCGGGGTGAGCTACCCGACGGTCAAGTCCCGGCTGAAGCGGATCGCCGAGCACCTCGACTTCGTCGACACCGACCCGGCGCCGACCGGTGCCGCCGACGTCGTCGACCGCCTGCGCCGGGGGGAGATCAGCGCCCAGGAGGCGCTGGCCGAGCTGGAGAGGTCCCGGTGATCCCCCAGCTGGTGACGGTGTGCTGGCGCCGCCCGGGCAGCCGTCGGCGGCGGTTGTACGTCCCCGTCCTGCCGGTGCTGGTGGTGCTGTCACCGCTGCTGCTGCTCGCCGTGGCGGCCGGACTGGTCGCCTGCCTCGTCACCCGGGTGAGCCCGGTGGGCGCGCTGCGCGGCGCCGGGCAGCTGCTGTGGGCGCTGCCCGGCACCCGGATCGAGATCGAGCAGGGCCGGACGGCCGTGCTGGTAAGCGTCGGATGAGTCGGAGGGATGGGGAGATCATGAACGAGCAGCGCCGCCAGGTCCTGGAGATGCTGGCCGAGGGCAGAATCACCGCGGACGAGGCCGAGCGGCTCATCGACGCCCTCGAGCGAGACCGGCCCGAGGCGCCGCCGGGAGCCTCGCCCCGCCCGAAGCCCCGGGCCAAGTACCTGCGCGTGGTGGTGGACGCGGTGGACGAACCCGGCGGTGACGGGCCGAGCCGGGTCGACATCCGCGTCCCGATGCAGCTGCTGCGTGCCGGGGTCCGGCTCACGAGCCTGGTCCCTCCGCAGGCGCTCGCCAAGGCCAACGCGGAACTGAACAGGTCCGGGGTGCCGATCGACCTCACCGAACTCAAGCCGCAGCAGATGGAGGACCTCGTCGACCAGCTCGACGAGGTCGCCATCGACGTCGACGACTCCGGCACCAAGGTGCGGGTCTTCTGTGAGTGACGCCGCCACGGCGGGGTGGCCGGGGTGCCGCTGAGTGCCTGCACCACCGGCCGGCCCGCTTGGCGCCATACGGCGCCATACGGCGCCACCTGGTGCCAAGCGGTGCCATTTCACGGCACCTGGGAGTGTCCCAACGTGCCGATGTCGTCGTCGTTCGTGCAGTGTTGGGTGCGTTTCCGCAGGTCGGAGGGGTTTTCTCGGCGTTCCGTCGGGTTCGGTGCCGCGCATGCTTGCGTGTGGCGCCACTGTGGTGCCATAATGGCGTCATGGACCTCACCCCGTATGTCGACACTCTCCGCCGTGAACTCGCGGTGGCCGCCGAAGCCGGCGGGGAAGACGCCCGTGTGCTGGCCGAGAGGCTCACCGCTCCGCTGGAGTCGGCGACCCGGCTGACCATGCTCAACGTGCTCTCCGCCGCGATGGACGAGATCACCCGTGAACTCGCCCCCGGCTCGGTCGACGTGCGGCTGCGCGGGCTCGACCCGGACTTCGTGGTGACGCCGCCGCCCACCGACGACCGTGCCCCCGCCGAGCCGGCCGCCCCCGTGGAACCGCCCAGGGCCGCGGCCTCGGTCCCGGCCGAAGGTGACGAGGGCGGCACCGCCCGCGTCAACCTGCGCCTGCCGGCCCACCTCAAGGCGCGCGCGGAGGAGGCCGCGAGCCGCGAGGGCCTGTCGGTCAACGCGTGGCTGGTGCGTGCCGTGTCGGCCGCGGTCGACGGCGGCACCCGGCCGCAGGCGGCGGAGAAGACCCGGACGCTCGGACAGAGCTTCACGGGCTGGGTGCGCTAGCCGCGCCCGGCGCACGCGGCGCCACCTCACCAAGCGCCGGCTCACCCGCACATCCGCACACCCGCTCACTCGCACACCCGCTCACCAGCTCACCCGCACCGCTTCACCGACACCACGTCCCCTCAGCCGGGACGTCCTGAAGACCCAAGAGGACGGGACAGCCATGCCTTCTTTCGACACTCCCGAAGCGATCTCGGCCACGGCGCGCGTGGAGGCCGGTTCCATCCAGTTCGCCGCGGGCGACCGCGTCGAAACCGTCGTCGAGGTGCGGCCCCGCGACCCCGGGAAGGACCTGGACGTGCGGACGGCCGACCAGACCGAGGTGACGTACGCGAACGGCGAACTGACCGTCAGGACGCCCAAGTCCGGCCTGTTCGGGCGCACCGGCACCGTCGACGTGACGGTCGAACTGCCCACGGGCTCGCGCGTCGACCTGACCGGTGCCTGGACCCAGGTGCTCGGCGAGGGCCGGCTCGGCGAAGTCCACGTGAAGGTTTCGTCCGGCGACGTCCGCCTCGATGCGACCGGCCCTCTGAAGCTGACCGCGTCGCACGGCTCGATCACCGTGGACCGGGTCGAGGGCGCGGCCGAGATCACCACCAGTTCGGGCAGCCTGCGCGTCGGCCTGCTCGACGGCCCCGCCGTCCTGAAGAACTCGCACGGCACCACGACCGTCGGCGCCGCGACCGGCGAGCTGCGGGTGAGCGGAGCCAACGGCGACATCGACATCGCCCGCGCCGAGGACTCGGTCACCGCCACCACCGCCCACGGAACCCTGCGCGTGGGCGACGCGGTCCGCGGCACCGTCCAGTTGGAGACCAGTTACGGCGCCATCGAGGTCGGTGTCCGTGAGGGCACGGCCGCCTGGCTCGACGTCCACGCGGGCTCCGGCCAGGTACGCAACTCGCTCACCGCGTCCGAGACACCGCACGAGGGCGACGACACGGTCAAGGTCCGCGCCCGCACCCGGCACGGGAACATCGACGTCCGGCGCGCCAAGGCCTGAGCCCCGCCCCGCGGGCCCGCCCACTCACCCCGATCACCTCGCCCCTCGAAAGGGAGGACTCCATGCCTTCATCTGTCATGTCCACGTCCAGGCAGGGGGGCGGTCAGGCGTCCCCGGCCGCCGTCTCCGCCGTCGGGCTGCGCAAGTCGTACGGCGACAAGACCGTCCTCGACGGCGTCGACCTGCACATCCCGGCCGGTTCCGTGTTCGCCCTGCTCGGGCCGAACG
>NZ_JBVJVN010000035.1:0-55408 GCF_055603605.1 Streptomyces sp. NPDC037271
CGAGGCCCGCGAGGCGGACCTCGGCGTCGCCTCCGGCAACGGCAAGGGGCAGATCTTCGTCAAGGGCGAGGTCATCAAGACCGTCCCCGAGTCCAAGATCGTGGAGACCCTCATCGAGGAGGCCATGAAGATCGCCGAGCAGATGGAAGCCGACGGCGTCACCTCCGGCGAGCCCTCGGTCTCCGTCGCGGGCTGAGTCTCATCGGGCCGAACCGCCCTCTCCTGCCGCGTCGCCCCGGGGGGCGGCGCGGCATATGCATGCCAGGTACAGTGCGGGGACCAGCAGATCTCAGGGTGAGGCCCCCGCACGTGTTGACGCAGACCACCTCCCGCGTGCTCGAACCGAGCGACCTGGACGCCGCGCTCGCCGTCCTCGACCGCGAGCCGGTCGCGAACGCCTTCGTGACCGCCCGGGTGCAGATCGCCGGCCTCGACCCGTGGCGGCTCGGCGGCGAGATGTGGGGCTGGTACGAGCACGGCATGCTGACCTCCCTCTGCTACGCGGGCGCCAACCTCGTCCCCATCTGCGCCACCCCGCGCGCCGTCCGCGCCTTCGCCGACCGCGCCCGGCGGGCCGGCCGCCGCTGCTCCTCGATCGTCGGCCCCGCCGACACGACCGCCCAGCTGTGGCGGCTCCTCGAACCGGGCTGGGGCCCGGCCCGCGAGGTCCGCGCCCGGCAGCCCCTCATGGTCACCGACCGCGTGCCCGCCGACATCGCCCCCGACCCCTACGTCCGCCGGGTCCGCAAGGACGAGATGGAGCGGATCATGCCGGCCTGCGTGGCGATGTTCACGGAGGAGGTCGGCATCTCCCCGATGGCCGGCGACGGCGGCCTGCTCTACCAGGCCCGGGTCGCCGAACTCGTCGGCTCCGGCCGGTCCTTCGCCCGCTTCGACACCGACGGCAGGGTCGTCTTCAAGGCCGAGATCGGCGCCGCCACCGACCGTGCCTGCCAGATCCAGGGCGTATGGGTGGCCCCCGAGTACCGGGGCAAGGGCCTGGCGGCACCGGGCATGGCAGCGGTCCTGCGCTACGCCCTGGCGGACGTCGCCCCAGTGGCCAGCCTGTACGTGAACGACTTCAACACGGCGGCACGAAGGACGTACCGGCGGGTGGGCTTCCAGGAGGCCGGCGCATTCATGAGCGTCCTGTTCTGAAACGCCCCGGGCACGCGGGGCCCGCACCGCCACGTGACTCCACGGCGCAGGCACGGCGCGTTACAGTCCCTCCGCCTCTGTCGTGTGACGTGGTCCACTACGGCCCGTCCGCCCCCGGCGTGCAACGTGACCAGCCACAGCCCCTCCGCCCCCGGGCGTACATCCGGAACACCCCTGTAGGCTCCCGAACATGGACGTCGTGATCGGCCCACTGGACCTCGCCGCGCACGTGGACGAGGCCCTCGCGGTCCAAGCCGCCGCGTTCGGACTCGGCCCGGACGAGGTGGCCGTCCGCCGCCAGATCGTCCTGCGCCACATGACCCACCCCGGCGCGAGAGCTCTCGGCGCCACCGCCGGAGGCGCCCTCGTCGGCTTCGTCTACGGCATGCCCAACGACCGCGCCCACTGGTGGTCCACCGTCGTCGAGCCCTACCTCCGCGCCCGGGGCAACGACGCCTGGCTCGACGACTCCTTCGTCATCACCGAACTCCACGTCCACCCGGCCCACCAGAACCGCGGCACCGGCCGCTCCCTGATCACCACGATCACCGACAGCGCCGCCGAGCCCCGTTCGATCCTCTCCGCGATCGACACCGAGAGCCCCGCCCGCGGCCTCTACCGCTCCCTCGGCTACCAGGACCTCGCCCGCCAGGTCCTCTTCCCCAGCGCCCCCAAGCCGTACGCCGTGATGGGCGCCCCGCTGCCCCTGCGCCGGGCCTAGCCGGGCATAACCGATTTCCGCCGGGCTGGACCCCCCGGTTAACCTCCTGCTGTTACCCTCCCCCGCTCTCGGCGGCGCTCGAGCGGGGGGACCCCCAGCAGCAGGAGACACGAGAACCATGGCCAACGCACCGGTCCAGCGCATGTCGAAGTTGATGGCGAAGACGCTGCGCGACGACCCGGCGGACGCCGAGGTCCTCAGCCACAAGCTGCTGGTCCGCGCCGGGTACGTGCGCCGCACCGCAGCCGGCCTGTGGAGCTGGCTGCCCCTCGGCAAGAAGGTCCTCGGCAACGTCGAGCGCATCGTCCGCGAGGAGATGGACGCCATCGGCGCCCAGGAGGTCCAGCTCCCCGCCCTGCTGCCGCGCGAGCCGTACGAGGCCACCGGCCGCTGGGACGAGTACGGCCCCGAGCTGTTCCGCCTCCAGGACCGCAAGGGCGGCGACTACCTCCTCGGCCCCACCCACGAGGAGATCTTCACCCTGCTGGTGAAGGACCAGGCGTCCTCCTACAAGGACCTGCCGGTCATCCTCTACCAGATCCAGAACAAGTACCGCGACGAGGCCCGCCCCCGGGCCGGCATCCTGCGCGGCCGCGAGTTCCTGATGAAGGACTCCTACTCCTTCGACGTCGCCGACGAGGGCCTCGCCGAGTCCTACGCCCTGCACCGCGCCGCCTACCAGCGGATCTTCGAGCGCCTCGGCCTCGACTACCGCATCTGCGCCGCCACCGCCGGCGCGATGGGCGGCTCCAAGTCGGAGGAGTTCCTCGCCCCGGCCGGCGCCGGCGAGGACACCTTCGCCGACTGCCCGAACTGCGACTTCGCCGCCAACACCGAGGCGATCACCTACGCCCTCCAGCCCGTGGACGCGGCGGACGTGCCCGCCGCCGAGGACATCCCCACCCCCGACACCCCCACCATCGAGACCCTCGCCGCCTCCCTCGGCGTCGAGGCCTCCGCCACCCTGAAGAACCTCCTCGTCAAGGTGGACGGCGAGATCGTCGCCGTGGGCGTCCCCGGCGACCGCGAGGTCGACATGGACAAGGTCGAGGCGCACTTCGCCCCGGCCGCCGTCGAACTGGTCACCGCCGAGGACTTCGTGGGCCGCCCCGACCTGGTCCGCGGCTACGTCGGCCCGCAGGGCCTCGGCGAGAAGGTCAAGTACATCGCCGACCCCCGCGTGGCGCCGGGCACCGCCTGGATCACGGGCGCCAACAAGGAGCACACGCACGCCAAGAACGTCGTGGCCGGCCGCGACTTCGAGGTCGACGCGTACGTCGACGTCGTCGTGGTCCGCGAGGGCGACCCCTGCCCGAACTGCGGCACCGGCCTCAAGCTGGACCGCGCCATCGAGATCGGCCACATCTTCCAGCTGGGCCGCAAGTACACCGACGCCCTCAAGCTCGACGTCCTCGGCCAGAACGGCAAGCCGGCCCGCGTCACCATGGGCTCCTACGGCATCGGCGTCTCCCGCGCGGTGGCCGCCCTCGCCGAGCAGCACGCCGACGACAAGGGCCTCGTCTGGTCCAAGGAGGTCGCCCCGGCCGACGTCCACGTCGTCGCCGCCGGCAAGGCCCTGCAGACCGAGCTGGCCCTGGAGGTCTCCGACAAGCTGGCGGCCGCCGGCGTCCGCGTCCTGGTGGACGACCGCGCCGGCGTCTCCCCGGGCGTCAAGTTCACCGACGCCGAGCTGATCGGCGTCCCGCAGATCCTGGTCGCCGGCCGCCGCTCCGCCGAAGGCGTGGTCGAACTGAAGGACCGCCGCACCGGCGAGCGCGAGGAACTGACGGTCGAGGAAGCCATCACCCGCCTCACGGCCTGACCCCGAGCCCCCAGGAGGCGCCCAGGACCGACGGGCGCCCCCTGCGGGCGGGGCACGACCACGGCATGACGGCCGTGGCAACTCCGTCCTCCGCGGACACCGTTGCCGCCCACGGGCGTGGTGCCCCGTCCGACTCGCGGTGTCCCTGCCCACGGGCGTGGTGCCCCGTCCGACTCGCGGTGTCCCTGCCCACGGGCGTGGTGCCCCGTCCGACTCGCGGCGTCCCTGCCCACGGGCGTGGTGCCCCGTCCGACTCGCGGCGTCCCTGCCCACGGGCGTGGTGCCCCGTCCGACTCGCGGCGTCCCTGCCCACGGACGCGGCGCCCCGCCCGGCTTGCGACATTCCCGGCAGCCGACGCGGTGCCCCCCGACTGCTGGGGACGCCACAACACCGATGCCGGCCGGCGGTCGGCAGACGCCCCCGCGACACATACGGTGACGACCGGCGGCAGTGCGGCCCACCCGCCGCGCACGCCCCGGCGTCCTACAGCCAGCCCGCGAACTCCAGCAGCAGTTCCGCGTCCTGCTCCCGGCCCACCCGACGGGCCCGGACGCCCGACTCGACGGCACGGAACAGCGTCCAGCCGCGCAGTCGTTCCTGGTCGACCTCCAGCGACTCCGCGAGCCGCTTGATCCGCCGCCGGGTCGTCGACGCCCCCGACGGCTGGGCGATGAGGTCCTCCACCCGGTCCCGCACCAGCCGGGCGAGGTCGAAGGCGCTCTCGCCGACCACCGGGTCGGGGCCCACGGCCAGCCACGGCATCCGGTCCCCGGCGAGCACCTTGCTCTGCCGGAACGTCCCGTGCAGCAGCCGCTCCTCGGGCGGTGCGGCCAGCAGTTCCGCGCGGGCCGCGAGCGCCGCGTCGACCAGCGGCGCCACCTCGGGGTCGGCCACCGCGCCCGCCCGCATGGCCTCGGCCTGCCGCCCGGTCCGTCCGGCCACGGTCTCGAAGGGGTGCCCGGAGGGCGGCTCCACCCACAGCCGCCGCAGCGTGCCCGCGGCCTCCAGCAACGCCTTCGCCTCCGGCAGCGACCGCACCGATACGTCCGGATGCAGCCGCTCCAGCAGCAGTACGCCCTCCGTGGTCTCCGCTTCGCGCAGCTGTACGGCGCCCAGCCCGCCCCAGTGGGCGAGTGCGGCCCGCTCACTCTCCGGGCGGGCGCGGCGCGGGGCCAGCTTCAGCACCGCGGGCGTCCCGTCGGCCGTCCGCACCAGCACCACCAGGCTGCTGCGCCCGCCGGGCACCTGTACCCGCTCCACGGTCAGTTCCCGCAGCGCCACAGCCCGTTCCGCCGCTCCGGGCAGGTCCTCCAGCCAGTCGTCACCGTCCGGTGCCGTCTCGCCGAGTGCCCTGACCAGACGCCGCGGCGGTTCGAAAGCCATGCGCGAGCCGTTCCCTTCCCGTACGGGCAGCCGTACGTGTTACGCGGTCGGTGCCGCCGGAGTGGAAGCCGTATCCGAAGCCCGGTCCGACGCCGCGTCCGAGGCGGCGTCCGGCCTCGACGGGCTGCCGGCCCGCTCGGCGAGCCCAGGGAAGGCTACGCTGCCGCCCCGCCAGCGCACCGCCCGGACCGCCGCCTCGCGCAGCGCCCCGGCCGCCGCGGCCCGCCGGTCGCCCTCGGCCGCCCGCACCAGGTCGGAGTAGACCCCGGCCACCCGGTCCTCCAGCTCGGCCGCCAGCCGCACCGCCGCCGCCGGGTCCGGCACGTCGAAGGGCAGCGCGTACCCGGCCGCCGCGGCGACCGGCCTGCCCCCGAGACCGCGCACCTCGCGCTCCAGCGTGTCCCGCCGCGCCCGGTGCGCGTCGTACGCCGTCCGCGCCTCGGTGTGCCGTTCCTCGTCGATCCGTGCGCCGACGACCCCGTAGCCGTACACGGCCGCGTGCTCCGCCGCCAGCGCCGCCTGGAGGGCGTCCAGCGCCCGGTCCTTCGCCTCGCTCACCGGTCACCCTCCGTCAGCAGATACACGTGTGCGGCGCCGGCCGCGGCCACCGAGGCCAGCAGCCGCGCCAGTTCGCCCGGCACCCCCAGCAGCGCCTCGGCCCGCCGGTCGGCCAGCTCCCGCTCGGCGGTGGCGAGCAGGGCCAGGGCGTCCTCCTCGGACGCCGGCACGGTGCCGGGACCGTCCCCCGGACCCGCGGCCCGCGCGGACGCCGAGGGCGACGCCTCCGACGCCTCCGGTGAGGCCGTGCGTACGGCGCCGAACGCCTCCGCGTGCCGTACGGCCGCCGCGTGCAACGGCCGCAGCCGTTCCGCCAGCCCCGGATGGGCGGCCATCACCGCCGCGTACCGCCCGGCCAGCCCCTCGCTGTCCCGGGCCGCACGCGCGCGTGCCCGGTCGGCGGCCGGCGTACCGCCCTCCGTGCCGCCGGAGTCCGACCCGCCGGAACATCCGACGAGCAGGGCGGCCCCGGCGGCCGACGCGAGCAGGCTCCTTCTGCGCGGCCCCGAGGGCAGGCGCGGGGGTGAGACAAACGACACGGCAGACGTCCTCGACGGCTCGTACGGAAGCGACGGCAAAACGACGGGCGACGCGACGGGAACACGCGGTGCGGCCTGCCCGTGATCACGGTACCCGGGCCCCGTCCGGGCACCACTCATCGGCACCGCCGAGCCCGGGGTGGACGGCAACACCCCCTGGGACCGGATACCCTTTGACCAGACACGCGCACCGACCCACAACAGCACACGCGGCCGAGGAGTCACCCGGATGAGCACCACCCAGAGCGAGAGGCTGCGAGAGCTGCTGGAGCCGCTCGTCGCCTCCCAGGGACTGGACCTCGAAGAGATCGCGGTGGACTCGGTCGGCCGCAAGCGTGTGCTGCGTGTCGTCGTCGACTCCGACACCGGCGCGGACCTGGACCGGATCGCCGATGTGAGCCGCGCGCTCTCGGCGAAGCTCGACGAGACGGACGCGATGGGCGAGGGGGAGTACACCCTCGAGGTCGGCACCCCGGGCGCGGAGCGCTCCCTCACCGAGCACCGCCACTACGTGCGCGCCACGGACCGCCTCGTGCGGTTCCAGCTCCGCGAGGGCGGCGAACTGGTCGCCCGCGTCCTCGATGTGGACGACGACGGGCTCGACCTCGAAGTACCCGGAGTGAAGGGCCGCAAGGCCACCACCCGCAGACTCGCCTTCGGCGACATCGACAAGGCCCGCGTCCAGGTCGAGTTCAGCCGCAAGGACACCAAGAACAGCAAGAACGACAACGACACAACGGAAGACGAGGAGGCGTAGCCGTGGACATCGACATGAGCGCCCTGCGGGGCCTGGTACGGGAGAAGGAGATCTCCTTCGACCTGCTGGTCGAAGCCATCGAGTCGGCTCTCCTCATCGCCTACCACCGCACTGAGGGAAGCCGCCGGCACGCGCGCGTGGAGCTCGACCGGGACACCGGACATGTGACCGTGTGGGCGAAGGAGGACCCCGCCGACCTCGAGGAGGGCCAGGCGGCCCGCGAGTTCGACGACACCCCGTCCGACTTCGGCCGTATCGCCGCCAGCACCGCCAAGCAGGTCATCCTGCAGCGGCTGCGCGACGCCGAGGACGACGCGACGCTCGGCGAGTACGCCGGCCGTGAGGGCGACATCGTCACCGGCGTGGTCCAGCAGGGCCGCGACCCGAAGAACGTGCTCGTCGACATCGGCAAGCTGGAGGCCATCCTGCCGGTGCAGGAGCAGGTTCCGGGCGAGACCTACCCGCACGGCACGCGGCTGCGTTCGTACGTCGTCCGGGTGGCGAAGGGCGTGCGCGGTCCGTCCGTGACGCTGTCGCGCACCCACCCCAACCTGGTGAAGAAGCTCTTCGCCCTGGAGGTGCCCGAGATCGCCGACGGTTCCGTCGAGATCTCCGCGATCGCCCGCGAGGCCGGCCACCGCACCAAGATCGCCGTACGCTCCACCCGCTCCGGCCTGAACGCCAAGGGCGCCTGCATCGGCCCCATGGGCGGCCGGGTGCGCAATGTCATGGGCGAGCTGAACGGCGAGAAGATCGACATCGTCGACTGGTCGGACGACCCGGCCGAGATGGTGGCGAACGCGCTCTCCCCGGCCCGCGTCTCCAAGGTGGAGGTCGTGGACATGGCGGCCCGCTCCGCCCGCGTGATCGTGCCCGACTACCAGCTGTCGCTGGCGATCGGCAAGGAGGGCCAGAACGCCCGGCTCGCCGCCCGGCTGACCGGCTGGCGGATCGACATCCGGCCGGACACCGAGCAGCCGTCCGAGCAGTCGTCGGAGCGGTAGTCCGACCTGCCGCCGACGGGGCGCGGGGAATAGATCCAGGCCGCGCGGCGCTGAGATCACGACAGCTTTGCGTGTCACATGTGTTCGATTCTTGCCCCAAAGGGGTGAGGTCGGTCCGGGGAGGTAGACTTAAGAGTGTCTGGCCGGACACGTACCCGAGCATGCCCTGAGCGCACCTGCGTGGGGTGCCGGGAGCGAGCGGTCAAGAGCGAGCTGCTGCGCACCGTGGCGGTCGAGGGTCATTGCACCCCCGATCCACGCGGTACGCTGCCCGGCCGGGGTGCCTACGTGCATCCTGCACCGGTCTGTGTCGACCAGGCAGAGCGCCGCAAGGCGTTCCCGCGGGCGCTCCGCGTCCCGGGACCGCTCGACGTAAAGGCGTTGCGCCGCTACGTCGAGCAGGCACAGGGTTGCTGACAGCAGCATCCAGGCAACGTGCCAAGGAAGACGAGCCGCACGGAACCCCGTGCGGCCTGGTACCTCGCGAAGTGAAAGCAGGTCGAGATTGCGATGAGCACTCGATGAGTACGCGATGAGTACGCCCATGAACTAGCGACGGTCCGGACGCAACCCGGACCTCAGAGGAGCGAAGTGGCTAAGGTCCGGGTCTACGAACTCGCCAAGGAGTTCGGTGTCGAGAGCAAGGTCGTCATGGCCAAGCTCCAGGAACTCGGTGAATTCGTCCGTTCGGCGTCTTCGACGATCGAGGCGCCCGTAGTACGCAAGCTGACAGACGCCTTCCAGCAGGGCAGTGGCAACGGCCGGTCCGCCGGTCGCCCCGCGGCCCCGAAGAAGGCCGCCCCCAGGCCCGCCGCGCCGTCCCCGGCGCAGGCGGCACGTCCGGCTGCCCCGCGGCCGCCGGCCGCACCCAAGCCCGCGGCTGCCCAGCAGCCCGAGGCCCCGTCGGCTCCCGCGCCGGCGCCGTCCCAGGGCCAGCCCCAGGGCCAGCGTCCGACGCCGGGTCCGAAGCCCGCGCCGCGTCCGGCTCCGGCCGCCCCGGAGTTCACCGCTCCGCCGGCTGCTCCGGCTGCTCCGGCCGCCTCGACTCCGGCTCCGGCCGGACCGAAGCCCGGTGGCGCGCGTCCCGGTGCCCCCAAGCCCGGCGGCCGTCCGTCCGGCCCGGGTCAGGACCGGGGCCAGCAGGGCGGCCAGGGCCGTCCCGGCGGCCAGCGTCCCGGCGCTCCGGCGCAGCGTCCCGGCCGTCCCGGCGGCCCGCGTCCGGGTAACAACCCCTTCACCTCCGGCGGCAACGCCGGCATGGCGCGCCCGCAGGCGCCCCGTCCGCAGGGCGGCCCGCGCCCGGGTGGTCCCGGTGCCCCCGGCGCCGGCCCCCGTCCGCAGGCTCCCGGCGGCCAGGGCGGCGGCCCTCGTCCCCAGGCTCCGGGCGGCAACCGCCCGACCCCGGGCTCGATGCCGCGTCCGCAGGGCGGCCAGGGCGGTCCCCGTCCCGGCGGCGGTCCGCGTCCGAACCCCGGCATGATGCCGCAGCGTCCCGCTGCCGGCCCGCGTCCCGGCCCCGGTGGCGGCGGTCGTGGTCCCGGCGGTGCCGGTCGTCCCGGCGGCGGCGGTCGTCCCGGTGGCGGCGGCGGCTTCGCCGGTCGTCCCGCCGGTCCCGGTGGTGGCGGTCGTCCCGGTGGCGGCGGCGGTTTCGCCGGTCGTCCCGGTGGTGGCGGCGGCTTCGGCGGCGGCGGTGGCCGTCCCGGCTTCGGCGGTCGTCCCGGTGGTCCGGGTGGCCGTGGTGGCACGCAGGGCGCCTTCGGCCGTCCCGGCGGTCCCGCGCGTCGCGGTCGCAAGTCGAAGCGGCAGAGGCGCCAGGAGTACGAGGCCATGCAGGCCCCGTCGGTCGGCGGCGTGATGCTGCCTCGCGGCAACGGCGAAGCCATTCGCCTGTCGCGCGGTGCGTCGCTCACCGACTTCGCGGAGAAGATCAACGCCAACCCGGCGTCGCTCGTCGCGGTCATGATGAACCTCGGCGAGATGGTCACCGCGACCCAGTCCGTCTCCGACGAGACGCTCCAGCTCCTCGCCGGCGAGATGAACTACACGGTTCAGATCGTCAGCCCGGAGGAGGAGGACCGCGAGCTGCTCGAGTCCTTCGACCTGGAGTTCGGCGAGGACGAGGGCTCCGAGGAGGACCTGGTCGTCCGTCCGCCGGTCGTGACCGTCATGGGTCACGTCGACCACGGTAAGACCCGACTGCTCGACGCCATCCGCAAGACGAACGTCATCGCGGGCGAGGCCGGCGGCATCACCCAGCACATCGGTGCCTACCAGGTGGCGACCGAGGTCAACGAAGAGGATCGCAAGATCACCTTCATCGACACCCCGGGTCACGAGGCGTTCACCGCCATGCGTGCCCGTGGTGCGCGGTCGACCGACATCGCGATCCTGGTCGTCGCGGCCAACGACGGCGTCATGCCGCAGACGGTCGAGGCGCTCAACCACGCCAAGGCGGCCGAGGTCCCGATCGTCGTCGCGGTCAACAAGATCGACGTCGAGGGTGCTGACCCGACCAAGGTGCGCGGTCAGCTGACCGAGTACGGTCTGGTGGCCGAGGAGTACGGCGGCGACACCATGTTCGTCGACATCTCCGCCAAGCAGGGTCTGAACATCGACTCGCTGCTGGAGGCCGTGGTCCTCACCGCGGACGCCTCGCTCGACCTGCGGGCCAACCCGAACCAGGACGCGCAGGGCATCTCGATCGAGTCCCGTCTCGACCGCGGCCGCGGTGCCGTGGCGACGGTCCTCGTGCAGCGAGGCACCCTGCGGGTCGGCGACACGATGGTGGTGGGCGACGCCTACGGCCGCGTCCGCGCCATGCTCGACGACAACGGCAACAACGTCGCCGAAGCCGGTCCGTCGACGCCGGTCCAGGTCCTGGGCCTGACCAACGTCCCGGGTGCCGGTGACAACTTCATCGTGGTCGAGGAGGACCGTACGGCCCGCCAGATCGCGGAGAAGCGCGCCGCCCGCGAGCGGAACGCCGCGTTCGCCAAGCGCACGCGCCGTGTGTCGCTGGAGGACCTGGACAAGGTGCTCAAGGCCGGCGAGGTCCAGCAGCTGAACCTGATCATCAAGGGTGACGCTTCCGGTTCGGTCGAGGCCCTCGAGTCCTCGCTGCTCCAGCTGGACGTCGGCGAAGAGGTCGACATCCGCGTCCTGCACCGCGGCGTCGGTGCGGTCACGGAGTCCGACATCGACCTGGCGATGGGCTCCGACGCCATCGTGATCGGCTTCAACGTGCGCGCCGCCGGGCGTGCCGCGCAGATGGCCGAGCGCGAGGGTGTGGACGTCCGGTACTACTCGGTCATCTACCAGGCGATCGAGGAGATCGAGGCGGCCCTCAAGGGCATGCTCAAGCCGGAGTACGAAGAGGTCGAGCTCGGCACGGCGGAGATCCGCGAGGTCTTCCGCTCGTCCAAGCTGGGCAACATCGCGGGTGTCCTCATCCGCTCCGGCGAGGTCAAGCGCAACACCAAGGCGCGCCTCCTGCGCGATGGCAAGGTCATCGCGGAGAACCTCAACATCGAGGGTCTGCGTCGCTTCAAGGACGACGTCACCGAGATCCGCGAAGGCTTCGAGGGCGGTATCAACCTCGGAAACTTCAACGACATCAAGGTCGACGACGTCATCGCGACGTACGAGATGCGCGAGAAGCCGCGGGTGTAAGCACCCCGACTTCCGAGGCGGTCCGGTCCGGGGCCGGTCGGCGGAGAGCAATATCCGTCGATCGGCCCCGGCCGTTCGTTGTACGGTTCTGATGTCCCCGCCCCATGGATGGCGGGGCCATCGATCCCGGACCGGCGGGTGAACCGGTTACACATGTATGTGGGGACGCTGTCCTTCGACCTCCTCCTCGGCGACGTACATTCGCTGAAGGAGAAGCGCTCCGTCGTCCGCCCGATCGTCGCCGAGCTCCAACGGAAGTACGCGGTGAGCGCGGCCGAGGTGGACCACATGGACCTCCACCGGCGGGCCGTCGTCGGCCTGGCCATGGTGTCCGGCGACGCGGGGCACCTCTCCGACGTACTCGACCGGTGCGAGCGGCTGGTGGCCGGCCGCCCCGAAGTGGAGCTGCTGTCCGTCAGACGGCGCTTCCACGGCGACGACGACTGACCAGAAACGCACGAGAAGCGCAGCACAAGCGCAGAAGCAGAAAGAACGGGAGACGGACCAGTGGCCGACAACGCGCGGGCGAAAAGGCTGGCGGACCTCATCCGAGAGGTGGTGGCCCAGAAACTGCAGCGCGGGATCAAGGACCCGCGGCTCGGCTCGCACGTCACCATCACGGACACCCGGGTCACGGGTGACCTGCGGGAGGCGACCGTCTTCTACACGGTGTACGGGGACGACGAGGAGCGCGCGGCCGCCGGCGCCGGCCTGGAGAGCGCCAAGGGCGTCCTGCGCTCCGAGGTCGGCAAGGCGGCGGGCGTGAAGTTCACGCCGACCCTGACCTTCGTCATGGACGCCCTGCCGGACACCGCCCGGAACATCGAGGACCTCCTCGACAAGGCGCGCCAGTCCGACGAGAAGGTGCGCGAGGCGTCCGCGGGCGCCGCGTACGCCGGTGAGGCGGACCCGTACCGCAAGCCGGGCGAAGAAGACGAGGCCGCCGAGGCCGACGAGGCCGACGAGACGGACGACACCGCTAAATGACCGACAAGCACCCCACGCCCGACGGCCTTGTCATCGTCGACAAGCCGTCGGGCTTCACTTCGCACGACGTCGTCGCCAAGATGCGGGGCATCGCCCGCACCCGGCGCGTCGGGCACGCCGGCACGCTCGACCCGATGGCGACGGGCGTCCTGGTCCTCGGTGTGGAGCGGGCGACCAAGCTCCTCGGGCACCTCGCCCTCACCGAGAAGGAGTACCTGGGCACGATCAGGCTCGGGCAGACGACGCCGACCGACGACGCCGAGGGCGAGATCACGGGGTCGGTGGACGCCTCGAAGGTCCCCCGGGACGCCATCGACGCGACCGTCGCCAGGCTGACCGGCGACATCATGCAGGTGCCGTCCAAGGTCAGCGCCATCAAGATCAACGGCGTGCGCTCCTACAAGCGGGCGCGCGAGGGCGAGGACTTCGAGATCCCCGCCCGTCCCGTCACCGTCTCCTCCTTCGCGGTCCACGACGTCCGGGACGCCGTCGCCGAGGACGGCACCCCGGTGCTGGACCTGGTGGTCTCGGTGGTCTGCTCCTCCGGCACCTACATCCGGGCCCTGGCCCGTGACCTGGGCGCCGGCCTCGGTGTCGGCGGCCACCTCACCGCCCTGCGCCGCACCCGCGTCGGCCCGTACAAGCTGGATGCGGCGAAGACGCTGGACCAGCTCCAGCAGGAGCTGACCGTCATGCCGGTCGCCGACGCGGCCACCGCCGCCTTCCCGCGCTGGGACGTGGACGCCAAGCGGGCCCGGCTGCTCACCAACGGAGTACGGCTGGAGATGCCCGACACGTACGCGGGCGTCGGCGCCGTCGCCGTCTTCGACCCCGAGGGCAGCTTGCTCGCACTCGTGGAGGAGCACAAGGGCAAGGCGAAGAGCCTGGCCGTCTTCGGCTGAGCCGGCGCACCGGCCAGAGCCTGGCCGTCTTCGGCTGAGCCGACGCGCCGTCACCTTCCGCCCGTGGAGCGGCGACCACGGGGACCCCACTGTCGCCGCTCCACGGTCCCCCTCGGTTCCCCCGTCCTCAGGGTGTATCCAACTCCGCCCTCCTGTTCACCCGTCCGGGCAGGCGCTCGGAGTGAACCGGGGGAGTGGAAGGGGGCGCGTTCGCCAGGGGATCTGTCCCGCTGATCATCACGTGCCTACCGTCGAACGCACAGCACGGGTGTACGGCGGGGAGGTTCGACGATGGCGTCGCGCAACCGGTCCCGGGAGGCGACGGGCGGCAGGGCAGGACAGCGGACCCGGGACGGCTCCCGGGACCCGCGCGGTGGGCTCCTGGACGTCCGGGACGCCGACCCGACGCGACGCGCGCCCGACGACGCGCTGATCAGCGTCCACGACCTCGCCGGCCGCCCGCGCGGCACGGGCTTCGCCGCCGACCACCACGGCACGGTGATCACCAGTCACGAAGCGGTCGACGGTCTGCCCCGGCTGGTGCTGAGCTCCGCCGACCACCGCCGCCGCGTCGTGGCCGCCGCCGACGTGACCCCGCTGCCCGCCCTCGGCCTGGCTCTCGTACGCACCGAGGGCCTCGGTGTCGGGCCGCTGCCCGTCACCGTGCGGGACAGGGTCGAGGCCGGCACCTACGTCCGGATCGCCGCCGGCGGCTGGCGCGAGGCCCGCGTCCTGGGCACCACCGACGTCCACTACGCGGCCACCGACCGCTTCCACGTCCTCGGCGACGCCCTGGAGCTCGCGCTCGGCACATCGGGGAGGGACGCGCTGCGCCTCGGAGGCGGCGCGGCCGGCGGACCGGTGCTCGACATCGCGACCGGCGCCGTGCTCGGCGTCGTCGGCACCGCCCTCAGCTCCGGACACAGCGACGTCGGCTTCGCCGTGCCGCTGCGTCCGGCCCCCGGTCCCCTCGCCGACCTCCTCGCCGAGAACGCGGCGACGGTCCCGGCGTACGGCGCCGACCTCAATTTGGCGGGCGTACTCGCACTCGCGGCGACTTCGGTGGGGCAGGACGGTCCGCCGGAGATGCCGACGGGGGGCGGGGGCGGGGGCGTGGTCCTCGACGATGGGCTCACAGTCGGTGCGGGTGCGGGTGCGGGTGCGGGTGCGGGTGCGGGTGCCGGTGCAGTCCTCGGCCTCGGTCGCCATGCCGGTTCCGACGCCGGCCCGGACACCGGCCCGGGGCCTGTGGTGCCGGTCGAGCGGGCGGGCGTGACGCGGGAGTTCGCCGCCTTCGCCGCGAGCCGCGCCAGTGTGCTCGCACTGGTCGGCGCGCCCGGAAGCGGCCGTACGACCGAGCTGGCGGCGCTCGCCGACCGCCGCTCCCGTGGCACGGAACCGGCGCCCACGCTGTGGCTGCGCGGCGCCGATCTGCGCGACGACGACATGTCGCTGGCGGACGCGGCACGCAGGACGTTGGCCCGGGCCGCCCGCATCGTGGCCGCCTCGGACCGCTCCCGCCCCGCCGGCCTCGGCGACATCACCCCGGAGCGCCTCGCCCGCCTGGCCCGTTCCGCCGGGCGGCCTCTCCTGCTCCTTCTCGACGGCCCCGAGGAGATGCCGCCCGTCCTGGCCCACCGCCTTCCCGAGTGGACCGAGGGCACGGCGACGTGGCTGCGGGAGACGGGGGCACGGCTCGTCGTGGCATGCCGGGCGGAGTACTGGGAGCGGGCGGGGGCCGAGTTCCCGCGGGAGCTGTTGTACGGGGCGGGGACGGGGGAGTGGGCCGCCGGGCGCGGCGCCGGGCGTGTTGCCGGGCCGTCGCCGTCCGGGCCGTCGTCGTCCGGGCAGGCTGTGGGCGGGGCGGCGTCGTCCGGGCGGGGCGTGGGCGTGCCGTCGCCTCGGACGGTCCCCACCGGGGAGCTCCGGTGCGAGTCGGTCCTCGAAGGGCCGTGCCCGTGGCCTCACGTCACCGGGGGACTGCCGCCCGGGGTGGCGGGCGGTGGGAACTGTTCCGCCCCCGGGGCGGGAGAGGCGCAGTGCGCGGGGCCGGTCGGTGAAGCACCTCGGCCGGGTCCCACGGCCGGTGGCCAGGGTCCCGCGGCCGGTGGGCAGGGTCCCGCGGCCGGTGAGCCGGGTCCCTCCTCCGGGGTGGCCGACGGGGTGCCCCGGCCGAAGGGGACGACCGTCGCGAGACCAACGTCCGGGCCGGATGCCAGTGGTCCTCGGCCGGATGCCGGTGGTCCTCGGCCGGATGCCGGTGGTCCTCGGCCGGATGCCGGTGGTCCTCGGCCGGATGCCGGTGGTCCCCGGCCGGATGCCGGTGGCCACCGGTCGCATGCCGCCGGCCACCGGCTGGAAGCAGCCGATCACCGGCCGGATTCCGCCGAGCCCGGGGCCGGCGCCCTGGGCGCGGGCCTTCCGCCCTGCGTCCGGCTCGGCGACCTGCGGGACGACGAGGCCAGAGAGGCGCGCGCACGCTACCGCGTACCGGAAGGCGCCCTCGCCGACCCGGACGGCCGGCACCCCCTCACCCTCCGCCTGCTTTCGGAGGTCCGCCGCGCCCTCCCCGGCTCACCACCCCCCGTCCGCGTCGACCGGGAGACGGTCTTCACGGTTTACCTGGACCTGATGTGCCTGCGCGTCGCGACCCGGCTGGCCGGGGAGAACGGCCTGCGCGGCAGCGCCGTACGCCGACTAGCCGCCAAGGTCTGCGGGCAGGTCCACGAGGCGGCCCGGCGCAGTCTCGGCCCCGGGCAGGGCGAGCTCGACCGGGAGTCGTTCGAGGCGGTGTTCCCGTGGGGGCCCGCCCCCGCCCGGCTGGGCGGCGGCACCGGATGGGCGACCGCGGTGCTCGCCGAAGGCCTCCTCGTACCCGCCGGTGACGGCTACCGCTTCGCCCACGAGGAACTCGCCGACTGGATCCAGGGCACCCACCTCGACCTGGACGAAGCCTTGCGCGCCCTCGTCCACCGCCGCGGCGCCCCGCACGACACGCGCACCCTCTCCGTGCCGCACCACCGCATCGGCCCCGTCACCGAGGCCGTGCTGCTCCTGGCCCGCCAGCACGGCATCCCCCAGCTCGCGCTGACCCTCGAAGAACTGGTGACCGCCCTCGACGCCGACCCGCACTCCTGGTGGGCCGCCCGGCTCCTCGCCGAAGTGCTGACGCGCGTGCCCGACGCGACGCCGTACACGGACGTGCTGCGGCTGCTGGCCGACGGCATCGTGGACCGGCGGGGCGAAGGAAGGGCCGCGCCCGGGGAGTTCGGACCCGACTTCTGGACGGCGCTGCGACTGCCGGAGGCCACGCTCCTGGACCTGCTGCGCCGCCTCGTCCTCGCGGACGGCCCCCCGCACGAGCCCGGACCCCGCCACCTCGACACCGTCGCCGGACTCCTCGCGACCGACACGGCGGCCGTACAGCCACTCCTCGTCCGCTGGTTCGACGACGAACGTCCGCTGCCCGCCACCCCGCACGCGACCGTCGCGACCGCCGCGCAGGCGCTGCTGCACACGCACCGCCACCGTGGCCTGGACGGCCTCACCGAGGTACTCGTCGACAGTACGCACCGGCGGGCCGACGAACTGCTCGCCGTCCTGGCCGAGGAGGAGCCGTCCGCGCTCTGCCGGGCCGTCGAGCGGTGGGCGCGCGACGAGCGGCCGGCACGGCGGGCGGCGGCCGTGACCCACGGCCTGCGCACCGCCCCGCACGGACGCACCGCCGCCGACCGCACCCTGCTCCGCCACGCCGCCCTGGTCCTGCTCGCCGACCCCGCCGACAGCCGCCTGCGCGGCGGGGCGCTCGCCCTGCTCGTCCAGGACCCCGGCAGCCGCGACCGCCACCTCCCGCGAGCGCTCGGCCACTTCGCGGCGGGCGACCCCTGCATCCCGCCGAGTGCGGTGGCCGCCGCCCTGCCGACCCATCCGGAGCCCGTCCTCGACGCCTTCCGGGCCCGGTTGCGGGGCCCGGACGCGGGGGAGGCGCTGCGCAGACTCGCCGACGCCACCACGCCCGCGCTGGCCCGCCGGGTCGCCGTACTCGTCGGGGAGGCCGTGGCGGAGCGCCCCGGTACCGCCGGGCACGTGGCCGCGTACGTCGACCGGCGCCTCGACCGGGACCTGGTGGCCCGCGCCGTACTCCACCCCCTGGTCACCGGCCTGCTGGACGACGGTCCCGGGGCCGTGCGGGCCGCGCTCGCCGGTGTTCTCGCCGTCGACGGCGCCCCCGGCCGCGCCTCGCTCCGCCGCGAGCTGCGCGAACACCTCCTCGCCCACGAGGACGACCCCGCCGTCATCGAGGCCCTCCTGCGCGCGGCCGCCCAGTGCGGCCGGGACGACCTGCGCGCCCTCGTCCACCGCACCGGCCTCCTCCTGCTCCGCACCCCGGACGGCGCCACCCGCTTCGACCACGCCCTGGTCGACCTGGCCCGCCACCTCCCGGGTTTCGCCGCCCGCGTCACCGGCTGGCTGGCCGACGCACCCCAGGACTGGGCCGCGCTGGTGGGCCCCAGCGCCCGCCGCACGATCGAGAACCTGGCGGGCGCACGGGTCCCCGCCTGAGGGCGACCCGGTCCGCGCGGCGTGCATCCGGCCCGCGCCGCGTGCACCCGGTCACAGCACCGATGCCGATGCGGGCGGGTGCCGCGGGGCATGGCACCCTTAGACCTGCGTAAGAGGCACCCACGGAACCACCGAGGAGCAGACACAGTGCAGCGCTGGCGTGGCTTGGAGGACATCCCCGAGGACTGGGGACGCAGCGTCGTCACCATCGGCTCCTACGACGGCGTCCACCGCGGGCACCAGCTGATCATCAAGCACGCCGTGGACCGCGCCCGCGAGCTGGGTGTCCCCGCCGTCGTCGTCACCTTCGACCCGCACCCCAGCGAGGTCGTCCGCCCCGGCAGCCACCCGCCGCTGCTCGCCCCGCACCACCGCCGCGCCGAACTGATGGCGGACCTGGGCGTGGACGCGGTGCTGATCCTCCCCTTCACCACCGAGTTCTCGAAGCTGTCCGCGGCCGACTTCGTGGTCAAGGTCCTGGTCGACCGGCTGCGCGCCAAGGCGGTCGTGGAGGGCCCCAACTTCCGCTTCGGCCACAAGGCCGCCGGGAACGTCGAGTTCCTCGTCGGACAGGGCAAGGTCTACGACTTCGAGGTCGAGATCGTGGACCTGTACGTGACCGGTGACGCGGGTGGCGGCGAACCCTTCTCCTCGACCCTGACCCGCCGCCTGGTCGCCGAGGGCGACGTCGCGGGCGCCGCGGAGATCCTGGGCCGCCCGCACCGTGTCGAGGGCGTCGTCGTCCGGGGTGCCCAGCGCGGCCGTGAGATGGGTTTCCCCACGGCCAACGTCGAGACCCTCCCGTACACCGCCGTCCCGGCCGACGGCGTCTACGCCGGCTGGCTGCACGCCCAGGGCGAGGCGATGCCGGCCGCGATCTCCGTCGGCACCAACCCGCAGTTCGAGGGCACCGAGCGCACGGTGGAGGCGTACGCCATCGACCGTGTCGGCCTCGACCTGTACGGCCTGCACGTCGCCGTGGACTTCGTGGCCTTCGTACGCGGACAGGCGAAGTTCGAGACTCTGGACGCGCTTCTCGAGCAGATGGCCGAGGACGTCGACCGGTGCCGGGAGCTGGTCGCGGCGGCGTCCTGACGCCTTCTCTTCCCCGCCGGCGACGCTGCGTCGCCACCACGCCGAAGGGCGGCCGGTGCTGGTGAGCACCGGCCGCCCTTCGGCGTCAGGGGTTACTGCTGCGGTGGCAGGGGAGGCGTCTGCCCCGGTTGCGGATATCCGTAACCGGGCTGCTGCGGGTACGGCTGTCCCGGCTGCTGCGGGTACGGCTGCCCGGCGGGTTGCTGCGGGTAGTGCTGTCCGGGCTGGGGTGGTCCGGGCTGAGGCTGCCCGGGCTCGGCGTACTGGCCAGGCTGTCCGGGCACACCGGGCTGTCCCGGCATGGGCTGCTGTCCCGGCATGGGCTGCTGTCCCGGCACGGGCTGTTGACCGGGCATGGGCTGGCCGGGCATGGGCTGATCCGGGAAGTTCTGGCCCGGGAAGTTCTGGCCCGGCAGCGGTGGTGCGGCCACCGGCGGCGGGTTGCCGTTGGACGTCCACAGGCCGTGCGACTGCTGGTGCCGTACGAAGTCCTCGGCGACCATCGCCGAGAGGTTGAAGTACGCCTCCCGCACCTTCGGCCGCATCATGTCCAGGTCGACCTCCGCACCGGCGGCCAGGTGCTCGTCGAACGGCACCACGACGACGCCCCGGCACCGCGTCTGGAAGTGGGCGACGATGTCGTCGACCTTGATCATCTTTCCGGTCTCGCGGACCCCCGAGATGACGGTGATGGACCGCGAGACGAGGTCGGCGTACCCGTGCGCGGACAGCCAGTCCAGCGTCGTACTGGCGCTGCTCGCACCGTCCACGGACGGCGTCGAGATGATGATCAGCTGGTCGGCGAGGTCGAGCACGCCGCGCATGGCGCTGTAGAGCAGGCCGGTACCCGAGTCGGTGAGGATGATCGGGTACTGCTTGCCCAGCACGTCGATCGCGCGCCGGTAGTCCTCGTCGTTGAAGGTCGTGGACACGGCCGGGTCGACGTCATTGGCGATGATCTCCAGCCCGGAGGAGGCCTGGGAGGTGAACCGCCGGATGTCCATGTACGAGTTGAGGTGCGGGATCGCCTGGACGAGGTCGCGGATGGTGGCCCCGGTCTCCCGGCGCACCCGGCGGCCGAGCGTGCCGGCGTCCGGGTTGGCGTCGATCGCGAGGATCTTGTCCTGCCGCTCGGTGGCGAGCGTGGAGCCGAGCGCGGTGGTGGTTGTCGTCTTGCCGACGCCGCCCTTGAGGCTGATGACGGCGATGCGGTAGCAGGACAGCACCGGGGTGCGGATCAGCTCCAGCTTCCGCTGCCGCTCGGCCTCCTCCTTCTTGCCGCCCAGCTTGAAACGCGAACCGCCGGCCGCGGGACGGCTGCTCTTCGCCTTCTGCTTCTTGTTGTTGAGCAGCCGGTCGGACGACAGCTCCACGGCCGCGGTGTAACCCAGCGGTGCGGCACCCGGGTTGGTGGGCTGACGCTGGTCGTGCTGCATGGGCTGGGGCCAGGCGGCGCCGAGACGCGGGTCGGCGGGCTGCTGATACTGCGGGGACTGGTCCGGCTGACCGGGCTGACCGGGCTGCATCGACTGCGGCGCATGAGGCGCCTGATGCGGCTGCTGGGCGGAGGGGACCGGCGGGACGTGGCCCTGCGCGGGCATCGGCTGGGCCTGCGGAGCCTGCGGGGCGAAGCCCTGCTGAGCGGCCGGCGGCATCTGGGCGCCGCCCTGGGGCTGCGCCTGGTGCGGTACGCCGGGCTGCGGCTGCGGCTGCGGCTGCGGCTGCTCCGGCGACTGGCCGTACGGCGCGGGCCCCTGCGGGAAGCCGTAACCACCCGGCTGCGCCGGGGGCTGTGGGGCCGACGCACCGGGCTGCGGGAACCCGTAACCGGCGGCGTCTGACGCCGGGGCGGGAGCACCGCCCGGCTGCGGGGCCGGAGGCTGCGGGGCCACCGGAGGCGTCGCACCCGGCTGCGGGAAGCCGTAGCCCGGCTGCGAGGGTGCCTGGCTCGGCGGCATCGGCGCGGCGGCCGGCGGGTTCCACGCGGCGGGCGCCGGCTGCGGAGCCTGCGGCTGGAAAGGAGGCTGCTGGGCCGGTACGCCGTGCTGCTCCGGTACGGCGGGGGCAGACTGCGGCTGCGCGGGCCACTGATACGCAGGCGCGGGCGCTACCGGAGGGTACGCCGGAGCCAACGGCGGAACTCCGCCCTGAGCCGCAGGCGGTACGTCGGCCGGAACGACGTCTTCCGGCACGCTGTCGGCGGGGGCGGCGTCGGTCAGTACGGCCTCCACGGACTCCGCGGTGGGCGTCGTGACGTCCGGCGAGGGCTGGGCGTCCTCGGGGTGGGGCACCGCGTCCTCGGGCTCGGGCGCGGCCACCGGAGCGGCCTGAGCAACCGGCCCGTGCCCTACGTCTTGGGCGGAACCGGCGAGGCCGGACCCGCCCATGCCGTTCTCCGCAGCGTCGGAAGAGTCGGAAGCGTCGTCGGCGTCGTCGGGCACGTCGGAGTCGAAACCACCGTCGCCCGCCGCACCGGGCCCGCCGGCCGCGACGGCCTCGACCGCCGAGCCGTCCTGTCCGCCGGTGTCGGCGTCGGCGAGTCCGGGACCGTCGGCACGCTCGTGTTCCACGGCGTCGTCCGCCCCGGCGAAGGTCTCGTCCGGGGTGTCCACACCGGCCTCGTCCGAAGCGATCGCCGCGTCGCCCTCGTACGCCGGCTCGGGTACGTCGGCCTCGTGATCGTCGGCCTCGGGTGCACCGGCCGCGGCTACGCCGGCCGCGGGCTCCGGCCGCGTGTCCCGCCCGGCGTCGTCCGCCGCGGCACGCTCGGCGATCTCCCGCTTCAGGGCGACCGCGGAGAACCGCATGGTGGCGCCGCTCTCGAGGTCGCCGTTGTCGGGCTCCGGTTCGCCGGCGGGCGGGGGAGCGGGGGCCTGGAGCTGGAACCCGCCGGCCGGAAATGCCGGAACGGCCGTGGGATAGACCGGATCCGCGGCAGGAGCCGGGGCCGCCGCGGCCTCCGGTTCGGACCGCACCTGCGGTTGCGGCTCGGGCTCGAACTCCGGCCGCCCCTGCGTCTGCTGCGGTTCGAACCCACTCCCGACAGGCAACCGGGGCACCCCGGTCGGCGGCGCGGGCGGCGTGAACGGCGCTCCCGGACCCGGCGGGGGCGGCGGAGTGAACGGCGCCCCCGGGGCCGGAGTCGGAAAGGCGGAAGGGGCGTTGGACGCAGCCGCGTGCGGCGACGGAGTCAGCCCCGGCAGCGGCGGAACCGGCCCACGAGGAGCAGGCGGAGCCGAAGGAGTGGAAGAAGCGGACGAAGTGGTAGCAGAAGTAGCAGAAGGATTGGAAGAAGGAGTAGAAGAAGGAGCGGCAGCAGAGGAACCGGCACCCGAACTCTCCGCCGAGCCCGCCCCCTGCCCGTGAGCCTGCCCCTGAGCCGAGTCGCCCGACGCGTTCTGGGTGTACCAGGCGGGCGGCGCGTAGTCGATGGTGAACTCGCCAGTCGTCTCAATCGCTGACTCCGCGTCGGGTTGGTCATCGCCGGGTGTAGCCCAGCCCCCGCGGTTCCCGTCCCGATCGCTGCTCACAGTTCCTCCTGGTGTGGTCGAGCACCCTCATGCCGTGCTTGCACGACCGTTTTTGTCGTCCGACGTTGTCCGAAGTGAAACGAGGTCGTCCGATCGTCGGCCCTCCCCGTACGACGTCGACGCCCGGTCCACGGGTCTGGCGTCGCGCCGGACACCAGCCTAATCACGAGTGGCCCGACATCGTCAGGCCCCTTCCCCCTGCGCGCTCCAGCACCCAGCGTCACAACTCACGCAGAAAGCGTCGGCTTTCATGCGATATTTAGCGAAATTGGACATGCAGGTCAATGTGCTGTGTCAGTCCATCCGCCGAGGCATACCGAGGAGGCCGGTCTCCGTATCGGTCGGCTGCGTCATCACGTACTGCCGGTCCCTGTCCGTGCACCACAGGGTGACTCCGTCGGCGAGTGTCGGCAGTGCCTCGTATTCGGATCGGGACAAGCCGGTCAAGCGTCCGACCTCTACCGATTCGTCCGGCGAGATGCGCTGCACACCCACCAGGCGTGCCTGCCGTATCAACCGCGGTGCGACCGGACTCAGGTAGGGCAGCAGCGTCAGTACCGACTGCCAGGGCGCCGAGACCACCCGTCCACGCGGCGGACGCATGCCGCAGTCCCGGACGACCAGGACCGGACTCGTCGCTGTGGCGCCCAGTGGAGGCACCCGGCCCACATCGTGCACGGTTATGCCGGCCTGGCCACCCCCGACGGCCTGGACCACTTGCGCCCAGTGCCCCGGGCGGCCCGTCTCGACGACCACTCTCGCTCCGGTCGCCGCCACCCGCAGCGCCAGAACCTGCGCGGTCCACAGCCCCCCGATGAACAGGACATCGAACGGCGTCGGCCGGTTCACTCCGAGCACGGCCGGCCGGCCGTCACTGTTGACGCCCACCACGACGCCGTCGTCCCCGATGGGCAGGGCGAGCGAGTCGAGCTGGTCCTTGGACAGTGTGTGCCGAGAATGACGAGGGCCCAGCAGGCCGAATCCAGTGCGCAGACGCTCCCGCAGGTCCGTGACCGGCTGCCCGGAGGTAGCGACCGGACCAGTGGGAGTGGTGGACGGCGTAGAGACCATCAGCGGGCACCTCCGAGCGGCAGGGTGGCGAGCATGCCGGGCAGTTGCTCGCGATCCAGACGTACGATCCCGGTCCGCGCCTGGCGCGCGGCATCTTCCAGACCTCGGCGTGCGTCGGCCAACTCCGTGCTGCTGCGGCCGGTGACCCGTACGTGTCCCGCGATCGCCACGTCCTGATGGCCACTCGGGGCCAGGGTGAGGCTGAACGTGGTCGCCAGCGCGGGCACCGCCGTCAACTTTGCCACCAGCTGGGGCAACCCGACATCCTCACCGCCCAATTGGGGCCAGCGACGCACCCAGTACGTGGTGTGCCGCCGGTTGTCGCAACGCCAGCTCCGGCTCGACTCCTCCGTCCGCCGCCGGGGTGCGTCGCCCTGCCCCGCCTGGACGGTCACCATCGGGTTGGCACACATCGAGGTGGCGAGGGCGGACGACAGCTCCTCCTCGGTCAGCAGGTTCACCCGAAACGCGGCACCTGTCAGACGGCTGGACAGGTGATCCGCCGACCGCACCAGACACTTCTGCGCCCCTGACAGCCCGCCGCCGCGCGCGGCCACGGCGTCGGGACACAGCTCGGGATCGAGCTTCAGCGCGATCCACATGATGCGGACGGCGGGGGACGCGACATCGGACTGCAACTGCGCGTAGTTGGTCACCACGACCGACTGCCGCGGCAGGTGGGGCGCGGGCGCGGTCTGCGTGTGCAACACGATCTGCGCCGATTCCAGACGAATGCCGTCCACGTCGAGCGCGTCCCGGACCAGGGCGAGCGGGAGGGGTCGGTGGCCGCGCTCGGCACGCAGCGCCCCGGCATCGGCCTCCACCTGAAGCACGGCGGTGAGGAAGCCCCCGTCACCCACCATGCCCACCGGCCGACGGTCGCGCTCGTCCCGGTGGACAAAGCTGTACGTGCGCAGGTTCGGCTCACACTCCACCGCCGGGAGCAGGCCGGCGTCGATGCCCTGCGGTACCGGAACCCGCGCTGCGCTGCGGCGGCGGGCACGCAACGCGAGGTGGCTGGCCAGCCACTCGGGCAGCGAGCGCCGCCGACGACGTACCACCGCCAGAAGCACCAGCACCACGGCGACGGCCACTGACGGCACCATCGCCACCGGCCCGATGAGCCAGCCGCACACAGCGAGCGCGGCGGCCAATTCCAGCAGCACCAGCCGCTGCAGGGTGGAGGAACCGCCGCGTGCCGGACGCGCCTGCAGATGCGGTGTGACAGAGGTCCGGACAGCCGACGCTGTGCGTCCGGCGTTCGGCGGACCGTCGGGACGGCGGGACGCCGAATGCGTGCGTGACCGGGCCCGCGACGCGGAAGCCATCACTTCAAATCCCCCGAACTCTCACCGAAGATATTGTGCTCAGCACACGGCAGGCTTCGGAAGCCTACCCGTGCCCCATGCACCGGACGGCAACAGGCATAGTAGGGGCCGGGTCTGACAGCCGGGGTTCTACAGGCATCCGGAGCGGGAGAGGGACAAGTGGCGATCACTTCCCCCCCCCCCGGCTCCGCCACGCCCTCGTACGGGGAGATAACGAAGACACATGGCATCACGGCGCGATGAACTGAACGCCTACACCTTCGCGAAGCGCCGCACACTCGCGTCTTTTCTGCAGCCGTCACCCTCCGGTTCGGAGGAAGGCGCCCCCAGACCGCTGCGGGCGATCGTCCCCGGTGCGGTCGTCGGCATCGTCGTCCTCGCCGTGTTCGGTGCGATCGGTCTGTTCAGCCCGACCGCACCGAAGGGCTGGGACGAGGCCGGAGGCCACGTGATTGTGGCCAGCGACTCCACGACGCGGTACGTCGTCCTGAAGACCGACGGGAAGAAGCAACTGCATCCCGTCCTGAACATGGCCTCCGCCAAACTCCTCCTCGACCCCGACAAGGACAACGTCATCACGGTCGACGAGGGCGTCCTCGACAGCGGCGATCCACCCCACGGCGCCACGATCGGCATTCCTTACGCCCCCGATCGGCTGCCGGGCCCCGACGAGGCCGGACAGACCAAGCATTGGGCGGTCTGCGAACGACCCGGCCCCGGTGGCCGGGCCATCCAGAAGGCGGCGTTCGTACTCGCCGAGAAGGAGTGGCATCGGACGGAGGGCAAGAACAAGCTCAAGGGGGGCGACTTGATGTACGTCGTCGGACCGGACGGTACCTCCGAGTACGTGGTCGACTCCCGCGGCTTTGCCTACCCGCTGGCCGACCCGGCCGACAAGGAACTCCTCAAGGCTCTGGACACCCAGGGCCGGGCCCCCCAACGCGTGTCCCAGCAATGGCTGGACACCCTCCACAAGGGCGACCCGATCGACATCCCGGAGATCAAGGGCACGCCCGGCGCGACTGCCGGTGCCTCCGACGCGCTCGGGCAGTACGACAAGGTGGGCATGGTCATCAAGGCGTACGACGGTCGGCGCATGCAGTACTACGTTGTGCAGAGCGGCGCCGTGGCCCGCGTCTCGGAGTTCACGGCCACCCTGTTCCTCAACAGCGGCGCCCTCGTCGACGTCGGGCAGGCAGGTGAGGCGCAACAGGTCAGCCCTGGCGCGGTCGTCGACAGCGTCGAGTTCGAGGGCCAACGCAACTGGCCGTCGTACCGCCCGAAGACGGTCAACGACGGCACCTCCTCGACCTCCGGCCGCAACACCGTCTGCAACATCTTGCGCTCGGTGGACGCCAAGAACGGCACCACCACCCTCTCCACCTGGGCGAGCACCGACTTCCCCGCCCAACTGCCCACCGGCTCCTCCAGCGCGTACGTGACCCCGGGCTCCGGGCAGCTCTACCGCCAGTTCCAGGGCAGCGAGACGAAGGCGGGCGGCGTCTTCCTGGTCACCGACACCGGACTGCGCTACGCCCTGCAGTCCAACAGCGACAGCGCCGACGATGACAAGGGCATCGGCACCTCCGACAAGAAGCGCGAGCAGCAACTGAGCGAGTCCCGGATCGCCCAGACGAGGCTCGGTTACGAGGACGTGGACCCCTCACCCGTTCCGGTGCAGTGGTCGACGTTCCTGCCCACCGGCCCACGCCTGTCCGAGGCGGCAGCACGGCAGCCGCAGGGCTCGTGACGCCAGTGTCCGTCCAGAAGAGCGAAACCATGCAGAAGCAGAAGACTAGACACCCGATCCGGACACTGGCGACCGCCGTGCTCGCCGCCTCGGTGCTCACCGCGCCGACCGTGCTCACGCTCCTGACCGCAGCCCCCGCGGCACGGGCGGCCGACGGCGGGCAGTGCACGTTTCCCTCCAAAGACTACGAGGGAAGGCCGTGGGCCCTCCAACGCGTCAACCTGGACGAGCTGTGGGCGCAGTCGAAGGGCAAGGGCGTTCAGGTCGCTGTGATCGACACGGGTGTCGACATGAAGCACCCGCAGCTCACTGACGCCGTGGACGCGTCCAAGGGCAGGAACTACCTGCCGGAGAAGGACGACAAGGGCGAGAAGATCGAACGGGGTAACGCCCACGGCACCACCGACACCGTCGGCCACGGCACACGCGTGGCCGGCATCATCGCGGCCCGCCCCGCCAAGGGCACCGGGTTTGTCGGCCTGGCCCCAGAGGCCACGATCATCCCCATCAAGCAGAACGACGCTGAGGGCAACGGCACGGCCGACACCCTCGCGACGTCGATCCGGCACGCCGTGGACGCGGGCGCCGACGTCATCAACATCTCCCAGGACACGGCCAAGGCGGTGAAACCCGCCTCGACCCTGGAGTCGGCCGTTGACTACGCCCTGGACAAGGAGGTCGTGGTCGTCGCGTCGGCGGGCAACGACGGCCTGGGAGGCAAGGACAAGACGACATACCCGGCCTCCTACGACGGCGTCCTCGCCGTCGCCTCCTCCGACCGCAACAACGAACGCGCGTCCTTCTCCCAGGCCGGCGAGTTCGTGGGCGTGGCGGCCCCCGGCGTCGACATGATCTCCACCGTCCCCGGTGGCGGCCACTGCTCCGACAACGGCACCAGCTTCTCCGCTCCCTACGTGGCGGCGGTGGCGGCGCTGCTGAAGTCGGCGCACCCCAAGTGGACGGCCGAGCAGATCGTCGCCCAGATCGAGCAGACCGCCGAACGCTCCATCCCCGGTCACGACCGCCTCGTCGGCTGGGGCGTGATCGATCCGGTCAAGGCCCTGACGGACGTGAATCCGACCCACCCGGTGGAGTCCCCCACGGCCGAGAAGCCAGACACCCACGCCAAGGCCCCCGACGTCCCTCCCCTCCACCTCGGCGAAACCGCCAAGGAACGTAACACCCGCCTGGGCACCTACGTGGCCGTCGGCGCCCTGGTCCTGGCCGCTGGCCTCGGCGGCACGGCGGTGGCGGTACGGGACTCACGGCGGCGCGGAGACACGACGCGGTCGAACTGACGGCGTCGATCACGCCGCCCAACGAGCTCGTTAGGCGGGATCCAGCACGGGCTTCGCGGGAAGCCCGCCATTCTTCTCACAGCCTAGTTCCTTGGCCATGGCCAGCGAAAAGGAGTGCGCCACGGTCGCGTAGGCGTCCTTCAACGCCTTGACGTTGCCTTCGGGCTCCGTCGGCATGCCCCAGTGCTCCACGCCGATGGTGACGTGAGCCGTACTCGTGGAGTTGGGGAACCTGTCGCTCCGGCATGAGAACCAGACCGACGCCCTGTTCGCCGCTGCCAGGGTGCGCTCCCCCATCTTCAGCACGGTGAGATCGGAGGCCGGAGTTCCTGTCGGGAGGGCGTCGGTTAGCCCCCAGGTGACACGGACCGCGAAATCTGACGTACCGTCGTCCGTGTAGATGCGGCAGACGTCGTCGCGCCCGTCGGTGGCGACGGGAAACGCCTTGACGAGGTCCGTCGCGGCTCGCGCGACGGTGGACCTCTCCGCCGTCGTCCCGAACCGTGATGAGCCCGTGATCACCTTCAGTGCCTTGGATGCCTGGGAGGACACGGCGTCACCACCGCACAGTTGTGTCCCCACCAGAGCCTTGTCGGTCGCCTCGTCGTCTCCGCCCCCACCGCAACCTGTGGCCCCGAGACATAGCAGACCGGCCACGGCCGTGGTAAGGAGTCCAACGCGCACTGGCCTACGACTGATCACTATCCGCATCCTTACGTGTCCGGTCCTCGCCCCCGGCCTCAGCCGGTCTGCGGGCGGTTGCCCTGCTGGTTCTCCCGGTCGTTGCCGACCCCGTAGCCGATCAGCATCGATTCGCGAAGGTCCTGTGCGAACGTGCTGTTACTGGGGTCCGGGACGTGGCGCCCCAGAAACTCCTCCATCGGTGCCTCGGCCAGGGTCTCACCGGCAGTGAAGATCGTCATTCTCTCCTCGTCGGTGAGTTCCTCCATCTTCTCCTTGTGCCCATCCACGGCGTTGTCGGATATGTCGCCGACCAACTGGCCGATGAGCTGTTCGGCAGCGCCACTGGCGGTATCGGTCGCCAGCGGGATGAGCACCGCGGCCGTGCCCACGGCAGCGGTTGCGGGAAGGAAGGCGACGCCCGCCGCGATGCCAGCTGCGGCTCCGAACTCGACCCAGCCCGCCCGCTCGGCGACCGCCTTCTCGTAGTCCTCGTGCGTCTTGAGGTTGGTCGCCTCCACCTGGTCGGCCCGGGACTGGTCGAGCATGCCCTGTACCTCGGCGCCCGTGCGCACGGCCGCCCTGGCCCTGGCCTCGACCTCCTCGGTGATCTTTCCGTCGGGGCCCACTGACCCTTCGAGCACACTGCGGGTGTAGACCTGCTCCGCGGTCGCGACCGTCGCGTAGGCGTCCGGATGCTGGCCGAGGGTGCTGAGGAAGCCCCGTACGACGCTCCGCCCGTTCCCGTCCACGGTGTCCGAGAAGTCGATGTGCCCGTCCAGGTTCTTGCCCGGCGCGAACACGCTGTCCGCATCGTTCTTGGCCAGCGCCCAGTTGATGTCGTCGATGTAGCCGGCACCCATGACACCCAGGCTGTCGGCCATCGCCTCGTGGCGCTCCTTGAGGAGGCCCGGGTCATCGGCGTACTTCTCCATGACCTGCTGCATGACCGCGGCGTTGTCCTCGTCCCGCACCACGCCGGTGTCCGGGTGCCCGGCCGGGTAACCGAGGGTCGCTGCCTCCAAGGCGTGACCGAGGGCGTCGGGCATGTAGTCGAGAGACGCCTCGAGCTCCTTCGGGTCCAGCGAGTTGACATCGCCGAAGGACTCCCACTTCTCGTTGGTGAAGAAGTCGAGGTAGTTGTCGATCACCTCGCCGTCCTTGTCCTTGCCGAGGTCGGCCGTGGCACCGCGGTTGACCGTACCGTCCTCGTTGTACGCGGTGGGGGGGTCGGTGAAGAACATCTTCGCCGCTTCCGGGCTGTTGCCGAGCGCCTCCAGCATGGCGGTGGTCGGCTCGTAGCCGGCGCCGTTCACTCCCGAGGGGTTGTACGGGTTCTTGAGCCAGCTGTTCACCATCTTGGTCTCGGCGAACAGGTCAGGCTTCTTCGCGTGCAGTTGCGCCACGTGTTCCGCGATCGGGTTGAGGAATTTCGCGTCGTAGTTCCCGTACCGCATGATCCCGCCGAGCAGCTGATATCCGAAGGGCCCTCCCGGGTCGTGCTTGGACAGCGCGATGTGCTCCGTGCCCAACTTGCGAAGCTCCGGGCCCCACTTGTCGGTGAACGCCTTGTCGTGGGAGGCGGTGGCCAGGTTGAGGCCGAGGTTCTTCTGGAGCTCCTGGACGTCCTTGAGGCGCTCCGCGTCGACCTTGCTGTAGTCATACGTGTCCGTGGCGAGCTGACCGAAGAACGCGAGAGACTTCTCGGGGCCGAGTTTCTCGTAGAAGTACTTGGAGAACTCCACCGACGAACTGTTGTCCTTCAACAGCTCGTTGAGCCTCACCAGGTCCTTGTGGGAGATGTCCCGGCCCTGCGCTGCCAGGGCCGCGGCACGGGCGGCCTCCTCTTGGTCCAGCTTCGTGTACTTGGGGGCGCCGAAGTCCTTGCGGCCGGTGGCGTTGGCCGCAAGGGTGTTGTTCAAGGAGACGTCGGTGTCGTTGCAGTTGTCGACGATGAGGTCGATCTTCTTCTGCCACGACTCGATGTTCTTCTTCTCCTCCTGCAGGAGCTTGCTGTAGTCGGGGTCGTGGCGCGCCGCGGGGATCTCGGACAACGGCTGCTTCGCCGCGACCTTGCCTTTGCCGTCCACGCGGATGCCGGCCTCGGGGCCCTCGTGGTCCCTGATACTGACCAGGTCGTCCTTGGCCTTCTTGATGGCCGTGTAGCCCTCTTGAAGGATCCGGTGCACGCCCTTGGCCTCGACCACGGCGTCCGCGAACTCCTTGACGGTCTTGCCGATGAACGCCTTGGTGACACCTGCGTTGACGCCCTCCCAGGCTGCCTTGTCCGCCTTGGCCTTCATTCCATCGGTGGCGTCGGTGGCGAGAGTGTCCAGTTTTCTCGCCATTTCCGACCAGTCGTCGACCGCGGTTTTCAGCTTCCCCAACGGGGCGTCGATGATGTCCTCGTACTTCAGCATGCTGCGTGCTCCCCCGAGCGCTACTTCATGTATTCCGTGAGCACGGAGATCCGGGTCAGATCCCCCTCGACCTTCGCCTCGTCCTTGGCGTGCCGGGCCTTGCTGTAATCGAGGTGATTCGAGATCTGCGCGCAGGCGTCCAGCAACGTCCTCAGATGGGTCTGCCAGTTGTCGTGCACCTTCAGCAACCCCGAACCGCTCACGAAGTTCCCGTTGGTCAGCGCCGTCGCAGCGTCGAACGTGGAGGCACGGGCGTGGTCACCGTCCTTCGTCAGCCGTCCCAGCAGGTCATACGCGTCGTTGCCGATGGCGCCGAGGTCGTCCCGGTGGACCACCAGGCCCTTCCCGCCGCCACCTCCGCCACCCTCGGCCGGAAGGCTGTCGATCTGCATGGCAGTCCGCTCGGCCACCGCCTCGCGCAGTTGGGCCCATTCTTGCTGGAACGTCACGAATCCCCCAATTCCATCCGGGCAGGCCACTGCGCCGTACCCGCTCGCCCATGGACCTGATCACCTGACGTATATCATCACTCGGCCGCGGGGTGACCGGTAGCCGAGAGCCCGGCCGCGCCTCTGGCTGGGTTGGGGGCCGCGTGGGCAGCGGTGGGAATGTTGCGGGTCCTTGGCGTGGCCCTGATAGCCCCCGCGCTGCGGGCCGCGGTGGGCCGGGATCGGCTGACGACGACGCCTCCCACCCCGAGACCACCGCGTCGCCGACGAGCGGCAAGGAAGTCCCCGTCGCGATCACCTCGGTCGAGCCCCGACTCCTGCCGGCGAAACCGCTGCTCGGCGCTCTGCCGCCGGAGCCCACAGACAACGCTGCGTTCACCGAACGGGCGCCATGGCCACGATGGGTAAACGCAGCGTGGCCATGCCGGGCCGCCGCGGAAGACCAGTGCCGCGTGCGAGGGCGGCAAGGTTACGCGGGGCTGCTCAGGAGCGAATCGGACGAGGTCGGGGTGGGAGGTCGACCCCGACGGCGAATGGGGCGTCGTGGTCATCGGGCCCCTGGGTGACCGCTGAAGCTGCAGGCGGCCGGATGCGGCCAGGACCTGGTCTGAAGAAATGTGCCAATTGCGGGCGAAGGCCTTGATGTTCGGGCAAGCGGTGTGCGGCTTTGCGGCCGTTGGGGTCGGGAGGGGCGTAGACGAGGGAGGGTGCTGCCTCGATGGTTGAACGTCGAAACCGGTGTCCGCGACCGCAACAGGGCTGGCGCAAATAGAGGTTGGGGGTCGCCTACCCGATGGCTACAGTGGCGATCTCTTGCAGTTACGATCAGTTGTACGCGCGAGCGGCTCAGTCTGGCTCGGGCGATGGATGTACGGGGAAGCGGGGGAGGTAGCAGCATGCTTCCGGTGGAAATGGTGGGAGGGGCGTCCGCCGGTAGGGCGGCCGACTTGGAGGTCACTGGTGAGGCGCTCTCGACGTTCGTGAAGCGAGTGGACAGCGCACTCCGCAATCTTGAAGGTTCGGCCGGCGATCCGTCACGCATCGGTGCACAGAGGATCAAGCCCTCTTCGCTCAGCAGCGGCAGCGCGGCCGCATTCCCGGAGGCCCACGCGTTGTACCTCCAGTACAACCGGGTCCACGAAGAGCTCACCAGCCTCTCAAAGACGCTGCACCTTCAGATCGAGGCGATCGGCATCGCCGTCAGGGGTGCGCACGTGGGCTTCGACAACCTCGAAGAGGAACAGCGCCTGCGCTTCGCGCAGATCCAGACGCAGATCAAGCAGATCGAGGACGCCAAGGGCGAGACTCTGCGCAGCAACCAGACGGCTACCAGCGGGAGTCTTTAACGATGTCCGACAAGCAGCACGAGGCGGACTACGACCGAGTCTCGCAGCAGAACGCCGTTGCGGACTTCACTCGAGGCCTGGAAGAACGTCCTTCGTTCGGGATCTTCGGCCGGATGCTGCAGTCTGCTGTGCAATCGTCACCGCTCGGCCCGGCCTTGCAGGGTCGGACAAACTTCGAAGACCACGACCTCAACGAGATGGTCGACCTCGTCGAGCAGACGAATCCGGAAGACCTGGAGAGCTCCGGCAAGGCGCTGTGGGATGCTCGGGACGCCATCAAGGAGGCCGCCAAGGAACTGGACGGTCACATCGGAAATGTTCGCTGGGTGGGTGAGGCGGGCGAAGCCTTCCGTAAATGGGGGAGCTCACTCGTCACCAGTACACACGGGTTGAGCGCCTTTGCGGGCGGAGCGGGTGACCAGATCACCGCTGCTGCCGTGGGCCTGTCCAATGTACGCACGGCCATGCCGCAACGTGATACGAGGCCGGCGAGCAAGGCGCTGCGGCCCGAGCAGCTCCCGACTTCTATGCAGGTCGAGAGCAACAGCGAGTATGCGGAAGCCGTGCTGGTCGAGAAGAATCGCCAAGAGGCGATCAATCAGATGAACCGGTTGTCTTCCTATTATGCCGTATCGGAGGAGCTGCTCGCGGGACTGGAGCCTCCAGCGTTCACGGCTATGCCGGATGTGGGGGTTCCGGCGCCCAGTAGAGATCCCTTCGATGGGGGACAGACAGCCTCTCCAGCTCATGGTGTTCAGGGAGGGGAGACAGGGAGCGTCTCAGGCACTCGCTCGACCACGGCCTCGGAAGGCTTGGTCCCTCCTCCCCAGGGCTCAAGAAGCACGGTTGATGCGCCTGATGGCATTACACAGCGCACTATCCACACCGACGTTCCTGTCGCGACGACTATTGACAGTGCTGGCACGCCGACGCTTCCCAAAGCTCCTGTTCAGGGGCACACGTTGCCGAGCGCGCTGCCTCCGGCCGACGGCGGTGGACCGAGCGTGCCGTACGGTCCGGGTTTCGGCAATCCACTGCCTCCTGGACGTCCCGGTCGGGCCGCTGGTGGGAGTGACCGTGCCAGGGCGCCGTTCTCCACGCAGGGGCGAGTGACGCCCGGCCCGGGAGGCGGCGGAAGCTCTGGTCCGGGGCGTCCGGGCCAGGGTCCCTTGAACCAGGTCGTGCGTCCGGCGCCTGCTGGGCAGCCTGGAGCAACAGGAGTCACGTCAGGAACTAAGCCGTCCCCCATTGGGCACGGCGTGAGCGGCGGTACGCCGCGTGTCAACCCCACGACGGCGCCGAGGCCGACGAGTGGTCCGGTTACGGGTGCCGGCGGCTCCGGTGGTGTAGTCGGTGGTCGGCCGTCGAGCACAGGTGTGGCAGGTCGAAGTGGCCCGAAACTTCCGCGTGGCACGGTCGTCGGAGCCGAAGCCGGGTCCCAGTCGGGCAAGGGCCGATCCGCGACGAAGCCTGGCATCACAGGTGTGCCTACAGTGTCGAGGTTCGCTGCCGGCGCCGAGCGGAACGGCATGACCCGTGGCGGTACGGGCCTTGTGCGGGGACCAGGCGAGCGCGAGCGGCGTCGTGACGAACGCAGGGAAGAAGGAACGCAGCGTCCCGATTACCTGGTCGAGGACGAAGAGACACACCTGCCCACGAATACGCGGCGCGATGTGCCGCCGGTTGTCAACTGAGCGCGAGCGAGGACTCACTCCATCATGAACTCAGCAACACGTCGCGGGCTACGAGTACGCGTAGGGGGTGCTGTCGCAGGCGCTCTGGTCGCAGTCGGAGTGACCTTCGCTCCGGGCGCCACTGCGGCCGACGTGGAGTCGGAGCAGTGGTACCTGGGGCCGATGCAGGCCGAGGAGATGTGGAAGGCCAGTACGGGGGAGGGCATCAAGGTCGCTGTAGTCGACACCGGAGTGAACCCCAGCACGCCCTCCCTCAAGGGCCAGGTTCTGGCGGGTGAGGTGCCGGAGCAAGTCGCGTACGGTGCCACGGACGACTACGACGGCCACGGGACGACCATGGCGGAGTTGATCGCCGGTACTGGTGCGGATGGAGGAATCCAAGGACTGGCGCCCGGAGCGGAGATCGTGCCATACCGAATCGCATTGGGAGACCGGATCGACGCCGAGGAAGAGAAACGTGCACCCACCCCGTGGGCGGTGATCAGGGCAGCCGCGGACAGTGATGTGCGCATCATCAACATGTCCATGGGAGCCCCGCTTTACGAGCCAGAGTTCGAAGCGGCGGTGAGATACGCGGCATCCAAGGGGAAGTTGTTGATTGCAGGCGTGGGGAATGAGGGGCAGGACAGCGGATACATCGCCTACCCCGCAGCCTATCCGTACGTTGTCGGCGTGTCATCCATTGACAAAAAGAGCAACATTTCGGACTTCGCCCAGTCGGGCAATTACGTCGACTTGGTGGCACCGGGTGAGAACATCCCTGGCTATTGCAGGCCGAGCTTCGACCAGTACTGTCACGACATGGTAGGCACTAGTTCCGCCACCGCCATCACCTCCGCCGCAGCCGCGCTCATCTGGTCCGCGCACCCCGACTGGACGGCCAACCAGGTCACCCGCGCCCTGATCGACACAGCCGGCCGCAAGTGGCCCAGGGACAAGCCGACCGCGACCGCCGGCTACGGAACTATCCGTCCCCGCTCGGTGCTGGCGAACCCGGACTACGACCCCGGCGAGCCGTACTCCGACCCGCTCCGGAAGGAGAACACGCAAGAAGGGGAGAAGTTGGTGACGGAGATCCCCCCGGCGTCCGCCTCCTCGAAGCCATCAGAGCCGTCCGCCGGTGCAACAGCCGCGTCCCAAGGTGCGGCAGGCTCTTCCAAGGACAAGCAGGCGGCTGCAGGATCGGACGACGCGAAGGCCGTGGCGGCCGACGCGCCGAACGACGACAGCGGCACGCTTTGGATCGCTCTTGGCGCCGCCGCAGCCGTGGTCGTGATCGGCGGCGGCGCCTTCGCCGTACTGCGGGCGCGGCGCGCGAACTGACACCGGCGTCGTCGGTGTCGAATTGAGAGAAGGAACAGGGAGGGCAGGGGCGGATCATGGCCGTCGACCAGAAGCTCGAAGACGCAGCGGTAGTCAAGCTGCAGAAGGACATGTACGAAAAGTTCGAGAGCATCCGCAAGCGGGTCCACAACCTGCAGGGTGTGATCGACAGTCTCGAAGGTCAGTGGCAGGGCATCGGCCGAGCCGCGTTCGACAAGAAGCAGTACGAGATCAACACGTCGCTGCAGAACATGGGCCGCATTCTCGCGGACGTCGTGGACGCGATGACCGCGACGCGGAACATCAAGGACAGCAAGGAAGACGAAGTCCGTGCTGCCGTGAACAAGATCGATATTCACGACGGTGCTCCCACGGTGCAGTCGTCCCCCTTCAGCTCGTTCTGAGGCGGGCGGCAGACATCAGCCCCAGCCACAGCACATCCGGAACGAAACGAGGTAGGCAGAGATGAGCCGTAACGCTGACGGCCTGCAGGTGACGTACGACGGACTCGACTTCGCGGCGACCAACCTCGCCAACGAGGCGAAGCTGCTCGACGAGGACATCCAGCAGCTCACCAAGATGGTGGAAGGCAGCAAGCAGTACTGGGCGGGCAAGGCTCAGGACGCCTATGCGGTGAAGCTGGAACTCTGGCGCAAGGAAACCAGCGACATCCACCAGGCTCTCATGGGCATCGGACACGTCGTCGGCTCGTCCGGCGGTACGTACATGGAAGGCGACTTGGCGGCGTCCAGGTACCTGCAGTAGTTGCAGGTTCCGTAAGCGAGGCAGTAGCCGTAGAGGCAACGAGGGTGGGCGTGCGCGGGAGACGCCCACCCTCCGGCGTGTCTGGGGAGTTCACCCGAAGGCGGTCTTCTGGTCCGGACCGGTCTCCGTCACCACCTGTCCCCGTCCTCCACCAACCCCACCTGAACCAACGGCCTGCCCCGCCTCCGCGAGACGAACACGCCCCGGCCCGGCGGCATCGGACGTGGGCGCACCCCGCCCAGCAGGTCGCCCTCGGCCGGGTCGCCGCTGAGGACGACGCCCTGGGCGCCGAGTTCCTTGAGGCGCTGCATGAAGGCCTCGTAACCGGCACGGCCCGCGCCCGCGGTCGAGCGGGCGATGATGAAGCGCACGCCGACGTCCCGGGCGAATGGCAGGAGTTCGGTCAGCCCGGCCAGCGGGTTGCCGCTGGACGTGGCGACCAGGTCGAAGTCGTCGATGATGACGTACACCGTCGGCCCCTGCCACCAACTGCGGTCGCGCAACTGCTCCGGCGTGACGTCGGCCGTCGGTGTACGGCGCTGGATCAACTCGGCCAGCGCGTCCATGTGGTGTTGCATCTGGTTCGACATGGGAACGTACTCGGCCAGGTGCGACGGCGGGGTGACTCCCAGCAGCGTACGGCGGTTGTCGATGACGAACAGCTTGCACGAGTCGCCGTCGTAGCGCTCGGAGAGCCGCCGGATGAGGAGTCTCAGCAGGTTCGACTTGCCGGACTCGCTCTCGCCGAAGATGAGGAAGAACGGGTCCTGCTCGAAGTCGACGAACACCGGCTCCAAATTGTCCTCGTCGAGCGCGAAGGAGACCCCCCGCCGGGGGAACCTGTCACCCGGGGGAAGCTGGTGCGCCGGGTACTCGCGCGGCAGGAGCCGCACCGCGGGCGCACCCGGCTGCTGCCAGTGCCGCACGACCTCGGTCGCGAGTGCCTGGGTGGCCTCGGCGAGGTCTGTGTCGGAGGACAGCCCGTCGATGCGCGGGACCGCCGCCATGAAGTGCTGTGTCTGGGGCGTCTGGCCGCGCCCGGGCACGCCCGTCGGCACATTCGCTGCGACCTTGCGGTCGAACTCCGAGTCCATGGTGTCCCCGAGCCGCAGTTCGAGGCGGTTCATCAGGTGGTCCTTGAGGTTACTGCGGACCTCCATGGAGCGCGAGGCCGTGAGAATCACGTGGATGCCGTAGCCGAGGCCGCGTGCCGCGATGTCCAGCACCACCGACTCCAGCGCCTCGTAGTCCGCGCGGAAGTTTCCCCATCCATCGATGACCAGGAAGACGTCGCCCCACGGCTGATCGGTCACCGAGATGTCGCCTCGCGCTCGGCGCGCCCGGAACTCCGCGATCGACGAGATGCCGGCCGTGCGGAAGTACTCCTCGCGGCGGGTCAGCACACCGTAGACCTCGGCCGTCGTACGCCGTACCTTCTCTGGGTCGAGGCGTGAGGCCACGCCTCCGACGTGGGGCAGACCGGCCACCGCCGACAGACCGCCACCACCGAAGTCCAGTCCGTAGAACTGCACTTCGTGCGGGGTGTGCGTGAGCGCGAAGGACGCGACGATCGAGCGCAGCAGCGTCGACTTTCCGGACTGCGGTCCGCCCAGGATCTGCATGTGGCCGGCCGCGCCGCCGAAGTTCACCCAGAGCGGGTCCCGACGCTGTTCGTACGGCTTGTCGACGATGCCGACGGGCACGACGAGCTGCCCCGCGCCCTCGTAATC
This sequence comes from Streptomyces sp. NPDC037271, assembly GCF_055603605.1. Lineage (NCBI taxonomy): Bacteria > Bacillati > Actinomycetota > Actinomycetes > Kitasatosporales > Streptomycetaceae > Streptomyces > Streptomyces sp. NPDC037271. The sequence goes on from NZ_JBVJVN010000035.1 coordinate 38,545, forward strand.
GGGCTGCGTCAGGCCGCGCCCCGCCACCTGGGCGAGGCCGGGCAGCAGTGTGTCGAGCGACGGCGGGCTGTCCAGAGGCGGCAGCCACACCTGGTGGGCTGCCGGGCCCTGCGCCTCCAGGCGTCGGACAACGACGTCGAGCACCGTGTCGGCGAGGGAGTCGCCTGCCTCGTCCGGAGTCTCCTCGCGCTGGGGCGGAACCGCCACGTACCGCACCGGGACCTCGGCGGCGGTGAACAGCGCGGGCCGCCGGTCCACCGGTCGAGGGCCGCCGGAGGGCGCTGCCTGCTGAGCACTCGTGCGGTACACGCCTGAGACGTACGCGGCTTTGAAGCGCACCATTTCGTCCGTGCCGAACTTGAGGAAGCCGGAACCGGGGACGTTAGGCAGTTCGTAGGCGTCCGGGACGCCGAGCGCGGACCGGGACTCGGCCGCGGAGAAGGTGCGCAGACCGATCCGGTACGACAGGTACGTCTCCAGGCCGCGCAGGCGGCCCTCCTCCAACCGCTGCGAGGCGAGAAGCAGATGGACGCCCAGCGACCGACCGATACGGCCGATCTGGACGAACATCTCGATGAAGTCCGGCTTCGCCGAGAGCAGTTCGCTGAACTCATCGATGACCAGGACGAGGGAGGGAATGGGCTGCAGCGCGGCGCCGGCCGCGCGGGCCTTCTCGTAGTCGTGGATGTTGGCGTAGTTGCCGGCGTCCCGGAGCAATTCCTGACGGCGGTTGAGCTCACCGCGGATCGAGTCACCCATCCGATCGACCAGGGTCAGGTCGTCGGCGAGGTTGGTGATCACGGCCGCCACGTGCGGCAGTTGCGCCATGCCGGCGAACGTCGCTCCGCCCTTGAAGTCGGCGAGTACCAAGTTGAGTGTCTCGGAGGAGTGGGTCACAGCCAGGCCGAGGACCAGGGTGCGCAACAGCTCCGACTTGCCGGACCCGGTCGCGCCCACGCACAGGCCGTGTGGACCCATGCCTTCCTGCGCCGCCTCCTTCAGGTCGAGCATCACGGGCCGGCCGTCCTCACCGACACCGATCGGCACCCTCAGCCGTTCGGACTGGGAGCGTGGCCGCCACGTCCGCCGCGGATCGACGGATGCGGCGTCGCCGAGGTTGAGGAGATCGGTGAACTCCAGGTTGGCGAGGAGTGGCTCGTCGTCGTCCCCGCCCGTTCCCACACGCAAGGGCGCGAGCTGCCTCGCCAGCGCCTCCGCGCTTTCCTGGGAGAGGACATCGGGTGTGCCCTCGTAGACCGCACCGTGTACGGCTTCCAGGCGCAGTTGATTCGGCTGCACGAAGACCGAGAGGTCCCCCCGTCCCGTGGTGAGGGTGCCGGGAACCAGCTCGAGGACGGTCACCCCTTGCAAGCCCTCGGGACTGGCCAGCAGCGACGTCGGCGGCAGGGAGACTCCGTCGAGCACGACGACCAGGTGCGGTTGGTCGGGTACGGGGCGGGCCTCCGGGTGGAACCGGGGTCGGCCCTCGAGACGGGCGCCCAGCAGTTCCTCGAGTGCCGTCGGATCAGCGGTCATCAGACGCCGGGAGCCCACACCGTCCGCGGTGCCCACTGCCTGTGCGTGCGGGAGCCACTTCGCCCACTCCCATTCCGCCGTCGCCTCGTGCCCGGTGGCGACGGCGATCACCAAGTCCTCGGGGGAGTGCAACGCGGCGAGCGAGGCGATGACGGCCCGGGCAGTGCCGCGCACGGTGGCTGGTGCGCCGCTGATCGTCAGGTGGTAGAACGCCCGCAGGGAAACCGCCATCGGGAGTTGCTCGAGTGTGCTGTGGGTGGCGAGGAAGCGGTGCATGGCACCCGCGGTCAGCGGCTCCAGTTCGTCCACCGGCGCCGTCTGCGGCGGCACCAGAGGAGTGGCCAGGGCCTGCGGGCCGAGACCCACGCGAACCTGAGCGAAGTCCTCGTCGCCCGTACGCCGTTCCCAGAGACGGCTGCCCTCGGCGACCAGTGCCCATAGCTGGTCGGGTGAGGGGTGCAAGTAGTACTGCGCGTCGCGCTGGGCCTTCGCCGTCTCGTGGGCGGTGCGCCTGGTCTGTGACAGATAGCGGAGGTAGTCCCTGCGCATGTCGGCCATCTGGCCTTGGTTGCCGCGGCGGTAACGCACCAGCATGGCGATGCCCATGGCGATCGTGGACGCGATCATCACCATGCCCATGATCTTCATGATCGGCTGGGCCGAGGGGTTGAAGAAGAACACCACGGACCCGCCCATGCCGAGCATGGGCAGGAGTTGCATCCACGCGCCCTCCTGCTGCCCGCGCGGCAGCTCCGGCGGCGACTGCAGATGGACCTCCTCCATGGGCACGTTCTTCGGCAGCGTCCGAGGCGGACGCTTGACGACGATGTGGCTCACTTCGCACCAATTCCCTTGCCGGCCCGAACTGTTCCGTCCACCGTCCGTCTACCGGTGCACGTCGATCGCGAAGAGCGATCCTACTGACACACATGGACAGCAGTGGGCGGTAGGGTGCCCGTGAGATGCGTGAGCAGTTGCGCACTCCGGGACCGAGTGCCCCGCGGAGAGCGTGACGCCGCACGTGAGCAACCCCCGAGCCCCGCAGTGGTGAAGGGGGCGTCACGGAACAACCAAGAAGGATCGTTGTCAAGAGGCGGGGCGCTGATGCCGCACCTTGCCGACGTCGCCTATGAGGGGAACAACGGGTGAGCATGACGGCCTCCGCGCCGATCGGCGCGACAGGTGGCGCGGGGGCGGGCTCCGGGGCTCCGGCCACAGTGGGTTCGGGGCTCGGTTTCTGTCGGGTCACGATCGTGGCGCCCGACAGCCGCATCGACGTGGCCCTGCCCGATGACGTGCCGGTCGCGGACCTGTACCCGGAGATCCTGCGGTTCTCCCGTCAGAGTCCCGCCGAAGGTGCGCCGGTCGGTTATCACCTCGTTCGCCGTGACGGGACCGTCCTGGACAGTGCCCGGTCCTTCGCGGCGCAACGCATCCTGGACGGCGAGTTGCTCACGCTGCGTCCGTTCGCCGACTCGCTGCCCCCGGCGGTCTTCGACGACGTCTCGGAGGCAGTCGCCTCCGCAGTCACCCACGACCGCACCTTGTGGGACGGCGCACTCACACGTGTGGCCGGCCTGGTCGGGGCGGGCGTGCTCCCCGTGCTGCTGGCTTTCGTCGCCTGGAACTCCCAGGTCCGTCACGACATGCACAGCCTCCAGGGCGTACTCGCCGCGGTCGCCGGCGTCCTGCTCGTCACCTTCGCGTGTGTCCGGGGACGTGTGTACAAGGATCGAGGCTCCGCGGTCGCCCTCGGTCTGGGTGCGCTCCCGAACATCGCCGTGGCGGGATCGGGACTTGTCCCACTCGCCGAGGGACAGGGCATCGGACGACTCCAGTTCCTGCTCGCGTGTGCGGCGGTCCTGGTCGTCTCGGTCCTGCTCACTCTTGTGTCACCGAGCGGCGACAGTCCTTTCGTGGCCTTCATCTTCGCCGCCGCCGTCGGCCTGCTGGTGACGTTCGTGGCGATGCTGACGCACCTGGAGCCCATGGAGACGGCCGCGGTCTGCGCAGTCCTGTCGGTGTCCGCCCTGGCGTTCCTGCCCGGCCTGTCCCTGCGTTTCGCCCGGCTTCCCATCGGTTGGGAACCCCCCAATCAGCCGAGAGGCGCCTACTCCGCGGACGAGACCGACTCCCCGGAACCCGTGGACGTCGAGCGCATCACCGCTCAGGCCCGTCGCGGCCACGAACTCCTCGCGGGACTGGTCGGAGGCTGCGCGCTGGTCTCCGTGGGTGCGTCGATCGTCCTGGCCTTCACGGGCAATGTGTGGGCGCAGCTGTTGACGCTTGCCACCGGCATCGCGATGGTGATGCGGGCGCAGCTGTTCCGCTACACCGCACAGGTCGCCGCCACGCTGGCCGCCGGGCTCGCCTGCCTGGTCTCCCTCGGCCTGGGACTGGCGATGACCCCGCCGGCGGAGTACTGGCACGACGCGCTCCGGGGAGACACCAGTGGTCTGGACATTCGCAGCGTGTGGCTGGTGGCGGCGGTCGCCACAACTGTGGCCCTGGTCACCGCGGTCGGCCTGATCACTCCGCGTCGCGGTGGGACGCCGTTCTGGGGGCGCTTCGTGGAGATCGCCGAAGCTTTCGTGCTCCTGACGTTGATCCCCCTGGCCCTCGCCGTGTTCGACGTCTACGCTGCGGCACGGTCGATGACAGGCTGAGGGCACTCCGCGCAGCGCGGCCCGACAGCGCGTTGTACCGATGGATGGCCGGGCGGCACGTGGCGTGCCGCCCCCGGTGTCCTACTCGGCGCCGTTCTCGGCGTCCTGCGGCGCCGGCTCCAGATCGAACTCCCCGTCCCGCGCCCCCAGCACGAACGCCCGCCACTCCGCCTCCGTGTACCGCAGCACGGTGTCCGGATCGAGCGACGACCGCATGGCGACGGCGCCGGCGGGCAGGTAGGCGATCTCGACCCGCTCCTCGTGCTCCTCGGTGCCGGGAGCGCTGTGCCATTCCACTCCGGAGATGTCGAGGGAGTAGAGCTCGTCCCTCTCCCGCTCCTTGCGCGCCTTGAGTTCGAGGTCCTCGGCATCGGCCATGGCGGGTCCGGTCCTTCCTGTTGTGCCAACGAGCTGTGCGGCTACCCTACTTGCTGCCGTTGTCCCTGATCAGCGGTTCGCGGATGTACCCCCGGCGGGCTGACGCCGCCTTCGCCCCGCCGTCGTCACGACTGCCCGCCCCTCGACTTCCGAGGCCGAGAGGTGTCCGCCGTGAGTTTCGGGCTCCCGCCCTCCCCCTGCAACGCCCCCGCCCCGAAACCTCGACCCCGTTCCTCGGACCCAGGATGCCGGACGCCGCAGGGCGGGCGTCGGCGTGACAGCGCCCCTCGTGCTCGTGGCGCTGGCCGCCGGGCTGTGGGCGTACGGACCGGGAGGCGCGGGTGACGACCCCGCGTCGGACGGCCGCCCGGTGGCCGTCCGTCAGGCACCGGACGAGATCCGGGAGACCGTCGAGACCCGGCCGTCGTCACCGGAGGGCAGGATGGCCGTGTCCTACACCGAGACCCTCCGTACCGTGGGGCAGAACGTCCCGGCGATGGGCACCTGGGCGACGGACAAGGTCTTCGCGAAGGGCTTCGGCAGCGAACTCAAGAGCTTCCGGCGCGGCGCGTCCGAGGCATCCACGCCCGCCTGGGACCTTCCCCTTCCCGGCCCGCTCTGCGCCGTGATCCGACACGTCGGCGCGGACGGCCGTACCGCCTTCGCCGACGCCGGCGGGGGAGACGGCCCGGACGGGGACCCCCCTCACGCTCCCCTGCGACCGGCTCGCGGTGGTGGACATCCACACCGGCGAGAAACCGTGGGACGCGGAGCTTCCCGGCGCAGGCTCCTCCCTGGCCGTCAACGTCACGATGACGGACGGCACGGTCGCCGTCGCCTGGGGGCAGGGCTCGGCCGGGTACGAGCTGACCGGCGGGAAGTGCCTGTGGGCGGACGGCGCACCCTCGGCCTGCGAGGACAAGGGCTTCGCCGGCGGACGCGGGCTGCTTGCCCTCCTGTCCTGCGGCGACTCGGCGGCTCGCACCTAACGGGTGGAAAAGGTCGATCCGCGCGCACGGGCGAGGCCCAGCGGACGTACCGGGTGGCGCGGGGAGCGAAGGACGTCTACCTGGTCTCCGCCTCACCGGCCGTCATCGCCGTCGCCGTCGGCGACTACGTCGTCACCGACCTGATCTCCCTCGACGAGCGGGGCGAGGGGCGCGCGACCATCCGGCTCGACCGGGACCATCAGGTCCTCGACTGCGACCGGACCTTCAGCGCCGTGGTCGAGAGCTGCGGCGCGATCGTCGTCGGCGGCGAGCGGCTCTACCTCTCGGAGGAGGACCACATCGTCGCCTCCGACCTGGCCACCAGCCGGCCTGCGGGGAAGTTCGACGCTCCCACCGGTGGCGAGATGCACCCCCTGCGCATGAGCGGGGAAGAGCTGATCGCCTTCCGTCCGGGTACCGGCCTCGCCCCCGACGCCGTCGTGGCCATCGACCCGGCCTTCCGGAAGGAGACCGTCCTGCTGCTCTTCGCCGGGGGCCAGGAGGTGCACGCGCTCGACGCCCCGACACTCGATGACATCCTGTACGAGCACGAACGCGTGTTCTTTTGCCGCGCGCACCGTCGCGGGTCCCGCCACCGCCACCGAGGGCGAGGTCGGCGAGTTCGACCAGGTGACGGTGGGTGTGGAGAGCGCGGGCTGAGCGGCGTACGCGGCGGTGACCCGGCCCGGAGCGCACGGCTCGGGGCCTGCGGGCCGGGCCGTCCGCCCAGGCTGGTACGCTGTGTGACGGCCGTATGTGTACGCGCCCCCGGAGCCAGGAGCCCTGGAGGTCGCGCCCAGCGGATCCTCGCCTTCCGAGTCACGGAAGACCCCCCGAGACGTAGACCGGGGGCACTCGGTGGGCACTCACGGACCAAGAGGAGTACGCGTGTCGCTCGACGCCGCAGTGAAGAAGCAGATCATCACCGAGTTCGGTACCAAGGAGGGCGACACCGGCTCCCCCGAGGTCCAGGTCGCTCTGCTGTCCCGTCGGATCTCCGACCTGACCGAGCACCTCAAGACCCACAAGCACGACCACCACTCCCGTCGTGGTCTGCTGATCCTGGTCGGCCAGCGCCGCCGGCTGCTGCAGTACCTCGCCAAGAAGGACATCCAGCGCTTCCGCGCGCTGGTCGAGCGCCTCGGCATCCGCCGCGGTGCGGCGGGCGCCAAGTAAGACGCCGTGAAGGGAGCGGTTCCCATCGTTCGGGGGCCGCTCCCTTTGCTGTACGTGCGCACTGTCGCCACCGCTTTGTAGTGTGGTAACAGAACACAAGACGCACGACGTACGACACAACGAACGAAACGAGGAGGAGCGTGCCTCGCCGCCGCCGGTCCTCGGTAGTGGCCCCCGGGTGCAGAACCCGGGTGCTTCGATCGAAGACCGGCCCGCATTGCACGGAGCGCTTCTCCGCCACCGTCCCCCCGCCACACGGGCGAGGAGGGACGAAAGACGACAAGCAACGGAGAAAACACTAGTGGAGAACGAGACCCACTACGCCGAAGCCGTGATCGACAACGGCGCGTTCGGCACCCGCACCATCCGCTTCGAGACGGGCCGCCTGGCCCGTCAGGCCGCCGGTTCCGCCGTGGCGTACCTGGACGACGACACCATGGTGCTGTCGGCCACCAGCGCCTCCAAGAACCCCAAGGACCAGCTCGACTTCTTCCCCCTCACGGTGGACGTCGAGGAGCGGATGTACGCCGCCGGCAAGATCCCCGGCAGCTTCTTCCGCCGTGAGGGCCGGCCGTCCGAGGACGCCGTCCTCACCTGCCGCCTGATCGACCGCCCGCTGCGCCCGTCCTTCAAGAAGGGCCTGCGCAACGAGATCCAGGTCGTCGCCACGATCATGGCCCTCAACCCCGACCACCTGTACGACGTCGTGGCGATCAACGCCGCCTCCGCGTCCACGCAGCTGGCCGGTCTGCCCTTCTCCGGTCCGATCGGCGGCGTCCGCGTCGCGCTGATCCGCGGCCAGTGGGTGGCCTTCCCGACGCACACCGAGCTCGAGGACGCCGTCTTCGACATGGTCGTCGCGGGCCGCGCCCTGGAGGACGGCGACGTCGCGATCATGATGGTCGAGGCCGAGGCCACCGAGAAGACCGTCAAGCTGGTCGAGGGCGGCGCCGAGGCGCCCACCGAGGAGGTCGTCGCCGCCGGTCTGGAGGCCGCGAAGCCCTTCATCAAGGTGCTGTGCCGCGCCCAGGCCGACCTCGCCGCGAAGGCCGCCAAGCCGACCGGCGAGTTCCCGATCTTCCTGGACTACCAGGACGACATCCTGGAGGCGCTCAGCGCCGCCGTCCGCCCCGAGCTCAGCCAGGCGCTCACCATCGCCGGCAAGCAGGAGCGCGAGGCCGAGCTGGACCGCGTCAAGGCGCTCGCCGCCGAGAAGCTCCTGCCGGAGTTCGAGGGCCGCGAGAAGGAGATCTCCGCCGCGTACCGCTCGCTGACCAAGTCCCTGGTCCGTGAGCGTGTCATCAAGGAGAAGAAGCGCATCGACGGCCGCGGTGTCACCGACATCCGCACCCTGGCCGCCGAGGTCGAGGCCATCCCGCGCGTCCACGGTTCCGCGCTGTTCGAGCGTGGCGAGACCCAGATCCTGGGCGTCACCACCCTCAACATGCTCCGCATGGAGCAGCAGCTGGACACCCTCTCGCCGGTGACCCGCAAGCGCTACATGCACAACTACAACTTCCCGCCGTACTCCGTCGGCGAGACCGGCCGCGTCGGCTCCCCGAAGCGCCGCGAGATCGGCCACGGCGCCCTCGCCGAGCGCGCCATCGTGCCGGTGCTGCCGACGCGCGAGGAGTTCCCGTACGCGATCCGTCAGGTGTCCGAGGCCCTCGGCTCCAACGGCTCGACGTCCATGGGCTCGGTCTGCGCCTCCACCATGTCGCTGCTGAACGCCGGTGTGCCGCTGAAGGCCCCCGTCGCCGGTATCGCCATGGGTCTGATCTCCCAGGAGATCAACGGCGAGACGCACTACGTCGCCCTCACCGACATCCTCGGTGCGGAGGACGCCTTCGGCGACATGGACTTCAAGGTCGCCGGCACCAAGGAGTTCGTGACCGCCCTCCAGCTCGACACCAAGCTGGACGGCATCCCCGCCTCCGTCCTGGCCGCCGCCCTCAAGCAGGCCCGTGACGCCCGCCTCCACATCCTCGACGTGATGATGGAAGCGATCGACACGCCGGACGAGATGTCCCCGAACGCGCCGCGGATCATCACCGTGAAGATCCCGGTCGACAAGATCGGCGAGGTCATCGGCCCCAAGGGCAAGATGATCAACCAGATCCAGGAGGACACGGGCGCCGACATCACGATCGAGGACGACGGCACCATCTACATCGGTGCCGCCCAGGGCTCGCAGGCCGAGGCCGCCCGCGCCACGATCAACGGCATCGCCAACCCGACCATGCCCGAGGTCGGCGAGCGCTACCTGGGCACGGTCGTCAAGACGACCACCTTCGGCGCGTTCGTCTCCCTGCTGCCCGGCAAGGACGGTCTGCTGCACATCTCGCAGATCCGCAAGCTGGCCGGCGGCAAGCGCGTGGAGAACGTCGAGGACGTCCTCGGCGTGGGCCAGAAGGTCCAGGTCGAGATCGCCGAGATCGACTCCCGCGGCAAGCTCTCCCTGATCCCCGTGATCGAGGGCGAAGAGGGCGACGACGAGAAGAAGGACGACACCGACCAGTGACGTCCCGCGGCTCCAAGGCGACGGCCCGCACCTCCTCGGAGGCGCGGGCCGTCGCCCGTACCCAAACCCTGATCAAGGGCGAGCACGGCATCGGTACGGTCCGCAAGACCACCCTCCCGGGCGGCCTGCGGATCGTCACCGAGACCCTGCCCTCGGTCCGCTCGGCGACCTTCGGCATCTGGGCGCACGTCGGCTCCCGCGACGAGACCCCGGCCCTGAACGGCGCCACCCACTACCTGGAGCACCTGCTCTTCAAGGGCACCCGGGGGCGCAGCGCCCTGGACATCTCCTCCGCCATCGACGCGGTCGGCGGCGAGATGAACGCGTTCACGGCGAAGGAGTACACGTGCTACTACGCACGCGTACTCGACACCGACCTGCCGCTCGCCATCGACGTGGTCTGCGACATGCTCACCGGCTCGCTCATCCGCGAGGAGGACGTGGACGTCGAGCGCGGCGCGATCCTCGAAGAGATCGCGATGACCGAGGACGACGCCGGCGACTGCGTGCACGACCTGTTCGCGCACACCATGTTCGGCGACAACGCGCTGGGCCGTCCCGTCCTCGGCACGGTCGACACGGTCAACGCCCTCACCGCCGACCGCATCCGCCGCTTCTACAAGAAGCACTACGACCCCACGCACCTCGTGGTCGCCTGCGCCGGCAACGTGGACCACAACAAGGTCGTACGCCAGGTCCGTGCCGCCTTCGAGAAGGCCGGAGCCTTCAAGGAGCCGGTGGCGGCGCCCCTCGCCCCGCGCGACGGCCGGCGCACCCTGCGCACCGCCGGCCGCGTCGAGCTGGTCGGCCGCAAGACCGAGCAGGCCCACGTCATCCTCGGCATGCCGGGCCTCGCCCGCACCGACGAGCGCCGCTGGGCCATGGGCGTCCTCAACACCGCCCTCGGCGGCGGCATGTCCTCACGCCTCTTCCAGGAGGTCCGCGAGAAGCGCGGCCTGGCCTACAGCGTGTACTCGTACACCTCGGGCTTCGCCGACTGCGGCCTCTTCGGCGTCTACGCGGGCTGCAGGCCCTCCCAGGTGCACGACGTGCTGAGGATCTGCCGGGACGAGCTCGACCACGTCGCCGAGCACGGTCTGTCCGACGAGGAGATCGGTCGCGCGATCGGCCAGCTGCAGGGCTCCACGGTCCTCGGCCTGGAGGACACCGGCGCGCTGATGAACCGTATCGGCAAGAGCGAACTGTGCTGGGGCGAGCAGATGTCCGTCGACGACATGCTGGCCCGGATAGCCTCGGTCACGCCGGACGACGTCCGCGTGGTCGCCCGCGACGTCCTGGGACGGCGGCCCTCGCTGTCGGTCATCGGCCCGCTGAAGGACAAGCAGGCGTCCCGGCTGCACGACGCCGTCGCCTGACGGTCCCGTTTCGAGAAGGAAGCATGTGACATGAGCAAGCTGCGCGTGGCCGTCCTCGGCGCCAAGGGCCGGATCGGCTCCGAGGCGGTACGGGCGGTCGAGGCCGCCGGGGACATGGAGCTGGTCGCCGCCCTCGGCCGGGACGACAGCCTGGACACGCTGGCCGAGACCGGCGCCCAGGTCGCCGTCGAGCTGACCACCCCGTCCTCGGTGATGGACAACCTCGACTACTGCGTACGCCACGGCATCCACGCCGTCGTCGGCACCACCGGCTGGACCGACGAGCGTCTCGCGCAGCTGACCGGGTGGCTCGACAAGTCCCCGCGGACGGGCGTTCTCATCGCGCCGAACTTCTCCATCGGCGCCGTGCTGACCATGAAGTTCGCGCAGATCGCCGCCCCGTACTTCGAGTCCGTCGAGGTCGTCGAGCTGCACCACCCGAACAAGGTCGACGCCCCCAGCGGCACCGCCACCCGCACCGCCCAGCTGATCGCCGAGGCCCGGCAGAAGGCAGGCGCCGCCCCGGCGCCCGACGCCACTGCCACCGCCCTGGACGGCGCCCGCGGCGCGAACGTCGACGGTGTCCCGGTCCACGCGATCCGGCTGCGCGGCCTGCTGGCTCACCAGGAGGTCCTGCTGGGCGGCGAGGGCGAGACCCTCACCGTCCGGCACGACTCCCTGCACCACAGCAGCTTCATGCCGGGCATCCTGCTGGGCGCCCGCCGGGTGGTGGCCACCCCGGGCCTCACCTTCGGCCTGGAACACTTCCTGGACCTGAACTGAGGCCGGAACCGACACGCGAACCGAGTCCCTGACCCTCATGCGCGCGAAAATCTCCTACGTCATCACGGCCGCCGTCCTGGTCTTCTACTTCGTCCTGGTCGGCAGCCGCGGCGTCATGCTCATCGACACCGGCACACCCCTCACCGTCACCTTCGGCGTCGCGGTGCTGATCCTGCCGGTGATCGGCGTGTGGTTCCTCTGGAAGAACACCCAGTTCGTCCGCAAGGCCAACCAGCTCGCCGCCGAACTCGACGCCGAGGGCGGACTGCCCGTCGACGAACTGAAGCGCACCCCCAGCGGTCGCGTCGACCGGGACTCGGCCGACGAGGTCTTCGCCCTGCGCAAGGCCGAGGCGGAGGACGCCCCCGGCGACTGGCGCAGCTGGTTCCGCCTCGCCGTCGCCTACCACGACGCCCGCGACACCCCGCGCGCCCGCAAGGCGATGCAGCGGGCGATCGCCCTGCACGACGGCAAACACGTCGAGACCGTCTGAGCAGACCGCAGACGCCGGGGCCCGTCCTCGGCGCTCAGCCCCGCCGGTACTCGCCGGCCCACGCCTCCACGGCGTCGGCCGCACGGTCGAAGGCGTCCTCCCGGGCGAGGAAGTCGGCGTTGTGCGTGGTCAGCAGCGGAGGCGTGGTCTCCGCGGACTGGCCCTGCCGGACGAGGAGCAGCGCCTGCCCCTGCACCGTGCGCGGCAGCCCGAGCCAGCGCACCGGCTGCTGCACCGTGCGCACGCCGGCGACCTGCTGCCAGGCCACCGTGCGCGTGCTGAGGAAACTCACGTGACGCACCCCGTGGGCGCTCACCCACGCGCCCATGCGGAGCAGCCGCAGGGCGCAGGCGATCACGGCCATCGCGACGCCGAACACCACACCGGCGGAGGACAGCGAGTCCGTCGCCGCGATGATGATCGCCGAGAACAGTACGAACGAGGCGAGCAGCAGCATCAGTGCCGCCACCCCCACGCGCCACGGGCCCGGCCGGTAGGGCCGGCGCCAGAGGTCACGGTCGTCGTACGGCAGCGCGACGTCGTCGGCTGCGTCGAAGGCGCGGTCGGCCGTCAGGAAGGACAGGGGCACGGCTGGTCCTCACTCGTTCCATGGCGTGTGCTGTGCCCGGTGAGGCTACCGACCTGTGTCCCCGGTCACCACCATCGGGGGTCCGGATGGCGTCGGAGATGACCCGACGACGCCCTCAGCGCCGGTCGGACGCCTGCGACGGCTGTTTGTGCGGGTCGGGCTGGTCGGCCGACAACGCGGGCATCCCGATCACCAGGGAGCCCACTATTCCGGCGACGACGGTGAGACCGAGCAGCCAGCGCCCGGCCAGCTGGCCGAAGGACGCCCGCTCACGCGGCGGGGGTGTGACATTGCTGCGGAACCTGTCGGCTTCGGCGACGAAGGCGAACGGCACGGGTTCACGCCGGCGGATCATGGAGGCTGCGTCTCCCTTCAGGGATGAATGCTTCGCTGTTACTCATACAGACGAACGAACAGCCCCTCGGGTGCCCTGTTTCACCGATTTCATCGCGGCACGGCACCGAACGCCCCGTTCGCCGGGCCGTAGAGTGGCCTCGCCAAGCGACAAGATGGGAAGGCCCTGCACCCGTGACCGACACCCCCGCCGACGATTTCAAGATCGACCTCCGCAGTGACGTCACCGTAGAGCTGGTCAAGAGCAGCGCGACCGACTCCGACGTCCTGTTCGCCGCCCGTGTCTCCACCGTCGGGGAGCAGTCCCTGGACGAGCTGAAGAAGGACCCGGAGCGCTCGAAGGGCCTGATCAACTACCTCATGCGGGACCGGCACGGCAGCCCGTTCGAGCACAACTCGATGACCTTCTTCATCAGCGCCCCGATCTTCGTCTTCCGCGAGTTCATGCGGCACCGCGTCGGCTGGTCCTACAACGAGGAGTCGGGCCGCTACCGGGAGCTCCAGCCGGTCTTCTACGTGCCGGGCGAGGACCGCAAGCTGGTCCAGCAGGGCCGCCCGGGCAAGTACGTCTTCGTCGAGGGCACCGCCGAACAGCACGGCCTGGTGAGCCGGTCGATGGAGGACTCCTACCGCCAGGCCTACCGGACGTACCAGGAGATGCTCGCCGCCGGCGTCGCCCGCGAGGTGGCCCGAGCGGTGCTCCCCGTCGGCCTGTACTCGTCGATGTACGCCACCTGCAACGCCCGCTCGATGATGCACTTCCTCGGCCTGCGCACCCAGCACGAACTGGCCAAGGTCCCGTCCTTCCCGCAGCGGGAGATCGAGATGGTCGGCGAGAAGATGGAAGAGGAATGGGCCCGCCTCATGCCGCTCACCTACGCGGCCTTCAACGCGAACGGCCGGGTGGCTCCGTAGCCGATCCGGCCTGCCCGACGGCACAGATGTGCGCATCAGCCGCGCGAAGTGTCCGTATTGCGGCGTTTGGAGAAGTTCATCTAGCCTGATCAGAGGGACCCGGCACTGCTTGAACCCCCGAGCAGGCAGTGCCGGGCTCCACCTCCCGTCCGACCTGCCGCCTCCCCCGAGGGCAGACCCCGCCCTGAGCAACGAGTAGCGTGTAACCCATGGCTCCGACCTCGACTCCGCAGACCCCCTTCGGGCGGGTCCTCACCGCCATGGTCACGCCCTTCACGGCGGACGGCGCACTCGACCTCGACGGCGCGCAGCGGCTCGCCGCCCACCTGGTGGACGCAGGCAACGACGGCCTGATCGTCAACGGCACCACCGGCGAGTCCCCCACCACCAGCGACGCGGAGAAAGCGGACCTCGTACGAGCCGTCCTGGAGGCCGTCGGCGACCGGGCACACGTCGTCGCCGGAGTCGGCACGAACAACACCCAGCACAGCATCGAGCTGGCCCGCACCGCCGAACGCACCGGCGCACACGGCCTCCTCCTCGTCACGCCGTACTACAACAAGCCCCCGCAGGAGGGCCTGTACCAGCACTTCACGGCCATCGCCGACGCCGCCGGACTGCCGGTCATGCTCTACGACATCCCCGGCCGCAGCGGCGTCCCGATCAACACCGAGACGCTGGTCCGCCTCGCGGAGCACCCGCGGATCGTCGCGAACAAGGACGCCAAGGGCGACCTCGGCCGCGCGAGCTGGGCCATCGCCCGCTCCGGCCTCGCCTGGTACTCCGGCGACGACATGCTGAACCTGCCGCTGCTCTCCGTGGGCGCGGTCGGCTTCGTCTCGGTCGTCGGCCACGTCGCCACCCCCGAACTGCGCTCCATGGTGGACGCGCACGTCGCGGGTGACGTGCAGAAGGCACTGGAGATCCACCAGAAGCTGCTCCCGGTCTACACCGGCATGTTCCGCACCCAGGGCGTCATGACCACCAAGGCCGCACTCGCCCTCCTGGGGCTGCCCGCCGGACCGCTGCGCGCGCCCATGGTCGGCCTCACGCCCGAGGAAACCGAGCAGCTCAAGATCGATCTTGCCGCGGGCGGGGTACAGCTCTGACAACAGACTTCGCACGACCGCACCACCGCACGATCCGCACGACCGGACTTCACAACTGAATACGCGGGCCACCGGTGCCCGCACCACCCCATACGACAACTGCTTCTGCACGAACGTCATGCGCGCCACGTGCCCACCGGTACGTGGCGCGTGTGGTGAGGAGAGTCTTTTGAGTCATCCGCATCCTGAACTGGGCCGTCCCCCGGCGCTCCCCAAGGGTGGCCTGCGGGTCACGCCCCTTGGCGGCCTCGGCGAGATCGGCCGCAACATGACGGTCTTCGAGTACGGCGGCCGTCTGCTGATCGTCGACTGCGGAGTGCTCTTCCCCGAGGAGGAGCAGCCCGGAATCGACCTGATCCTGCCGGACTTCTCGTCCATCCGGGACCGCCTCGACGACATCGAGGGCATCGTCCTCACCCATGGCCACGAGGACCACATCGGCGGCGTCCCCTTCCTCCTCCGCGAGAAGCCGGACATCCCGCTGATCGGCTCGAAGCTGACCCTCGCGCTCATCGAGGCCAAGCTCCAGGAGCACCGCATCCGTCCGTACACCCTCGAGGTGGCGGAGGGGCACCGCGAGCGCGTCGGCCCGTTCGACTGCGAGTTCGTCGCGGTCAACCACTCCATCCCGGACGCCCTGGCCGTCGCCATCCGCACCCCCGCGGGCATGGTCGTCCACACCGGCGACTTCAAGATGGACCAGCTTCCGCTGGACGGCCGCCTCACGGACCTGCACGCCTTCGCGAGGCTGAGCGAGGAGGGCATCGACCTCCTCCTCTCCGACTCGACGAACGCCGAGGTTCCCGGGTTCGTCCCGCCCGAGCGCGACATCTCCAACGTCCTGCGCCAGGTCTTCGCCGGCGCCCGCAAGCGGATCATCGTGGCGAGCTTCGCCAGTCACGTCCACCGCATCCAGCAGATCCTGGACGCGGCGCACGAGTACGGCCGCAGGGTCGCCTTCGTCGGCCGCTCCATGGTCCGCAACATGGGAATCGCCCGGGACCTCGGCTACCTGAAGGTTCCGCCGGGCCTGGTCGTGGACGTCAAGACACTCGACGACCTGCCGGACAGCGAAGTGGTCCTGGTCTGTACGGGCTCCCAGGGTGAACCGATGGCCGCCCTGTCCCGCATGGCCAACCGCGACCACCAGATCCGCATCGTCAACGGCGACACGGTGATCCTGGCCTCGTCCCTCATCCCGGGCAACGAGAACGCGGTGTACCGCGTGATCAACGGCCTGACCCGCTGGGGCGCCAACGTCGTCCACAAGGGCAACGCCAAGGTCCACGTCTCGGGCCACGCCTCGGCCGGCGAGCTGCTGTACTTCTACAACATCTGCCGGCCCAGGAACCTGATGCCGGTCCACGGCGAATGGCGCCACCTGCGGGCCAACGCCGAACTGGGCGCCCTCACCGGTGTCCCGCACGACCGCATCGTCATCGCCGAGGACGGCGTCGTCGTCGACCTCGTAGAGGGGAAGGCGAAGATCTCCGGCAAGGTGCAGGCGGGATACGTCTACGTCGACGGCCTCTCGGTCGGTGACGTGGGCGAGCCGGCCCTCAAGGACCGCAAGATCCTCGGCGACGAGGGCATCATCTCGGTCTTCGTGGTCATCGACTCGTCCACCGGCAAGATCACCGGAGGTCCGCACGTCCAGGCCCGGGGCTCGGGCATCGAGGACTCGGCCTTCGCCGCGGTGCTCCCCAGGGTCACGGAAGTACTGGAACGCTCGGCCCAGGACGGAGTCGTCGAGCCGCACCAGCTCCAGCAGCTGGTGCGGCGGACCCTCGGCAAATGGGTGTCGGACACCTACCGTCGCCGGCCGATGATCCTCCCTGTCGTCGTGGAGGTCTGACGGCCCGTCGGGCCTTCGGCAGCGCCAACCTGGAGGGGGGGGGGGGGGGGGGGGGGGGGGGGGGGGGGGGGGGGGGGGGGGGGGGGGGGGGGGGGGGGGGGGGGGGGGGGGGGGGGGGGGGGGG
>NZ_JBVJVN010000036.1:0-17051 GCF_055603605.1 Streptomyces sp. NPDC037271
CACCTCACCCGAGCCCAACAACCGGCCCGGACCGGACGAACCCCCCGACAGCACACTCGGAGCGGCCGAAGGCACCGTCCCAGCCCCACCAGCCTGCGCCGAGAGGTCCTCGACCCGGCCATCACCCAGGGACAACACACCAGGGCCCGGCCGCCGCACGGCATCGACAGCCTCCGGCATGGTCTGCTCATCAGTCTCGGCCTGCTGCACCATGTCGGCGGCAACCACATCGCCCGAGCCGTCACCAGCCCCGGACCGGGCCGAAGGGTTCACCTGGCCGGACGGCCGGACACCGGCCTGGTCACTATGCTCATCGATACGAGCACGCCCCGCATCGCCGGCCGGCTCAGACACCGTGGACGGCCGACCGGCAGAAGACACAGGCTGGTTGGCGACCCGACCCGGATCGGCCACAGGGCCGGCAGCCTGAACAGCAGCAGTACTCGCTCCCATCGCCGCAGAACCAGCTCCGCCGGAAACCGCACCCGCCGCAACCTGTACCGGCTCCGCGGGTTCCAGCCCCGCGGTCACCTCAGCGGTCGGGGCGTGCCCCTCATCCACCGCCGCTACCTCAGCAGGCCGCCCAGCGACGGCAGACACGCCCGTGCCACTCGAACCCACGGCAGGCAGCGCCTGTGCCGCAACCTCCGTAACACCCCCGGCTGCAGACCCTGTGTCTGCCTCACCGGCCGGACGCGGCCGAGCCCCGCCCGACTCCGCACTTCCCAGGCTCCCGGCCGACGGCACCCCGGCCGACCCCACCGCACCCTGATCCTGTACAACACCCGCATCCGACACCCCGGCATCCGCACCAGACACCGTGGGAGGCCGCCCCGACACCACCCCAGCACCAGCAGCGGCAGCGCCCGTGACACCGGCATTCCCGGCAGTACCAGCAACGCCGACCGCCTCACTGCCCGCAACACCCGTGCCGCCGGCGGCCGGCTCCCCGCCACCGCCCACCGCGACCCCGCCACCGCGACCGTCACCCTCGTCGGTACCGGCCGTGTTCACCCCGGCGTTCTGCGCATCGGCAGGCCATGAAGGGACCTCGGAAGAGAAGCCCTTGTTGAACGCCAGATTGACCGCCAGACCG
This sequence comes from Streptomyces sp. NPDC037271, assembly GCF_055603605.1. NCBI lineage: Bacteria > Bacillati > Actinomycetota > Actinomycetes > Kitasatosporales > Streptomycetaceae > Streptomyces > Streptomyces sp. NPDC037271. Next base: position 1,097 of record NZ_JBVJVN010000036.1, read on the forward strand.
GTCTTCTCCGCACCCTTATTGAGCCCCTCGCCGACATTGCCACTGATGCCCCCACCCAGGAACGTGTCCCACGAGGTCGCCCAGTTGCCGGTGAACAACCCACTGCCCAGAATCTCCGCAAGCGCCTCCGAGCCACCCGAGGCAAGGAAAACACTGGAAGCGTTGGGCTGCCGGGCGACACCACCCCCCGGGTCCACATGACCAGTCCCCGGCTCGGCCCCCACCTTCACCGTCACATCATCCGCAACACTCTTGGCAAACGCACCACGCCTGACATCATCACGGAACAGAGACAAGAACTTCTCGTTGCCACCAACGATGCCGCCGAAAAATCCACCGGCAAGACCACCGAACACCGCGTCCTGCCCGATCTGCCCCCAGTCGAAGCCGTTGAAGCTCTGCTCACCCGACGTGAAAGCAATCATCCCCAGACGGACAGCGAACGACTGGAAAGCCTCCTCGAACGCCTCACTCAACACCGGCAGCAAATGCGTCTTGCTCAGCAATTGATGCAGAATCAGCAGCACCGCCACACGACTCCGCTGCTGCGCAACCACCGCCCTGCCCGCAGTAGCACCACCCGTGACAGCCGACAACCAAAAAAGGGTCTTCAGCTCGATCAGAAGCCGGATGACCTCAGCACTGATCTGCCACTTGCCTTCCATAATGTCGTACGAAGTCTTCACCCGGCCATCGGCAATATCGTCCAACCGCCCAGCGAACTGCCTCAGATACCCCGTACCACCCGAATCCACGAACATGCCCATGGCACGCACATAATCGTTCCCCACCTGCGGCGGCAGCGCCCTCGCAGTACCCGAAACCGTACGCTCAATGACATCCGACAGACCACGGACATCATGAGCCAAACCCCTGAACGCCGCATGACTGTCACGAGCCAGGTCCTCATTCGCCTGCATCAACCGCTCGCCGATAAGGACGAACAGCATGTTGTTCACCAGCGGTGAGACCTGGATTGCCATGTCAGATTCAGTACTTCCTGCTCTTGTTTCCGGTGGAGTTGCCACCCGGCGACCGAAGGCCCGCGGCCAGGCTCCCGGCCCGCGCGGACCGGCTATTCCTCACGTTTTCGCTGGTGCCATCGGCGGTCGCGACGGCCGCCCGCAATCAGCCTCAGACCGCGCTCAACCTCCGCGGCATGCTCTGCGCCGCAGTGCCGATCTCATGAACCTGCCGGATACCGGCCTGGATCCTCGATGTCCAAGTCCGCCAGCTCCGGCACCGCCTCGCTCGACTGCATGAAAGGGCTGGAAAGTCTCAGCTCCGCCTCAGCCCAGGCCAGAGCCTCCTGCGTCGCTTCAAACTCGGCCAAAGCATCGGCCAACTTCTCTCTGCCACAAGCGACGCAACGGGTAGCCTCAGCCGACGCTCCACTTCTGGTTGTCCTGTCCGTTGCAATCCCACAGTTGCAACCGGCTGCCGTTGGCCACCTGCTGCTCCCTCACGTCAACGCACTTGTCAGCCTGCGGATTGACCAGGTCGTGCGAGGAGTTCAGCCGGAACTGCTGGGCGGGATGGCCACTGCATCGGGCCAGTTGAATCACGGCACCGTTGCCCGTCGCCCCCCAGGCGACATCCATACACAGCCCCATGGAACGCACCGTCCCGTCGCCCATGAAACGCCACGTCTGCTGTGCCGCTCCGCTACAGCCCCAGATCTGCAACGGCGTACCGTCACCCCCACCGTCCGTGACATCGATGCACTGGCCCGAGTGGTGGCTGCGGATGGAAACACCGGGCACACCGGAGGACTTCCTGGACGACTTGGACTTACCCAGAGTCTGAGCCGCGCTGGGCCGCGGCGACGGCTTCGGATCCTCACCCACCGTGGGCCGCGGCAACGGCTTCGGATTCTTACCCGCCGACGCAGGGCCACTGCCCCCCACCTCACGGGCTACAGGTGTCCCGGCAGTGCTTTCCCCTCCCGCCCGGGGCCCACCAGCATCCCCTTGCCCAGCGGGACTCTTGCCCGAACGCGCCTTCTGAGAGGTACTGTTCGCGGTCGGCGACGCTGTTTCGATGGGGCCGACCATGACGCCACCCGCCGGAGACCCCAGCACCGTGCCGGGCATCGCACCAGCAGGAGCCACTCCCTCCTCCTCATCGCCGCTGCTCACCAGGAACGGCACCGCCATCAGAAGAGTTCCCACGATCGCAGCCCCGGCCAGCAGACTCTTGTGCGGCCGCCCAGGCGGGACGTCCGCGGCAGTCTTGTCCGTGCCACCAGCCGTCTCACCTGCCTCTTCCTCCACATCGACCGCTGCAGCAGGCTCCGCTCCCGCCTCACCGCCCTTCCCGGCGGTCGCCGCGACACCTGCCGCTTCCGGCTCCCCGACGACCGGCGACGCCGGCTCCGGACCGGGAGTCCCCTGCTCGGCACTCCCTACGACGGGAAGCACAGTCGTAACGCCTCCGGCCGGGGAAGCCGGCAGCACCGCCGGTGAACCCGCAGCCTCCACCGTCCCCGTTGCCGTGTCTCCTTGCGCCGCTGCCGATTCCCCGGCCTGCGACGGAATGTTCTGGGTGCCCTGAGGCCGTGCTGTGGTCATCGTGTCATTCCTACGGTGCGACGGGATCATACGAACATTGCCCTGGATATGCGGCAGGGGCTCGACACCCGGCGGCACGGTCCGGGAATATCCCCCAGGGCGGAGCACCGGACTCCATGGACGGCCGCCCGCCTCCAAGGACGAACAAACAGATTGTTCACCAGCGGTGGGAATGGGATTGCCGTGCCGGAGTCAGTGCTTCCTGCCGTTGGTTCCAGTGGAGTTGCCGCCCGGCGACCGGAGGATGGCATCCAGGTTCCCGGCCTGCGTGGACCGGATGTTCTTCACGTTCTCGCTGGTGCCATCGGCGATGGCGACGATCGCTTCCACTATCGCCCGCATGGTTTCCGCAGCCGTCACGTTCTCCCTCTGCGCATGCGGCTTTGTCGCTTTGGCGAAACTGTCGTCTTCGCCGGGCCAGCCCGCGGTCGGCTTCAGGCGGTTCTCGAAATTCCGCAGCATGCTCTGCGCCGCCGTGCTGATCTCGTGAACCTGCCGGATACCACCCTGGATCCGGGCCGTATCAGCGGTATAGGCGTTGGCATCAGACATCGTGATCGTCCTCCCCGTCCTCGTTGATCTCGTCACGCAGTCGGCCACTGCCCCTGCGACCGGCCGCCCGCTCCGGTGCCTCCAGGACCGCGGGACCGAAGATCTCGGCCCAGTCGATGTCCACTCCCGCCAGCTCCGACACCGCCGTGCTCGGCTGGGTGAAAGGCTGGAACGTCTCCATCACATGTCGGGACATCTGTGTCCTGGCACGTTCCGCCGCGTCCAGGACGCTCGCGGCAAGCTCCCCCGCCGCCATGCTCCGGTACTTGCCCTCCAGAAACCTCAGTGCTGTGAGCTCGCCCTGGTGACCGACGGTCACCTCCACCGCCCGGTCCCTGGACCGCACGGTGAACGACGCCTCCCTCAGCTCCGCCTCCGCCTTGGCCACCGCCTCCTGGGTCGCTTCGAGCTCGGCCATCGCATCGGCCAGCTTCTTCTCCATCGATGCCGGTTCAGTCACCGGATCCTCCTTCGCCTTGTCGTCCTGTCCGTTGGCCGACGTCACCGGCCGATGACCGCCGGAGCGCCGCCTTCGTCCGCGCCCCAGACGTCCCCGTCCTCGGGCTCCCAACCGGACCGATCCCGGCCGCTCGTCTCCGTCCGCTGGGCCCCCTGGGTGCCCTGGCCGCCCGCCGGGAGATAGGACGACGACGTGGTGGTCCGTCCTCTTCTGGCGTAGGCCCTGTCCTCGCCGTCCTCGGCCGTGTCAGCACGCGGCTTCGGCCTGCGCACGGCGGCGCCGTCGCCATCGGTCAACACGTTGCGGACCCGTTCGCTGTTCGACGAGCCACCGCCCCCTCCGGCTCCGCCGGGTCCGCCCATGCCGCCCATGCCGCCCATGCCCATCGGCATCATGGGCATGCCCGTGCCGCCGCTGCCGCTGCCGCTGCCGCTGCCGGCACCATCCGTTACACCAGCGAGGTCCGGATTCAGAGGAACGGCGCCGCTCGGCAGCCCCGTCTCGGAGGCAAACCCGTTGGGCGGGGGCGCCCCCAACGCGCCTCCGGAATAGGGAGTGCTGTCGTACTCCTCGTACGACAACGTGCCGTCGTCACCGCTCTGGCTGACCGCTGGGTTGAGCTGAGAAGTCGCGAAGTCGTCGGATGTGAAGGAGGAATGGGTCGCGTCCGCCACGGATGCGGCGGCTGGAAGGGTCATGCCGGCCCTTCCCACGCCGGCATCACCATGGAGATCGGTGCTGGTCACCAAGTCGTTCAGACGAGTCAGATCCGGGCGCCAGGCCGAGATCTCGGCATGCGACGGCAGCCCCGTGCTGTCATCGGGCGTGGGGCCAGTGGCCACCGACGGATTCAGAAACTCAGTGATCACCGAGCCGTCGGGGCGGGTCGTCACAGCCTCACCGGACGACGGATCAACCACCATGCTGCTCCCGTCCGGGGACATTGTGGTCAGCTTCCCCTCAGGGTTCAGCGTCGTCGTACTGCCGTCCGGATTCTCGAGCACCACACCCGGGTCAAGAGAGGTGCTGCTTGTCTTCCCGTCCCGCGAGGTCGTGGTCATGGTGCCGGTGGCCGGGTTGAAGACGCTCAGGCCACCGCCCGGGTGCATGGTGGCCAACGACCCGTCGGAGTTGAGGACGGTGGTGCTGCCGTCCGGGTTTCGGAGGCTGCTGTTCGTACCGGCCGGGTCGGAGTTCAGGCTGGAGGCCGAGCCGATTCCGAGCAGGGGGTTCAGCGGCACGATCGTCGGCGTCCCTGCCGAATCCGTGGACCCGCCGCCGGTGCCGATATCATCGAGCCCGGCCTTCGGGCCGTTCGGGCTTTGGGGGAGTTCTCTGGCAAGGCCGTCCGTATTGACGTTGTCGCTTTGGGGGCTGCCGCCCTGCTCACTCCCGAAGTCGTTCAATCCGCTGATCAAGTCGTTGAACGCCTTGCCGAGGCCGTCAAAGCTCTTAGTGAGGGCGTCGTTGGTCTGGCCGAGCTTCTCCTGGGTGAGCTGAGTCTGTTCCTTCTGCCAGGCCTCCGTCAGCGAGGTGCGACTGGTGGTCTCCACCGGCTGAGTGAAGACTGCCGCAGCGTCGAGCCAATGGTTGTTGAGCTTGGCCAGGGCATAACGGGCATAGTATTCGAGTTCATCTTCAACACGCTTGTTCCACCGTTCCACCGCCGCCTCGGCGATCTTCCTGTAGGTGCTGCGTTCCGCGAGGTCTCCGTACTTGGGGTGGACTTGGCTGAAGGCCTCGGTGGTGTGGTACGTAGTCGAAATGCCTGAGCGGCTGTCGTGATGCTCGACCTTGCCTATCTGACTGATGTTGTTCTTCACTACCCAATCCCACACCTCATTCAGCTCTTCCAGCACTGCCCGGTGTGGGTCGTTCTTGCCGTCGGCGGCCCATGCGTTCCATGCGTTCAGGAGCACGTTGACCTGAATCGACAGGTCCAGCTGAGCTCCCGCAAGGGCAGCGGCGAAGCGAGAGCGGGGCCGGTAGCCGTCGAGCGTGGTGTGGGAGGGCTCGTAATCCTTGCCTCCGAACTGATCCACGTAGTCGGCATAGTTCGATCGCACCTGAACGATGAGGTTGTGGAAGACCTGGGCCGCCTTTCCCTTCCACGACGCCTGCTCGTCGCCCAGCGACTTCTCCCATCGCTCCAGCGTGTCACTCTGGCTCACAAAGAAACTTTTCACCCGGTCGAACGCCTGCGCCGTGCGCGTGAACGCCTTGATATCGACAGCATGGACGTCCGCGACCGACAACCCGTTGTAGGCGAAACCCTTGGTGCTCCGATCACCTGTCTGCAACGCCTCGAGCGCCGCTCTGCCTCCGAAGATGTAGCGTTGCGGCGGCCGGTTGTCCCACTGCGCATCCTTCTCAACGACGCTCGTGAACTCGCCGCCCGTCCTTCTGGTCTCGGGCCCCGTGAACAGCACCGCCCTGCCGTTCTCATCGGTGAGCACCCCGATGAACACGATCCGGGCCCGCTGCATCTTCACGTTGTCGCGACCCTTCGCCGTGTAGAAGACCAGGTCGTAATCCTCTCCCTCATGGGTCATCCACCCACTGATCGCCGCATAGTCCTCGGGCATGACCGGTCTCATGACCATGTCCTTGAAGCCCATACGGAAAAGGGGAATGTCGCCTTCGCTCTTGAGTTTGTCGAAGAGCGCGCTCCTCTTCGGCATCATGTAGCCGGTGAGGAGGGAGACGGCCCTCCCCCAGTAGTCATCGGGGTCGGCCTCAAAGGAAGGCTCGGCAGCCACAGCAGCACGCTCCTGGGGTAGGAAGAGGAGGGAGGGACGGCAACTACGCCGCCTTGGAGGTGGAGTTGTCCGAAGCAGGTGTGCCGCTCAGATCGCTGTCGACATCGGAGAAGAGGTCGAGCATCTTCTCCGCACTGATCGCGGTGAGACTCTGGTCCTGATTCTTCTGCAAGACCTTGATCGTCTCCTCCAGGTTTCTGGCGATGTGCTTGAACAGGTTTTGCTCAGCCGCCAGGACATCGACGATCCCCTTGGAAACATCCGCTATCCGGCTGACGAGGGTATTTCCCTTCACCAGCCCACCTTCAGCCGCCATGAGCCCAATGGTCAGATAAGGATTTTCCTGGAGGTGATTCCCCTCGGGGGTGTGGTACCCCTCTACGAGACTTTTCAGGGCCCGGGTGCCTTCGGGTACGTCCTTTCCGATGTCTACAAGGTCCTTGTTGAAGTCAGCCACTTCAGTGTCGACGAAGGTCTGCAGGTGCGAGGCGTCCAATTGCGTCAGTTCGGTCATATCTTTTCTCCTGATGGTTGTTCGCCGTCCGGCCCGGCGGCCGGACGGCGAACAGCTTCGGACCGAAGAATTCAGCGACTCAGCGGCCTATGGTGACCTGGGACCAGAGATCGGCCAGTTGGTTTTCGCTCTGCTTGTAGCTGGATCCGATCTCCGCCAGCAGGCCGGCGTGCGAGGTGAGCAGCCGCTGCATCCCCAGGACCGCCCCGTCCCACTCCCGCTGCCTGTTCTGGTACTCCGTGGCGTCGAGGCCGATCCACGTGTTCTTGAGTGGCTGGAGCTCCGTCTCCAGGCGTTCCACGATTCCGGCGATGAGCTTGGTCTGCTGGGCCATGGAGTCACCGACATCGTTCAGGTGCGTGTAATCGACGTAGATGTAGCCGTCGTCCATCACAAATCTCTTCTCAGTCGTAGGTGTGGCGGGGGCCGAGGAATCGGGTCAGACGTTCTTGAGAGCGTCGAAGACCGCCTGGGAGGTGGCAGAGCCCTGGGCGATGGAGTCCATCGCAGCGGCCTGTGTCCTTGCCTGCGTCTGCCGGCTGCCGCCGAGTTTGTCGATCATGTCCTCGACGTTCCTCTGGACGATCGCGCACTTCTCGTCCCACAACCTCAGCAACTCGCCGTACGCCGCGCCGTCGCCGCCCTTGTACTTGCTCCTGAGGACCTCCTTCAAGGTCTCCACGTGCCGTCGGGACTTCACGATTTCGTTGCGAGCCTGGTTGAGGGACTCGATGCCGTTCTGAGTCAGTCGTGCGTCCGACTGCTGCATGTTGCCTGTCATGGTCCTGTCCCTTGGTGGTTGAGGAGGTACCTGCGGGATGGGGAAGAGAGTAGGGCTGCTCCACTTGAGGGCGTCTTCGGTTGAGGTTTATCTGAGGAACTTTCCTCGGTGAACCTCTTCCATCCTGTGTAGTCGCAGGTCAAGAGGGTGTGGACGGCTTGGACGGTACGGCTGGCGCATCGGGTTGAGCAGCGCGCTCTGCGCAGTGCTCGCCAGGACTTCAGCCGGGCGAAGGCGCGTTCGCCGGGTGCGCGCAGGCGGGCGTGGTCGCGGTTGTGGTGCTGGTAGTGCTCGGGCAGTTCGTGGTGGCGGTAGCAGGGGGTGCGGACGGTGGCGCCGGCACCCTGGTAGGCGCGGTCCGCGAGCACGGGGATCTGCCGGGCCGGGCAGGCTTGGACGATGCGGTGGGCGCGAGCCGCGGTCAGGACATGGGCGCGTCCCGGGGCTGCGCGCGAGAACCGGAGCCGGGTGCCGTCCGGACGGGCGATGACCCGCACGTTCATGCCGTGTCTGCGGTGCTTCATCGAGTGGTACGGCTCGTTTGCAGCGATGCGGTCGATCGGGATCGGCGTGCCGTCCACGATGACGAAGTCGACCTCGCCCGGACCGGTCAGGGCCTCGTGCAGGCCGGGTGCCCACGAGGCGAGAACGTCCAGGACCTCGTCGGCACAGCGTCAGGCAGTTGCCTCTGGGACACCGCAACCGACGCCGAGCTGGGCGAATGTCTCGTTCTTCCGGAGATGGGCCAGGGCGAGCAAGGCCTGTGGGAAGCAGCCCGGTTTCCGCCACGGCGAGTTCGGTTCACACCTTCGGGCGTAGATGAGCCAGGAGCCATGCTCGACCAGCTCGTGAGGAACGTCGAGCATGGCTCGATACGGAACCAACAGGGCCCCTCCGGTCGTCGGCGTGCTGAGTGGAATCACCACGCCGACGACGAGGGGCCCTGCCTCGTCACCGCCCCCACTGACCAGCTCATTTCACCCCTGCAGCACAGGATGAAGGAGGTTCGGTGATCGAACGACCGGGGCTTGCGTCCCTCTGTTCGCACAGCTCGATCGCCGGCGGGCTGCTCTACGGCCTAGCCCGGCTCTCCCGTGGCGTCTTCGCAGGAAGGCCGGGTGCTGGAGGCGGTACGACCCTGTGCGGCGGCGCCCGGGGCCAGGTCCGGTCCGGACCTCAGCATGGAGAGCAGCGGGGAGGGCAGCGCCACCACATCGCCGCTCGCGTATCCCAGCGCCTCGAGTGCGGCCCGGGACGGCACCCGGTACTTCACGCCGTTGTCGGCCACGAGGTACGTCGTGTCGCCCACCGGCGTGCCACCTGCGCCCAGCGCCCTCACCAGGGCACCGTGGCCGGGCCGGACGACGACGTCGTCAACCGGCAGGCAGGCCGGTGCAAACTCCCCGGGGGCGGTCTGGGTGACCGGGGCCAGGGAACTCAGCGGCACCAGCACCATGGTGATGCGTGTGAGGCCGTCGGCCGACTCCCCCCGGGCGCAGGCGGACATTCCCTCCGGCACGGAAACCGCGCGGGGCGGCGATTCGGGCAGCCCCTTGGAGACCGGTGGCGTGTCGGCGGTGCCGGGCGCCAGGTGCTCCCTGAGAATGTCGGCGCTCAGCGGCGCGGCCGTGGGAGAGGCTCCCCCGTAGGCCTTCTCGCGGGTGGCCGGATCACCGAGGACGAGGGCCGCCTCCGTGGCCGTCAGGGGCACCAGGCCTTCCTTCCGCAGTAGGTAGTACTGCTCGGCCGAGCCAGGCGGTTCGGCCAGGTACACCCGTCCCACCGTGCTGCTGCGGCCGGCAAAGGACGGCCCGGCGGCGCCCCGGCCGGGTACGTCGGGTGAGGCCAGGTCCGGTCCGGCGACCAGGGCGTCGAGGAAGGCTGCGGACACCGGCCGCGGTGTCACGGAGCCGTAGCCCAGGGAGACGGCGGCGCCGGAGGCCTTGTCCAGTTCGAGGCGACGCCCCCTCCAGACCAGATAGGTCACCTTGTCCGGGCCGGTCACCAAAAGTCCCTGGTCACCGGAGACCCCCTTGTTCTCCAGGGGGGCGCCCACGACGAGCGTCGTGACCGCGGTCGGTGTCGTGTCCGCGCCGTCCGCGGTGCCGGACACGTTGATGGAGGAGCAGACGTGCCAGGCGCCGTTGTCCAGGTCGTCCGCCGCTGGAACGGATTCAGGGGCGCCGGGGATGCCCACCGGGGCCCCGACCGGGGTTCCCCGCAGCGACGGCGTGCGCACGTCGGTGGTCTTCAGGTCTGCGCCGCCGATGAGTCTGGCCGAGGCGTAGTTGCGTACCGGCCTGAGGCGGCCGTCGATGTACAGGTAGCGGGCTCCGGTGTCCTTGTTGACGATCAGACTCTTCCCGTCCTGCCAGGAGTCGTTCCCGCCCGGCACGATCAGCCCGTAGACGAAAGCGCCCGCGGAGATCAGCACCGCGACGAGCAGGCCGATGAGCACACCACGGGTGGTACGTCCCGTCGGACTTTCGGGAGCATCGGGGTCGGCGAGCAGCATGCCCGCGGTGAGTCTGCCCATGGCGAACGTGTGGGCCTGTACCTGGTCACGCTTGGACTGCATCGGTTCGTGTCCTCCCGGTCCTTGCCTGGTTCAGCCGTTCATCGCCCGGAGGGCGCCGAAGACGCCCAGCACCCAGAGCGTCAGCGGCAGCAGGCTGATGGCCAGGAGCGACTGCAGCAGTTCGGCCGCGCGGCCCCAGTGCGGCGCCATGCGCCTGCCGGGCACGGTCCATGAGGCGACGGCCAGCGCCGCGGCCAGTACCAGCAGCCCTATGACCAGGGCCGGCCGGTCGGCCGGAGCAAGGCTCGCCGCGCTGCCGACGGCCAGCAGGACGGCTCCCCACATGCCCGGCACCACCAGGGCCAGACGCTGCCATACGTTGACCATGCCTCGTCCGTGCAGCAACAGGAGCAGGGAGAGTGCCGCCGCGGTCAGCGTCTCGGCCAGGCCGGGCGCGTGGGCCAAAGCGACCAGGGCGCCGGCGCAGATGACCCCGGTGGCCGTGTACAGGGCGGTCATCCAGTCGCTGGCCAGTTCGGTCCTGACGGCGACGTCACTGCCACTGTAGGGCTCGATGTCCTCCTGCAACTGCCGGGCGCTGTTGGGCAGAGCGGGCATCCGCATGCCGGCGAGTTTGAAGGACAGCACCGGTATGAAGCTGCCGAAAACGACGACCGCTGCGGCCACCCCCGCGCCGGCACTGTCCACGGGCAGGTGGAAGACGCTCATCAGCGCCCCGGCGGCCGCGGAGAGGATCGCGATCAGCGCTGTGGCGATGAAGAAAGGCGTGTACACGGCCGCCGCCGCGACCGCCAGCACGGCTGCTCCGGCAGCCGCCGCGCCGGCGGCCATCAGCCGGGCGCCGAGCACGTGGTGCGCCTGGGGGCCCGCTATCTCTCCTCCGGGCAGCAGCCAGCCCGCCAACGCCAGGCACGGCGCCGCCAGGATTCCCAGCGTCGCACCGGCTGCCGCATCGCCCACTGCCCGGCTCGCCGAGGCCGCACCCGCGAGGAGCAGCAGACCGGCGACGACGGTGGTCGCGACGCGCAGGGCGAGCGAGCCCGACGGCCAGGCCAGTATTCCCAGGGACGTCAACACACAGACGACCACCGCACAGCGCAGCACACGGCGGCTGCCTTGAGGGTTCCAGCCGTGCAGCCGTTCCCCTGTGACCCCGGCGATCCCGTCGACGAGGTCGTCGAGGCGCACCTCCGGCAGGGCATCGGCTTGGGGACGAAGGTACATTACCTCCCCGTCCTTGAGGTCCAGCGTCTCGAGAGTTGCTTCCTCGTCGAGTGGGGCTCCGCCCAGACGTTGCAGGACCCAGCCGCCGTGTTCCAGGCCGTTTTCCTCCAGGTCGCCGTCCGCGTAACTCAGTACGGTCGGCAGAAGGTCGGCAACCGGCACATCGGCGGGTACAGCCAGGTCTATCGTCTTGGCAGGGGCACGAACGGTGATGTGGCACAGGCCGGCCACAGAGCTCTCAGTCATTGGTGGGGGGCCACGCTTCCCGGGGTTCATCCGCTGGGCTTGGTTCTGAACGCCTGCAGAGTACTGAGACCTCGGGCCGCTCATGGCCCGCTACGCGACTTCCCGTTGATGACCCCGTCCAGGAGCCGTGCGCTCGTTAAGGAGTCAGTAGTTGAGTATCGTCCTTTTCCGTCGCCCTGCCCGTCGGCGCGGGCCGGACATGCCCGAGGGTGAACTGACCCTCCAGGAGCCGCCGACACTGCCGGAGACTGTGCCGGACAGCTCGGCGGTGTGGACGTATCTGCCCATGGCGATGATGTCCGTTTCCATGATGCTGGCTTTCCTGCGGCCCGGTGGGTCCGGCAGTGTCTTCACGTACATCGCCCTGGGCATAATGGTCCTGGCCTCGGCAGTGATGATGATCGGCCAGGTGATGCGCCAGAGCAGCGAGCGCAAACAGCGCCTCAGGGGCGAGCGCCGGGACTACCTGCGCTACCTGACGCAGACCCGGCGGCAGGTCCACCGGGCTGTGAGCGAGCAGCAACTGGCGCTCGCCTGGCGTCACCCGGAGCCGGCGTCGATGCGTTCGCTGGTGCGGACGACGCGGCTCTGGGAGCGCCGGGTCAAGGACGACGACTTCGCCGAGGTGCGGGTGGCCGTCGGTGACCAGCAACTGGCGCTGCGGTTGACCCCGCTGTCCACCAAGCCGGTGGAGGACCTCGAGCCCCTGTCAGCACACGCGCTGCGACGGTTCATGCGCGCCTACAGCACCGTGCCGGACCAGCCCATCGCGCTCTACCTGCGGTCCTGGGCACGGGTGCTGCTGCGCGGGGACGAGGCGGCGGTGCGCGGCATGGTGCGGGCCGCCCTGTGCCAACTGGCTCTCTTCCACACCCCTGAAGACGTGCGGATCGCGCTGGCCGTCAGCGACGAGCGCCGGGCCGGGTGGGACTGGGTCAAGTGGCTGCCGCACAACCTGCACCCGCACGAGCAGGACGGCGCCGGGCCGGCCCGCATGGTGGCGTCGGACTTCAACGGCCTGGAGGACCTGCTCGGAGGGGAGTTCACCGAGCGTCCGGCATTCGACCCCGAGGCCGTGCCCGGCCGCGACGAGCCGTTCACCGTGCTCGTGGTGGACGGGGTCCAGGTGCCGTCCGGGCACCGGCTCGACGGCCCCGGGTTCCGCAACGTGATCGTGTTCGACCTGTCGGAGTCCCTGCGGTGGCGTCCGGGACGAACGACGCTGCGGCTGGATGTGCAGCCGGACGGGGTGCGGCTGGTGCGCACGGACCGGAACCGCAAGGAGCAGTCGACCCCGCTGGGTCGTCCCGACGCGGTCGGCCCGGTCGGCGCCGAGGCCCTTGCGCGGATGCTCGCCCCGTATCGCACGGGGCTGACCACGGAGACCGCCGAGCCGCTGTCGACGGATGTGGAGCTGACGGCTCTGCTGGGCATCCCCGACCTGTCCCGACATCAGCCGGCCGCCCTGTGGGGGCGCAACAAGGGCGCTGCCCGGCTGCGGGTCCCGATCGCGGTGGGTGGCGACGGAGTTCCGGTGGAGCTGGACATCAAGGAGGCGGCGCAGGGGGGCATGGGTCCGCACGGCATGCTGATCGGCGCGACCGGTTCGGGCAAGAGCGAGTTGCTGCGCACCTTGGTGCTGGGCCTGGCGCTGACGAACTCCTCGGAGACCCTGAACTTCGTCCTGGTGGACTTCAAGGGCGGCGCCACGTTCCTGGGCCTGGACGAACTGCCGCACACCTCTGCCGTGATCACCAACCTGGCCGACGAGGCTGCTCTGGTCGAGCGGATGCGGGACGCCCTGCACGGCGAGCTGATACGCCGTCAGGAACTTCTCCGGGCGGCCGGCAACTACTCCTCGGCGCTCGAGTACGAGAAGGCCCGCGCCGCGGGGACGCCTTTGGATCCGCTGCCGAGCCTGTTCATCGTCGTCGACGAGTTCAGTGAACTACTCTCGGCACACCGGGACTTCATGGAGCTGTTCGTGATGATCGGCCGGCTGGGCCGTTCCCTCGGCGTCCATCTGCTGCTGGCGTCGCAGCGCCTCGACGAAGGGCGTATGCACCAGTTGGAGAGCCACCTGTCCTACCGCATCGGTCTGCGTACCTTCTCCGCCATGGAGAGCCGTGGCGTACTGGGCGTGCCGGACGCCTACCAGCTGCCGTCGCAGCCGGGCGCCGGTTTCCTCAAGAGCGGCGTGGAAGCGCTGACCCGGTTCCGGGCGGCGTACGTGTCCGGGGTGTACCAACCGCGGCGCGGGGCGGTGGCTCAGGCACGGGTCGCCAGCCAGGTGGTTCCGTGGACGGCCGGTTATGTGGTGCCGCGCGCGCCTGCTGAGCTGCCGGAAGCAGAGCCGGAGGAGGAGCAGGTCGAGGAGAACGAGAACGGGGCGTCGTTGCTGTCGGTCGCCGTGGAGCGGCTGCGGGGGGCGGGGCTGCCGGCCCTCCAGGTGTGGCTTCCGCCGCTGGCCGAGCCGCCGGCCCTGGACGCCCTGCTGCCGGGGCTGACCGCCGATCCGGAGCGCGGGCTCGTCTCCGCCGGCTGGCCGGGCGTCGGCTCTCTGCGGGTGCCGGTCGGGCTGGTGGACAGGCCGTTCGAGCAGCGGCGTGATCCGCTCGTGGTGGATCTCTCGGGCAGCGGTGGGCACATCGCTGTCGCGGGTGGTTCACAGAGCGGCAAGTCGACGGTGCTGCGTACCCTGATCGCGGCTCTCGCGCTCACCCACACCCCGCGCGAAGTGCAGTTCTACTGCCTGGATCTGGGTGGCGGCACGCTGGCCGGGCTGGTCGGCCTGCCGCACGTCAGTGGAGTGGCGAACCGGATGGACGGCGAGCGGATCAGTCGCGCGGTGGCCGAGGTCACGGCCGTGCTCAACCACCGCGAACAGCTCTTCCTCGACCACAACATCGACTCGATGGCGACCTACCGCAGACGTCGTGCGGCCGGGGAGTTCGAGGACGAATCCCATGGTGACGTCTTCCTGGTGGTGGACGGGTGGGGCACGATGCGTCAGGAGTTCGACGCGCTCCTGCCCGCTTTCGGCCAGATCGCGTCCCAGGGCCTGAACTACGGTATCCACCTGGTCATCTCCACCGCGCGATGGATGGAGCTGTCGTCCCAGCTGCGTGACCAGATGGCCACCCGGCTGGAGCTGCGGCTGGGCGACTCGATGGATTCCGTGGTCGACATCCGCAAGGCCGCCACCGTGCCGCGCAGCCCCGGCCGCGGACTGACGGTCGACAGCAAGCTGCACTTCCTGACCGCGCTGCCGCGTATCGACGGCAGGGAGACCTCCGACGATCTCAGCGACGGGGTTGCCGCGCTGGTGGAACAGGTCGCCGAGCACTGGGCGGGGCCTCCCGCGCCGCCGGTGCGGATGCTGCCGCACCGGTTGCCCCTCACACAACTGCCGGAACCGGAACTGGCGGACGGACTGCGGGTTCCTCTCGGGCTCGACGAGGAGACCCTGTCGCCGGTGTGGCACGACTTCAGCCGCACGCCCCACCTGGTGGGCATCGGAGACACCGAAAGCGGCAAGACCAATCTGCTGCGGCTGGTCGCCAAGGCGGTCACCGCCCGCTACAGCCCGGGTGAAGCGCGCATCCTGGTGGTGGACTACCGGCGTGAACTGGCCGAGGCGGTCCCGGAGGAGTACCGCCTCGGGCACGCGGTGTCGCTCGATCCGCTGAAGGAGCTGGTGGCCGGATCGGCCAGGGCCCTCAAGACCCGCCTCCCCGGTGAGGACATCTCCCCGGCCCGGATGCGGCTCGCGGACTGGTGGACGGGGCCACGGCTGTTCGTGCTCGTGGACGACTACGACATGGTCGGCTCCGGCGGCATCATGGACCACCCGTTCGAGGCCCTTCTCGAGTACCTGGCTCTGGGACACGAGGTGGGACTTCACCTGGTGGTGCTGCGTTCCGCGACCGGTGCCGGCCGGGGCCTCAGCGACCAGTTGCTCAGGCGCCTCGACGAGGTCAACACCCCGGGCCTGCTGATGTCGTGTCCGCCGTCGGAGGGTTACGTCTTCGACAACATCAAGCCGCGCAACCTGCCGCCCGGCCGGGCACGTTACATCGCCCGCCGCAAGGCCGTACTGATGCAGACGGCCATCGTCGGCGAACAGGCCGAGGAGGAGCCGGGCGAGAAGTGACCTCGCGCAGGGCGGCGTTTCGTCCCGGTCGAGGTGTGCGGATGTGGTTCGAGGGTCTGACGGTTCCGGGGGCGCGGGTGGGCCCGCGACCCCCGGGGGGGGGCTTGTTGGCTGGTGGGCCTCCTGCACCGGGGGAGGGCGGCCGGGTCTTGCCCTT
>NZ_JBVJVN010000036.1:17061-52955 GCF_055603605.1 Streptomyces sp. NPDC037271
GGGGAGAATTAGGAGAAGCACCCCCGCCGCGCGTGGCTTTTTTCCGTCTTGTTGGGGGGGGGGGGGGGGGGTTTGGGGTTCGACTTTTTTTGTGTCCCCCCCCCCCCCCCCCCCCCCGGGGGGGGCGCTCGTCGCCGTGTGGACCGTCTGAACGGTGGGAGGCCGGCAGTGCCTGGCCGTGCCCTGCCCGCCGCCGGGGCCTTGAAGCGCAAAGGCCGCTGTCCGGACCCGCGGGTCCGGACAGCGGCCGTGTGTATACGCGGGCGCCGACTGACGCCATTTCCCCGGTGACAACGACTTTCGGGAACCGCTCGCGCAACAGGCGGTCGCAGAATCGGACACAGGTACGCGAAGGCCCGTACCCAGCGGTGGTGATCCGCCGTTCGTCTCAGGTCGTCGTCGAAGCGTCGTCCCGGGCCGGCCGCCATCCGCGGGCGCGGCCTCTCGGGACGATCACGGCGGCCCAGGCCATGGACACGAGCAGACCGGCGCCGGCGCCCACCATCACCAGAGCTCGCTGTGTCGCGCGGGCACCCGCCTCATCCGTCGGCAGCCGCACCGGCTCGGAATCGTCCGCCGCCTCCGCCGGCGCGGCAGAGGGAGCGGCAACCGTGGTGACGGCGCCGTACGCGTCGAGCCGGGGCACGCCCGCCGGGTAAGCGGTCGAGGTCAGCCGCCGTGCCGTCTCCCCGGCGGTCAGTTCGGGATGGGCGGACCGGATGAGGGCGGCCGTGCCGGCCACGTATCCGGCGGCGAGCGACGCTCCCGAGCCGATGAAGTGGCCCCGTCCCGTGGGGCCGATGCCGACCACACCGTCGCCCGGTGCCGCAAGGTCCGCGCGCCGTGGCGTGAGCGCGCCCCGTGGACGGCTGCCTTGCGCACCGAGGTCGATGACGGACAGCACACCCTGCTCGGCCGCGGGCCAGTAGTCCCTGGGCGGGGCGGCGGAGGCAGGGCTTTGGGGACTGTCGGGGACGGCGGCGGCCACGATCAGCACGTCGTGGGCGGCGGCGTGGGCGACGGCACTCGTGAGCTTCGCGGAGTTGCGGGTCAGGGCCGGGGACACCTGGACGACTTCCGCTCCGGCGTCCACCGCCGCCCGGATACCGGCCGCGACCGTGGTGTCGGTCGCCCTGCCGCGGGCGTCGGTGCCCCGCACGGCCAGGATGTGCGCCTGCTGGGCCACCCCGGAGAAACCGGAGCCTTCCGCAGTGGCGGCGGCTATCAGCCCGGCCACAAAGGTGCCGTGACCGACGCAGTCGTCGTCGGCCTCGCCGACGGCGGCGACCCTGCCCTTCAGCGTCGGCGCCTTGAGCGACACCCCCGTGTCGACGACGGCCACGGTCACCCCGTCGCCGTCGGCGAACTGCCGGACCCTGGCGAGCTGCAGGTCCTGCTGCTCCCGAGGCACCGCGTCGACCACCTTTCCTGAGCCGCCGGTGCAGGCGGCCCCGTCCGCCAGCCGGGACGGCATCGCGGGCAGGCGCAACGGCTCACGGGCCACGGCGCCGGCCTGCGCGGTGCCGCCCATGGCCAGCGTGGACGTGGACAGGAGAGTGAGCAGGGCCGCCATCGACGAGTGGCGGAGCGTGTGACGGCGCATCGTGTGCATCCTGGAAACGTAGACAGTGTCCGGTCATGGTCGTTGAGCCTCGTGTGCTTCGCGGACGCCTCACCCGCCGCTCATCACTCGGGTACGGCCTCCCCCTGCACCGCGTCCTGGGGAAGGAGCAGGCGCAGGTCCTGCACGCCGGGGGCGGTCATCGTGCTGAGGCGGCCGGCCTGGCGCGTCATCATGCCTTCCAGGACCTGGCGGGCCAGGCGCCCGTTGCCGAATGAGCGGTCACGCGGGACCGACTCGAAGTACGCCCGCAGTACCTGGCCGGTGCCCGGCCCGCACTCGTACCCAAAGGTGGCCGCATGCTGCCGCACGATGGTGACGAGTTCGTCCGAGGAGTAGTGGGTGAACCCGACACGCCGGGAGAAGCGGGAGGAAAGACCCGGGTTGGAGGAGAGGAAGCGCTCCATCTCCTCGGTGTAGCCGGCGACGATGACCACCACTTCGTCCCGATGGTCCTCCATGAGCTTCAGCAAAGTGTCCACCGCCTCCTGCCCGAAGTCCGAGGAGGAGCCCGGCCCGGTGGGCGTGAGCGTGTACGCCTCGTCGACGAACAGGACGCCCCCCAGGGCCCGTTCGAAGGCGTCCCGGGTGAGTTGGGCCGTATGGCCGACGTACCGGCCGACGAGGTCGGCGCGGGCCACCTCGACGAGCTGGCCGCGGGGCAGTACGCCCAGCGAGACGAGCAGCTCACCGTAGAGCCGTGCCACCGTGGTCTTGCCCGTGCCGGGCGGTCCGGTGAAGACCAGGTGGTGGCTGATCTGCGGCGCGGGCAGTCCCGCGGCCTCCCGCTGGCGCGTGACGGACAGCAGGTTGACGAGGTTGGTGACGTCCCGCTTGACGCCGGCCAGTCCCACCAGGTCACCGAGTCGGGCCAGCGGGTTGTTCTCGCTGTCCGCGGGTGCGGCCTCCTCGGAGACGGCTCGTGCGGCTTCCTCCCCCACGTCCTCGGGCAGCAGCAGTGGCAGGTCCTCCGCCGTCATGTTGGTGAGCGCGGCCAGACGGGACGCCTGGCGGTCCACCATCTGCTCGAACACCTGACGGGCGGCCCGGCCGTTACCGAAGGACCCGTCCTTGGGCATGCGCTCGAAATGCACCGTGAGTGCCTTGTGCGTGGCGGCACCGAGCACGTACTGGTGTCCCGCACACATGCTCTCCAAGATGGCCACCAGTTCGGGCACCGAATAGTTCTCGAACTCCACGGTGCGGGAGAAGCGTGAAGCCAGACCTGGATTGGACGCCAGGAAGCTCTGCATCTCGGCGGAGTAGCCGGCGGCCACCACCACCACGTCGTCGCGGTGGTCCTCCATCAGTTTGAGCAGCGTGTCGACCGCTTCCCGTCCGAAGTCGGCGCCGGAACCGCGGCCGTCGGACAGCAGGGTGTACGCCTCGTCGATGAACAGGACACCCCCCAGAGCACGGTTGAAGGCCTCGGTGGTCTTGATGGCGGTACCACCGATGACCTGTGCCACCAGGTCGGCCCGGGAGACCTCCACCAGGTGACCTGAGCGCAGCGCACCGAGTTCCGCCAGGATCGTCCCGTAGAGCCGGGCCACCGTGGTCTTGCCGGTGCCGGGCGGGCCCGCGAAGACCAGGTGCCGGCTCATCGGCGGAGCGGCCATGCCCAACCGGGTGCGATGCTGGGCCAGCCGCGTGAGGTTGACCAGCGTACGCACCTGCTGCTTCACGTTGTCGAGGCCGATCAGAGCGTCAAGGGCGGACAGCGGACCGTCCTCGCGGCTCAGCCACGCGTCCTCACCGCCTATCCCGCTGTCGCCGGCGGCCCCGGCGGCCCCGGCGCCCCAGGAGTCCTGCTTCCCGTTGCCCGTGCTGACCAGCCCTTCGACGGCGAGCCGCTCACCGGGCCGGGACTGGAGGAGCCCGCCGCCACTGTTGTCCCGGACGGTGCAGTTGACGACGGAGACGGGCGCGGCGGACTCGATGCGGAACCCGTCGCCGGCGCTTCCGCTGACCTCACAGGAGTTGAACGAGCCACGGCCGCCTTCGGCGATCCGGACACCGTGGCGGCCGCTGCCGCCCACCCGGACGCGGGTGGCGGTCACCTCGCCGTCCTCGTCGACGGTGACACCCGAGTCCTTGGCACCGGTGATCTCCAGATCCCGTACGGTCACGATTCCCCCGGCGGCGGTCGACAGGCCCGATTCTGCAGCCGAGGTGACGGCGCCGCCGCCGACGTACAGGTTGCCGTCGTCTTCGACCCTGATGCCGCAGCGGCCGGCCGCGTCGATGGTGCAGTCCTCCAGCCGCCCCCGGCCGTCCTTCACGGTCTCCACACCATGACCGCGCGGAGCGCTGATCCGCGCCCGGCGGATCAGCGGATTGGCTCCCGTGCGGATGGAAACGCCCGTTCCCTGGGCGTCGATGACCTCGAGGCGGTCCAGCTCGGCCGTCGACTCCTCTTCCAGCAGCACCGCGGTCGTGGCGCAGTCCCGGACGGTGAGCCCGACCAGCACGGGAGACGACGGCCCGCTCACGCGCAGCCCGGGGGACTGCGCGGCGTCCAGCCAGCAGTCCTCGAACGTGCCCCGGGAGCGGTCGCTGACCAGCAGTCCATGCCCCTTGGTACGCGCGGTCCGGCAACGGCGCAGCACCGGGTTGCTGCCTCCGGTGACCGCGATGCCGACACCGGTGGTGCCGGTGACCCGCACGTCCTCGAGTGCCGTTCGGGCCTGACTGTTCAGCATGATGCCCGTGCTCGTGTCGTGGACCACCGTGCGCAGCACCCGAGTTGTGCTGTTGCCCTCCAGGGCGATGGCCGGTTTGTCGGTCGAGGAGATGTCGCACTCCTCGACCGATCCCTGGGACTCCCCGTTGGCAAGCACGCCGTTCCCGCGGGCGTTGCGGATGGTGCAGCCACGCAGTGTGATCCGGCCTCGATCGCCGATCACCACCCCAGTGGTGCCGAGGTGCTCGATGGTGCAGGACTCGACGGAGCTCTCGACCTCGGAGGTGGCCACGATCCCGGCACCGCCCTGGTTGCTGACCCGGCAGTCTCGGAGGGCGAGCGAACCGCTGCCACGGGCGAACATGGCCGTCCAGGCAGAGCCCGTGATCTCGCAGCCCTCCATCGCGACCTGCCCGCGCGGGGCGTCGACGACCGGCAGCTCCTCGTCCCGCCCGCGCAGCACCAGGTCGGTCAGCATCGCGGCCTCCGCCTTGAGCACGATCGCGCTGCCGCGACGCGGTGCTATCTCCACGGTGCCGCGGGATTGCTCCGCCACGATGGTGACCGGGGTGGTGATGGTCAGGTTCTCGGTGTAGACGCCGGGCGAGACTCTGACGACAGCACCACTGCGCGCCCTGGCCAGAGCCTCACCAATCGTCCGAAAGCCGTCGGGCCGCTCCGGGCTGACCGCAAGTACCTGGCGTGACACGCACTTTCCTCCTCCGTTCGGCACCGTGGCGCCCACGAGACCCCTGGTGCCACGAATGGGCAGGGACATCATGCCGGTACCGAGGTGTCGAACTACTCCATGGGGGCGTCGACTTCGCGCCGCACAGCATGCTGGGACCCATCTCACCACGAAGCCGGCTCTGCGGTGGGGTGGTCGACTGCACACCATTTCGGCGCCCGCCGCTGCCAGTGGCGAGCGGCCGGCTCCCTGCCGGTCGACGGCCGTGTGTGGATCGCACGTTCCACGCGACTGCCGACTTCGACCGTCTCGCCTTCGGTCAGGGACTTCACTCACGGGGTGAACAAAGGCGGCGAGCAGGCACGAGCGAGCTTCTGCTGCGCAAGGGTACCCCTGAGCCTTGCCCACGACGGCACTCCGCCGTACCCGCCAGGGGTGCCTTCCCGCCTGTGCGGAGCAGCCGCTGTCCACCGCCGCAGCGCTACCAGCGCTCGCCCACCAGGGAGCACTCTCACCGGCCCCGGACTCAGGCGAGCGACAGGAAGAACTCCTCCAGGCGCGTCCGCATCCGCAGGGAGACCCGCACCACCGGATCATCGCTGATCACGCACTGCTGCAGCCCGGTTGCAATGATCGAAAACCCGGCGCGGTCCAGGGCGCGGAAGACGGCGGCCGACTACGTGATGACCTCTTCGTCGTTCCGCCCCTCCTCCCTCATCCTGATCACCCCCGCAAGCTGACCCCGGGCACGCCGCAGCCGGTTCAACGCCGACTTCAACTCGTCGGCGGTCAGGTCAAGTTCCACACGACGCCCCTTCACACACTCCCGCCCGTATCCACCCGGAGCGGGGAGAACACGTCCCGAAAGGCGTTACTCCGTGACCTTCGCCGCCCTGGCCGGCGGCCAGGGCGCCTGGCGGTTCTGCGAGTTCACGCACCCCGGTGAATCGCCAGGGGACACTCGCCCGGCGCGCACAACGTTCCGCTGTACCGCCTGGAGGAGGCCGCGGCGCCACTGCACGCCGCCTCGCCCCGCACACCGCTGCTGGTCGTCCGCGCCTTTGGAGTCCGCTGCTCCCAAGCCCGCACCCGGCTGGGCACCCCGGGCATCGGGGTAGCGCCCTCGGACCGCGGCGCCACAGCATGGGCAGCGGACGAGCAGCCTGTCGAGCGGGTCGCCAAAACTACGCCTCCTGCCCAGGGAGCGCCGGGTCCTCCTGAACGCCCTCCCGGTCCTCGTCGGCCTCCTGGCCGAACTGGACCTGCGGCGCCTGACGGACTGATCGCACGCACCACCACGCCCACGCGTCCCGGTCCCAGCGGCGCGGCCGTCGCCAACGCAGTTGTCCACTTGGCAACCCTGGAGGGTCGCGTCCCAGCGCGCAATCATCGAGCACGAAGCCTGTGCCCGTCCTGTCGTCCGAAGGAGAGCGTTCTCCAGTGAGGAGACCAGTTCAGTGACCGCATCCTTCTCATGCCCCGATGCGACAGTGTCCACGACGATCCACCCGACGCGTCGGTGGCCCGCTTCGCGGACACCGGACCCACGGATCTCGGCCGGCCTCGCCCCACCCGCACTTGCCGGTGCTCAGGGAGGCACTGAGCAGGCGAAGCCATCGCCAGGGATCCGTTCCTCCGGAACAGGACCGAGCAGGCGGTCGCGCCGTCAGGCCGAGCTCTTCTCCGCGCACCCTCATGAGCGCCCTGGCTTCCCTCCTGAGCCGCCACGCGCTGCGCAACCGTCTGCACGCCGTGCCGTTCGCCATCCGCGCCGGACGCAGCCGGCCAGTGTTCCCGACCTCGCCGAACGCATCACGCCGGAAGGGAGGCTGAACTCGGGGACGCACTCACACGTCCGGTCCCAGTGGAGCGAGGGCCGACTCCTCGACGTGGGCGCGGACCGTGTCGGCGAGTGGGTCGCCGAGAGATTCGAGCACGGTCAACGCCTTCTTCCACATCTCGAGCGCCTCGGCCCCGTAACCCTGCTTCTGAAGGCACAGGGCGTGGTGGTGGAGGGTCCAGCCTTCTCCCCACTCGTTTCCGGCGGCATGGTGGAGTCGCAAGGCCTCATCGAAGTAGGTGACCGCCTGTTCCGGTTCCGCGAGGTGGTAGTGGGCAATGCCCAGGTTCGTACGAGTGATGGCCTCGACCCAGGTGTTGTCGATCTCCCGGTGCATCACGAGAGCCTGCTGAAGGTCCATCACCGCCTCCTGGCAGCGGCCGACGTGGACCCGCGCCTCACCGAGGTTGTTGAGGAGGATCCCCATGACCCAGGGCTGCTGGACATCGCGTCCGGCAGCCGCGGCGGGCTCGAGGTGCACAAGGGCTTCGGCGTAGCGCCCCTGCCGGAGGTTCACGTCACCAAGATTACTGAGCGCGTTGACCTGTCCCAAGGTGTCTCCGACACGTTGGTACACGCTGAGCGCCTGTTCGAACTGAGCGGTCGCTTCGGTGTAGTCGTGCGACTCCGCGCAGGAGCCACCCCGGTAGGTGTGCATGCGCGCTTGGGCTTCCAGGTCTTCGACCTGCATGGCCGAGGCGAGCCCCAGCCGAGTTACATGATCCCAGTCGGAACGGTGCTTGCGCAGGTAGAGGAATCCGACCAGCGCGGCGGCCAGTTGCCAAGCCACCGCGTGCATTCCAAGTGCGGCGGCCTCATCCACTGCGGCGATCAGATTGCGCCGCTCGGTCTCGCACCACAGCAGGGCCTGCGCACGCTCGGTGAACGTCGGCACCCCGTCACCGGGAGGCGACACATCGCGCAGCTCATTCAGCCAGCGGTTCGGAGTGATCACCTGCGAAGCGGCTCTCACCCTGTGCAGATACCACTCCAGCGACCGGCGCACGGTCTGTTGGCGCGTCTCGGCCGGCTCCTCCTGCCTGGCCTTGTCCATCGCGTACAGGAGCAGCAGATCGTGGAATCCGTAGCGGTGTGGCGTCGGCTCTGTGAGCAGGTGTGCGCGCACGAGCGTACGCAGCTGGTGCCGGGCGTCTTCGGCGGTCGTGTCCAGCAGGGCACCGGCCGCCTCCGCGCTGATGCCCCGCCCGGGGTGCAGCGCGAGAAGGCGGAACGCGCGGGCCGCCGGCGCGGCCAGAGTGGCGTAGGACCGGGAGAAGGCGGCGTTCACTGCCGTCCTCGGATCTTCCTCGGAGGCCAGCAGATTCAGCCGGTTGGGTTCCTGCGCCAAGTCAGCCGCCAGGTCGGCGAGCGCGACGTGAGGGCGTTCGGCGGCCAGGTCCGCGGCGATCGCCAGGGCAAGGGGAAGACGCGCGCACCATCGGACGATGTCCGCGGCCGCGCCGGGCTCGGAATCGACCCGGCTCCCGCCGACCCGGTCTCGCAACAGCGCCAACGCGTCCTCGTCTTCGAGCGGGTCCAGCGTGAGGAGGCGCGCGTGGTCGTGGACGGCAAGACCGGCGAGCCGGCTGCGACTCGTGACCAGCACAAGACAGTCAGCCGCGCCGGGAAGCAAGGGGCGGACCTGGGCACTGGTCGCCGCATTGTCGAGCACCATGAGGACGCGTCGCCCGTTCAGTGTCGAGCGCAGCAATTTGGAACGCTCGGCCGTGGCGTCGGGGATGACGTCGGCCTCAACGCCCAACGCACGCAGAAAGTCTCCGAGCACCTGTCCCGGCGGGAGCGGCGCCGCTGCCTCCGAGTGGCCCTGCAGGTCGCAGTACAACGCACCATCGGGGTAGTGATCCCGCTGGCTGTACGCGACATGCAGAGCCATCGTGGTCTTGCCCACCCCGGCCATCCCGTCGATGCCGATCACCACGGTCCGGCCGGTCACGCCCGTCACCGCCTCAAGCAGGTCACGAGCCGTCTCCGACCGGCCGACCATCAATGCAGCAGAGGGCAGTTGAGCCGGGACCGAAACGGGTGCTCTGCGCTCGACCGCCGCTCTCGGCGGGGAAACGGACACCAGTGCTTCTAACACACCGTCCAGTTCGAGGGCCCGGTCGCACGCAACCGCGAGCTCGCGCGTCGGCGGCCTCACGCCGTTCTCGATCTTGCTGAGATACCCCTTGCTGAAGTGGGTCAACGCCGACAGCTGGTTCAGTGACAAGCTCCGAACGCGCCGGAACGTCCGCAACTGCATCCCGAAATCCTGCTGTGAGTCCACCGAACGCCTTCCGCCAAGCCCTTACGCGATCGACCCCGCCGTGTCCCCGCAGTCAGAGGGAACTCAGCTCCGCCACGAGCGGGGAGCCTGTGACTGAAGGGTCGAGGTACCAGATTAGTTCGCCCCGAGGCCCATCGGGATCTCGCCAGTTGTCGATGTACGGAAGTTCAGAGGTCGAGGGTGTCGTGTGGCGTCGTAAACCCTCGCAGAGCACTGCAACGGGGACGTTCCTTCGGCTTGATGCCGACCCGTCGCGCGGTCAGGACGACTACGTCACCGAACCCGGCCGGGCCCCTACCCGGCCCACATGCACATCACGGACAAAGCGCTACAGCCATGACTTCCCACCTGGTGCACGACTGGTCCCATCCGACGTCACTGTTACGTCGCCTCGAGAACGTGGCCCACTTGCCGACGATCAAATCTCCGGGCAAGCACCACGACGTCGTGATCACCGCAGCTCATGAAGCAGGCGAACAGTTGTTCTCCCTCATGGGTTCGAACCCCGGAGGCTGCGGACCGATCATCGCCGAGGAGGGCCACCCATGGATGTACTGGATCGTCCCGCTCGGCACGAAAAGGCGCTGGGCCAACCCGTACGGAGCATGGGTCTCCGCGCCGTGGCGGATTCCTTTTCCACCAACGTTTCATAAGCAGCCCCTCGGGCCGTACTGGCTTCGGCGCTTCCATACCGACGTTCGCGTGACGCCGGACGAACTCTCCGACGCCCTTCATGACGTACGGCCGGCGCCGGTTCCGTACCAGGCCGCCACAGCCTTTCCGCGCCGGCCCGCCGTGACGGATGCGCAGACTCCCTGACGAGCAGAGACGCCAGTGCCTCGCCGTCCCTCGCCAGTGACCGATCGCTACGTCACGGAGTCAAAGCCGACGGAAGCTCCGCACACCGAAGGACAACCACTCATGAAACCTCTGCCCAACCTCGTCCAGGCCGGCCAGCCCTCACCCATCCGCGGACGTTCCTGATGAGCGTCATGTGCGCGGCCGACACCCGAGCCTTCCAGGCCCGGGTGAGTGCCGCAGCGTCACATCACCCCCACATGACGAACGATCCCGTTTCGCCCCAGCCGCCATCCCGGCCTCCGTGAGTACGCGTCGTCACAGGCGAGCGCCCGCCGAGAGCAAGGCCCGCTGTCCGACCGGCCGCTCCACCGTTCAGTCGCGAAATCCACCCGTTGAAGGGATCTCCACAACAGGGATCCGCCCACCCACGTCGATCTGCAGTGTCCCCGGACGGGACACATCCCCGCGTCCGATCTGCCGCCCGCGCGGAGCCGTTGCCACCGCACGACACGAAGGAGTCATCATGGCCGCCCATCCACAGGCGTACGTCTCCTGCGCACGTCGTGCGCTTCTTCTGGCTGTTCCAGCAGTCCCGCTGCTCGGGTGGGCGCTGCACGCCACAGCACTTCGGCGCCGGCTCGCCTCTGCCAGTCGCGACCCGCTCACCGGGCTTCTTCGCCGCGATGGCTACACCGCCAAGGCTCAGCAGATCCTCGACCGCTACGCCAACGACACCGTGACGCTCATCTGCGACCTGGATCACTTCAAAGAGATCAACGACAGGCTCGGACACCCAGCCGGAGACGCCGTGCTGGCCGCGACCGCACAGCGGCTCGCCAAGTGGGCGGGCAGCACGGCCGCCGTCGGCCGGCTCGGCGGGGACGAGTTCGCTCTCACGACCCGGCTCGGCTCCGGTCTCCAGCACGCATGCCTCGCACGCCTGATGTCTTCGCTCACCCAGCCGGTCCTTCTGGAGGACGGCCAGGTCGTCCACGTCGAGGCCTCGGTCGGGGCTGCGACGCCCGGCGCGATCGGCACCACCGACCTGTCGCGTTTGCTCAGAGCTGCCGACGCTGCTCTCTACGACGGCAAGCACACCGGCCGGGCGACCCTCGCCGGGGCCCGGCACGGGGCGGATACGTCCGTCAACGGCCGCCGGGCCGGACGCCCCGGCACCCGCGACCCGGCGCAAGCACCATGACCGCCCCCGCCCCGCACCGAAGAGAACCGCCCTCGACCGAACACCCGGCGCGCAATCGAGCGCCCGACGCTGTGTGACCGGCTCACCGCCGACACGATCCGGCCGCACAAACCCTCGTCCGCCTGCCCCCACCTTCGAATCGAGGTACACCCGATGAGCTCCGCCAATCCTTCTGCCGCCGACATCCCGTTCCCCCGCATTCACAAACCGACCAGCTGCCGGACAAATCCTGAGCTCTTCGTCCACGAATACGAAGAACGTGGGTACCAGGTCACCCAGCGCATAGCGGCTGCTCAGGCACAGTGCGCGGTGTGCCCGGTCGCGCCTCAGTGCCTCAAGTGGGCACTCGCACATCCGGAGGAGACACCGACGGGTATCTGGGCGGGCACCACGGCCCGGCAGCGGACCGTGTTGCGTACCCGCCTGATCGCCCGTCTCGGGCCCGACTGGATCACGATCGTCGCCGCTGCGGACCGTGCACGGCGCGAGCGTGTGCTCGCCGAACGACATCAGCCGCCGACCGTCGGTCAGGCACGTCTCGCGCATCTGGACCGCGAGTACAAGAGGCGGGACAACCGCGGGCCTCGCCGGCCCCCGGCCGCCCACGCCCGAGGGCCGGAGCCGCCGACACCCGGTGTCCGCTCGCGCGCAGCCGTCGCTGAGGGGGTGTACTGATCCGGCCCTGAACCATCACCGCCTGAACAGCGCTCACCCGGACCTGTCACACGAGCCTCCCCCATCGGCACCACCATCGAGTGGTACGACTTCTTCCTCTACGGCTCCGCCGCCGCGCTCGTCTTCAACCAGCTGTTCTTCCCGGACTCCGACCCGCTGGTCGGCACGCTGCTGTCGTTCCTGACGTACGCCGTCGGGTTCGCCGCGCGTCCACTGGGGGCGCTCGTGTTCGGGCACTACGGTGACCGGCTCGGGCGCAAGAAGCTGCTGGTGCTCAGCCTGTTGATGATGGGCGGGGCGACCTGCGCGATCGGGCTGCTGCCCACGCACGCGACCATCGGCACGGCCGCTCCCGTGCTGCTGACCGTGCTGCGGCTCGTCCAGGGCTTCGCGCTCGGCGGTGAGTGGGGCGGCGCCGTGCTGCTGGTGTCGGAGCACGGGGACGCGCGCCGGCGCGGGTTCTGGGCGTCGTGGCCGCAGACCGGTGCGCCGGCGGGGCAGTTGCTGGCGACCGGTGTGCTGTCGCTGCTGACGGCCGTGCTGTCGGACTCCGCGTTCGACAGCTGGGGCTGGCGGATACCGTTCCTGCTCTCCGGCGTGCTGGTCATGGTCGGTTTGTGGATTCGTCTGTCCGTCGACGAATCGCCGGCCTTCAAGCAGGCGTTGGCACAGGCCGAGACGCGCAGGGCGGAAACCCGCGGGGCCGAGACCCGCAAGGCGGCCGCCGAGGAGCTTCCGCTGGTCTCCGTGCTGCGGCACCACTGGCGCGACGTGCTGATCGCGATGGGCGCGCGGATGGCGGAGAACATCAGCTACTACGTCGTCACCGCCTTCATCCTCGTCTACGCCACCACCTCGGTCGGCCTCTCCGAACAGACGGCGCTCAACGCGGTGCTGATCGCCTCGGCCGTGCACTTCGCGGTCAGTCCGGCCTGGGGCGCGCTGTCGGACCGGATCGGCCGCCGTCCCGTGTATCTGCTGGGCGCGGCCGGTGTCGGGCTGTGGATGTTCCCCTTCTTCACGCTGATCGACTCCGGCCACTTCGGCGGTCTGCTCCTCGCGGTGACCGTGGGCCTGGTGCTGCACGGCGCGATGTACGCGCCCCAGGCGGCCTTCTTCTCCGAGATGTTCGCGACGCGGATGCGCTACTCGGGTGCCTCGATCGGCGCCCAGTTCGCCTCCGTCGCGGCCGGTGCCCCCGCGCCGCTGATCGCCACCGCGCTGCTGTCCGAGTACGACAGTTCCACCCCGGTCTCCCTCTACGTCATCGCCGCGGCCGTGCTGACGCTGATCGCCGTGGGTGTGGCGAAGGAGACCCGCCACCGGGACCTCACCGAGGTCATGTCCTCCCCCGGGGACGGGGACATGAAGGAGGCGGAGGAAGGTGTCTCCCGGACGCCGGAGGCGCGCACCCGCTGACCCGTCCCGCCCGCCGGCCCCCGTACGCCCTCGCGTGCGGGGGTCAGTGCCGCGCGGGGACCGACAGCCGGTGGAGTCTGAGGGCCAGTTGTATCTCCAGTGCGCGGTCCGGGCTCTGCCAGTCGTCGCCGAGGAGGCGGCCGACGCGCTCCAGGCGCTGGGCGACCGTGTTCACGTGGACGTGCAGGCTGTCCTTGGTGCGGGCGGGACTCATGCCGCAGGCGAAGTACGCGTCGAGGGTCCGCAGGAGTTCGGTGCCGCGCCGCTCGTCATAGGCCTCGACCTGGCCGATGGTGCGCTCGACGAAACCGGAGACGTCCTGGTCCCCGGCCAGCAGCAGGCCCAGGAACCCGAAGTCCTCGGCGGCGGCACCGTCCCCGGAGCGGCCCAGCAGGCGCAGGGCGTCGAGGCAGCGCCGGGCTTCGCCGTATGCGGCGGCCACGGAGTCCGGGTGCGCGGCGAGGTCCTCCACCGGGGCGGAGGCGCCGACGGTGACCGCCTCGTGGACGGCCGTGCTCAGCTGTTGGGCGGTGCGGCGGGCCAGGTCCGTGGCACCGTCCCCGGCGGCCAGGGGCAGCAGCAGTACGGTGCCGCCGTCCCGGGCGGCGGCCAGGCCGTGCCGGGTGGCGGCGAGGTGGGAGGCTGCGGCCCACAGGCGTCGGCGCGCGTCCGCCTCCTGGTCGGCGTCGGATGCGGTGGCGTCGAGGCGGGCGGCGAGTACGACGTGGGTGGCGTCCAGGTCGGCGCGCAGCCGTCGGGCGCGGTCGCCCAGCACGCGGGGGTCGCGGTCACGGGCGTCGAGCAGGTCGTCCAGCAGTTCGCCGCGGACTCGCTGTTCGGCCTCGGCGGCGGAGCGCCGGGCGAGCAGGAGGAGGGAGGTGACCATCGCGGCGCGTTCCAGGGTGAGCTGGTCCACGGGATCGAGCCCGGGGTGGCCGCGCAGGACGAGGGCGCCGAGCAGTTCGTCGCCGGCGGTGACGGCGGCGATCCAGTCGTCCTCGTGCCGCACCGCGTGGCCCTCGGCACGGGATGTCTCCAGGGCTCGCGCGGGTGCGGCGGCGGCTTCGGTGAACTCGACGGTGCCGGCCAGGACCTGGGAGACGGCGGCGGCCACGTCGTGGACACCGCCGCCGCGCAGGACGAGTTCGGCGAGCCGGTCGTGGACGTCGGAGGCGCGCTCGATGACGCCGCTGCGGTCCCGGATGATCTCGTTGGCCCGCTCCAGGCCGGCGAGGGCCGAGCGGGTCTCGGCGAGCAGGTTCGCGGTGTCGATGGCGGCTGCCGCGAGGGCGGCGAAGGAGCCGAGCAGGGCGATCTGTTCGCGTTCGAAGACGCGGGCGCGCCGGTCCGCGGCGAAGAGCACGCCGATGACGTGGTGGCCGAGCGTCAGCGGTACGCCGAGGATGGCGACCAGGCCCTCGTCGCGTACGCCCGCGTCGATGGTGCGGGTGTGCTGGAAGCGGGCGTCCTTGAAGTAGTCGTCGGTGACGTAGGGGCGGGCGGTCTGGGCGACGAGGCCGCCGAGTCCCTCCCCCATGCCGAGCCGCAGCTGCTGGAAGCGGGCCGCGACCGAGCCCTCGGTGACGCGCATGTAGGTGTCGCCGCGGGCCGGGTCGTTGAGGCTGAGGTAGGCGACGTCGGTGCCGAGCAGTGAGCGGGCCCGCTGCACGATCGCGCGCAGGACGGCGTCCAGGTCGCGGAGTCCGGCGAGGTCGTGGGCCGTCTCGAACAGTGCGGACAGCTCGGCCTCGCGCCTGCGCCGGCCCTCCAGTTCGGAGCGCACGCGCAGGGCGAGGTTCTTCGCCTGTTCGAGTGCGGCGATCCGCTCGGCCGGTCCTCCCTCGGCGCGGGCGAGCAGCACCGGCTGCTCGTAGGCGTCGGCGGACGCGCCCCGGGCCAGCAGGTCCAGGAAGGGCGTCTCGACGGCGGCGGGCGCCGGGGCGGCGGCATCTCCCGCATCGCGGGGCGACGTTCCGGCATCTCCGGCATCTCCGGCATCTCCGGCCGATGCTCCGGCGCCGTGGGCGGAACGCTCGGCGGACTGCACGTGATCGCGGGACATGCTCACAGGATTCCCCATCGCGCTGTCGTCCCGGCGGCCCTGTGGAAAACCCGGGCCGCCGGGGCACCCACCCGGCTCGGGACGCGGGCCGCCGTCCTGCTCAGTGCGCGGTCCAGCCGCCGTCCAGGGCGAGTGAGGTGCCGGTGACGAAGGACGCCTGCGGACCGCACAGGTAGGCCACTGCCTCGGCGACCTCCTCCGGTTCGATGAGCCGCCGCACCGCGCTGTCCCTCAGCAGTACGTCGGTCAGCACCTGCTCCTCGGGGATGCCGTGCGCCCGGGCCTGGTCGGTGATCTGCTTCTCGACGAGCGGGGTGCGCACGTAGGCGGGGCTGACGCAGTTGGAGGTGACGCCGTGGGCGGCGCCTTCGAGGGCGGCGGTCTTGGACAGGCCCTCCAGACCGTGCTTGGCGGAGACGTAGGCGGCCTTGTAGGCGGAGGCGCGCAGGCCGTGGACGGAGGAGATGTTGACGATACGGCCCCAGCCCTGCCCGTACATGTGGGGCAGGGCGCCGCGGATGAGGCGGAAGGGGGCCTCCAGCATCACGGTGAGCACGGTGTGGAAGACGTCGGGCGGGAACTCCTCGATCGGCCGCACCAGCTGCAGTCCGGCGTTGTTGACGAGGACGTCGGTGCCGGAGGCGGCGCGTTCCGCGGCGTCCAGGTCGGTCAGGTCCAGGACGCGGGGTTCGACGCTGCCCGCGAGGTCCCCGCAGCTCTCCGCGAGGGCGTCCAGCCCCGCGGCGTCCCGGTCGACCGCTGTGACCTCGGCCCCCGCGGCGGCCAGCCGCCGCGCACAGGCACGGCCGATGCCGCCGGCGGCGCCGGTGACGAGGGCGGTGCGGCCGCCGAGGTCGAGCGGGGAGGCGTGGAGGGCCGGGAGGACGCTGGGCGAGGTCATGTCCCGACCTTAGGCAGAGTCCACGCCGCCCCCCATGTGGGCACACCCCATACTTCAGACGGAACCAGTGGGGTCGAACCATGTGGGGGCGTCGGACAGCGCCTGCTTGATCCGGGCCTGCCCGAATTCCTTGAGGTCCGGCAGGGCGTCCACCGCGAACCAGCCCACGTCGAGCGACTCGTCGTCGTTGACCCGGGCCACGCCGCCGACGGCCCGGCAGCGGAAGGTGATGTCCATGTACTGGCAGACGTCGCCGTTGTCGTACGTGACCGGGTTCAGCGCCTGGACGAGGACCACGCGCTCGACGACACACCGTACGGCCGTCTCCTCCTCGACCTCGCGCACGGCGCAGGCGGCGGGCTGCTCCCCCGGTTCCGGGATACCGCCGATCAGTGACCAGCGGCCGTTGTCGGACCGCCGGCCGAGCAGTACCCGGCCCTCGTCGTCGAAGACGACGGCGGTGACTCCGGGGAGCCACAGCAGCTGGTGTCCGGCCGAGGCGCGCAGGTCGCGGATGAAGTCGGGAGTAGCCATGCGTACGACCCTAACGGGCCCCTCGGGTCACTCCGAGCGGTGTCGCGGGGCGTGCGGCGGGCGTACGGCTACACGCCCCGGGCGCGTCGCCCGCGCACACCGGCACCGACGGCCCAGCCGAGCCCGCCGGCCGCGACCAGCACCAGGGCGATCTCGGGCACCACGCCCAGTCGGGTGGCGGGCGTCTCGGAGGAGCGCAGGGGCACCTCCTGGACCAGGGAGTCCGCCACGAACATGCCGGTCTTCTGGGTGACCCTCCCGTCCGGCATGATGATCGCACTGACACCGCTGGTCACCGGCACGGTGACGGAGCGGCTGTGCTCGACCGCCCGGATGCGTGACATCGCGAGCTGCTGGTAGGTCATCTCGCTGCGGCCGAACGTCGCGTTGTTGCTGGGTACGGAGATCATCTGGGCGCCGTCGGTGACCTCGGAGCGCACCGCCCAGTCGAAGGCGGCCTCGTAGCAGGTGACGAGCCCGACCTTGGTGCCGGCCATGGTGAACACGCCCGGCTCGGTGCCCCGGCTGAAGTCCTGGCTGACCATGGAGGTCCACTCGTCGTTGATCGCCCCGATGAGCGAGCGCAGTGGGAGGTACTCGCCGAACGGCTGGATCTGCCTTTTGTCGTAGGTGTCCACGGGGCCCTTGTCCGGGTCCCACAGGATCTGCTCGTTGAGCAGCCTGCCGTCGCGTTCCACGACGCCGCCGACCGAGATGGGCGCGCCGATCGCCTTGGCGGCCCGGTCGATCACGAGGCGCGCGTCGGCGTTGGCGAAGGGGTCGATGTCCGAGGAGTTCTCCGGCCAGAGCACGAAGTCGGGCTGGTCGACCTTGCCGGCCTTGACGTCGGCGGCCAGGCGCTGTGTCTCGCGCGCGTGGTAGTCGAGTACGGCCCGCCGCTGGGCGTTGAAGTCGAGGCCCGCGCGGGGCACGTTGCCCTGGATCACGGCGACGGTCGCGGTGCCGTCCTGCGCCTTGTCGCTGACCAGCGGCCGGGCGGCCACGGCGGCCACGAGGGGTACGGCCACACTGAGGAGGGCCACCGCCGCCGCGCTCCGCCGTACCTCGTGGGTGCGGCGCGCCCGGACGGCCAGGCGCACGACCGCGTAGAGGCCGAAGCCGCACAACACGACCGCGAAGCCGAGTACCGGTGTGCCGCCGACCGCGGCGAGCGGCAGGAACAGGCCGTCCGCCTGACCGAACGCGACCTTCCCCCAGGGGAAGCCCTCGAACGGCACACGCGCGCGTGCGGCCTCTCCCGCGGTCCACAGCGCCGCCGACCACACGGGCCAGGCCGGCAGTTTCGAGACCGCGGCGACGCCCGCGCCGACCAGCGCGACGAAGAGCGCCTCGATCGCGGCCAGCGCGATCCAGGGCCCGGGGCCGACCTCCACGCCGGTCCAGACCAGCAGCGGGAGCAGGAA
The DNA here is from genome assembly GCF_055603605.1 of Streptomyces sp. NPDC037271. Taxonomy (NCBI): domain Bacteria; kingdom Bacillati; phylum Actinomycetota; class Actinomycetes; order Kitasatosporales; family Streptomycetaceae; genus Streptomyces; species Streptomyces sp. NPDC037271. The sequence goes on from NZ_JBVJVN010000036.1 coordinate 35,198, forward strand.
GCCGAGGCCGAAGAGGTAACCGAGGCCGAGGCCCGCCTTCCAGCCGCGGCCGCGCAGCACCCAGCCGAAGACGCCGAAGGCGGGCAGTGCCAGCCACCACAGGGTGCGCGGCGGGAAGCTGACGTAGAGCAGCACTCCGGAGAGCGCGGCGGCGGCGGCCGGGAGGAGGCGCCGGAGCCACGTGGCGACACGCGGAGTGGGTGTCGTCTGCGGCTGTGTCCGGTCCGACTCGCCGACGGAGGTTGCGGTGGCTGTCACCCCCCGGAGTGTACGGCGGGTGACCACGCCGCCGACAGCGCGGTCCGCGGTCGCCGCGGGGCCACGGTCGCTGCGGGGCCACGGTTGTCCGGTGCCGCGGTTGTCCGGTGCCGCGTCGTGCTGGATGCCGTACGCCCCTGTGGCGCTCGTCGCGCCGCACACCGGTCGTCCTCATCGCCGACGGGGCCCGGCACCGGGCTCGGGCGGTCGTCGCCGTCGGCAACGCGCTGAACCCCACCACGGTGTCGGCGGGTGCGGGACTCCGCGCGGGGCCGGCCACGGCCCTTCCCGCCCCGCCGAGTCACCGGCCCGGCCGGCGACCGGTGTACGACCGCGGGGCGATCGGCTCTCCGGGTGAGGGCGGTGCGGGGTGTTGGCGTCGGTACGGGTGGGGGCGGGCCGGTGCGGAGGGCGGCCGCAGCGGTTCCGGTGGACCTCGCCGGCTCAGCCCCCGAGTGCGCTCAGCGTGCCGGCCCCGGCGCCTTGGGCCGCAGCCGGTCCTTGATGACCTGGACGGCCGCCTCCGCGTCGTCCACGGTGATGGTGAAGGTGTGTCCGTCCCACAGTCGCAGGACCACGCCCTCCCCCCTGCGTACGACGACGGCGGTGCCCTTCTCCGGCCGCCAGCGGTAACCCCAGCCGCCCCAGTGGCGCGGGGTGACGTGCGGGGCGAACTCGGCGCCCGCGACGTGGGACAGGGGGATGCGGCGACGGGGCACGCCGATGTGGCCGCAGCGCACCTCGAGGCACTCCTCGTCGACTCTCAGCGCGACGTGCACGAACGCCAGCGTGCCGAAGAGCACCAGCAGTCCGGCCGCGATGCAGCCGACGACCGCCATGGCCAGCGGGGCGACGCCGGACTCCCAGGCCGATTCGACGGCCAGCGCGATGCCGAACGCCATGCAGGCGGCGCCGATGGGCGCCAGGAGCCACTGGACCCGGTTGGTGGCGCGTCCGGTCCAGACGTCCGGCTGGGGGGTGGTCTCGCCGTGGCGATGCCTCATGGATACGAGGTTACTCACGTTTCGCTGCGCGCGTACCTCGTCGCGCAGGGTGACTGGGCCGACCGGGCGTGCCCGCCGGTCAGCGGGCCGGTGTGACCGCTCGCAGGAGCCGGCCCTCGTCGTACGCGAGCGCGGGCTCGGGCAGTGTGCCCTCACGTCCGCTCAGCAGCACGGTGAGGGTGCCCTCGGCCGGGGCTCCGGGGTCGGGCCGGGCGCCGATCCGGCGCAGTGCCTGGGCGGCGACCGCACCGGCGGAGCCGTGCAGGACGAGGCGCGGGGCGCCGGGGCGCTGCACGGCGGCGCGGATGCGTTCGGCGACCAGTTCGTAATGGGTGCAGCCCAGGACGACGGTCGTCACCGCGTCCGGTGTCAGGGCGGCCGCGGCGGCGACGGCCGCGGTGATCGCGGCCTCGTCCGCGTGCTCCACGGCGTCGGCGAGCCCCGGGCACGGCACTTCGGTGACGGCCGCGTCGCCGGCGAACTCCTTGATGAGACCGCGCTGGTAGGGGCTGCCGGTGGTGGCGGGCGTGGCCCAGATCGCCACGGGGCCGCCGCCGGCCGCGGCGGGCTTGATCGCCGGGACGGTGCCGATGACCGGCAGTGCGGGCTCGAACCGGGCGCGCAGCGCGGGCAGCGCGTGCACGGTGGCGGTGTTGCAGCCGACGATCAGGGCGTCCGGGCGGTGCGCGGCGGCGGCCTCGGCGACGGCGAGGGCACGCCCGGTGAGGTCCTCGGGGGTGCGCGGGCCCCAGGGCATGCCGTCGGGGTCCAGGGAGAGGATGAGATCGGCGTCCGGTCGCAGGCGCCGTACCGCGGCGGTGGCCGCCAGCAGACCGATTCCGGAGTCCATGAGCGCGATCTTCACCCGGCCACCATAGTCGATGGGCCGCTGCGGTCCGGTGTCGTGGGGCAGACTGCGGACGTGAGCGCCGATGCGTGGACTGCCGTCGTGACCGTCGTATCCGCCCTGTCCCTCGCCGCCTGGCTGTGGCTGCTGCTCGCCCGGGGCTTCTTCTGGCGTACGGACGTCGGGCTGCCGGCCCGGGTGGAGCCCGGCTCCTGGCCCCCCGTGTGCGTGGTCGTCCCGGCGCGCGACGAGGCGGCGGTCCTGTCCGCGAGCCTGCCGTCGCTGCTCGCGCAGACGTATCCGGGGCGGGCGGAGGTCTTTCTGATCGACGACGGCAGCACGGACGGCACGGGTGAGCTGGCGTGCGAGCTGGCCCGGCGGCAGGAGGGTCTGCCGCTCACCGTGGCCTCACCCGGGGAGCCGCCCGCCGGCTGGACGGGCAAACTGTGGGCGGTGCGGCACGGCATCGCCCTGGCTCGCGCGCGTGAGCCCGAGTACCTGCTGCTCACGGACGCCGACATCGCCCACGCGCCGGACAGCCTGCGCCGGCTGGTGGCGGCGGCCCGCACCGGTGGTTTCGACGTCGTCTCGCAGATGGCCCGGCTGCGGGTGGAGAGCGTGTGGGAGCGGCTCGTGGTGCCGGCCTTCGTCTACTTCTTCGCGCAGCTGTACCCGTTCCGGTGGATCGGCGGGAAGGGGCGAACCGCGGCAGCGGCGGGCGGCTGTGTGCTGCTGCGCACCGATGCCGCCGAGCGGGCGCGGATCCCGGACGCCATCCGGCACGCCGTCATCGACGACGTGGCCCTCGCCCGGGCGGTCAAGGGCAGCGGCGGCCGCGTCTGGCTGGGCCTGGCCGACCGGGTGGACAGCGTGCGTCCGTACCCGCGGCTGCGCGACCTGTGGCGGATGGTCTCGCGCAGCGCTTACGCGCAGCTGCGGCACAACCCCCTGGTGCTCGCCGGGACGGTCGTCGGCCTGGCCCTGGTATACCTCGTGCCGCCGGTGGCGGTGGTCGTGGGCGCGGTGACGGGGAGTACGGCGGCGGCCGTCCTCGGTGCCGCCGCGTGGCTGGTGATGGCGGGGACGTACGTGCCCATGCTGCGCTACTACCGGCAGCCGCTGTGGCTCGCTCCGCTGCTGCCGTTCACGGCGTTCCTGTATCTCCTGATGACGGTCGACTCGGCGGTGCTGCACCACCGGGGGCGGGGCGCGGCCTGGAAGGGCCGTACCTACGCCCGTCCGGGCGCCGTGCCCGAGGAGGGGTGAACGCCCGCGCCTGGAAGGTTCACTTCCGGCCGGGGGTCCAGTTCATGCCCCAGCCGTAGGCGTGGTCGACGGTCCGCTGCGGGCTCACGCCGCGTTCGGGGACCAGGTAGCGGGCCTCGCGCTGGACGACCAGGTCGCTGCCGGTGCCGGTGATCAGCGCGAGGGCGCACACCGTCGAGGGGACCGTGCACTCGTCGAGCGAGAAGTCGATCGGAGCTCCGTGCTGCGGCTGGAGGGTGACCGTGGCGTGCAGGTCGGCGAAGGAGCGCGCGCCTTCATAGATGGTGACGAAGACGAGGATGCGCCGGAAGTGCTGCTTGTGGTCGAGGTTGACGGTGAGGTTCTCGCCGGTCGTCACCGCGCCGGTGCGGTCGTCGCCGTCGAGGTGGATGAACGGCGGCTGGTACAGGGACCCGAAGGCGTTGCCGAGGGCCTGGACGACGCCCTTGCTGCCGTCGGTGAGTTCGTACAGGCAGCACAGGTCGAGGTCGAGGTCGTCGTGCGGGGCGGCCGGGCGGCCGAGCTTGCGGGCCCAGCCGGAGAACTGCTTGCGCACCTGCCAGTTGAGGTTGACGCGCAGGGCGCCCGAAGTACCGCCCTGCTTGGTCAGCGAGACGGAGGGTGCCGCCTTGGTGAGCGTGACCTTGGTCGGACGGACCGGCTCGGCGGAGGGCGCCGCGGTCGGCGGGGGCGACGGGGCGGCTGCGGCCGACCGGGGTACGGGAGTGGCCGGGGGCGCCGACGGGGGCGTGGTGGCCGTGGGGACAGCCGGTGCCGGCGGGGCCGCCGGGGGTGCCTGCGGCGGCTCGTCCACCGAGATGCCGTAGTCCGTGGCCAGGCCCTCGAGCCCGGTGTCGTAGCCCTGGCCGACGGCACGGAACTTCCACGCGCCCTGGCGGCGGTAGAACTCGCCGAGCACGAAGGCCGTCTCGACGGTCGCGCCCGGGTTGTCGAAGCGGGCCGCCACGGTGTTCCGCGCGGCGTCGCGGACCTCGATGTACAGATCGGGGACCCGCCCGAACGGTCCGCCGTCCGAGGAGGCGGCGAGGATCACGGTCTCGATCGCGGGCTCCACGCGCGCGAGGTCGACGAGCAGGCTGTCGGTCACCCGGCCGCCGGCCTCCCGCTTGCCCTCGTGGCGGACCGCGCCGGAGGAGTGCGCCGGCTGGTTGTAGAAGACGAAGTCCGCGTCGGAACGGACCGTCCCACCCACCAGGAGCAGGGCCGACGCGTCCGCGTCGGGCACGCCGGGGCCGGATCGCCAGCCCAGTTCCACCCGTAGCGCCGTCGTGGGCACCGGAGTGTTCGATCCTTTCGGCATTGACATGTCCGCCCCCATCACGTGTCACCGAGCCGGGCCGTGTCCCGGCGGTTCGCCGAGCCTTTTCCCGCCCAACCTATTCTCCCGCCGCCCACCCCTCGCAAGGAGTGCGGGAAGGCGTCCGGACAACCGCCGGTAACCCGCCCGGAACTCGCCCTTTACCCCAAGAACGCGCGGCGTGACGCCCCATTTTGCCGAGTTCGCTCGCATTGGGGATCCCTGGTCACTGCGGACACGGAAAACAACCCTCTTATCGGTCTCCCCAATCAGCACATCGTGGGCTTAACTTATGTGCCATGACCTCCCCCCGCTCCACTTATGGTGGCGGCTATTACTCCGCCTCCTTCCCGGACACTCCGATCTACGACTCACTCGTGGCCGAGCGGGGCACCCCGCAGATCGCCCCGATCCGGGTCCCCGCCGCGTACGACGCGCCGGGCAGCCACCTGCCCGCGCTCCCCTCGGCTCTGCCCGCCCTCCCGGCGGGCCCGTCCCAGCCCTCCTACGGCTACCCGCAGCAGGCGCCGCAGCCCGCCCCGCTGCAGCAGGCCCCCGCCCCGTACATCCCGCACCAGGCGACCGCGCCACGCGGGTACCCCGGCCCCCAGCAGGCGCAGCAGCCACGCCCGGCCGCGCCCGGACCCGCGGGGTACGAGGCGATGCGCCCCACGGCTCCCCGGCCCGCCCCGGCGCCGTACCAGGACCCGTACAACCAGCAGCAGTACCGCGGCTACTGAGCCGTCGTCGGGGTTGTCGGTGCCTCCTGGCACGATGACCCCATGGCGAACGCGCGACTGCAGTCGATTCACGTCCATCCGGTCAAGGCGACCCGGAGCCTGTCGCTCCGGGAGGCCGCCGTGGAGCCCTGGGGGCTGGCCGGGGACCGCCGCTGGATGCTGATCGACGACGGGGGAAAGGTCGTCACACAACGCCAGCAGCCGCGCCTCGCCCTGGCCGCCGCCGAGCTCCTGCCCGGCGGCGGCGTGGTGCTGTCCGCGCCCGGCCGGGAGCCGCTCACGGTTCCGGCCCCGCGTGGAGCGGGCACCGTCGTGGTGGAGGTCTTCCGCGACAAGGTCGAGGCGCTGCCCGCGGCGGGCGAGGCCGCGCACTCCTGGTTCAGCGCCCTGCTCGGAGCAAACGTGCGGCTGGTGTACCTGGACGAGCCCGCCACGCGCCGGCCCGTGGACCCGCGGTACGCGCTGCCGGGCGAGACCGTCTCCTTCGCCGACGGCTTCCCGCTGCTGCTCACGACGACGGCCTCGCTCGACGCCCTGAACTCCCTGATCGCCGGGGGCGAGCACGCGGACGAGGGCCCGCTGCCCATGAACCGCTTCCGGCCGAACGTGGTCGTCGCCGGCACCGACCCGTGGGCCGAGGACGGCTGGTCCCGCGTCACCGTCGGCGAGGTCGCCTTCCGGGTCGTCAAACCGTGCGGGCGGTGCGTCGTGACGACGACCGACCAGGGCACCGCCGGGCGCGGCAGGGAGCCCCTGCACAGCCTCGGGCGGCACCGCCGCATCGACGGGAAACTGGTCTTCGGGCAGAACCTGGTCCCGGTCGGCCGCGGCACGGTCCGGGTCGGCGACCCGGTGCGGATCGTCGAGTGACGTGCCGCGTTCCCGGCGGCGCGTTCCGGACACCGGCGCATACCCGGGAACCCGGTCCGCGGCCCGCGCGTTGAGCCTTGGCGAGACGTTCATGAGGAACCCGGCCGCGAGTCCGGTCGGGACGGCGTGGCCCGCTCTCCATGACCGGCCCCCGCTCGTGAACGGCTCGAACCGGGGCCGGTACGGAGCGGGGAGGGGTACGGATCGTGCGGGCGATCAGCGGGCTCTGGCGCTGGCGGCACAACGCCCTGTGCCGTGCGACCGACCTGGCCGAGGCCTGGGTGGCACTGGCCGGACTGCTGCTGATCCTGTCCCTGGCCCCGCTGACCGGCACGCTCGTGGGCGGCGCCGCGCAGGACGCCCTGCAGCGGTCGGTGCGCGACCAGCACGAGTCCCGGCACCGGGTCACGGCCACCGTGGTCCGTGCGCTGGAGCGTCCCCCACTGACCGTCCACCCCGAGGGCGCGTCCGCCGGGGACCTGCGCAGCCGTGTCCTGGCCGACTGGACCGCGCCGGACGGCTCGCGGCACGAGGGTCCCCTCATGGCGGGCATCGACGACCCCGTCACCGGCGACCGTTTCGCGATATGGACGGACGCACACGGCCGGACGGTGGCCCGCCCGCTGGACTCCCGTACCGCGGCGACGCACGCCGTGCTCGCCGGGTTCGGCGCCGCCGTGGCGACCGCCGCCCTGGTCGAGACCGCCCGGCGGATCGTCGTGTGGCGCATGGTCCGCCGCCGGTACGCGCGCCTGGAGCAGGAATGGGGCAGGGCGGGCCCGGACTGGGGCAGGACCGGCGCGGACAGCTGACGGGCTTCCGCCTCCGGTCAACTCACCACCTGTGCGCACGCTACGGTGGACCGGCCGAACCGAATCGGCGACGACCCGCGTACGACGAGGTGGGGGCACAGCAACGCCATGGCACAGGGCACGGTCCAGGTGACGCACACCGGCACCTCGCGGTGGCGGCGCCGCACGGGTGAGTACGCATCGCTCGCCGCCGCCCTGGAGGCCGCGGCCGACGGTGACGTCCTCACCATCGCCCCCGGGACCTACCGGGAGAACCTCGTCGTCCAGCGGGCGGTGACCCTGCGCGGCCCCGAGGGCTCCCAGGGCTCCGTCCGGATCGCGCCCGTCGACGGCGTCCCGTTGACCGTGCGCGCCTCGGCGGTGGTCCAGGACCTGCACGTGGAGGGCCAGGACGCGGCGGCGCCCGCGGTGCTCGTCGAGGAGGGCACGCCGGAGCTGCTGGGGCTGCGGGTGGTCACGCGTTCCGCGTCCGGGATAGAGGTGCGCGGCAGCGCGCGGCCGACGGTGCGGCGTTGCACCGTCGACAATCCGGCCGGTGTCGGCATCGCCGTCCTCGACGGCGGGGGCGGTGTGTTCGAGGAGTGCGAGATCGTCTCGGCCGGTCAGGCGGGCGTCGCGGTGCGCTCGGGCGCCCATCCCCGGCTGGTGCGCTGCCGGGTCCACCACGCGGCGGGTTCCGGCCTGACGGCGACGGGCGAGGGGTCCTCGCTGGAGGCCGTGGGCTGCGAGGTCTACGAGGTGCGGGGCAGTGGCGTGCAGGTCACCGGCCGGGCCACCGCCCACATGACCGACTGCGACGTGCACCGCACCACCGGCGACGGCGTCACGCTCGACACGGACGCGGTACTCACGCTCGCCGACTGCCGCATCCACGAGATCCCCGAGAACGCGGTCGACCTGCGCTCCCGTTCCGTTCTCACCCTGACCCGCACCATCGTGCGGCAGTTCGGGCGCAACGGCCTGTCGGTGTGGGATCCGGGCACGCGGGTGGACGCCAACCAGTGCGAGATCTTCGACAGCACGGGCGACTACCCGGCCGTCTGGGTCAGCGACGGCGCCACCGCGGTGCTCGACTCCTGCCGGGTGCACGACGTGCCGGACGCGCTGTTCGTCCTGGACCGCGGCTCGCGCGCGGACGTCGTCGACAGCGACCTGTCCCAGGTGCGCAACACGGCCGTGTCGGTGAGCGACGGCGCCACCGCACAGCTCGACGACTGCCGCATCCGGGACGCGGCCACGGGCGCGTGGTTCCGCGACCACGGCAGCGGCGGCACCCTGAACAACTGCACCCTGGACGGCAACCGCACCGGCGTGATCGTCACCAAGGGCGCCGACCCCACCATCGAGCGCTGCACGGTCGATTCCCCCTCGGAGGCGGGGGTCTACGTGTCGGCCGGAGGCCGCGGCAGCTTCCTGAACTGCCGCGTGACCGGCAGCGCCGGCTACGGCTTCCATGTGATAGACGGCTGCCGTACGACGCTGCGCAAGTGCCGTACGGAGCGCTGCGCACGCGGCGGGTACGAGTTCGCGGACGGCGGCCCGGACACGGCGTACGACTCCGGCCCGATCGTCGAGGACTGTGCCGGCGACGAGAGCGGCGGTCTGACGCCGCCCGCCGCGCCGGGACCGGTGGTGCAGACGGTGAGCCAGTCCCCCGGCCTGCTGGGCTCCATCCCCGGGCAGCGCAGCACCGAGCAGGAGCCCCTGATCGCGGACGGCGGGCCGAGGGAACCGACGCGTACCTCGAAGGCCGTCCTCGGCGAACTGGACGCGCTGGTCGGCCTGGACAGCGTCAAGCGCGAGGTGCGGGCGCTGACCGACATGATCGAGGTGGGCCGGCGCCGGCAGCAGGCGGGTCTGAAGGCCGCGTCGGTCAAGCGCCACCTGGTCTTCACCGGCTCCCCGGGCACCGGCAAGACGACGGTCGCCCGCCTTTACGGAGAGATCCTCGCGTCCCTCGGCGTCCTGGACAAGGGCCACCTCGTCGAGGTGTCGCGGGTGGACCTGGTCGGTGAGCACATCGGCTCCACGGCGATCCGTACCCAGGAGGCGTTCCAGCGGGCGCACGGCGGCGTGCTGTTCATCGACGAGGCGTACGCGCTGTCCCCCGAGGACGCGGGCCGGGACTTCGGCAAGGAGGCCATCGACACGCTGGTGAAGCTGATGGAGGACCAGCGGGACTCGGTCGTGGTGATCGTCGCGGGGTACACGGCGGAGATGGAGCGTTTCCTGTCCGTCAACCCCGGAGTGGCGTCCCGGTTCTCACGGACCATCACCTTCGGCGACTACGCACCCGAGGAGCTGCTGCGGATCGTGGAGCAGCAGGCCGACGAGCACGAGTACCGGCTGGCGCCGGGCGCGGCCGAGGCGCTGACGGAGTACTTCACGGCGATCCCCAAGGGCCCGGCCTTCGGCAACGGCCGCACCGCCCGCCAGACCTTCGAGGCGATGGTGGAACGGCACGCGAGCCGGGTCGCCCAGGTGGCCGACCCCAGCACGGACGACCTGACGCTGCTCTACGCCGAGGACCTGCCGGAGCTGCGGTAGCCGGCCCTGCCGCAGCGTGGGGCAGTCCTTGGCCCGTTCTCTGTTCCCCGGTGACGGTATGCGCGCCGGACCAGGCCGCTCACGCGGGTGTGCGCCCCCGGCGTCGAGATGCCCCGCCCACCCGTCGGGCCCGCCGAAGACGCCACCGCGGTCCCGCCGCCCGGTTCGACGACGTCGCCGAACGGCTCGCCGCGCCAGGCGGGCGCGGGTCGACGAGCGGGGTCGTCATCGGCGGGCGGGCCGCTCCGGTGACGCGGCCTCAGGGCGTTGACGTGGCCAGTCGTGCCGCATCCGGATCCGGCTCCTGCGTCGCGGCGGGGGGCCGGCACCCGGACTGACCGTTCTGACCACCAGGAACCTTTGGCACTGGCCGGAGAGGCGGGTGCCCACGCGCCGCACCGGCCGCCGAGGTCGCGGGACACAGCCGCCGGTGGGCTCGGCCCGCCTACGGCCTCCGGTCGCGACGTGCGCCTCGAGTCGGGCCGCTCACCGCCGGCCGGTGTGCCGCGGTTCGGGTACCTCCGGGCGCAGCCGGGCCAGCAGACGCTGCCGTTCCTCGGCGAAGGCCGGGTCGGCCTGATAGTCGGAGTGGCCCAGGATCGGCGCGGGCAGTGGGTGGAGTTCGGTACGGCCGTAGGTGAGCGGGTCCTTGAGGGGTGCGCGGTCCACCGCGGGGCCCGAGTGGCCGGGCAGCCGCATCGGACCGCCGATGGGGTCGGTGCGCCGGTACAGGTTGCGCCAGCAGTCGACCTCCTCGTGCAGCGAGCCGAGTGCGGCCGGGCCGAAGTGGGCCGGGAACCAGCGGCCGTACAGCCGCTCCAGCGGGGATCCGTAGGTGAGCAGGGCGACCCGTTTGCGGGCCGACGGCTCCAGCTGCCAGGCCGCCGAGGCGGCGAGGACGCTGCCCTGCGAGTGCCCGGAGATGACCAGCCGCCCGCCGGTGGCACGGGTCCAGGTCGCCATCCGCCAGGTGAGGTCGGGCACCGCGCGCTCGGCGTAGCAGGGCGGTGCGAAGGGGTGGGCGGCGCGCGGCCAGAACGTGCCGACGTCCCACAGGATGCCGATGGTGCGCCGCGCGGAGGCGTCCTTGTAGGCACGCCTGCCCCAGGTGACGAACAGTATGAAACCGAGGCCGATGAGCCAGGAGCCCAGTGCCTGCGCCGTCTGTGCGGCACCGTGCACGACGGCGTACGTCCCGCGCGCGGCGTCGCCGGGCACCTGGTCGGTCGTCAGGGCGCCCACCAGGGCTCCGGCGCCCAGCAGCAGGGTGGCGGCGGACGTGATGGCGACGAGGAGGGGGGCCCGGTCGGTGAGGGTGGCCAGGGCGCGGGTGAGCGCGATGCGCCGGGTGCGTCCCGGGTCCCCGGCCTCGCCGGGGTGGTCGCCCTCCACGGCGTCCCGTTCGGCGCGGGCGAGTCGCCAGGTGTGCCGGGCGAGCGCGGCGCAGAGCAGCAGGACGAGGACGAGCAGTGGCGGGATGACGGACGCCTGCCAGGTCAGCAGGACGGGTGGTCCGTCGATGGACGTTCCGGTGCCGTCCAGCCAGTCCGACACGCGCTGGGCGACGCCGCCGGACATCACGCCGCCCAGCGCGCAGGCGAGCATGGCGACGGCGGGGCCGCCGAGGCCACGGATCGCGACGCGGGCGTCGGGGAGGCTGCGGTACAGCACGTGGGCGACCACGGCGAGGGCGATGACCAGCAGGCCCTGCACCGTGACGATGCCGCCGAAGGCCGTGTCCCCCGGCAGCCGGCCGGCCGACGACCACTGGGGACGGGCCCAGCCGCCGTACAGCAGGGCGAGGACGAACAGGACGAGGGCGGCGAGCGGCAGGCGCCGCACGAGGCGCTCGTCGAGTTCCCGGTCGAGACGGTTCTCGCTGCGGCCCCGGCGGCAGACCACCGCGGCCACGGCGACCGCCCCGACGACCAGCGCGGCTTCCAGGATCCATCCCAGCGCGTCGAGCAGCGCCGGCCCGCCCGGCCGGCGGTCGAAGCGGGCGGCCGGCACGCCGACGGCCGTGGCGACGGTCAGCAGGGCGGCGGCGGTGTGGGCGGCACGCAGCCGGGCCACCAGACGGCGCCCGTACCAGAACCCGGGCCGGCCGAGGGCGGTGCGGGCCGGGTCCTCCTCGTGGCCGAGCTCGCGGTCCATCGGCTGCTGGGACTCGTACGCCCGCCAGGTGCGCAGCGACAGGTACCACAGCAGGGCGGTGAGCGCGGCGGGCACCAAGGCCGCCAGGGCGAGCCTGCGGCCGGGCGTGCTCCACCAGCCTCCGTCCGACATCCCCGGGGACAGGAAGCCCAGCCAGGAGTGCCGCTCGGCACACGCACGTGCCCCCGCGCACTGCCAGGCGACGAGGTCGAGCGCGACCTCGCAGGCCGCGGCGACCAGCAGCACCGTCATGGTCAGGCCCACGAGCCGCACCAGCAGCCCGTAGAGGCGGACCGTCCGGGTCCGGCCGTGTGCGGTGGGCCGCATCCAGTGGGCGAGGTTGACCACCATGAACGGCAGGAGCAGCAGCCACAGGGCGCGGGAGCCGTTGCCGGAGGTGAGGTTGCACCAGACGTAGGCCTCGGGCACCGGCCGTCCCCGGTAGTCCTCGGGCCGGGACTCGGCGTCGGCGTCCTCGGTGCGCCGGAAGACGGCCGCGACGTGGTCGCCGGTGATCCGTACGGTCCGCGGGTCGTCCAGCATCTCGGCGGGGGTCGTGCCGCCCACTCCGTGCACCAGGAGTTCCAGGGCGGTGCCTGTTCTCCCGTCGTTTCCGTCACTCCCGTCTTTCCCGTCACTCCCGTCTTTCCAGTAGCTCCAGTCGCTCCCGTCTCTCCGGTCGCTCCCGTCTCTCCGGTAGCTCGGGTCTCCCAGGTCACTCCCGTCGCACGGTCCGGGGGCGTCCTGTCCGCCCGTCCCGGTCCGTTCCTTCGCCTGTCCCACTGTCCGCACTCCCCCGTGACGCCCCGTCGGCTCTGCCCGTGCGGGCACAAGGATCTCCGCTGAGGGAACGTCGTACACCCCTCGGCACGGAATCTCCCCGAACCGTGTCACAGGTGACACCGGGACGAGCCTGGAATGACATGAGCGCGGCAGGCAGGTGGTGGCGCGGCTCATGGCCGGGCGTGCGAGGATGGGACGTCCGCGCACCGGGAGCCGGGAGGGTTCCCATTCGGAGCGAGTGCGCCGGGCGTGTCGGGCGGTTTCGCGGCGAAAGGACCGAAGCGTACGTGAGTGAGAATCCGAACCTCCTCGCGGAGCAGCGGCGCGCCCTGATCCTCGACGAGGTACGCCGCCGGGGCGGAGTCCGGGTCAACGAGCTGACCCGGAAGCTCGGCGTGTCGGACATGACGGTCCGTCGCGATCTCGACGCGCTGGCCCGGCAGGGCGTGCTGGAGAAGGTGCACGGCGGCGCGGTCCCGGTGGTCGAGGCGAGCACGCACGAGCCCGGGTTCGAGGCCAAGTCGGGCCTGGAGCCGACCGCCAAGGAGGACATCGCGCGGGCCGCGGCGGAACTGGTCGCGCCGGGTGCGGCGATCGCCTTGTCGGGCGGTACGACCACGTACGCGCTGGCGCACCGGCTGGTGGACGTGCCGGATCTGACGGTGGTCACCAACTCGGTGCGGGTGGCCGACGTGTTCCACGTGGCGCAGCGCACTTCGGGGGCCCGGCAGGGTGCGGCCACGGTGGTGCTCACCGGCGGTGTGCGCACTCCCTCGGACTCGCTGGTGGGGCCGGTCGCCGACCAGGCGATCGCGACGCTCCACTTCGACGTGCTGTTCCTCGGCGTGCACGGGATATCGGCCGAGGCCGGCCTGTCGACGCCGAACCTCGCGGAGGCCGAGACGAATCGGCGGCTGGTGCAGTCCGCACGGCGTGTCGTCGTGGTCGCCGACCACACCAAGTGGGGTGTCGTGGGCCTGAGTTCGTTCGCGACGCTGGAGCAGGTCGACACGCTGGTGACCGATGCGGGCCTGCCGGCGGACGCCCGCGCGGAGATCGCGGAACACCTGGGGCTGGTCGTGGCGGGCGAGCCGGAGACGACGGACTGACCTCGGCGGACGCCGCTGCCCGGCCCCTGGCCCCCGCTGACACCCGGCGCGACCCCGGCTATCGTGGCGCCTCCCGACCGATCGTCCGCGTACGCGGCCTCGTTCAAGGGTGTGGTGCCCATGGCTCACCGTCTGCGTCCGGTGGGTCTCGACTTCGTCGAGGCGGCTCCGGTCCGCCTGGTCTTCGCACGGGAGGTCTCCGCGGCTCCGGATGCGGTCTTCCGCGCGCTGGCCGAGGACGTGCCGGGGTGGACCGCCTGGTTCTCGGCGGTGACGTTCGCCCGGCCCATCGGCGAGCGGGCGGGGCGCGAGATCCGGCTGAAGGGCGGTACGCGCTTCGTGGAGACGGTGCTGACGTCCGAGCGGCCCGAGGTGTACGCCTACCGCGTGGACGTCACCAATGCGCCCGGCGCCCGGGCCATGGCCGAGGAATGGCGGCTCGCGCCGGCCGGGACCGGCACGCGCGTGCGGTGGACGTTCGCGGCGGACGGTACGGCGCCGTTCCGTTTCGTGCTGGGCCGCGCGCGTCCGGGCCTGGGGCGGGCCTTCCGGGACGCGGTCATCTCGCTGGACCGGCGGCTCAGCCGCCCGTAGCGCGCGGCCCACGCCTCTCCGCCCGGGGTCAGCCGGGCCAGGCGCCCGTGTGCAGCAGGGACTCGATCGCCGCCGTGTACGGCCCGATGTCGAGGCCCTGTTCGGCGAGCCAGGTGTCCGAGTAGTACTTGTCGAGGTACCGGTCCCCCGGGTCGCACAGCAGCGTCACCACGCTGCCCCGGCGTCCCACGGCCACCATCTCGGCGACGATCTTCAACGCGCTCCACAGTCCGGTGCCCGTGGAGCCGCCCGCCTTGCGGCCGACGGCCTGTTCCAGGGCCCGGACGGCCGCCACGCTCGCCGCGTCCGGCACCTTCATCATGCGGTCGATCGCGCCGGGTACGAAGCTCGGTTCCATACGGGGCCTGCCGATGCCCTCGATCCGGGAACCGCAGTCGCAGGTGACGTCCGGATCGCCGGTGGTCCAGCCCTCGAAGAAGCAGGAGTTCTCCGGGTCGGCGACGCAGACGCGGGTGTCGTACTGCATGTAGTGGACGTAGCGCGCGAGGGTCGCCGAGGTGCCTCCGGTGCCGGCCGTGGCGACGATCCACGCCGGTTCGGGGAACCGCTCCAGCCGCAGCTGCCGGAAGATCGACTCGGCGATGTTGTTGTTGCCCCGCCAGTCCGTGGCCCGTTCCGCGTAGGTGAACTGGTCCATGTAGTGGCCGCCGGTCTCGACCGCGAGGCGGGCGGACTCCTCGTACATCCGGCGGGAATCGTCCACGAAGTGGCACCGCCCGCCGTGGAACTCGATCAGGCGGATCTTCTCGGCGCTGGTCGTGCGCGGCATGACGGCGATGAAGGGCACGCCGATCAGCTTCGCGAAGTACGCCTCGGAGACGGCCGTCGAGCCGCTGGACGCCTCGATCACCGGGCGGTCCGGCCGGATCCAGCCGTTGCACAGACCGTAGAGGAAGAGCGAGCGGGCGAGCCGGTGCTTCAGGCTGCCCGTGGGGTGGGTCGACTCGTCCTTCAGGTACAGGTCGATGCCCCACCGCTCGGGCAGTGGAAAGAGGAGCAGGTGGGTGTCGGCCGAGCGGTTGGCGTCGGCCTGCACCTTGCGGACGGCTTCTTTCAGCCAGGTGCGGTACGCGGTGTCACTGTGGTCGACGTCGAGGGTGGCGCCGGTGCGGGTCTGCTGGGGGGTGCTCACGACGGGGCTCCTTACGCTGCGCGCCGGCTGCGTGTCGCGCGGTCGGCGCCTCGATCATAAGCACCTTCCACACGCCTCTCACCTGCATAAACACACCTTTGGGCGACCCAAAGGCACCCGTGGGGGCCGGCCCTCGGCCCGGTGGGGGCGCATTCGGGCGAGTGCTCCGGTCGCCTCCGGAAAGGGGCGGCGCGTACTGGTGCTCGGCGCGCGGTGCGGGCAGACTGCCAGCGGGCGGGACCGGGTTCCCGCCGCGGGCGCACACTGGAGCACGACACGAGCCGGTACCGGGAGCACCGAGGTGTACGGTCCCGGCAACCGACGGGCGCGAGGGGGCGACGGCATGGCGGAGCCGGAGTTCAGGGCCACAGGGGTGCGGATCGGCAAGCGGCTGCGCTCACTCACCCGGGCCGGAACGGTCCGGATCAGGGGTGGCAGGCTGGAGTTGCTCACCAGCTACGGCAGCGAGATCGACAGCGCTCCGGTGCAGGCGGTGCGCGCCTCCCGTCCCTGGTTCGCCCCTCAGGACCGCGCCCTCGCCGACCTCAACGGCAAGCGGTACCTGCTGACCCTCGGTGAGCGGGACCCCGCGCCGGGCGAGCCGGGTCCGCCCGCGGCTCGCCGTTTCATCGAAGCGGTGCGCAGGGCGGCCGGACACCGCGTATGAAATGTCCGTAAGTTGCGGTGCCCCACCCCTTGCGTCACGCTGGTCTCACGTCACTCTGGGTTTACCGGCGATAACGCTGCGAACCAGCCCGCCGGCCATGACAGCAGGCGGCGATGCGCCGCGTGCGCCCTGCTGGATCCGAACTCCGTGTTCTTCCGGACCTCTATGTCGGGGAGTCGCAGCCGTGATCAGTCACCCAAGCAGACACTGCACGGTGGAGCTCCAAGCCCTGCCGTCGCGGATCGGCCAGGTCCGCAGAATCGTATCTGCGCAATTGCGCTACTGGCATATGGATTCCCTGATCGACCGGGCCGCGCTCGGCGTGACGGAGTTGTTGACCAACGTCCACCTGCATGCCCGGCCCGACAAGACGTGCACCGTGGAGATAGAGCTGATCCTGGACCGGCTCACCGTCTCCGTGCGCGACCACGATCCGCGTCTGCCCGTGGTGGACGACGCCGAACCGCTCGCGACCTGCGGACGTGGGCTCTCCATGGTGGCCGCGATGAGCGAGAGCTGGGGCGCCCGGCCCGACGGCGAGTCCGGCAAGGTCGTCTGGTTCACGCTCCCGACGGCCGTCACCGCCCCGCCGCCCGCCGCGTCCCCCGTCTCCACGCGCCCGCCGCGGCGCCTGGTCGAGGAGGTGCCGGCCGCCGCGTTCGCGGAAGTCGAGCACGCGGCCGACCTCGGCAGACCGCAACCTGCTCCCGCCCGGTCGGCCGTTGCCGGCTGACCGGGCGGTGACCCCTCGCTGCCGAGGGCCGTGCGCCCGGTGTCCGGCCGCCGCACCGTGGGCCGGGGTCCGGTGGCGCCGGGTACCGCGCGCAACCGCCGGGGGCCGGACGGGCACTGACGGTACGCCGCTCCCCGGCCGGGCGAGGGCCGGGAGCGGAGCGGGGGCGCGGTCCACCGGCCGAGCGCACCGTACGGCCGACGGCAGCAGGCGTATCTCGGGGGAGTACGTCGGCCGCCCGCCCGTGCTGCCCGCACTGCGACGGCCGCAACTACCGGCGTGCGCACCGTCCGTTTTCGTGACGGTCACCGGGTCACGGGTTCGTCCGGTATGTAGGCTCGGCCCATGCTGAGACTCGGCTTCCCCGTCATCGGCGTCGCGGACGTGCCCCGCGCGGTGGCGTTCTGGACGGCTGCTCTGAACCTGGTCGCCTCCGAGGAGCGGAAGAGCGAGACGTGGCGAACGCTCGACCACCCCGACGGCTCGGGGCGGGCCCTCGGCCTGCTGCGCAGCGAATCACCGGCCGAGCCGCACCCCCGGCTCCACCTGGACCTGTTCACGGACACGGCGGAGGAACAGCGGGCCGAGGTACGGCGGCTGATCGGTCTCGGTGCGCGGGCCGTCGACTGGGACCTCTACCCGCCCGACCCGGACTTCGTCGTCCTCGCCGACCCGGACGGCAACATCTTCTGCGTCGTCGACCTCAGCCACGCTCCGAGCGGCGGCGACCGGCCGGCGCCATGACCGGCCCGGAACCGAAGGTCAGGGGGTCTTCACCTGCTGGGCGTCGAAGTCGAGTAGGTGAGCATGACCATGTATGAGTGAGTGTCGTTGTCAGAGTGTGAATCTGACGGAATGGGCGAAGGCGCAGGGCGTGCATCCGCAGACCGCGTATCGCTGGTT
>NZ_JBVJVN010000037.1:0-6224 GCF_055603605.1 Streptomyces sp. NPDC037271
CCCCCCCCCCCCCCCCCCCCCCCCCCCCCCCCCCCCCCCCCCCCCCCCCCCCCCCCCCCCCCCCCCCCCCCCCCCCCCCCCCCCCCCCCCGGGCCACTCGGTGCGGTGGGCGTAGAGGTAGGCGATGGCGGTCGCGAGGTAGTGGTTGGGGTTCATCAGCCCGGCGTCCGGGGTGACGATGCCGTGCCGGTCGGCGTCCGCGTCGTTGCCGGTCGCGATGGTGAAGCGGTCGCGCTGCTCGATGAGCGAGGCCATCGCGTGCGGCGACGAGCAGTCCATGCGGATCTTGCCGTCCCAGTCCAGCGTCATGAACCGCCAGGTGGGGTCGGTGAGCGGGTTGACGACGGTCAGGTCGAGGCGGTGCTGTTCGGCGATCCGGCCCCAGTACGCGACGGAGGCGCCGCCCAGCGGGTCGGCACCGATGCGCACGCCCGCCGAGCGGATCGCGTCGAGGTCCAGGACGCTCGGCAGGTCCGAGACGTAGGCGCCGAGGAAGTCGTAGCGGCCGGTGCCGGGCGCGGCCAGCGCCCGGGCGTAGGGGACGCGGCGTACGTCCTTCAGGCCGGCCGTGATGATCTCGTTGGCCCGGTCCTGGATCCAGGAGGTGGCGTCCGAGCCGGCGGGGCCGCCGTTCGGCGGGTTGTACTTGAACCCGCCGTCGGCGGGCGGGTTGTGCGAGGGGGTGACGACCACACCGTCGGCGAGGCCCGAGGCGCGGCCGCGGTTGTGGGTGAGGATGGCGTGCGAGACCGCCGGGGTGGGTGTGTAGCCGTCCGCGGTGTCGATGAGGACGGCCACGTCGTTGGCGGCGAACACCTCCAGCGCGGTGATCCTCGCGGGCTCGGACAGGGCGTGCGTGTCGGCGCCCAGGAAGAGCGGACCGTCGGTGCCCTGTGCGGCGCGGTACTCGCAGATGGCCTGGCTGGTGGCGGCGATGTGGTCCTCGTTGAACGCCGCCGCCAGGGACGATCCGCGGTGCCCGGACGTGCCGAAGGCCACGCGCTGCCCGGGCTCCGCCGGGTCCGGGTGCAGGGCGTAGTACGCCGTCACCAGCCGGGCGACGTCGATCAGGTCCTCGGGGCCGGCCGGCTTCCCGGCTCGGTCATGCTGCATTGCGCCCACTCCTCCGCATCGGTCGGGACTTTCCTCGCGGTCCCATCTTCCCCTGTCCGGGGAGCGGTGCCGGACGTCCCGGCCGAGGTCCGGGGTGAACGTCGTGCCCCGGGCGGCGGCGCCCACACCTGCACGGGCCGGTCCCTGACGGCCGGTCGACCGACGGACGCGGGCCGAGGCAGCGCGGTATCCGCCTCCATGGCACCGGCGTTCTCACGCCGGGGAAACCCGGCTCACCGGGCGGGAGCGGTACGTACTTCCACGCGGTCCCGGGTACCCCGGGTACCGACCTGCCGGCAGGTCGCCGTCGCGTAGAGGTACAGGGGCCGGAGCACCGTCAGCCGCCACAGCCCGGCCAGCGGTGACAGCAGGAACATGAGGAGCCGATGCCGCGAGGTCTCGTCCGGTCGGATCGGGGTCACGCCACGAGCCCGGATCCACGGTCTCGGCCGGGTCGGCCGACGGGTCCGGGCGACGTGACGCGACCGTCCGTGACACCTCAGATCCGGCCGCCGGTGAGGCGGGTGAGGGGGCCCTGCGTGTGGCGTCCCGCGCGGCGGCCCACCGCGTACGACGCGGCGCTCAGCGCGGTGATGCCGGCGCCCATGCCCGCGGCGACGAGCTTGCGGTGGGCGATGGCCGTCCACGCCGTCTTCGCCGTGGACGCGACCTGCCCCGAGGTGGTGATGACCGCCCGGCGGCCGGCTTCGACGCCCTTGGCCGCCGTCTGCACGGCGCCGTTCGCGGCCTGAGCCGAACGCTGGGCACCGGCCTTTGCCGCTGACGCCGCGTCACCGGCCTTGCCCGCCGCGGCCTGTCCGGCCCGCGAGGCGGGAGCGGTCGCCTTGTCCGCGGCGTCGCGGGCCTTGGACTCGGCGGTCCGTGTGGTGTTGGGCTTCTGGTTCGTGTCCTTGTTCGGATCGCTCATGGACACCGCCTTGCCCCTCACTCGGACGGCAAACACGTGCGGCGGGTCCAGCGGCGCGGAACACCGGGCTTCGGAGTCACGCCACGCCGGGCGGCGTTCGCGGCCCGACGCGCACGTCCACCGCACGGTCGCCGTCGTCCGACGCCTTCGGGCACGCGCGACGGGAGCAGCCGGGTGACTCCGTCCGGCTGCTCCCGTCGTGCTGCTCCGGTTCCTCTCGTGCTTCTGGTGTCCGATGTTCTTGCGGTTCTGCTGTCGGTTGCTGTCGTGGTTCTGCTGTCGGGTGGTTCTTCTCGCGGCGTTTCGGGGCGGCGCTCAGTCGCGGTCCACGTCCTCGCGCAGGATCTCGCCGTTCGTCGCGTCGACGTCCACGGTCGTCTTGTTCCAGTTGTCGGTCGACACCACGTCGACGGACCACAGGAGCTGCTGGTTGTCGTTCTCGTCCAGCTCGACGCCGGTGACGGTGCCCTTGGTCTTGTCCGTGGCCACCTTCACGGCCTGTTCCGGGGTCTGGGTCGCCTTCTTCAGCCGGTCGGCGAGCTGCTGCTTGTCGTCCGCGTCCTGGTCCTCGACCTGGGTGCGGAAGACCTTGCCGGAGACGGCGTCGACGTCGATCCGGTACACGGTGCCGTCGGTGGTGGCGACCTTGGCCTCCCACTCCGGAGCACCCTGGCTGGGGGCCGGGTTCGGCATGCTGGGACTGGGCGAGCCGGTCGACGCGGTGGCCTCGGCGGACGTGGGCTTCAGTTCGAGGTCGACGAGCTTGCCCTCGGGGACCTCCTTGACGGCGGTGTCGGCCGCCTTGTCCCACGTGACCTTCGCCTTCGGGACCAGGGCCTGTCGCTCGGACTGGTCATCGGTCAGGGTCTCCGAAGGAGAGGGGGAGTCCGTGCCGGTGGGGGAGGCCGTGTCGGTGGGGGAAGCGGTGTAGGTGGGGGAAGCGGTACTGGTCGGGGACGTGATGGGGGGAGTGGTCTGAGCCGCCTCGGCGACACTGGAGCGTGCCGTGTCGGCGTTCGTGCAGCCGGTCATCAGGAGGACGGAACTGCCCAGGGCGCAGATGACGGCCATCGAACGAAGAGGCGGAAGACGTCGCACAGAGCTCATACACCTCTCCGTAACCGTATGACCTTCTTGCCATACCGGTTCGGGAGGGAAACCACCGCAATGGCCGATACGGTTCAGCGCGCCGGCACCAGGCGCGACCCGGTGTGCTCGAGCCACTCCCGGTAGGCGGTGGACTGGCGGGCCACCTCCCAGTACGCCTCCTCCAGCGCCGGGTAGCAGGCGTCCAGCTCGGTCCGGGTGCGCGCGGCCACCAGCAGGCGCACGCCGAGGGGGTCGCCGTACAGGCGCCGCACCGCCGTGTCGGGGCGTGACTGGGAGCTCGGCTGGCATACGGTCACGACCTCGCCGGTGGCGACGAGGGAAGCGGCGGTGTGGTAGTCGCCGTGCAGCACGCGCGGGTCGAGGCCGACGGCGCGCAGCATGCGGTGCACGCCGTCCCACTCGCCGTCGACGGTGGGGTCGACCATCCAGCGGTCGCCGGCCAGGTCGGCGAGGCGGACTACGGACCGGGTGGCGGCGGGGTGGTCGGCGGGCAGCATGACGAACTGCGGTTCGCGCTCGACGAGGACCCGTGTCCGCAGCCCCTCGGGGACGTGCAGCGGACAGCCCTCGACCTCGTGCACGAAGGCGACGTCGAGCTGGCCGTCGGTGACCGAGCGCAGCAGGGCGTTGGCGGAGACGTCCATCTGGAGCGTCGGTTCCAGGCCCGGCTGTCTGAGCCGGCGCAGCCAGCCGGCCAGGGCACGGCTGGCGGTGGAGCCGACGCGCAGCCGGCTGTCGCCGCCGGCCGCGGCGGCGCGGGCCTCGCGGACCAGGGTGCGCATGTCGGTCAGCAGCGGACGGGCCCGGCCGAGGACCGTCCGGCCGAGCGGGGTGGGCCGGCAGCCGGTGCGTTCGCGGATGAACAGGGGCCCGCCCAGGGCCTGTTCGATGCGGTTCAACTGGGTGCTCAAGGTCGGCTGGGCGACGCCCAGTTGGCGTGCCGCCCGGTGCAGGCTGCCGGCGTCGGCGATGGCGCACAGTGCGCGTAGGTGCCTCACCTCGAGCTCCATGCAGGGAGCGTAAAGCGGAACAGTTGGTTGCGCCAGGTGAACAAAACGCGGCGGATCAGGGCGAGTTCTGCACTCCGGTCGAAGCTGTTCCCGGCCGATGCGCGGCCGGTGATAGCCCCGTCCTATCCCCTGCTGCCATCATCACGCGGGCTCATGGGCGCTCCACACTCACCGGTGACGACTTCTCCCCACTCCCCCACACAAGGAGTCATCGATGCGCATCAGTCTGCCCCTGCTGTCCACCGCGGTCGGCCTCGGCCTGACCGCGGCCGTGCTGGGCACCGGCCCCGCCGCGACGGCCGCCGCTCCGCAGCCCCAGGACCAGGCCCGCGCCGCCCACGTCGGCTACCAGCCCTCCGCCGGCTCGGGCGAAGACGCCGCCGCCAACCGGGCGTTCTTCGAGGCGGTCATCGAGTCCGTCGCCGAGAAGCGCGCTGCCGACCCGGCGTCGACGGCCGCCGTGACCGTCTACTACAGCGCCGCCAACGCGCCCAGCTTCCGGTCGCAGATAGCGCGCTCCACACAGATATGGAACGGCTCGGTGTCCAACGTGCGGCTCGCGGAGAGAAGTTCGGGCGCGGACTTCGCGTACTACGAGGGCAACGACTCGCGCGGTTCGTACGCGTCCACGGACGGGCACGGCAACGGCTACATCTTCCTCGACTACCGGCAGAACCAGCAGTACGACTCGACCCGCGTGACCGCCCACGAGACCGGGCACGTGCTCGGACTGCCCGACCACTACTCCGGCCCGTGCAGCGAGTTGATGTCGGGCGGCGGCCCCGGCCCGTCCTGCACCAACGCCTACCCGAACGCCAACGAACGCGGCCGGGTGAACCAGTTGTGGGCGTACGGCTTCAAGGCCGCCCTCGACAAGGCGCTGCAGAAGACCTCTCGGAGCTGACCGCCAGAGGCGGACACCTGTGGGGGGCGGCCGGGCCGGGCCGCCCCCCACGCACGTGTGTCGCCGGGGGGTGACGGCCGCAGGGGAAGAGCGGGTCCGGGGACGTCCACCGGGTGGCCTCCCCGTCGTCGTGGACGTGTCCCTCGGCCGCAGTTGGCCGGGTGTGCCCGTACCGGAGCGCGCCAGGCCGGCCGGCGGCCGCCGCGCCGAGCCGTGCGGCGCTCAGGTACGCGCGACGGCGGGCAGCGCGCCGAGCACGGCCCGGTGTACGGCCCGGGCCAGCCGGGCTCCCCACTCGGAACGCGGGCCGGCGAAGGAGTGGACCTCGGCGCCGGCCCGCGGGGCGTGGGCCGCGACGCACACGGCGTCCGTGGGAGTACCGGAGCAGTCGAGGTCCGATTCCAGCAGCGCCTGGACCTTGGCCTCGGTCGCCGTCATCACGGCGTTGACCAGGGCGGCGTCGCTCAGTGCGACCGGCAGTGCGGCGACGATGTTGATCGTCCCGGGTGCGGCGGGCCCGGTGGCGCCTTCCTCCGGTGAGGCCGCCCAACCGCGTACCGAGATGCCCGCGGTCACCACGGCTTCCGCACCGCCGTTCCGCGCACGGGCCCGGGCGGACACGTCGGCGGCCGTCATCAGGCCCACCCCGGGCCCCCGGGCGCCCGCGGCGCGAGCCAGGTCGGCCAGGTGCCGCGCCGGGTCGGTGCGCCGGTAGCCGTGGGCGACCTGGGCGTTGAGCACCCACGCGCGGTCGGCGATCCCGCCCCCGAGTACCGCACTGCTGGCCATCCGCCAGCCCGGTCCCGGGCGCCACAGCAGGGCGTGCAGCCGTTCGCCGTCCTCCATGCGCGTCAGGTGCTCCGGGTTCAGCAGACGGGGCCCGGTACGGGGCGGGGGCAGGAGGGCGGGCACCGGTGGGGGCTCCTTGCGGCGGTCGGGAAACGCGGATCAGCGGACGGACGTCGGGTGACAGATGCCGGAGACGGATGTCGGGGGACAGACGTCGGGGACGGCTGCCGGGGAACAGGCGTCGGGGGCGGACCGGACGATCGTACTCAGTGCCGGGGGGGGGGGGGGGGGGGGGGGGGGGGGGGGGGGGGGGGGGGGGGGGGGGGGGGGGGGGGGGGGACTCCCCTCACCCAAACCCGCCCCTCCCGGG
>NZ_JBVJVN010000037.1:6234-41660 GCF_055603605.1 Streptomyces sp. NPDC037271
CACAGAGACAAGGTTCGCGGGCGCACCCCCCCCCCCCCCCCCCCCCCCCCCCCCCCCCCAAGCCCCCCCCCCCCCCCCCCCCCCGGGGCGCGTTGCGGACGCGGTGCCGGGCGCCTTCACTGAACACAACTTCGCCATCAGGCGTCGGATCGGAGGCCGCAATGCTGTCCCACACCCTGGAGCATGGGGTCCTGGTCATCACGCTGGACCAGGACCCGGGAATCGACGGGCGGGCCACGCTGACCACGCACATCACCAACCTGGTCGACGCCCACCAGCCGACCCCCGTCGTCATCGTTCTCACCGAGCGGGCCTCCGGCCCCGCCGCCGTCAGCGCCGTGCTCCGTGCCCACCAGTGGTGCGCTCGGCTCGGCGTCCTGATGTGCGTCGTCACCCACAGCGCGCCCGTCAGGCGGCTGCTGGAGGACAACGCCGACACCTCCGGTCCGCGGCTGGTCGTGCACGCCCGCGTCGACACCGCCATCACCACCGCGTTCACCGCGGCGGCCTAACGCCCCGTACGTCGTTCCCGCGGCGGCCCGGCCGCCCGTGCCCGGGAGCGTGCGACCGCCTCCCGCTACTGCTGTCCGAGCCAGAGGTCGGGGCCGAAGACCTCGTAGTGGACGGCCTGGGCCGGCACACCGCGGCGCAGCAGGTCGCCGCGGACGGCGCGCATGAAGGGCACCGGGCCGCACAGGTAGGCCGTGAGCCCCGAGGGCAGTTCGAGACCGGCGAGGTCGGCGCGGCCGGCGGCTGCCTCCGGGGCCTGGTCGCCGGGCTCCTCGTACCACAGGTGGAGCCGGGCGTCGGGCAGCGCGCGTATCAGGTCGAGCTGTTCCTGCCGGTGGGCGTGGTCGGCGGGGGTGCGGTCGGCGTGGACGACGGTCACCGGGCGGGTGGCGCCGGCGGCGGCCAGGTGGTCGAGCATGGCCAGCACGGGGGTGACGCCGATTCCGGCGGAGGCCAGCAGCAGCGGGCCGTCGTCCTCGGCCAGGGCCAGGTCGCCGAAGGGTGCGGACACGGTGAGCACGTCGCCCTCGCGGGTGTGCGCGTGCAGCCAGGAGGAGACCTCGCCGTCCGGCCGCCCGTCGCCCTGGACGCGCTTGACGGTGATGCGCAGGTCGGACCGGCCGGGCGCCGCGGACAGGCTGTACTGGCGGATCTGCCGGGAGCCGTCGGGCAGTTCGGACCGCACGCTGACGTACTGGCCGGGACGGAAGGGCTGGGTGGGACGGTCGTCGGCCGGCCGGAGTACGAAGGAGACCGCGTCGGGGCTCTCCTCGCGGCGCTCGGCGACCTCCATGCGGCGCCAGACGTCCCCCTCGGCGACCCCTGCCTCCTGGTAGAGGCGGGTCTCGACGGCCACCAGCGCGTTGGCCATCAGCCAGTAGACCTCGTCCCAGGCCGCGGCGACCTCGGGGGTGACGGCGTCGCCGAGCACCTCCGCGATCGCGGCGAACAGATGACGGTGGACGACCTTGTACTGGTCGGAGGTGACACCGAGTGAGGCGTGCTTGTGCGCGATCCTGGAGAGCATCACGTCCGGGCGGGCGTCGGGGCGCTCCAGCAGCATGCCCGCGAACGCGGCGATGGAGCCCGCCAGGGCCCGCTGCTGCTCCCCGTTGGCCTGGTTTCCCCGGTTGAACAGGTCCCGCAGCAGCTCGGGGTGGGCGTCGAAGAGCTTCCGGTAGAACAGCGTGGTGATGTCACCGATGGCTGCTCCTACCGCCGGAAGGGTGGCCCGGACCACGGGGACGGACTGTTCGGAGAGCACAGCGACTCCTTAATCGGTAGATGATATGCGTGTTTTCGGTCACGGCTCGGCGCCGGCCCGCCGGTCACCGCTCGGCGCCCGGCAGCGGGCCACTCCGTCATCCGGCGGGGCGGCCCGTCAGCCCGACCAGGACCGGCCCGGTCGGCGAGGCCACCAGGTCGGCCACGGTCAGCGGGTCGAGCGCGGCGTAGAACGCCTCCTGCGCGTCCCGCAGCGCACCGCGGAGCCGGCAGGCCCCTCGCAGCGGGCACGGCGTATCGCCCTCGCAGGCGACCACCTCACCGTCGCCCTCGAGTTCGCGCACCAGCCGGCCCACGGAGGCGTGCCGGCCCAGGCCGGTCAGCGTCAGACCGCCGCCGCGACCGCGCCGCGCCTCCACGATGCCGAGGTGCTGCAGACGCGTGATGGCCTTGGCCGCGTGCGTGTACGGCACGCCGACGACCTCGGCCACCTCGCGGGTGGTCGGCGGGGCGTCACCGTCTCTCACGACCGCCAGGCGCATGACGGAACGCAGCGCCAGGTCGGTGAACTTCGTCAGCCGCACAGCCCGGACGCTATCAAATACGCATAATGGATTCGTGTTTACTTACGACGATGGCTCTGTGGAGTGCGTCACGGGACGTCCCACGACGGACGGTGACACCTGATGGCAGCGGAAGACAGCGGCTCCCCCGCTCCGGCGGCCGGTCCTCCCCTCCCCCGGGTGCTGTGCGACACCACGGAACTCCTGCCACCCGGTGGCGACGCGAGGGCCGGCGCCCTGTGGAAGCTCGCGGAACCGGGGCGGCAGCTCGACGCCAACGTGGTCCGCGTCCCCGCGGCGGGACGGGTCGACACGCACACCGAACCGGACCTCGACGTCCTGCTGCTCGTCCTCGACGGCGAGGCCGTCCTGCTCCGCACCGACGGCGAGAGTCCGCTGCGCCCGGGCGTCCTGACCTGGCTGCCGCACGGCGCGACCCGAGCCGTCGTGGCCGGCCCCTCCGGGGTGACGTACCTGACCGTGCACCGGCGCCGCCCCGGCATGCGCATTCAGCCACCGGCTGCCGCCGACCGGCTGCGGCCGGACCCGGACGGCGCCTGAGCCGCGGTCAGCCGACCCGTGCGCGCGGACTCAGACGTCCGTCGTGCACCTCGGTGACACGGTCGGCCGCGGCCAGATGGGCGTGGTCATGGGTGACCAGCACGGTGGCGGTGCCCCGCTCCCGGGTGAGGCGGCCGATCAGGCCGAGGACGGCGGCGCCCCGCTCGTGGTCGAGGGCGCTGGTGGGTTCGTCGACGAGCAGCACACCGGGGTCGTTCATCAGGGAGCGGGCGATGTTGACCCGCTGACGCTGGCCGCCGGAGAGCTGGTGGGGCCGGCGGTCGGCCCGGTCCGCCATGCCGACCGCGTCGAGGAGCTCCAGCGCCCGGCCGCGGGCGGCGCGCGGCCCGCGCCCGTCGATGTGGGCCATCACCTGGAGCTGCTCGGCCGCGGTCAGCGCCGGCAGCGGGTTGGGCTGCTGGAAGACGATGCCGATCCGGTGCCGGCGCAGGTCGGCCAGCTCCCCTCGGCTCATCCCCGTGGTGTCCGTGCCGTCCACGGTGACGGTGCCCGTGTCGGGCGTGATGAGGGTGGCCGCCACGGCCAGCAGGCTGGACTTGCCCGAGCCGGAGGGGCCGATGACGGCGGTCAGACAGCCCCTCGGAACGTCCAGGGTGACGCGGTCGAGGGCGGTCAGGCGGCCGTCGCCGTCGGGGTAGGTGAGGGTGATGTCGGTCAGGCGCAGGCTCATCGGGCGCTCCCCAGGGCGGTCAGCGGGTCTACGGAGGTGATGCGGCGCACCGCGAGGCCCGCCCCGAGCGCGCCGAGGAGGACCATCACGGCGGCCGGTACGAGGACGGTGGCGGGAGTGAGGACGAAGGGGACGGCCGGGCCGGACAGCGAGGCGCCGATCGCCGCGGCGGCGGCGGTGCCGGCGAGGGTCCCGCCGGCCAGCAGGACGACGGCCTGGCCGAGCGCGTCGCGCAGCAGTGCGGCGGTGGTGGCGCCCAGCGCCTTCAGCACGGCGATGTCACCGCTGCGCTGAATGGTCCACACGGTGAAGAAGGCGCCGATGACCAGGGCGGAGATGGCGAACAGGAAGCCGCGCATCAGTTGCAGGGAGCCGTTCTCGGAGGTGTAGGAGCCGATCGCGGAGAGCGACTCGTCCTTCGTGACGGTCTCGGTGCCCACCGCCCGGTCCGTCGCCGCGGTGTCGGCGCCGGAGGCGGTGTCCAGGGCGATCACCGTCGCGGCGGGTCCGCCGGTGCCCGTGGCGGGCGGGGCGACGGCCTGCCAGGTACGCAGGCTCGTCCACACCACGGGGGTGTGGCTGAAGGAGTCGTCGCGACCGGTGGCGGCGACGGTCAGCGGCCGGCCGGCGAGGGTGACGGTGTCGCCCTCGCGCACGCCGAGTTCCCCGGCCGCGGCGGGCGGCATCAGGACCGTACGGTCGTCGACGCGGTCGCCGTCGGGTGCCAGGGGCGAGCCGGGTTCGACGCCGAAGACGGAGACACCGGTGCTCCGGTCGCCCGCGGCGGCCCTGGTGGTGGTGATGCCCAGCGGCTCGGCGCGGTGGACGCCGGGCGCCTTCGCCCACCGGCGCCACTGGTCCTCGGTGACGGTGGAGTTCGCGTACGACAGGTCCTGACCGCCGCTCGGCGCGGCGAAGGCGATCCGGTCGGCGGGCAGGGAGGTGACGGCGGAGATGTTCTCGCGGGCCAGGCCGGCGGTCAGCCCGGACAGCAGCCCGACCAGCAGGGTGATCAGTACGACGACGCTGCCCATCAGGGCGAACCGCCCCTCGGCGAACGTCAGGTCTCTCAAGGCGACAAACACGTCTTCGCCCGGCCTTTCGACAACGGTGGGAGTCAGGGTGCGCGGCCGACGGAATCGGCGACGTGTCCCACCGTCGCCGCTCGAAGGCCTCGCGGGCATCGCTCCTGGGCGGGGACTTCACGGGCCGAAGGGTGCGGCCCGGCTTGCACCTTTCGACAGATGCCCGGCCCCGGCACGGTCCGTAGGCTGGGGTGATCGTGAACGCGCTGACTCCCACCACCCGGGCCCTGGCCTGGAGCCTGCACCTGCTCGTGGCCGGCCTGCTCGCCCTGGCGGCGGTGCGGGCGGCGACGGACGACCGGCCGCACGCCCCCGCCGTGATCGCCGTGGCGGCGGCGGTGGGCGCGGTGTACGCCGTGGGTCCGGCGCTGCCCGCCGTCCGGGCCTCCCGCCGTGCGGCCGCGTCGTGGCTGGGCGCGGTCGGCGCGGTGTGGCTCGTGCTGCTGGCCCTGTCCGCCGAGGGGGTGTGGCTGGCGTTCCCGCTGTACTTCGTCCAGCTCCATCTGCTGTCCCGCCGTGCCGGGCCGGTGGCGGTGACCGCCACGGCGGTCGCGGCGATCGCCGCGTTCTCCGCCCACCAAGGCACGTTCACCGCGGCCACCGCGATCGGCCCGGCGCTCGGGGCCGCCGTCGCCGTGGCGGTGGTGTGGGGCTACCAGGCGCTGTACCGCGAGAGCGAGGAGCGGCGCCGGCTCATCGAGGAGCTCACCGTCACCCGGGCCGACCTGGCCGACGCCCAGCGGGCCGCGGGCGTGCTGGAGGAACGCCAGCGCCTCGCCCGGGAGATCCACGACACGCTCGCCCAGGGCCTGTCCAGCATCCAGTTGCTGCTGCGTGCCGCCGAGCGGGCCCTGCCCGACCGGCCGGGACCCGCGGCCACCTACGTGGGCCAGGCCCGCCAGGCCGCGGTGGACAACCTCGCCGAGGCCCGCCGGTTCGTCGTCGCCCTCTCGCCGCCGGCCCTGGACGACACGACCCTCGCCGACGCGCTGGAGCGGCTGTGCGCCACCACGACCGAGCGGCACCGCCTCGACGTCCGCTTCCGCCTCGCCGGCCGGCCCCGCCCGCTGCCCACCGCGCAGGAGGTCGCCCTGCTGCGCGTCGCGCAGTCCGCGCTGGCCAACACGGTCGGGCACGCCCGTGCCGACGGCGCCGAGGTGACCCTGAGCTATCTCGACGACGCCGTCGCCCTCGGCGTCACCGACGACGGGGTGGGTTTCGATCCCGCCGCCGTGTCCGCCCCCGGGCCGGAGGGGGGCGGCTTCGGACTGGCCGCCATGAGGGCCCGTATGCACACCTGGGCGGCACGCTCCGCGTCGAGTCCGCTCCCGGGCGCGGCACCGCGCTGACCGCGCGGCTCCCGCACACGCCCGCGCCCGCCCCTGCCCGCGGCACCGACGACCCTCATGAACCCCACCACCCCGAGGCCCAGCCGTGACCGAGACCACCCCGCCGCCGATCCGTCTGCTGCTCGCCGACGACCACCCCGTCGTCCGTGCGGGGCTGCGCGCGGTGCTGGCGACCGAGGAGGGCATCACGGTGGCGGCCGAGGCCGCGACCGCCGAGGAGGCCGTCGAGCGGGCGGAGCGGGGCGACATCGACGTCGTCCTGATGGACCTGCAGTTCGGCAGGGGCATGAACGGCGCGGAGGCCACGGCCGCGATCACCGCGCGACCGGGGGCACCGCGCGTCCTGATCGTCACCACGTACGACACCGACGCCGACACACTGCCCGCCATCGAGGCCGGAGCCACCGGCTACCTCCTCAAGGACGCGCCGCCCGAGGACCTCGCCGCCGCCGTGCGCACCGCGGCGACGGGCCGGACCGCGCTCGCGCCCACGGTCGCGGACCGGCTGATGACCCGCCTGCGGGAGCCGCACACCTCGCTGACCCGCC
Organism: Streptomyces sp. NPDC037271; assembly: GCF_055603605.1. Classification (NCBI taxonomy): domain Bacteria; kingdom Bacillati; phylum Actinomycetota; class Actinomycetes; order Kitasatosporales; family Streptomycetaceae; genus Streptomyces; species Streptomyces sp. NPDC037271. The sequence continues at coordinate 12,766 of NZ_JBVJVN010000037.1, forward strand.
GGGAGACCGAGGTCCTCGCCCTGGTCGCCGAGGGCCTGTCCAACCAGCACGTCGCCGAGCGGCTCCATCTGACCGAGGGCACGGTGAAGTCCCACCTGGCCCGCGTCTACACCAAGCTGGACGTGGACTCCCGCACCGCCGCGGTCGCCACCGCCACCGCCCTCGGTCTCATCCGGCGGTGAGCCGGGAGTCCTGGGACCTCACCGGGCAGTCGCCCGGTGAGCAGCCGGCGCGGCAGCCGGCCGCGCCGTCGAGGGCGCCCGTGGTGCGGCGACGACGGCTGTGCGGGTGAAAGCGGTGCGGCGACGGCTGTGCGGGGGAACGCGGTGACCAGGGCGCACCGGACGCCGATGCGGGCGCGATCTCCCTGTTGCGTCCGGCCGTCCGCGGGGCACTCCTCCAGGGAGCGAGGAGGAAACGGTATGGAGGACTGGCGTGTGTTCGCACAGCAGATGGCCTCCCTGGCGCGTGATCTGCTGGCGCAGGAATCGGTGAACGACACGCTCGAGCGGATCACCGGTTCGGCCAAGGAGCTGGTGGAGGGCTGTGACGCCGCCGGCATCCTCATCCTGCGCGGCGACCACGTGCGGTCGCTGGCCCCCACCGACCAGGTGGTCGTCGACAGCGACGAGCTTCAGGGACGCGTCGGGGAAGGACCGTGCTTCGACGCCGCGCGCACCTCCGAGGAGCCGCGGCAGTTCCGGATCGCCGACTTCACCGACGAGGCCCGGCGCTGGCCCAAGTACGTGCCCGAGGCCCGCAAGCTGGGCCTGGGCAGCATGATGGGCTTCCTGCTGTTCACCGAGGACGAGGATCTCGGGGCGCTGAACATCTACTCGTACCGGCCCGGCGCGTTCACCGACGCCAGCGAGACGGCCGGCTGGCTGCTGGCCTCCCACGCCGCGGTCGCCTTCTCCAGCGCCCGCACGCACGCCCAGCTGCAGGAGGCCATCGGTACCCGGCACACCGTCGGTGAGGCCATGGGCATCCTCATGGGCAGGCACCGACTGACCGAGGACCAGGCCTTCGCCGCGCTGCGCCGCTACTCGCAGGACCGCAACGTGAAGCTCCGTGACGTCGCCCGCCAGGTCTGCGACCAGGGCGGTCTGCCCTGAGCCACCTCGGGGGCCACGCCGGGATCCTGCCGGACGGCCGGCGTACGGCCGCCAGGCAGCGGGCACACGTCAGCGGTGACCTTGGCTGACTTCCTCTTCACCGTCCTCGGCGCGGGCGCGCTCGCGGCGGCCGTACTCCCCCGGCTGGTGGCCGGACGGCCCCTGTCCATGCCGCTCGTCTTCCTGGCCTGCGGGGTCGCACTGCAACTGCTGCCCGCACCCCTGCCGGAGATCGACCTGGTGCGCGACCGGGTCTGGGTGGAGCACCTCACCGAGATCTGCCTGATCATCTCCCTGATGGGCGCCGGGCTGGCCCTGAACCGCCCCTTCGGCCTGCGCCGCTGGCGGGCACCGTGGCGGCTGATCGGCATCACCATGCCGCTGACCATCGCGGTCACGGGGCTCCTCGCCTGGTGGTTGCTCGACTGGCCGCCGGCCGCCGCGCTGCTGCTCGCGGCCGTGCTCGCGCCCACCGACCCGGTACTCGCCTCCGAGGTACGGGTGGGCGCGCCGACCGACTCCGAGCACGACGAGGACGAGGTGCGTTTCGCGCTCACCAGCGAGGCCGGCCTCAACGACGGCCTCGCCTTCCCCGTCGTCATGGCGGCGATCGCGCTGACCGCGGCGGCCGGTACCGGCCTGTCCGGCGACTGGGTCGGGCACTGGCTGCTGGTCGACGTGCTGTACGGGTGCGTGGTCGGAGTGCTGGCCGGCCTGGCCGTCGGCACACTGCTCGGCTGGCTCTTCTTCCGCGCCGGCCGGCGCGCGGTGCGGCTGTCCGAGCACCGGGAGGGCTTCGTCGCCCTGGGTGCCACGTTCCTCTCCTACGGCGTCACCGAACTCGCCCACGGCTACGGGTTCCTGGCCGTCTTCGTCACCGCCTGCCGCATCCGCGCAGCCGAACGCGACCACGGCTACCACGCGGTGCTGCACGACTTCGTCGAGCAGGTCGAACGACTGCTGACCGCCGGGCTCCTCTTCCTGCTGGGCGTCTGTGTCGCGCAGGGCGCCCTGGCCGACCTGACCTGGCAGGGCGGGGCGGTCGGTCTGCTCGTGCTGCTCGTCGCCCGGCCGCTGACCGGCTGGGTCGCGCAGTTCGGCACGGCCGCGGGCCCCCGGGAGCGTCTCGTGACCGCCTTCTTCGGCATCCGCGGCATCGGCTCGCTGTTCTACCTCGCCCACGCGCTCGGCACGGAGGGCTTTCACGTCCCGGCCGGGGAGCTGTGGGCCGTGGTGGCCTTCACCGTCCTCGCCTCCGTCGTCCTGCACGGGGTGACCGCCTCGCCGGTGATCTCCCGCCTCGACCGGCTGCGGCGGCTCCGAGCCGGTGGCCGCGGCGGGACCGGACAGGCACCGACCGAGGACGACGTGGCCGACGAGCGTCTGTGACGCGCCCTGCCGGACGGATGTCACCGGCAGCACGCGGCGTTCGAACGGGTAGGGATTCGCAGGGGACTCTTCTCATTTCGATCACGAACTCTCGTATAGTGATCGCCAGTTGCCTGCCGTGTGACAGATGTCGTCACATGCGCCCGAAGGACGACACGAGGGCCGCCCCGGCGGCCTGGCGAGGACCCGATTGATGACCGCGCCCGCCCGCCCCGGCGACCGCCACGGTCCCCGCGCCCTCGCACCCGCGGCCCTGCCCTGCGCGGCGGTGTCGGCACTCGTCGTCGGCGGTGCCGTCGCCGCGGCACCGTCCTCGGTACGCGTTCCGCTCGGGCTGGGCGCGAGCGCCGCGGCCATCCTGCTCCGCGTGGCCGTGACGGTGGCCGTGCACGCCGTGCACCGGGAACGGGCCACCCGCCGCCTGCTGGACTCCGCCCGCGCGGACGCGGCGGGGCCGGCTCAGGACCGGGCGCGGCCGGCCGAGCGGGAAAGACAGGAGCGGGAGCGCCTGCCCGACGGCCGGGAACGGGCCATCGCCGGCCAGACGCACCTGGCCACGTCCCTGGCGGGCCTCCTCGCCGACCGGCTGCCGGACATCGACCTGGCCGTGCCCGCCGGGCCCCTCATCCGTCGCCCCTCGCCCTGGCTGCGGGGGCTGACCGAGTTGCCCGTGCGGTTCACCCCGACCACTGCCCTGGGAGGCACGTCAGCATGAGCACCGGCGCCGAAGAGGCCACGATCCCGCTGGACCCGTTCGTCACCGACCTGGACGGCGAGAGCGCCCGGCTGCGCGCGGCCGGGCCGCTGGCCGCCGTGGAACTGCCCGGCGGTGTACCCGTCTGGGCCGTCACCCACCACGCCGAGGCCAAGGCCCTCCTCACGGATCCCCGCCTGGTCAAGGACATCAACGTGTGGAGGGCGTGGCAGCGCGGCGAGATCCCCGCCGACTGGCCGCTCATCGGGCTGGCCAACCCCGGCCGGTCGATGCTCACCGTGGACGGCGCGGAGCACCGCCGGCTGCGCACCCTCGTGGCGCAGGCGCTCACGGTGCGCCGGGTGGAGCACATGCGGGGGCGGATCACCGAGCTCACCGGCCGGCTGCTCGACGAGCTGCCCGCGGACGGCGGCGTCGTCGACCTCAAGGCGGCCTTCGCCTACCCGCTGCCGATGTACGTCGTCGCCGACCTGATGGGCATCGAGGAGGCGCGGCTGCCGCGGCTGAAGGTGCTGTTCGAGAAGTTCTTCTCGACGCAGACGCCGCCCGAGGAGGTCGTCGCGACCCTCACCGAGCTGGCCGGGATCATGGCCGACACGGTCGCCGCGAAGCGCGCCGCTCCCGGCGACGACCTGACCAGCGCGCTGATCCAGGCGTCCGAGAACGGCGACCACCTCACGGACGCGGAGATCGTGTCCACGCTCCAGCTGATGGTGGCCGCCGGTCACGAGACCACGATCTCGCTCATCGTGAACTCCGTGGTCAACCTCGCCGCGCACCCCGAGCAGCGGGCCCTGGTGCTCTCCGGGGAGGCGGAGTGGTCCGCGGTGATCGAGGAGACGCTGCGCTACTCGACGCCGACCTCGCACGTCCTGATCCGCTTCGCGACCGAGGACGTCCCGGTCGGCGAGAAGGTGATACCCGCCGGAGACGCGCTGATCGTGTCGTACGGCGCGCTGGGCCGGGACGAGGAGGCGCACGGTCCGACGGCGGGCGAGTTCGACATCACCCGCACCTCGCCCAGCCGGCACATCTCCTTCGGCCACGGCCCGCACGTGTGCCCCGGCGCGGCCCTGTCCCGGCTGGAGGCGGGCGTGGCGCTGCCCGCGCTCTACGCCCGGTTCCCGCGCCTGGACCTGGCGGTACCGGTGTCCGAGCTGCGCAACAAGCCGGTGGTCACACAGAACGACCTCTTCGAGCTGCCGGTCAGGCTGGTGTAGCGGCGTCCGGCCGGGCCGGGGTTGTCACCCGCGGGGCGTTTGCTCCCCGCCCTGCGGGTAACTCCGGCATTCCGGACGCCGACCCCCGGGAGTCGCCATGTGGAAGCGCAAGAGCAGGAAGGGCCGCCGGGCCGCGAAGCCGGTCCCCGTGGAGCTGTGCGACCTGTGCGCCAGGGTCTTCCCCGCGAACGAGTCCGTCAGCGGCTACGTGCCGGACTCCTCCGCGGCGCACTCCGTTCACACCTGGGCCGACGGGCTGCGGCTCATCACCGCGTGCTGCGACGACCACTTCGACGTGGTCAAGGCGGGCTACGCGCACCGGCCCTTCGTGGAGGAGGAACTGTGGGCGGCGAAGCTCACCCGGACCCTGACCACGGGTCCGCCGGGGCTCTCCATGGAACAGCTCGGCTGCCGGACGGGGCTCCAGGAGCCGCAGATACGTGCCGCCATCGCCTGGCACAACGAGCGCATGCGTGAGCAGCAGCGCACGGACCCCTGACCCCGATCCCGGCCGGCTCGGTCACAGCCGGTCGCCGCCGTCGTCACGTGCTCCCCCGGGCCGTGCCGTGAGCGGTCAGCGCGCGCCGCCCTCCAGTGTGATCACCGTCTTGATGCCATCGGCGTGCCGCTCGAACGCCGATGCCGCCCGCTCCAGCGGCACGCGGCGGGTGAGAAGCCGGTGGAGCCATTCCCGGTCGGCTCGCGCCAGGGCGTCGGCGGCCTGCCGGAAGTGGCGGAGGTTGGCGTTGACGGAACCCACCACCACGTCGTTCTCCAGCACGATGGCGCGGTTCACCGCGCCCGCGTCGAGGGTCAGGCGCCGCCCGGCGGGCGAGACGCCGGTGAGGCAGACGATGCCGTACGCCGCCGTCCCGCGGATCGCTTCGCACACCAGCGCGGCGGCCCCGGTGGCCTCGACCACGACATCCGGACGTACGGCGGTGAGCACGTCGCCCGCCGCGTCGCTGTGGTACGTGGCTCCCAGGGCCCGCACGAGGTCCGGTTTGGGTCCGTCCGTGACCCGGTCCAGGACATGAACGTCGAGGCCGCGCTGCCGGCCGAGCAGCGCGGCGAGGAGGCCGATGGGGCCGGCGCCGGTCACCAGTGCCCTGCGGGGCTCGAACCAGGCCCTGGCACCCACCCTCTCGATCTGTTCCCATGCCTTGGCCACGACACTGGCCGGCTCCATGAGGACACCCGCCAGTCCCAGCGCGGCGTCGACGCGCACGGCGTAGTCGGTCTCCAGGCACCACAGCTCGGCGCCGTACCCGTCGAGCTCCTTGATGCCGCGTTCGCGGTAGCGGCCGTTGCGGCACATGTCGAACTCTCCGTGCGCGCAGGCGCCGCAGGGCACCGGGTCCGGGCGCCGCACCACGCCGGCCACCAGGTCGCCGGGGTCGAATCCGCTGCCGTGCGGCGCCTCGGCGACGCGCCCCAGGGACTCGTGGCCGAGGATCAGCCGGCCGCGGTCCGGCGCCGCCCGGCCGTACTCGCCCGAGGCGATCTCCCGGTCCGTACCGCACAGGCCCAGGGCCACCCCACGGACCAGGAGTTCACCGGCGGCCGGTTCGGGGTCCGCGACCTCCTCCACCCCGAGCGAGCCGGGCCGGCCGGGGCGGACAGTCAGTGCGCGCATGGTGCTCACCCTCTCGGCTCGTCTTCCCGGAGCCGGTTCCCCGCATCGTTCGGCCCATGCGGGGGCCGTTCGGTCGGCGCGCGGCGGGCATCCGTGGGACGCCACGTTTGTCCGGCCCGCCGCCGGGTCACTCAGTTCCGCGTCCGCGAGCCGCCGAAGGGAACGCCCGAGGAGCATCCGTGAACCGCTTCCAGCCGTTCCACCGTGTGTGGGACCGGTTGGCCGCGTCCGCCCTCGTCCGGCGTGGCCGGGACCTGGAGCTGATGCACCGGGCCATGGGGTTCGCCACGCTCGCCCTGGTCACGCTGGCGCCGCTGCTGATCGTGGTGGCCGCCTTCGATCCCCTGGGACGTGGCGGCTTCGCGTCCTGGCTGGCCGACGGCATGGGGCTGTCCGGCCGGTCCGCGCGGGTGCTGACCGACATCATCAGTCCGCCGACCAAGGTCGTCGGCACCACGAGTGTGTGGGGCGGTATCGCGCTCGCCGTCTTCGGCGTGTCCTTCGCGGCGAGCGTGCAGAACGGCTACGAGCGGATCTGGGGGCTGCCCTCCGGTCCGTGGCACCGGGTCTGGCGCCAGATGACCTGGGTGGTCGCGCTGACCGCGTACCTCTACCAGGAGGTGCAGACGCGGACCGCTCTGCACGGGTCGGTGCGGATCGCGCTGTCCACCACGACGGGCGCACTGTTCTTCTGGTGGGGTCAGCATTTCCTGCTGGGCAGCCAGATCCGCTGGCGGGACCTGCTGCCGGGAGCGATCGCGACCATGGTGGGCCTGATCGGCCTGCGCGGCTTCTCGTACCTCGTCTTCACGCCGCTCATCCTCGACAACGCGATCAGCTACGGCACGGTCGGCATCGTGCTGGTGGTGGAGTCCTGGCTGATCGGGGTGGGGTTCGTGGTCTTCGGCGGCGCGATGGTCGGCCACTGGTTCTGCGAGCATCACTGGTGGACACGCACCATCGACCGTGAATGACCCGGTCGGGCCGTTCGTCTTCCGCACGCCTCGTGGCCGGCCGTGCCGCACGCCGCGAGTGAGCCGCGCGCGACGGCCCGCCGCCGCGTCGACCACCCCCGGCGGACCGACCGCTCGACGCGGCTTTCGCGTCAGCGTCGCGTCGGCGCGCAGCGAGCGGTCGTCCGCGCCCTCCGGCCGGAGGGGTACGCGCTGCGCCGCGTCGACGCCTCACCGCGGGGGGAGCGCCGGAGGACGCCGTCGGCCAGTGCCGCGACGACCGTCCCGGTCACGGTGGCGGCCAGCGCGAGTGGCCGGCGGTGGCGGGAGAGCCAGAACTGGAGGCTGCGCGCGTGGGACTCGTCGTCGAACAGGCCGTGCGCGCCGTAGTCGGCCGGTGCGGTGTCGTCGGGCGGCTTCCAGAGGTTGACCGGGCGGGACGGGTCGACGGGCTCGTCCGTCTGCTGCGAGTCGTAGCCGGTCCGGGCCAGATAGCGGTCCAGCAGACCCGGGGCGAACTTCTGGCCGAGCAGGGTGGCGACGGTGGACCCGCCGACCCAGTACTCGCGCCGCCCGGGATGGTCGGCGGCGTACAGGACCGCCTCGGCGGCGACCTCGGGCTGGTAGACGGGAGCCACCGGGCGCGGGTGCCCGGGCAGCCGGGTGAGGACCCAGCTGAACTGGGGCGTGTTGAGCCCCGGCATCTGGACCATGGTGACCCGCACGCCGCTGCGGTCGTGCAGCAGCTCGCAGCGCAGGGACTCGGTGAAGCCCTGGATGGCGTGTTTGGCCCCGCAGTACACCGACTGCAGGGGGACGCTGCGCTGGGCGAGGGCCGATCCGACCTGGACGATGGTGCCGCGATCGCGCGGCGTCATGTGCCGCAGGGCGGCCTGGGTGCCGTGGACGAAGCCGAAGTAGGTCACCTCCGTGGCGCGTCTCAGCTCCTCGGGCCGGACCTCCGGCACGGGCGCGAAGACGGTCGTGAACGCCGCGTTCACCCAGATGCCGATCGGGCCGAGTTCCTCCTCGATCCGGGCGGCCGCCGCGTCGACCGCCTCCGGGTCGGAGACGTCCACCGTCAGGGGCAGCGCACGTCCGCCGGCCTCCCGGACCTCCTCGGCCGCCTGCTCCAGGGCGTACGCGCCGCGCGCGAGCAGGGCCACGGAGCTCCCGCGGGCGCCGAAGGCGCGTGCGGTGGCCCGGCCGACTCCGCCGCTCGCCCCGGTGACGACCACGACGTCGGTACCGTCCGCCCGGCGGTGCCGCCCGCCTCCCCGGGTCCGCCGCGCGCCGCTCACTTCCTGCCCCGGCCGGGCAGGTGCCCGGCGTACTCGGTGAGCTTCTGCCGTACGCCCTTGGTGGCGATCCCGGTGAGCTCCGGGTCGTGCAGCGCCGCCTTGACGGCCTTCTTGCCCTGCTCCTTCATGATGTGCGGCGGGATCGGCGCGATCTCCGCGTCGACCTTGAACTCCAGGACCACCGGCCGGCCGGCGGCGAGCGCCTCGTCCCAGGCGGCACCCACCTTCTTGGGGTCGTCGCAGACGATGCCCTTGAGGCCGAGGAGTTCGGCGTAGGCGGCGTAGGGGACGTCGGGGATGTCCTGGGAGCCGGGGTACTTGGGGTCGCCGGCCATGGCGCGCTGCTCCCAGGTGACCTGGTTGAGGTCCTGGTTGTTGAACACGCAGAAGACGAGCGGGGCCGACCCGGACAGGCGGTCCAGGTACCGCTTGACGGTGATCATCTCGTTCATGCCGTTCATCTGGAACGCGCCGTCCCCGATGAACGCGATCACCGGCCGGTCCGGGTAGGCGAACCTCGCCGCGATGGCGTACGGGGTGCCCGGCCCCATCGTCGCCAGCGTGCCGGACAGCGAGGCGCGCATGCCCTCGCGGAGCTTGAGGTGCCGGGCCCACCAGTTGGTGCCCGAGCCGGAGTCGGCGGTGAGGATGGCGCCGTCCGGGAGGCGGGGCGAGAGTTCGGCGGCGACGGCCTGGGGGTTGATCGTCCTGCCGAAGTGCTCGCCGGCCCAGCGGTCGGCCAGGTCGTGCCACTCCCGTACGTCCTTCTCGATCTTCTCCCGCCAGCTCCGGTCCTTCTTGCACTGGAGCATCGGGATCAGGGCGCGCAGGGTCTCCCTGGAGTCGCCCACGAGGTGGGCGTCCATGGGGTAGCGGATGCCGATCATGCGGCCGTCGATGTCGATCTCGACGCCCCGGGCCTGTCCCTCCTCCGGCAGCCACTCGGAGTACGGGAAGCTGCTGCCGACCATCAGCAGGGTGTCGCAGCCCTGGATCATCTTGTCGCTGGCCTTGCTGCCCAGCAGGCCGATGGGCCCGGTGACGTACGGCAGGTCGTCGGGCAGGACCTCGCGCCCGAGCAGGGCCTTGGCGACGCCCGCGCCGAGCAGTTCGGCCACCTCCCTCACCTCGGCCTCCGCCTTCGCCGCGCCCTGGCCGACCAGCATGGCGACCTTGTCGCCCGCGTTGAGGACGTCGGCGGCCCTGCGGAGCTCGTCGAGGTCGGGCAGGACCCGGGGCCGGCTCCAGCCCACGCTGGAGAAGACGGAGCCGTGCTCCCTGGGCGGGGAGGGCTGGACCTCCTCCTCCTGCACGTCGCCCGGAATGATGATCGTGGCGACGCCCCGGGTGGTCAGCGCGGTCTTGAAGGCACGGTCGATCACGTGCCGGGCCTGGCCCGGGTGCACGACCATCTGGCAGTACTCGGACACGTCCGCGAACAGCTGGTCGAGGGCGATCTCCTGCTGGTAGTGGGTCCCCAGGGAGAGCCGCTTCTGCTGGCCCACCACCGCCACCACCGGCTGGTGGTCGAGCTTGGCGTCGTACAGGCCGTTGAGCAGGTGCACGGCGCCCGGCCCCGAGGTGGCGATGCAGCAGCCCACCTCGCCGGTGAACTTGGCGTGGGCACACGCCATGAACGCGGCCGTCTCCTCGTGCCGCGTCTGGATGAACTCCGGGTCGCCGTCGGCCCGGTCGAAGGCGCCGAGCAGGCCGTTGATGCCGTCACCCGGATAGCCGTACACACGCTGGACGCCCCACTCGGACAGACGCTGGAGCACATAGTCGGCGACTTCGGTCATGGAGCTCTCCTGGACGTGCGGAGACGGCGGTCGGCTTGTGGAGTTGCCTTCCCCGACAGGCGTAAACCGGGAGGCAGTGATCCGTTCGGCCAGGAACCGAACCGGCTGCCGACGCCGGTCCGGCCCTACTCCGGCGGCGCCGCCGTGCTCGCCCGGATCACCAGCCGGGTCGGCACGAGCGTCGTGCCGCGCTCCGGGCCGTCCTGGCGCATCTTGCGCAGCACGGCCTGCACGCAGAGCCGCCCCACCTCGGCGAAGTCCTGGTGGACGGTGGTCAGCGGAGGCAGGAAGGAGCCGGCCTCGGGGATGTCGTCGAAGCCGATGACGCTGACGTCCTCGGGGACGCGCCGGCCGCGTTCGTGCAGCGCGCGCATCAGGCCGAGGGCCATCTGGTCGTTGGCCGCGAAGACGGCGGTGCACTCCTCGCGGGCGGCGAGTTCCAGGCCGGCCCGGTAGCCGGACTCCGCCGACCAGTCGCCCCGGGTGAGCGGCGGCGGGGTGCGGCCGGCCTCGGCGAGCGTGTGCCGCCAGGCGTCCGTGCGGCGCTGGGCGGCGAAGGAGCCCTCGGGCCCGCCGAGGTGCCACACCGTGTCGTGCCCGAGGTCCAGCAGGTGGCGCACGGCGGCGCGGGTGCCCCCGGCCTGGTCGGTGTCGACGACCGTGTAGTGGTCGCCGGCGTCGGAGTCGACCACGACGACCTGCACGTGGGGCGGCAGGGTGAGGGACGCCGCGTCCAGCAGGTGCACCTCCATGATGACGATCACCGCGTCGACGGCGAGCTCCTCCAGCCGGGAGAACGCGCCCCGCACCTCGTCCTGGGTGGGGACGGCGACGGGCAGCAGCGTCACCGCGTACCCCTCGCTCGCCGCGGAGGTGGCGATGGCCTCCAGGGTGCGCACGTTGCCGGTGGTGGCCAGGGAGAAGGTGATGACGCCGATGGTGCGGAACTCACCGCGTTTGAGCGCCCTCGCCGCGCTGTTGGGCCGGTAGCCCAGCTCCTTCATGGCCGCCAGCACCTGCTGCCGGGTCTCCTCGGTCACGCCCGCGTAGCCGTTGGAGACGCGGGAGACGGTCTGCGAGGAGACTCCCGCGAGCCGGGCCACGTCCGCCATGGACGCCGTCGGCACCCGGCCGCGGCGGCGGCGCCCGGTCCCCGCGTCCCGCGCGTCCGCGACGTCCTCAGCCGTGTCCACTGCCGTTCGCCACCTCTCCGCGACCGTCCCGATCCCCGGCTCCCGAGGACCCTTGACCGTCGTCCTCGGGGCAGTGTAGACATGCCGCCATCAAATGTTTACGCAAACATAACAGCACGCCGATCAACAGAACCGCACCCCGGATCAACAGAACCGCACTTCCGCGGGCGCGTGATGTTTGCGTAAACATGGTGAGGCTCCAGGACGCCTGCAGGACGTGGACGAGCGAGGAACGACATGACGACGCTGCAACCGCCGGCCGCCGCCGAGCCGCGGCCGGCCCCTCCCCCGGCGAGGCGGGAGCGCCGCTCCTGGACGGGCTGGGGGTTCCTCGGTCCCTTCGTGGCCGTGTTCGCGCTGGTGTTCCTCGCGCCGATCGCCTACTCGGTCTACCTGAGCCTCTTCCGCGACCAGCTCATCGGCGGGACCACCTTCGTCGGTCTGGACAACTACAGCCAGGCGCTGAAGGACGAACACTTCTGGGCCTCGCTCGGCCGGGTCTCGCTCTTCCTCGCCGTGCAGGTGCCGATCATGCTCGGCATCGCGCTGCTGGTGGCGCTGGCGCTGGACAGCGGACGCCTCTACGGCCGGGACTTCTTCCGCATCTCGATCTTCCTGCCCTACGCCGTGCCCGCCGTGGTGGCCACCCTGATGTGGGGCTTCATGTACGGCACCCGGTTCGGCCTGCTCGGCGACATCAACAGCGCACTGGGCGTCTCCCTGCCCGACCCGCTCTCCCCGGACATGGTGCTGGCCTCCATCGGCAACATCGTGACCTGGGAGTTCGTCGGCTACAACATGCTGATCTTCTACTCGGCGCTGCGCGTCATACCGAACTCGCTGTACGAGGCGGCCCAGATCGACGGCGCCGGACAGATACGGGTGATCACCGCCATCAAGCTGCCCGCCATCCGCGGCGCCCTGGTGATCGCGACCATCTTCTCGATCATCGGCAGCTTCCAGCTCTTCAACGAGCCCAGCATCCTGCAGCCGCTCGCGCCCAACGCCATCACGACCGACTACACGCCGAACTACTACACGTACTCGCTGTCCTTCAACGGCCAGCAGCACAACTACTCCGCGACGGTCGCCATCGTCATGGGACTGATCACCATGGTCATCGCCTACGTCGTCCAGCTGCGCGGCATGCGCAAGGGAGTGTGAAGCAGCGATGACCAGTCCTGTCGCCACCGTCTTTGACCGTTCCGCGACCGCCCCGTCCGGCACCTCGGGCGCCGTACCCCGGCTGCGTACCTCCCGGCGCCGCCACTCCGCCGACAAGCCCCGGCGCAGCGTGCTGCTGACCGCGCTCACCTCGCTGGTGCTGCTGTACAGCCTGGTGCCGCTGATCTGGCTGGCCGTCAGCGCCACCAAGACGCAGGAGGGGCTGTCCCGCTCCTTCGGCCTGTGGTTCGACAGCGACTTCGCGCTGTGGGACAACATCAGCCAGACGTTCACCTACGACGACGGCGTCTTCACCCGCTGGCTGCTGAACACCCTGCTGTACGTGGGACTGGGCGCGGGCGGCGCCACCTTCCTCGCCGTGCTCGGCGGCTACGCGCTCGCCAAGTTCGACTTCCCCGGCCGGCGTGCCGTCTTCGCCGTCGTCATCGGCGCGGTCGCCGTGCCGGGTACCGCGCTGGCGGTGCCGACCTTCCTGATGTTCAGCGAGATGGGGCTCACGGACACCCCCTGGGCGGTGATCATCCCGTCCCTGATCTCGCCGTTCGGCCTGTACCTGATGTGGGTGTTCGCCACCGAGGCCGTCCCGACCGAACTGATGGAGGCCGCCCGCATCGACGGCGCCGGCGAGGTGCGCACCTTCTTCCAGGTCGCCCTGCCGCTGCTGGCACCCGGCATCGTCACCGTCCTGCTGTTCACCATGGTCGCGACCTGGAACAACTACTTCCTCCCGCTGGTCATGCTCAAGGACCCCGACTGGTATCCGCTGACGCTGGGTCTGAACAGCTGGAACGCCCAGGCCGCGACCGCGGGCGGCGAGCCGGTCTTCCACCTGGTCGTCACCGGGTCGCTCATCACCATCCTGCCGCTGATCGCCGCGTTCCTGCTGCTCCAGAGGTACTGGCAGTCCGGACTCGCCGCCGGCAGCGTCAAGGAGTAGCCCCCGCAACACCCAGTAGTCCCCTCCCCCAACGCCCCTCCCACCCCTCCGACCCCCAACGGTGCCGGTTCCGGCCACGAAGAAGTGGAAGCAATCCCATGCCCAAGCACTCGCGCCGCCTCCTGCGCGGCACAGTCCTCGCCTGCGCCCTCGCCCTGGGGGCGACCGCCTGCGGCGACTCCGACGACGGGGGATCGAGCCGGAAGGCGGTCTCCGAGGCGGACATCCAGGCGGCCCTCAAGGAGGGCGGCACCCTCACGGTCTGGGCATGGGAGCCCACGCTCGAGCAGGTGGCCACCGACTTCGAGAAGGAACACCCGGGCGTCGAGGTCAACCTCGTCAACGCGGGCACCAACAACGACCAGTACACAGCACTGCAGAACGCCATATCGGCGAAGAAGGGCGTCCCGGACGTCGCGCAGATCGAGTACTACGCGATGGGCCAGTACGCGCTGACCAAGCAGCTCACCGACCTCAAGGCCTTCGGCGCCGACAAGCTCTCCGGCACCTTCTCCCCCGGCCCGTGGAACGGGGTGAAGGCGGGCGGCGAGGGAGTCTACGCGCTGCCGATGGACTCCGGTCCGATGGCACTGTTCTACAACAAGAAGGTCTTCGACAAGTACGACATCAAGGTGCCCACCACCTGGGCCGAGTACCTGGACGCCGCCCGCGACCTGCGCAAGGCCGACCCGAAGGCCTACATCACCGCCGACGCCGGCGACGCCGGCTTCGCCACCAGCATGCTCTGGCAGGCCGGTTCGCGCCCCTACACGGTGAACGGCACCGAGGTGAAGGTCGACTTCTCCGACCAGGGCGCCAAGACGTTCACCGACACCTGGCAGAAGCTCATCGACGAGAAGCTGCTCGCACCCGTCACCAACTGGACCGACGAGTGGTACAAGGGCCTCGGCGACGGCACCATCGCGACCCTCGCCACCGGCGCGTGGATGCCCGCCAACCTCGCCTCCGGCGTGAAGGACGCCGCCGGTGACTGGCGCGTCGCCCCGCTGCCGCAGTGGACCGCGGGCGGCAAGGCCAGCGCGGAGAACGGCGGCAGCGCGCTCGCCCTGCCGGAGCTCGGCGGGAACGAGGCGCTGGCGTACGCGTTCGTCGAGTACGCCAACGCGGGCGACGGCGTGCAGACCCGCCTGCGGAACGGCGCCTTCCCGGCGACCACCGCGGACCTGCGGTCCACGGAGTTCCAGGACACCGCGTTCCCCTATCTCGGCGGCCAGAAGGCCAACAAGATCTTCGCCGAGTCGGCCGCGAACGTCGCCGCCGACTGGTCGTACCTGCCCTACCAGGTGTACGCCAACTCGATCTTCAACGACACCGTCGGCAAGGCCTACGTCTCCGGCACCACGCTGGCCGAGGGCCTGAAGTCCTGGCAGGAGGCCTCCGTCAAGTACGGGACCGAGCAGGGCTTCACCGTCGAGAAGTAGCACACGCAGCACACGATGCGGCGGCCCGCGGGCGGCGGCGCGACCCAGGCGCCGCCGCCCCCGTACCGCACGCACCCCACCGGAAGGACCGCCATGATCTCCACCCTGCTGTCCCGCCTGCGAAGCGGGCCGGACGGTGCCTCCGCGCCCCGTCTCGCCTTCGGCGCCGACTACAACCCCGAGCAGTGGCCCCGGGAGGTGTGGGAGGAGGACGTACGGCTGATGCGCGAGGCCGGGGTCAACGTCGTGTCGCTGGCCATCTTCTCCTGGGCCCGCCTCCAGCCGGGCCCCGACGTCTGGGACTTCGCCTGGCTCGACGAGGTCATGGACCTGCTGCACGAGAACGGCGTCGGCGTCGACCTGGCCACCGCCACCGCCTCCCCGCCGCCCTGGCTGACCACCGCGCACCCCGAGATCCTCCCGGTCACCGACCGGGGCGAGACGCTGTCGCCGGGTGCGCGCCAGCACTGGCGCCCGACCTCGCCCGTCTTCCGCGAGCACGCCCTGCGCCTGGTCCGCCGGTTGGCGACCCGCTACGCCGACCACCCGGCCCTGGTCGCCTGGCACGTCAACAACGAGCTGGGCTGCCACAACGTGTACGACTACTCCGACGACGCGGCCCGCGCCTTCCGAGACTGGCTGCGCGCCCGGTACACCACGCTGGACGCCCTCAACCACGCCTGGGGCACGGCGTTCTGGTCGCAGCGCTACAGCGACTGGGAGCAGATCCTGCCGCCGCGGCTGGCCGCCTCCCACCCGAACCCGACCCAGCAGCTGGACTTCAAGCGGTTCTCGTCCGACGCGCTCAAGGACCACCTGCTCGCGGAGCGGGCGGTCCTGCGGGAGGTCACGCCCGGCATCCCCGTCACCACCAACTTCATGGTGATGCCCGGCACCAAGGGCATGAACTACGCGGACTGGGCGAGCGAGGTGGACTTCGTCGCCAACGACCACTACGTCGTGCCGCGTCCCCAGGACCGCGACGAGCTGTCGTTCTCCGCCAACCTCACCAGCGGCATCGCGGGCGGCCGACCCTGGTTCCTGATGGAGCACTCCACCAGCGCCGTCAACTGGCAGCCCGTCAACCTGGCCAAGCGGCCCGGTGAGATGGCCCGGGACTCGCTGACGCACGTGGCGCACGGCGCCGACGCGGTCTGCTTCTTCCAGTGGCGCCAGTCCGCGGCCGGCGCCGAGAAGTACCACTCGGCGATGGTCCCGCACGCCGGCTCCGACAGCGACCTGTTCCGCGCGGTCACCGCGCTCGGCGACACGCTGAAGACGCTGGCGCCGGTGGCCGGCAGCGAGCGGGAGCCCGCCGAGGTCGGCATCCTCTTCGACTGGGAGTCGTGGTGGGCGAGCGAGCAGGACTCGCACCCCACCTCACTGCTCGACTACCACCAGGAGGCCCTCGACTGGTACTCCGCGCTCCTCTCCCTCGGTATCCGCGCCGACGTCGTCACCACCGGCGCCGACCTGAGCCGCCACCGGGTGCTGATCGCGCCCGTGCTGCACCTGGTCACGGCCGAGCTCGCCAAGGACCTCACCCGGTACGCCGAGCAGGGCGGGCACCTGATCACCACGTACTTCTCCGGCGTCGTCGACGAGAACGACCACGTCTGGCTCGGCGGCTACCCGGGCGCCCTGCGGGACCTGCTCGGCATCCGCGTCGAGGAGTTCGGCCCGCTGCCCGCCGGGCAGACCGTGGAGCTGGACGACGCGAGCACCGGCGGGCTGTGGACCGACCACATCACCGTCACCTCGCCCGGTACGGAGGTCCTGTCCCACTACCGCACCGGTACGTACGCGGGCCGCCCGGCCGTCACCCGGCGTACGACGGGCGGCGGTTCGGCCGCCTACGTCTCCACCCGGCTCGGCGCCGACGGGCTCGCCTCGCTGCTGCCGCGGCTGCTGGACCCGGCCGGCGTGGTGAGCGAACTACCCGCCGAGGTACGCGGATCGGTCGAGGCCACCGTGCGCCGCGGCCCCGGCGGCCGGTTCCTGTTCCTGGTCAACCGGACCGACGAGCAGGTGACCGTCCCGGGCATCACCGGAGAGGCCCTGGTGGGCGGCACCGGCGCCGACGGCTCCGTCGTCCTCGCGCCCCGGGGCGTCGCCGTCCTGCGCACGCCCACCGGCTGAGCGCACACCGGCACCACCCGCACCACCAGAGTTCACCACCGCACCGACCCACGACTCCCCCGGAGCGGCACGCGCCCGCTCCGGGGGCCGCCCCCTCCTGCCCGACTCGAGGCGGGGGCCACACCACCGAAGCGACCACACCTTCCCGTTGGGAGCACACGATGGCACGCCGTACCCGCAGCAGACGCCTCCTCGGGGCCGCCGCCCTGACCGCCCTGGCCACCGGGGCCGCCCTGATCAGCGTTCCCGCCCAGGCCGAACCGGCCGCGGCCGCCGCCTCCGTCACGGTGCGGCCGGACCCGTCGTACCAGCAGGAGAAGTTCGAGGGCTGGGGCACCAGCCTGGTCTGGTTCGCCAACGCCACCGGCGACTACCCGCCCGAGATACGCGAGAAGCTGGCCCGGCTCCTCTTCGGCGACGACGGCCTGGGGCTGAACATCGCCCGGTACAACATCGGCGGCGGCAACGCGCCGGACGTCAAGGACTACCTGCGCGCCGGCGGCGCGGTCGAGGGCTGGTGGAAGGCTCCCGCGGGCACCACCCGCGAGGACACCGACTGGTGGAGCGCCGACGACCCGGCCGACTGGAACGAGGACGCCGACGCCACCCAGCGCTGGTGGGTCGAGCGCATCAAGGACGACATCGACCACTGGGAGACGTTCAGCAACTCCCCTCCGTGGTTCATGACCGTGAGCGGCTACGTGTCCGGCGGCTTCGACTCCGGCGCCGACCAGCTCAAGTCCGAGTCGGTCGACGACTTCGCCGCCTACCTGGCCGGTGCGACGAAACGGCTGGAGAAGGCCGAGGGCATCAAGGTCGACACCGTCGACCCGTTCAACGAGCCCAACACCCCCTACTGGGGCACGCGGCTGGGCGCGGACGGCGAACCCGTCGGCGGCCGGCAGGAAGGGGCGCACATGGGCCCCGAGCTCCAGCGCGAGGTGCTCCGGGCCCTGGCTCCCGCGCTGAGGAAGGCCAAGGTCAAGGCCGACATCTCGGCGATGGACGAGACCAACCCCGGCACCTTCGCGACGAACTGGAACGCCTACACCCAGGCCGACCGCGACCTCGTCGGCCAGATGAACGTCCACACCTACGGCACCGGGCAGCGCACCACCGTGCGGGACCTCGCCAAGGCCGCGGACAAGCCGCTGTGGATGAGCGAGGTCGGCGGCGACTGGGGCGACGGCCAGGACTTCGAGGACATGCGGCCCGGCCTCGGCCTCGCCCAGCACATCGTCGACGACCTGCGCGAACTGGAACCCCGCGCCTGGGTGTTCTGGCAGCCCGTCGAGGACTACGACAACATGAAGCCCGGCGGCGAGTCCGCCAAGGGCGGCAACTGGGGCAGCATCCAGCTCCCGTTCGACTGCACCGCCGAGGACACCCTCGAGACCTGCCCGATCCGGACCAACACCAAGTTCGACACCGCCCGCAACTTCACCCACTTCATCCAGCCCGGCGACCGGCTGATCAGGACGGACGACACCTCCAGCGCCGCCGCCGTCACCCGCGACGGCAAGGGCGCCTCCCTCGTCCACGTCAACCGCACCACCGCGCCCCGCACGGTCACCGTCGACCTGTCGAAGTTCCGCGACGTGCGCCGCGGGGCCACCGTCACCCCGGTCGTGACCAGCGCCGACGGCAAGCTCGAACGGCAGGCCCCGATCAGGGTGAGCGACCGCGCGGCCACCTTCACCGTGCCCGCGCAGTCCGTGACCTCCTTCGAGATCAAGGGCGTCTCCGGCGTCGCGAAGGACGCCGCCCTGCTCCGCAAGGGCCACACCTACACGCTGACCGGTGTGCAGAGCGGCAAGGCCGTCACCGTGGCGGCGGACGGCACGAACCTGGTCCTCGGTACCGGCTCCGGCACGGACGCCCAGCAGTGGCGGCTCAGCGCGGTACGCCACGACGACGGCGTCCGCGACCGCTACGTCTTCACCCACCACGAGGACGGCACGCGGCTGGCCGTACGCGACGACGTCCCGGTGGCCGAACCCGACACCGGCAAGCGCGACAAGGCCGCCGAGTGGATCATGTCGACCACCGGTGACGGCACCTGGACGCTGGTCAACGCGGCCACCGGGCGCCTGCTCGAAGTCGGCGGCCAGGCGACGCACGAGGGTGCGGCCGTCACGACGTGGCCGCCCAACTCCGGTGCCAACCAGCGCTGGACGGTGACGGACGTGTCCGCCACGGCCGACTGACCACCGCCCCGGCCACCGGCCGGCATCCACCACGACACACCCGGCTCCGTCCGCACCGCTCCCCGGGCGGTGCGGACGGAGCCGCCCACGCACGCAACGGCTGAAGGAGGCCACATGACGACCGACCCGCGGGAGACCGAGGTCCGCCGCAGGATGGCGGCGCAGGAGCTCTACTCGGACGGCGGGCCGGGCCTGGAGGGCCTGGCCGAGGAGCGGCTGCGGGGCAAGGAGCTGGCCGACGCCTACAACCGGACCGGTGCCCGGGACGAGGAGGGCCGCCGGACCATCCTGAAGGAGATGCTCGCCTCGCTGGGCACGGGGGTGTGGATCGAGCCGCCGCTGCACGTGGCCTACGGCAACCGTGTGCACATGGGCGACGACGTGTACGTCAACTTCGGCCTCACCCTCGTCGACGACGTCGAGGTCTTCGTCGGGGACCGGGTGATGTTCGCCCCGCACGTGACCATCAGCACCACCGGACACCCCGTCCACCCGGAGCTGCGCAGGGACGGTACGCAGTTCTCCGCGCCGGTGCGGATCGAGGACGACGTGTGGATCGGGGCGGGCGCGCTGATCATGCCGGGGGTCACCGTCGGCCGGGGCTCGGTGGTCGGCGCGGGCAGCGTGGTGACGGCGCACGTGCCGCCCATGGTGGTGGTCGCCGGGACACCGGCGCGGGTCGTGCGCGAGATCACCGACGCCGACCGGGAGTGGACCTACCGTCCGCCGCGCACCCTGCCCCGGAGTGCCGGGTGACCCTCGCCGAGCGGTGAGCAACTCCCGTCACCGGCCCCGCACATGGCACGGTACGCACGGCAGTACGATGATCGGGAACTGCGGCGGAACGTCACCTCCCGGACCACGGAGCCTGCCATGACGACGGACCATTCCCAGCCTCCCCGCATCGACACCGGCCGGGCCCACCCGGCGCGTGTCTACGACTGGCTGCTGGGCGGCAAGGACAACTACCCCGTCGACGAGGCGGTGGGCGGGACACTGCCGCCCGAGGCGCGGGACGCGGCACGGCAGAACCGGGCGTTCATGAACCGTGCGGTGGCGCACCTGGCCGCGCGGGGCGTCGACCAGTTCCTGGACATCGGCACGGGCATCCCGACCGAACCCAACCTCCACCAGATCGTCCAGCGGACGGTGCCGGCGGCCCGGGTCGTCTACGCGGACAACGACCCGATCGTCCTGCGCCACGCGGAGGCCCTGCTGGTCAGCAGCCCCGAGGGGGCCACGGACTACATCCAGGCCGATGTCCGGGAGCCGGACGAGATCGTGCGGCGTGCCCGGGAGGTCCTGGACTTCGGCCGTCCCGTCGCGCTGTCGCTGATCGCGCTGATGCACTTCGTCCCGGACGAGCAGGACGCCCACGGCATCGTCCGCGGACTGGTCGAGACCCTCCCGTCGGGCAGCCACCTGGTCCTCTCGCACGCCGCGATCGACCTCTTCCCCGAGCTGGCGGAGCAGGTGATCGCCCAGTACGCCAAGGGCGGCATCCGGCTCGGGTTCCGCACCCGGACGGAGGTGGCGCGCTTCTTCGACGGGTTGGAGATGGTCCCGCCCGGCCTGGTCACGGCCACCGAGTGGTACGGGGCGGACCAGGAGCCGCCCGCGCCGGAGGAGAGCGGCATCTACGCGGGCGTGGCGCGTATCCCCTGACCGGGCGGGACCTGGGGCGGTGACTCAGCGGCGGCGCCCGCGCGCCGCCCACCCGGTGCCGATCCCGGCGACGTGCAGGGCCAGCAGGGCGAGGCCGAGCAGCATGACGTTGGTGGAGGTGAAGATGTCGTTGGTCGAGATCTCCGCCGCGTTGATCAGCCAGGCGATGAGGAACAGGACCGCCGCGATGATGGCGAGCACGGTGTACATCCCTTCGGTTCCGGGGCACCGGACCGGTGCCGTGTCACGCGTATGCCCCCGACGGGGTGCGTGACACGGCGGCGGGCACCGCGCACTTTCGTACAGTGGAGGGACCGGGACCGCCCGCGGCGCACCGAAGCCGAGGCCGGTCCGTCCAGCACCCTCGCACCGGAGCACCCATGCACGACCCGTCCACCGCACCGGACGACGGCTCCGGCACCCTGTTCGGTCTCGACGCCCTGGCGCCCGGGCCGCCGGCCCCGCCGCCCGCCGCCGGACCGCTCTTCCGGGACTCCGCCGCGGCCCGCCGTCTGCTTCCGGTACGGGAGATCCACGCCGAGCCGGCGGCAGCCGCGTCCGCGCGCGGCCGGCAGGTGATCGCCCGGTTCCCCGAGGCCCGCGTCGTCGAGGTGGACTCCCACTGGCGCATCCCCGGCCTGCACGGCAACGAGGGCAACGTCGAGCGCTGGGTCCGGGTCAAGGGCGAGACGCTCGTCCTGGGCGAGCGGAAGACGCTGACGACACGCCCCAACGGCCGGTCCGCGGACTGGATCGCCCCCGGCGCCTCCAACGGCTGCGCGATGGCCTGCGCCTACTGCTACGTGCCGCGCCGCAAGGGGTACGCCAACCCCGTCACCGTCTTCACCAACATCGACCGGATCATCGCCCACCTCGGCCGGCACATCGCCCGGCTGGGACCCAAGCCCGAGCCGAACCAGTGCGACCCGGACGCCTGGGTGTACGACGTCGGCGAGAACGGCGACTGCTCGGTGGATGCCCTGATCTGCGACAACACCGCGGACCTGGTGCGCGCCTTCGGGCGGTGGCCGACGGCCAAGGCGTCCTTCGCCACCAAGTTCGTCAACCCCGACCTGCTCGCCCTCGACCCGCGCGGCCGGACCCGGATCCGCTTCTCCGTGATGCCGCCGGACGACTCCCGGCTGCTGGACGTACGCACCTCCCCGGTCGCCGAGCGCATCGCCGCGGCCGGCGACTTCCTGGACGCCGGCTACGAGGTCCACTTCAACCTCTCCCCCGTGGTGGTGCGGCCGGGCTGGGAGGAGGCCTGGGCGGAGCTGCTGCGGCACCTCGACGACGTCCTGCCGGACCGGGTCAAGCGGCAGGCCGCCGCCGAGGTGATCATGCTGACGCACAACCGGGAGCTGCACGAGGTCAACCTGGGCTGGCATCCGCGTGCCGAGGAGGTGCTGTGGCGGCCGGAGGTCCAGCAGGCCAAACGCTCGGAGAACGGCGCGCTCAACGTGCGTTACCGCAACGGGGTCAAGGCCGAGGCGGTCGAGCGGCTCCGTGTCCTCGTCGCCGCCCACGCACCGTGGCTGCGCGTCCGGTACGCCTTCTGATACTCCGGGCAGGACCGCGCGATCCCCGGTCGCCGGACAGGAATGCGCAATGCCCGTTCATCACAAGCGAGTTGAGCGCGCCGGCCGCTCCGGTGCGTACGGGGCGGGGCGGCGGCCACCGACGTCGCGCGACCCCCGCCCCTACCAGCAGTTTTTAGGTTAGGCTAACCTTCGCCACGTGAGATTCGGTGAAGACGCAGCCGGTACGCCGCGCCTGCGCGGTCATGAGCTGTCGGCGACGGGTGTGACCGTGTCGTACGACGGTGTCGATGTCGTGCACGACGCCGCGGTCAGGCTCAGGCCCGGTGAAGTGACCGTTCTGGTGGGTCCGAACGGCAGCGGGAAGTCGACGCTGCTGCGGACCGTCGCCCGACTGCAGCGTGCCCGCAGCGCCACGCTCAGGATCGACGGCGACACCGACGGCCTGGCGCTGACGTCCCGTGAGTTCTCGCGGTACGTCGCCCTGCTGACGCAGGCGCGCCCGACCCCCGGCGGGCTGACCGTGCGGGACGTCGTCGAGTTCGGCCGCTATCCGTACCGGGGCCGCTGGGGGCGGCCGGACCCGGACGGCCCGGCCGCCGTCGACCGGGCGCTCGCGCTCACCGGCGTCGACTCACTCGCCGACCGCGGCGCCGACCACCTGTCCGGCGGGCAGCTGCAGCGGGTGTGGCTCGCGAGCTGCCTCGCGCAGGAGACTGGCGTACTGCTCCTGGACGAACCGACCACGTATCTCGACCTGCGTTACCAGGTAGAACTCCTCGACCTCATCCGCGACCTGGCGGACGACCACGGGATCGCCGTCGGGGTCGTCCTGCACGACCTCGACCAGGCGGCGGCCGTCGCCGACCGGATCACGCTCCTCGAAGCGGGCCGGATCGTCGCCGACGGCCCGCCCGAGGACGTGCTGACGCCGGAACGCCTGAGCGCCGTCTACGGCATCCGGATCGACGTCGACACCGACCCCCTGACCGGCCGGCTGCGCACCCGCCCGATCGGCCGCCACCACATACGAACCGAAAGGCTCGGCACCACCTCATGAGACGCCTCCTGCTCACCGCGGCCGCCACCACCGCCGCGGCGCTCACCCTTGCCGCCTGCGGCACCACGGAGCCCGCCGCCGACAAGTCCGAGAAGAAGGCCGCCTCGGAAGCCATCACCCTCAAGGACGGCAAGGGCACCGAGGTGAAGCTCGACGGCCCGGCCACCAAGGTCGTCGCCACCGAGTGGAACGTCGTCGAGAGCCTCGTCTCGCTGGGTGTCGACCCGGTCGGCGTCGCGGACGTCAAGGGCTACAAGACGTGGAACACCGCGGTCCCGCTGAAGAACGACCCCAAGGACATCGGCACGCGCGGTGAGCCGAGCATGGACACCGTCGCGTCCCTCTCCCCGGACCTCATCGTCGCCACCACGGACCTGCCGCCCGCCGCCGTGAAGCAGCTGCGCGAGGTCGCCCCGGTGCTGGAGGTGAAGTCCGCCGACCCCGCCGACCAGATCGGGCAGATGCTCGACAACGTGGACCTCATCGCCAAGGCCACCGGCACCACGGCCAAGGCCCAGACGATCCGCCAGGATTTCGAGGCGAAGGTCGCCGAGGGCAAGCAGGCCCTGGCCGACGCCAAGACGGCCGGCAAGGAGATCGCCTTCGCCGACGGCTACGTGACCTCCAACCAGGTCTCGATCCGCCCCTACACCGCGACCTCGCTCTTCGGTGAGATCAACGAGGCGCTCGGCCTGAAGAACGCCTGGAAGATGCAGGGCGACGAGGCCTACGGTCTCGCCTCCACCGACGTCGAGGGCCTGACCGCGCTGCCCGAGGGCGTCCAGTTCGTATACATCGCCAACGACGGGGACAAGAACAGCACCCCGTTCACCGGCGCGCTGACCAAGAACTCGGTGTGGACGTCCCTGCCGTTCGTGAAGGCCGGCGACGTGCACCGGCTGAACGACGGGATCTGGATGTTCGGTGGTCCCGGGTCGATGGAGGCGTACATCGACTCCGTCGTCGGCTCGCTGACGAAGTAGCGGGGTCATGGCCGTCACCGCAACCGAACCCGCCGTCCGTCCGTCGACGGCTCCCACGCCCCGGTCGGGCGCGGCCGCGGTGACGGCCGGGCTCGTCCTGCTGGTCGCCGTACTCGCCGTCGTCGACATCGCTCAGGGCACCGCCGCCGCCGGAGCGGCCGAGGTCTTCAAAGCCCTCACCGGGCAGGCGGACCCCGACGACGCGTCCGTCGTGATCGCGTCCCGGCTGCCCCGGATGACCGCCGGCCTCCTGGTCGGCGCCGCCCTCGGCATGGCCGGCGCCGCGCTCCAGAAGGTCAGCCGCAATGTGCTCGCCTCGCCCGACACCCTGGCGGTGAACGCGGGCTCCTACCTGGCGCTCGGGCTGGCCGGTGTCACCGGCGTCTCGCTCCCGATGATCGCCTCCTCCGGTGTCGCCTTCGCCGGCGGCCTGGCGGCGGCGGCCGTCGTGCTCGGCCTGTCCGGCCTCGGCACGGGCGCCGTCCGGCTCGTGCTCGCCGGCACCGCGCTGATGCTGGGCCTGAACTCCATGACGGAGGGACTGCTCCTGCTCTTCCCCGAGAAGACGGACGGCCTCTACCAGTGGAACCAGGGCAGCATCGGCCAGAACGGCTTCGACGGCGTCCTGCAGATGCTGCCCGTCGCCGTCGTCGGACTGGCCGGGCTGCTGCTGACGGCCCGCCGGGTGGACGCCCTGGCGCTCGGCGACGACGCCGCGCGGGGGCTGGGTGTCCCGGTCCGGGCCACCCGGGTCACGGTCGTCGTCCTGGCGGCGCTGCTGTCCGCCGCCGCGGTCACGCTCGCCGGTCCGATCGGATTCGTCGGCCTGTGCGCGCCCGCCCTCGTCCGTCCGCTCGCCCGCCGGTTCCGCGGCTTCGCGCGGTCCCGTACCTCCATGCCCGCGGCCGCGCTCACCGGCGCGGCCCTGGTCCTCGGTTCGGACGTGCTGCTGCGGACGGTCGTCTCCGACGACCTCTCGGTGGCGGTGCCCACGGGTGTCGTGACCAGCCTGGTCGGCGCCGTGTTCCTGGTCGTCATGGCACTGCGGCTGCGGGACACGGCCGGGGCCGGCGCGCCGGACCGGCTGCGCATCCCGAGCCGGACGGTGTTCCTGGTCACCGTGGCCGTCCTGGTCGCCGTCCTGATCGGCCTCGTGATCGCCGCCGTGCTGGTGGGTGACAGCAAGCTGCTGCTCGGTGACGTCGTCAACTGGGCGCAGGGGCGGGCCGGCCGGACCGTCTCCTTCGTCCTGGACACCCGGGTGCCCCGGGTGCTCGCCGCGCTCTGCGCGGGCGCGGCGCTCGCCCTGTCCGGCACGCTGGTGCAGGCCGTGACCCGCAACCCGCTCGCGGAGCCCAGCGTCCTGGGTGTCTCCGGCGGTGGCGCGCTGGGCGCCGTGCTGCTGGTGACCACCGTGCCGGCCGCCGGGACGTGGGGGACCGCCGGGGCGGCGTTCGCGGGCTCCGCCGTCACCGCGGTGCTCGTCTTCGGGCTCGCCGCCCGGGGCGGCTTCCAGCACAACCGGCTGGTCCTGGTCGGTATCGGCGTCGCCGCCGCGACGACGGCACTGATCAGCCTGCTGATCGTGCTCACCGATCCGTTCAACTCGACGAAGGCGCTGACCTGGCTGTCGGGTTCCACCTACGGGCGGACCATGCCGGACGTCGTGCCGGTCGTGCTGGCGCTGGTCGTCGGGATCGGTGTGGCGGTCGCCCGGCGCACCGAGCTGGACCTGGTCTCGCTGGACGAGGACACCCCGCGACTGCTCGGCCTGCGGCTGGCGCCGGGCCGCCTCGGCTTCCTCGTGCTGAGCGTGGTGCTCAGCTCGACGGCCGTGGCCTGTGCGGGCACCATCGGCTTCGTCGGTCTGGTGGCCCCGCACGCGGCCCGCGCCCTCGTGGGCCGGCGGCACGTACGGGTCGTGCCGGTCGCGGTCCTCCTCGGCGCCACGCTGGTCTGCACGGCCGACCTGATCGGGCGCACGGTGATCGCCCCGGCCCAGCTCGGCGCCGGAATCATGACGGCGGTCATCGGTACGCCGTACTTCCTGTACCTCCTGGTGCGGAGCCGCCGATAGGTGCCGCTCGCGGCGCTCGGCCGAAAACCGGGTGACGGAGATCGTGGGCCCTCGTACGGTGCCGGGATGCACCGACGCGCCGCGGACGGGGGCCACGACGGCCTGCTGAACGTCATCGACCTGGAGGCCACCTGCTGGGACGGCCAGCCGCCGCCCGGTGCGGTGAGCGAGATCATCGAGATCGGGCTCGCCGTGGTGGACCTCGACACCCGGGAGCGGGTGGCCCGGCACCGCGTCCTGGTGCGGCCCGTCCGCTCCCGGGTGAGCCGTTTCTGTACCGAACTGACCGGCATCACCCAGGCCGAGGCCGACACGGGCGTGGGTTTCGCCCAGGCCTGCGACACGCTGGCGCGCGTGCACGGCGCCGGCGTCCGGCCCTGGGCGAGCTGGGGCGACCACGACCGGCACCAGTTCGTCCGCCAGTGCGCGGCGGACGGGGTGGCGTACCCCTTCGGCCGTCCGGCCGAGCGCACGCACACCAACGCCAAGGCGGTCTTCACCAAGGCCCACGGGCTGCGCGGGAGGCCCGGCATGGCGCGGGCGCTCGAACTCGCCGGGCTGCCGCTCCAGGGCCGGCACCACCGGGGTGTGGACGACGCCTGGAACATCGCGGCGCTGGTGCTCCACCTGGCCGACCGGGGCGCCTGGCCCAGGGCCTGACGGAGCCGTGGGGCTGCCGCCTCCCGTCGGCAAGTCGGGCACGTCCTGGTTCGCGGCGTGCCCCGCTGTGGGACGGAACGTCAAGTTACTGAACCGTAATAAGCATGGCGCTACCCGCGGTAACCCCTGGCCGGTTACGGTCCCGTCACCCCGCAGGAGCAGCGCGACCACGGCCCTGGCCCCCACCGGGCCGCGGACGACCGGTTCCGGCCCTTCCCCAGGAGGTTCGCCATGCCCCCACGCCCACGCACGCTCGCCGCGGCGGTCGCCGTCGCACTCGCCCTCGGCGCACCGGCCGTCCCGGCCGCCGGGGCCACCGGCTCGGCCACCGGTTCCGCCACGGAGGTGTCCCGCGGCGTCGAGATACCCGCCTTCTACACCCCGCCGGCCACGCTGCCCGAGGCCGACGGCGCGCTGGTCCGCAGCGAACCGCTGCGCCTCGCGCTGAGCCTGCCCGGCCTCGACGGCCCCCTGCCGGGGCGGGCGACCCGGCTGATGTACAAGTCCACCGACGCGAACGGCGAACCGGTCGCCGTGACCGGCGCCTACATCGAGCCGGCCGCGCGGTGGCGCGGCGGCGGACCGCGGCCCCTGGTCGCCGTGGCACCCGGCACCATGGGCCAGGGCGACCAGTGCGCCGCCTCCATGGCCCTGGAACACCCGCTGATGTTCAACGGCCGAACGGTGTCGGTGGGTTACGAGAACCTGTCGGTCTACCGGCTGCTGCTGCGCGGCGTCGCGGTCGTCGTCACCGACTACGTGGGCCTCGGCACCACCGACCGGCTGCACACCTACGTCAACCGCGTCGACGGAGCCCACGCCGTACTGGACGCCGTACGCGCCGCACGCTCCCTCGGCTCGGCGTCGGTCACCCCCGGCTCGCGGGTCGGCCTGTTCGGATACAGCCAGGGCGGCGGGGCGACGGCCGCCGCGGCCGAACTCCAGCCGTCCTACGCTCCGGACGTCGAGCTGGCGGGCACCTACGCCGGCGCTCCGCCCGCCGACCTGACCGAGGTGACCGAGGCGATCGACGGCGGCGACCTGGCGGGCGCGCTGGGCTGGTCGCTCAACGGCTTCCTGCAGACCGAGCCGGCCCTCGGGCCCATCGTCGACCGGTACATCAACGCGGCGGGCGAGGAGGCGCTGAAGGACCTGTCGACCATGTGCGTCGGGGACGCGCTCTTCGGGTACGGGGGCGACAGCAGCACGGCCTGGACGAAGACCGGGCAGTCGCTCAGCGACATCATCCGGGCCGAGCCCGCGCTGCAGGACTTCCTGGCCGAGCAGCGGATCGGCTCGCTGAAGCCGGCCGGCCCGGTCCGCGTGGCCACGGGCGTCAGCGACGACCTGGTCCCCCACGAGCAGTCCCGCCGGCTGGCCGTCGACTGGTGCCGCAAGGGCGCGAAGGTCACCTACGACCCGGTGCTGCTGCCGGGTGTCGGCAGTGGCCTGCTCAACCACTCCGCTCCGCTGCTCGCCGATCAGGGCAAGGCCGTCTCCTGGCTCACCGACCGGCTCTCCGGGAAGCCGGCCGGCTCCAACTGCTGGAGCATGCCGGTGCAGCCCTGAGCCGTACCGGCCGCGGGGGGGGGGGGGGGGGGGGGGGGGGGGGGGGGGGGGGGGGGGGGGGGGGGGGGGGGGGGGGGGGGGGGGGGGGGGGGGGGGGGGGGGGGGGGGG
>NZ_JBVJVN010000038.1:0-41089 GCF_055603605.1 Streptomyces sp. NPDC037271
CCGCTACGAACGCAAGGCCGAACACTTCCTCGCCCTCACCAGCATCGCCTGCACCCTCATCTGCTACCGCAGACTCACCAAATGAGATGACCTCTTAACCACGCCTGAACGGCAGAGACCGTGGAGAGCCCGGTACTCGGAGACGGGTACGCCGGGTTCGGCGAGCGGCACGGAGAGACGGACGGTGGCAACACCGGCGCCGCGCTCCGTGCCGGCTCAACAGGCTCCTCCTTGGTGAGGGTCACCCCGCGGACCTGCATGACGCGGCAGCGGCACAGGAAGTCCTGTTTCGTCTGCGTCTGATACACCCTGTGAACGCACTCGTGTGGGCCGACTCCGCCTACGTCGGGAAGTTCACGGACTGGGCGAAACAGCACTTCAACCCGACCACCAAGTCGGTCAGCCCGTCCCAAGGACGCTTCTGGCTTCAAGGGCTTTCGGTGAGGCCGCAGCCCCGATGGCGGGCCTGCGGCCTCACCGAGCACCGACTCCTTCATCACATGCCCCAGTCATGGTCTTCCTCGTCGTCCACTGGGGCAGCGGAGCGTGCCCCGGGCGGAGCCATGCGAACAAGGACTCTGCCACTGTTGCCTGGAAGGGCTTCGACAGCGTGGTACAGCTTCTTGATGTGCTTCTGCGCGAGGAACGTCAGTACCCGTTGCTTAAGCTGCCCTGATCCTTTACCCGGAATGAATTGAACGACATCCTCGCCTGTATGCACCGCTTTGAGAATTGTCTGTCGCAGCGTCAGCTCAATATCACGATTGTTCCTGAAAACCGGATGCAGATCTACGGTGATCAATCTGTCTCCTCAACTGGCTCTAACAGAATCTGTTGATACGTGACTGTCGTCCCGCTGGATCTTTGGTGTGGTCGTGAGGAAGAGACCGTCGCGGCCGTGGCTCGTCTCGGATGAATTGTGGTCGGGGATCGAGCTGTTGTTGCCGGAGCCAGGGCCGGGACAGGGCGAGGGTCGGCCGAGGGCGCCGGACAGGGAGGCGTTGTACGGAATCCTGCTTGTCCTGCATGCCGGCATCCAGTGGCAGTGCCTGCCGCAGGAGCTGGGCTTCGCTCCCGGCAAGATCTGCTGGTGGCGTCTGGCGGCTTGGACCGAGGCAGGTGTCTGGGGCCAGTTGCATGCGGTACTGCTGAAGATGCTGCGGTCGAAGAACAAGCTGGACTGGTCAAGGACAGTGATCGACTCCTCCCACCTCCGGGCTGCACCCAGGGGGCGGGAACGGTCCCAGCCCGGTCGGCCGCACACGTCTGGGGAAGCAAGCACCATGTCTTCACCGTCGGCCAGAGCATCCCGCTCGCGGTGTCGCTGACCGGCGGCAAAACGCAACGACGTCACCGAACTCCTGCCCTTGCTCGACAAGCACCCAGCCGCGGGCGGCACCACCGGACGACGTTGCCGACGCGCCGTTAGCGGACCGCGGCTGCGGTCCGCGGCTACGACCACGACGAGTGCCTCCGTCTCCTGCGCGGGCGAGGCGTTCGCCCTGCAGGCGCCGGACGGGGCCAGCCCCGCGGAAGCGGCCTGGGCTTCGATATCGCATAGGTACGCTCAGAGAATGCGCAGCCGGGTGATGCGCTGCGGAGTGCCGTCCACGACGACCTTCTTCTGCCACTTTTCCATGCTGTAGGTGCGTCCGTTGGACACGAACCGGATCTTGTTGTTTCCCGAGCTGACCCGGGTCACGTTGGAGAAGTGCCTTTCTATGAGGCCGGCGTTGGCGAGACACGTCTCGCTGGCGCCCTTGTTGTACGTGATCTTGACGATGTCGGTCCTCGGGCCGGCCTTCGTGCTGCACGGCGTGCCGTTGAGGGCCGCCGCGGAGCTCATCGGCAGGACGACCGCCGCAAACCCCGTGGCGACGGCTCCGACGATGATTCGCGTGAGTGAGCGCCTCATTGTTACCCCTAGTGAAGGATGCATTCTCGTTGTGTGAGTGGAGGGTGACCTCGGTCCACATCACTCTGAACGAGCTCTCGGGTCGGCTGGTTCACTCCATCTCCGGTGATGCTGTTTTCTCGTGACGGTCCGTCTGTCTGCGACTGCGCGGGCCGTCTCCAGCTAGGGCCTGTCTGACAAATGATTACCCCGTGGACTCGCGGAGCCAGAGGATCAAGGAAGCCAGGACAACTCCGGCACGGTAGCGGTCGCCGAGCTTGTCGAACCGGGTCGCGATCGCGCGGAACTGCTTGAGGCGGGCGAAGCATCGTTCGACGACGTTGCGGTCGCGGTAGGTGACCTTGTCGAAGGCCGGCGGCCGGCCGCCGAGGGCTCCGCGTCGGTGGCGGTTCGCCGCCTGGTCGCGGCGCTCGGGGATCGTGGCAGCGATGCCCCGGCGCCTCAGCAGATGGCGGATGGCCCTGCTGGAATACGCCTTGTCACCCAGCACACGGTCCGGTGTCGTGCGCGGGCGGCCCGTGCCGAGGCGCGGGGTGCGGATGCCGTCGAGGACCTGGCCGAACGCCGTCGCGTCGTTGACGTTGCCGGGCGTGAGCACAATCGACAGGGGCAGGCCCCGGCCATCGACGGCGAGATGGACTTTGGTGGTCAGTCCGCCTCGGGAGCGGCCGAGGGCCTGGCGCGCCTGCGAGCGGCCCGGATCTTCCAGTTCGTCCCCGTTCACATCCCCATTTTGCGGGCGCCGACTGCGTGCTGGTGGGCTCGGTTGATGGTGGAGCCGACGGAGACGGTCCATTCCACCCGGCCCACCGCGTCATCGCGGACCTGAACGTGCTCCAGCAACCGTGCCCAGGTGCCGTCCGCCTCCCAGCGGGCGAACCGCTCGTAGACGGTCTGCCACGGCCCGAACCGGTCGGGAAGACCCCGCCACGGAGCCCCGGTCCGCAGCCGCCACAGCACCCCGTTGACCACCTGCCGGTGATCACGCCACGGACGGCCCCGTCCGTCCACCTGAGGCACAAGGGGCTCTATCCGCCTCCATGCCGCATCCGTCAACTCACCTCGACCTGCCACAAGATCAATTATCAGACCGGCTATAGAGTCCTGCCCGTGGCGAATCATCAGGACGAGACCAGGACGGCCTACGACGGTGTCGTCGAGCTGTACGCATCGCTGTTCGCAAACCGGCTGGAAACACAGCCTTTCTCCCGGGCGATGATCGGCACCTTCGCCGAACTGGTGCGCGCGACGGGCAACCTGCGGACAGCGGACGTCGGGTGCGGGCCCGGACATCTGACAGCCATGCTGCACGAACTCGGCCTGGACGCCTTCGGACTAGACCTTGCCCCCGGCATGGTCAACCACGCCCGGCAGGCCCATCCGGCGCTGCGCTTCCAAGAGGCGCGGATGGAATCCCTGCCGATCGAGGACGCCGCGCTCGGCGGCGTACTGGCCCACTACTCAATGATTCACACCCCTTCGGAGGAACTACCGGAGCTGCTCGCCGAACAGGTACGCGTCCTGGCACCGGACGGTCTGCTCCTGGTCTCCTTCTTCGGGACCGACGGACAAGAACCGGTCCGGTTCGACCACAAGGTGGCGCCCGCCTACAGCTGGCCGGTGGATCGCCTCGCCGAACTGCTGGGCGATGCTGGGCTCGATCCCTTCGCCCGGCTGCTCCACGATCCATCCTCTGATCGGGGCTTCCTCGACGCCCATCTACTGGCCCGCCGTTCGTAGCCACTGCCCAGTCCCCCCAGCCGATCGGCGCACCTCCGGATTGCCAGCTCAGCCGAATCTCGCTGATCAGACCGGAATTATCAGACACCCCCTAGGGGGCACGGGCGCGCGGTGCTTGCCGCGCGCGTTTCGACGAGCGACGGCTGGCCCTGTCGGCCAGAGCGGGGGCGGCTGGGGCGTTTTCAGCGTCGGTGTCGATGCCCACGAAGGCCGCGGCCGGGGGCTGGGCGCCCAGACCGGCGGCCGGGGGCGGGAGTTTGCCTGGGCAGGGGTTGAAACCCTCTCAGTCTCTCTTCGGTCCCTGTAGTAAAAGCGCAGCTCAGAGCATGTGTTAGCACTCAGCCAGGGACTGAAGGGACCGAACTCTCCAATTATGAGTTAGTCCTGCATGTCTACTCATGCGCCCGCGCATGAGTAGGGTCGTAGTACCTATACTTGTTCTCACTCATAATTGGAGAGTCTGGTCCCTTCAGTCCCTCCGGGTTGGGCGAGACCTCGTCTGACCTGCGCTTTTGGAGTGAGGGACCGAAGGGGTTCCCGTCCCTGCCACAGGTTCTGGGCCCCTGCGGTGGTCCCTTCCGGTCCCCCGGACGGCCCCCGCCCCCTCTGACCCGCCTCGCACGCCGGGCCGGGTCGAGGCGTGAGAGAGTCTTAAGCCCAGAGTCCCTTCGGCACTCGCAAAAAACGCCAAAAGGGACTTCCCTTGTGATATTCCCAAGGGACCAAAGGGACTCAGGTACGAATAGTGCGACGCCCCAGGTGCACGGCGTCGCACGGCTCAGCCTCTACACTCATTCCCGAAACATAGTCCCTTCGGTCCCTGAGGCTACGTCAACAGCCCACCTGACCAGGTGGTTTCCCTTTTCAGAGACCCATGCCGACGAGAAGGATCCACGTGCTGCGCTCCGGTGAGTTCTCCGGGTCTGAGACTCGGCCGACCACGCCGCATGCCGTAGCCCGCTGGTGTGCCGCGCAGGCCTGGCCCGTGCACCCTTTGACCCCTGGCAGGAAGACCCCTCGGGCCAACTGCGCCAAGTGCAGGGAGAACCGTCACACGCCCGCACAGTGCCCGTGTCTGCCAGCCGGGCGTCCCTGCCACGGGTTCCACGCCGCAACCACCGATCCGGCGCTCATTGACGCCTGGTGGTCCGCCTCCCCTTCGTCGGGAATAGGTGTGGCCACCGGGCCCGCCAACCTCGTGGTGCTTGACATCGACGCACACTCCGCGGCGATCCCTGACCGCAGTAGGCTGCTGCCCGGCATCCCCATCCCCGAACCCGTCAACCTCACTGGACTGGCCTCAGGCTTCGACACCCTGGCCCTCTTGGCAGCCTATCGTGGCCGCCAAGACCCTGCCCACGACCACACAACCCTGCGTGTGCGCACACCCTCCGGGGGCCTGCACGTGTGGTACAGGAAGCGCGATGGTCGCCTGCCCCTACGCTGCTCAACAGGGTCAAGCCCGAAGGTAGCCCTGGCCTGGCAGGTCGACGTCCGGGCCACGGGCGGGTACATTGTCGCGCCCACCACACGCACCAACAAGGGCATTTACCAACCGGTGGGGTCGGCCCGTCTGCCTGCACCCCTGCCTGAGTGGCTGCATGCCGAACTGGCGCGTACCGGGCATGAGATCACCCCGCCTCGTGCGGCCCGGCCCTCTGTACCGGCTCCATGCGCCCGCCGTGTGTCCGGAGCAGCCGGTGCGCGCCGCGTACTGGACCCGCTCATCGCCGAGGTCGCAGCCTGTGGGGCCCTGTCGGAAGGAGCGGCCTTCACGGAGAAGCTGAACCGGGCGGCCTACACCGCCGGAGGCCTTGTTGCAGGCGGCCACTTCGACGAGGCCGACGCACGCCTGCTCCTGGAAGAGACAGCAGACCAGGCCCGCCCCCGGCAGCACACCCGTAACGCCAGAATCATCAGCGACGCCCTGACTGCAGGGGCCGCTCGACCGCTCCATCTCCAAGGACGTTCATGAGCAGCGCCGACAACATGCCGCCGTTCGACGCCCAGGCTGCGGCCCAGCAGATGCTTGACCTGCGGGAAGCGCCGGCGCCCCCCGCGGGCGGGCTGTTGCCTGCCCAGAGCGGCGCCGCGAAGCCCCTGGCAACCCACGTTCCCAGCGGTCTGATGCCCAAGTCGCTGTCCGACCGGGGTAATGCGCGGCTGTTCGTCCAGATCTACCGAGAGCAATTCCGGCACGTCGAAGGGCTCGGTTGGTTTGCCTGGGACGGTTACCGGTGGAAGCGTGGTGGCGGGGAGAAAGCCGCGCTGTGGGCGGCGGGCGAGATGGCCGAGGATCTCGCTGACACTGATCCCGGCGGCCTGTACAGCGAGCGTGAGCTGCGCACCCACAAGCGCCGGACACTGTCCACGACGGGGATGAAAGCCTTGCTCACACAGGCCAAGGCCTCCCCGGATCTGTCCGTCGACCCTGACACCCTCGACGGCGACCCCTATGCCCTGTGCACTCCCGCCGGCATTGTTGATCTCCACACCGGAGCGCTCCGCAAGCCTGACCCATCTCGGGACTTCCACTCCCGGGCCACAAGTGTGGCGCCGCAACCCGTCGCTGCCCCCCGCTGGCAGCGTTTCCTGGTGGACACCTTCGGGGACGACGCAGAGGGCCGGGAGATGATCGACTTCCTGCACCTGCTGCTCGGCTACTCGATCACCGGCGACGTCGGAGCCCAGGTTCTGCCCTTCCTGCACGGGCAGGGCAAGAACGGTAAGTCCGTCCTCCTCGATACGATGATCCAGATCCTGGGCGACTACGCGGACGCCGCACCTCCCGGATTCCTGATGGACCGGGGGGCGTTCTCCGAACACTCCACGGAGCTGACCGAATTGCACGGGCGACGCCTGGTCGTGTGCAGCGAGCTGAAGCCGAACGACAAGTTCGACGAGGCCCGGGTACGTCTCTTGACGGGTGGAGACAAGATCAAGGCACGACGGATGCGGCAGGACTACTTCTCCTTCACCCCGACGCATCACCTGTGGCTGCTGGGCAACCACCGCCCTGAGGTGTCCACCGGAGGCTTCGCGTTCTGGCGGCGTATTCGCCTGCTGCCTTTCGAACGCGTCGTCTCCGACGCTCGCAAGATCGACAATCTGGCCTTCGAACTCGTCCGCGACGAGGGGCCCGGGATCCTGCACTGGCTCATCGAGGGGGCCCGCCGCTACCTTGCCACGCGCGATCCGCTCGAAGGCCCCGACCGGGTTCGTATCGCTACTACCGCCTACGCGACCACCGAGGACCACATCGGCCGGTTCCTGTCCGAGTGCTGTACCCGTGGGCCGGCTGCGGAGGGCTGTGACATGCGCGTCGAGCAGGGCCTTCTCTACACTCAGTACAGTGCCTGGTGCCATGCGGGGGAGGGGCTCCGGCCCGCCACGGCCAGGGCCTTTGCGACGCGGGTGCGTCAGGAACTGGGGCTGGCATCACCCAACGACATGATCAAGTCCAACGGTCGGAAGTACTACCCGAATCTTGCCCTGGTAACGAGTGAATGACGAGGTGCCCCGTGGACCGGCAGGGAGGTCTGCCTCAATGCGGCAAGTCGCCTTACGATGGATTGCGGGCCCGCCGCCCGCAGGTGCCCACCCTGTACGGGCTCGTCCCCCTGTACAAGCCATGACAACCACACCGGCTGGCCCCGCCCGCGCCGGCTGACGAAGGAGGGGCTGCAGCCATGAGTTCGCTGTTGACCGAATGCGACCTCGCCCGCGAAGACGACGTGGTGTGGCTGGAAGACCCCGAAACGCTCGACTACGTCCGCCAGACCCTGGACAAGACCAGGCGGCGGAACACCAAGCCCCCCTATCTCCGCGACGGCCGTATGGTCGGATACGCCCGCTTGGATGACAGCGCCGAACCCGACCCCGATAGCGGCCTGTACCGGCGGCGCGTGTTCTTCCTGCTCCCGCATGATCGGGACAGTCTTCCCCACGGCCTCTACAAGGAGGGGGCTCCCGGCGAAGCGGTGGACCCGCTCACCATCGAGCCCAAGAAGCCCGGAACGAAGACCGAGCGCTCTCAGCGTGGACCGGCGATCACCGCCGGAACCTCTTGAGTCAGCTCGGAAGTCAACGTGCTCTTCCCCACGTGCTAGCCGTCGGCCGTGCCGTCGGGGCAGTCGATGGCCTGCAGCGGTGTCGGGTGAAGACAGCAGCCGTCCGTACACGGCGATCGGTGAGCGGCCTCAGCCCGCGGTCTGCCGGCCGGCCGCCCCGCGAAACTCAACGCGACCACCCGCGCCGGAGCCGCTCAACGGAACAAGGA
The DNA here is from genome assembly GCF_055603605.1 of Streptomyces sp. NPDC037271. Classification (NCBI taxonomy): domain Bacteria; kingdom Bacillati; phylum Actinomycetota; class Actinomycetes; order Kitasatosporales; family Streptomycetaceae; genus Streptomyces; species Streptomyces sp. NPDC037271. The sequence continues at coordinate 7,935 of NZ_JBVJVN010000038.1, forward strand.
CGGCGCGATCCCCGAGCAAGTCGCCGATGAACTCGGCGTCAGCCGCTCCACGCTCTACCGGGAACTGCGCAAACACCGCGAAGGCGCCACCGCCGAACCCGTCGGCCGATCTGGGCGGCGTCACAGCTGAAGGCCCGGCTCTCCTGCAGAGGATGAGGATCGCAGGAAGCCGAGCCTCTTTTGCGTTCCGCGCCGGAACCGCTGTCTTCGTCGTACTCGGGCCTGAGTGATTGCCCCGCAATCACTTCAGCGCTTGGTGAAGCCCAGAGCCTGCGTAACGAGGTAGTAGTCATCGGTCGCAGAGGAGGCGTTGCCGACGGTGAGCTTGGACGGGTTTTCCGTGACAGGGTCGTACAGGCGTAGAACCTTCTGCGCCGCGTAGGCTTCCGGGATTCGAGGGCTTCGCCGCACGCTCGGGAGTACGAGCTCCTCGTAGGCGTCCCGGGCTTGCCGCTGGCTGTCGTCATAGACAGCGCCTTGGTTGCGAGTCGTGGGGCAATCCACGATGAGGATGTGGGACAGCTCAGCCTCTGCGCCCATGACGGAGAAGGTGTCGCGGATGTCGTCGATCTTCGCCTCCATCCGTGTGAGGGCCCGCAGCTCTTTCCAGCCCGGCTTGACGCAGGCGACCACCTCGTCAGAAGCGACGACGGCGTTGACGACGATGAGACCGAGGTTGCCCGGGCAGTCGATCAGGATGAGGTCGTAGGTGTCCCGGATGCGGTCGATCTGCCTCTTGAGCCAGAATTCACGGCCTGTCTTGGGGGCGAGGAGCTGCTCTGCTTCCTCGAGTTCACTGGAACCCAAGACCACGTGCAGGTTCGGGATGGGCTTGGCGCTGTCGTCGTCGTAGGCGCCCGCCATGGCGGGAACCACAGCTTCCTCGATCTCCGCCGCACCGGTGAGGACGTCGTAGAGATTGGCCTGGTTCTGGACGTCATCGGGACTGTCATAGCCCAGTGCTGCAGAGGCATCGCACTGGGCATCTGCGTCGATGACGAGAGTCGTGTAGCCGAGGTGGGCTGCACAGGCTCCGATGTTGACGCCTGAGGTCGTCTTTCCTGCGCCGCCGCTCTGGTTGGTGAGGGAGATGACTCGCGCGATCTTGTTGCCTGGCGTGGCGCGTGGGGTGGGTGAAGTCATGATGAGCCTCCACAGGTGATTGCGGCGCAATCAGTGTCGGTGGGCGTGTGGTGCGAGCATCGGCAGTGGGACGCCGATGAGAGAGCGGGGCGGCGTGCCCGCCGCGAGGTGTGGGCTGCCCTTCTCGGTGCCGGGATGATTGCGGCGCAATCACGAATGCCCGCACGAGCGCCGAGGCTGACTCTCGGGTCAGACGTGGCAGCTGCAACCTGGCCGGGAGGACGGCACAGGGTTGTTCATCGTGCGCACCAGTCACCCAGCTTCGCATGGGCGCTGGGCGATTGGTCAACAGTCCATCTCAGGCGGAAAGATGCCGCTTGAGTTCTTCGATCTCATCCTGGGACAGGAGTTCGGTGATGTTCCGAGCGAGGTCCTCTACGGTCCTGACGACGATGACGCCTCGCGGGTCCTCGGTCACCGTGCTGGTCGCGGTCTTGGTCTCGGTGCGCGTATCGGTTCCTGTCGCAGAGCGTTCGTCGTCTGCGCGACCCCGAGGTGGTGCATCCTGGGACGGGTCCGATCGCTCTCTGTCTTCGCCCGCGAATTCGGTTCGCTGCTCAGGGAGATGATCGAGGCTGGTGTTCGCAGCATCCGAGGACTTGGTGGTTGCGGCGCAATCAGCGTCTTCTGCAGGTTCGTCGCGGATCTGCTGCTCAGCCGGCGGCACCTTGCTGTCAGCCACAGCCTGCTCCGCAGAGATCTCGCCCCGCGCAAAGGCGTCCTGCAGGTCGGGACGAAGCCGTGCACAGACCGTTGCGGCCTCCCGGACAGGCAGCTTCAAGCGACCCGGGCCGTCCGATGTGTCCGCCCCCTCCTCAAGTAGTTGCTGCTCCTTGAGCCAGTGATCGATCACTGCTTGCTGAAGCGCCGGCACGAGGCGCAGCAGCGCCACCCGATGGGACACATAAGTCTGCGAACACCCGACGCGCTTGGCGAGCTCCCGCTGGGAGAGCTGCTTCCCTCTCTCGTCCTTCTCGTTGAGAGCCTCCTGGAACTCGGTGGCCTCTTCAATCGGGTTGAGACCCATCCGCTGGACATTCTCCTGGATGGCAGCGATGCGCAGGCTCGGCACATCACTGCGTACCAGGATGGGAACCTCGGTGAGCCCCGCCAACTTCGCTGCAGCCAGCCGGCGATGTCCGTGATGCACGACGAAGAGGACGCCCTCAGCCACCCGAGCCTCCACGGCCGCCTTGTGCTGGGGGTAGATCGAGACGTAGACGTCAGGCGGCAGCACCGTCATGGCGGTGTTCATGCCGTCGGTGCGTAGAGTCTCGGCGAGCTCATCGATCTTGTGAAGCTTCTTTCGACCGTTCTCGGGGCTCGGCATCAGCCGGTCCGGGTGAACAGTCGGCAGCCCTTGCGGCACCAGGCGTGCTTGTTGGGTCGCAGCCCTGCGTGCTGCTCGCTCCGCGGCGAGATTCCGGCTGAGGCCGGGCTTCTTTGACATGACATCTCCGCATGAGTCGTGCCGAAACGGACGCGACGGTTGAGCCTAGCGGCACACAACTTGAGTCGTGTCTCGCGGCCCAGCGATTGCCCCGCAATCACCTGACCGCTCTGGAAGCAATTGCCCGCCTGGTCTGACGAACGGAGCCCGCCCCTCCACAGGAAGCAGGCAGCGCACAACGACGCTGAGGGCCGAGCCGTGCAACGAGCGGGAGGCCGAAACCGGTGGCAGGCCTGGACCAGGCGTGTCGCCTTCTCTCGGCACCAGCGGTCAGCGGTGAAAGGCGTCACGGTTCGCGTCGACCATGAAGCTGCGGTGCCGTGGGAAGGCGCTCACTGCGGTGTGCGTCGCCCGTTTCGTCGAGGGGCCAGTCCGATTGTTCTTGCGGGAGCCGGCAGCAGTCATGCGCAGCAGGTCGGTGACGCGCTCCCACCATCGGGGGTGAAGCCGGTGAGCAGGATGCGGGCCGGCGTTCCCGGGCGGTACAGGCAGATGCCACCCCGCTCGCGGCGATATCAGAGCCTCGCTACGCCTGCCACGTGGCCGTGGGGGCACTGCTGTCGTCCGCGACCGGGCGGGGAAGCAGCGGGCGTTCCCGGAGCCGGAGCTGTCCTCGGGCGACCAGCCGGCCCCGATCAGGGCGGCCCGAGGCAGGGGGGGGGGAACACGTTGCGCCGCTGTCCCCCCGTGGGAAGATGTGGTGCGGGCGACGGGCCCTGCCCGAGTGAGGCAAGGAGAGCTGCCATCAGCATACGTGTGCTGGTTGTGGACGATCAGGCGATCGTTCGTACGGGCTTCGTGGCCATTCTGAACGCCGAAGACGACATGACCGTGGTCGGCGAGGCCGCGGACGGGGAAGCGGCCGTGACGATGGCGGCCGAACTCGACCCCGATCTGGTGCTGATGGACATTCGGATGCCCGGTATGGACGGGCTGACGGCCACCCGGCTGATCACGCGGCACGGCAGCCGAGCCAAGGTCCTGGTGCTCAGCACGTTCGACCTCGATGCCTATGTGTACGACGCGTTGCGCGCGGGAGCCTCCGGTTTCCTGCTCAAGGATGCCGGTCCGGACGATCTGCTGTCCGCGATACGGGTCGTCGCCTCCGGAGACGGCGTCCTCGCCCCCGCGGTCACACGACGCTTGATAGCGGCCTTCTCCCAAGGGATGCCGGTTCAGGCGGAGGTCGCCGGGGCGCTGGAGTGCCTCACCCACCGCGAGCGCGAGATCCTGATTCTGGTGGCCACGGGCTTGAGCAACGCGGAGATCAGTGAGCGTCTGGGGCTGGCCGTGGGCACGGTGAAGGTGCATGTCAGCGCGGTGCTCGGCAAACTGGCCCTGCGGGACCGCGTGCAGGTGACCATCTTCGCCTACGAAAGCGGACTGGTCCGCCCGTCCGGGATACCGACTGACTGAGAGACCCGGAAGGGCTCCGAACCGGGCGACGCCCGCTGGTCACGAGGATGGGTGCGCTGCACCCAGGAGTCCTCCACCCAGGAAAACGGCAACCTGGCTGGGTCCCGCCGTAGGACCGAGGATGAAGCCATGAACGGCAACGACACTCCCCGCGAGCCACACCCGTACGCCGGTATGTGGGTGACCGCGGACGGCCACATCCGCCAGGAACTGCTCCCGAACGGCCGCTACGACGAGGCCCGGGGCAACCGCCGGAGCGCCTACACCGGCCGCTACACCGTCACGGGCAACCACCTCGACTACGTCGACGACACCGGCTTCACCGCCACCGGCGACGTCCGCGACGGCATCCTCTACCACGAGCACCTCGTCCTCTACCGCGAGAACGACCCGCGCGCCCGGTAGGACTCGGGGGGGGGGGGTGCCCGTCGGGGCGCCACAGGTGGCCGTCCGCGCGGTCGGCCAGAGCGGCGGTGTTGGCACGCAGGACCTCGGCCAGCTCGGCCTGGAGCCGGTCGTCCTCGGGCCACGCCTCCAGGAGCGCGTCGGCTGCCGCGACCGCCAGGCCGGGCAGATCGGTGTCGGAGACGGTCTCGCGGACGGCACGGGCGGTGGCGGCGTGGACGCGGACCGCACGAGGGTCGGCACGAGGATCGCAGACGAGCAGCGCATGACGGTGCAGCAGCCGCAGGGCCGCGTGCACCTGGCCGGCTGTGACCTGCGAGGTGCCGCGGGCGGTGCCCTTCTCCGCGGGTGGGACACGATGAGCGGCGAGGAAGGAGAGAAGGGGCGCTCGCGTCCAGAGGGCGTGAGGATGGCCGTCGGGATCGAGGAGAGAGGCCAGACGGAGGACGGGGACGGCAAGACCGGTGGGATCGGCGTCGCGGACGGCCGCGAGAGACATCAGGAGGGTGGTGGTGATCCGCCGCCCGCGGCCCTCCGTGCCGGTATGCCACCGCGCCGGACCGTCGCCGTCCATGCCTTGTCCCCTCCACACCGTGCGCCCCCGGTCCCCAGCTTACGGAACCCCAGTGCGGCGCAAGGCCAACGGGACGACGCGGCCGGTGACTTCGCCCCCTGCTCCGCGACGACCGGACGGCGACGCGGCGGCCCACCCGGCTCACGCGCGGCCCGACCACGCGCCGCGCCCCGCGATCACTCCTGGATGTCGGTGGTGCCGGCCCGCTCCCCGGTGACCTCCTGAGAAGCCCGGCCCGTCCCGGCGGCCGCGACAGCGGGCGGGCTCACCGCGAGCGGTTCCAGGACGTCGCCCAGCAGATGCAGCGGCCCGGCGGTGACCCCGGCTTTTTCGACGGCCCGCCAGTAGGCCAGGGCGGTGGGCGGATCGACCAGGCCCCGCACCAGGGGCACGTCCGCGCCCGAGGCGTGCAGCAGGGACTCCGCGCGGCAGGACGCCAGCGTGCCGGCGATTCCGTACTGGGCCGCCGTCTCGGCGACGGCGACGGCGCCGGGCAGCCCGTCCGCCAGGTCGCGCCGCGTGTCACCGACCGCGAGCAGCCCGCCGCCCACGACGAGGACGTCCCCGCGCTCACGCATCCGGGCGAGCGCGCGGCCGGTGTCGAAGCAGTGCGGGAAACTGTCGTCCACGACGACGGCACCGGGCCGCAGCCGGTCCACGTCGATGAGGGCGCGGTGCCCGCTGACCGCCGCGACGACCAGCCCCGCCCCGTACACGGCGTCAGGCAGGTCCGGGGCGGAGACGCGGATGGCGACGTCCCCGGCCAGCCCCCGTTCCCGCAGCGTCCGGGCCAGTTCCCGCAGGCGCTGCTCGCTGCCGGGCACGTCGCACAACACGAGCCGGGCGGGCGGGCGTTCGGCCAGGGTGAGCAGCAGCTCCAGCGACGAGGCGCCGATCGAGCCGAGCCCCACCACGGCCATCTCCAGGCCGGCCAGGTCGCGGCCGGCCGCGGCCAGTGCGGCACGCACCGTGCGGACCACGGAGACGACGGTGGCCGCGTGCCCGGTGGTGACGGACGCCGCCGCGGCCCGGTCGGCGCGCATGACGTCGAAACCGTAGCCGGTCAGTGAGGGAATCATGCCGGCCAGTGAGACACAACGGGCGCCGAGCGCGGCAGCCGTCCGCACGGCCCGCACCACGTGACCGGCCAGGGCCCGGTCGCCGGCGAGTTCGTCGGCGAACAGCGGCAGCGCGACGAAGCCGGACCGGCCCAGCGGCGTGGAGGTCGTCTCCAGCAGCCGGGGCGCGCCGCCCGGGAACAGCAGGCGACGGACGTCCTCACGCGTCGAGGAGGTCTCCGGCAGCCCCGCGAGCCGGGCAAGGTGGGCGGGAGCGGGCAGATAGCCGACGAGCGCGGCGTCCAGGTCCTCACCCGCGGACCGCGGGGCCCGCCGTACGGCCCGGGGAACCACGGGCCGGTGGCCGGTGGCCGGCACGGCGCGGAGGAGCCGTTCGCGCAGCCCGTCGGCGAGCGTGGCGAGCGCGTCCGGGTCGAAGGCCGCCGCCGCGCCCCGCAGGGTGACCTTGAGCCGGTCCCCGTCGGGCCGCGCCGCGAGGAACACGTCCGTCCCGGCCGCGGGCGGTGTGAAGCCGCTGTCCTCCTCGTCGTCCCAGCGCACGGCCAGGACGTCCCCACCGCGCCGGCCGAGCGCGCCGAAGTCGAGGAAGGTGAAGAAGAACTGCGAGGTCAGCGGCAACCCGCTGGAGTCACGCGGTACGACGTCCTCGTGGACGCGGGCGTCGACCGTCTCCTCGACGACCCGGCGCACCCGCCGCGCGAAGTCCCCGGGCGCGGCTTGCGCGCCCGGCCCGAAGGGGCGGACGGCGACGGCGGTGGCGAAAGGTCCGAAGACACGGTGGATGCCGGGCAGCGGATGGTCCCGGCCGGACACCGCCACGCCGATGATCAGGTCCTCCTGGCCGGTGAGGGCGGCGAGCGCCCCGTGGTAGGCGGTGAGGAGCGGAGCGTACAGGGTGGCGCCCGCGTCGGCGGCGACCTTGCGGAGCGCGCCGGTGACGGTGGCGTCCAGGACGAAGCCGTGGGAGTGGAACCGCGGTGACGTCCCGTCCCGGTCCGCGACGCGCAGGACCGGTCCGGCGTAGGGCGCGGACAACGCCGCCCGCCGGCGCCGCGTGCCGTCCTCCTCCCTCCCCGGTACCGCGGCCTGCCCGGCGACACGGCGCGCGAAGTCGCGGAAGGTGGTGTCCAGCGCGGGCAGCGCGGGTGTCACACCGCCGCTCAGGGCGTCGTGCACGGCGGTCAGTTCACCGAGCAGCAGAGCGGCGCTGTAACCGTCGCCGATCAAGTGGTGGGCGTGCACGACCAGTACGTGCTCGTGCGGGGCCAGGGTGAGCACCCGCAGCCTCAGCAGGGGCCAGGCCCAGGGTTCGAAGCCGCGGCGCCGCTCCTCCTCGACCCGTTCCGCCAGCTCCTGCGGCCCGGACACGGCCGCGAAGCCGACCGGCAGCCGCAGCGACGCGGGCAGCTCCTGCTGCACCGGTGGCCGCGCCCCGGCCGGGAAGACCGTGCGCAGCATCGGATGCCGGGCCACCAGGATGTCCACGGCCCGCTGGAACAGCTCCCGGTCGAGCGGGCCGGCCAGCCGCAGCCGGGCCAGCCAGGACCCCCCGGCACCGGGTGCGAGGGCCTCGGCCAGCAGGAACCCGCGCTGACTCGGGGTGACCGGGAAGGCCGCCGGGACGGCCGGGTCCGCCCGCTCGGCGTCGACCGGATCGGCCGCGTCGACCGGGTCGGCCGCGTCGACCGGGTCGGTCGCGGCCACCGGGTCGGTCGCACGCGCCGTACGCGCCGTACGCGCCGTACGCGCCGTACGCGCCGGATGCGCCGGATCTGCCGGACGCGCCGGGCCGTCGTCGGAGGCGGGCTGTACGGGGGCGCGCGGCCCCGCCTCCCGGGCCGCCCTGTCCACGGCCTCGGCCAGCGCGGCCAGCGTGCGGTGCCGGTACACGGCGGTGGGCCTGGGCAGCGGACCGCCTCCGTACCGGGCGAGCCGGTCGAACACCTGGAGCGCCAGCAGCGAATCGCCGCCCAGCTCGAAGAAGTCGTCGTCCGGCCCGACCCGGTCGACGCCGAGCAGCTCGCACCAGATGCGCTCCAGCCGCTCCTCGGTGTCACCGGCGCCGGACGGCGGTGCGTCCGCCACCGGCGTCCGGCCGGTCGCCGTCGGCAGTGCCCGCCGGTCGACCTTGCCGGTGCCGGTCAGCGGCAGGGCGTCCAGCACAGTGATGCGGGCCGGCACCATGTAGGGCGGCAGCGACCGGGCCAGATGGCGCCGCAGCGTCACCGCGTCCACGCCCGCGCCGTCCTCCGAGCCGCCCTCCGAGCCGCCCTCCGAGCCGTCCTCCGAGCCGCCCTCCGAGCCGCCCTCCGCGTCCCTGAGCACGACGAACGCGGACAGCCGCCCCGCGTCCGCCAGCACGACCGCCTGCGCGATGTCCGCACGGTCGCGCAGGACGGCCTCCACCTCACCCGGTTCGACCCGGTGACCCCGGATCTTCACCTGGTCGTCGAGGCGGCCGACGAATCGCAGGGCGCCGTCGGGCAGCACCTCCACCCGGTCGCCGCTGCGGTACCAGCGGCGACCGTCCCGCTCGGTGAACGCGGCCTGGGTGAGCCGGGGTTCACCGAGGTAACCGGTGGACAGTCCGACGCCTCCGATCAGCAGTTCCCCCGTGCCGCCCGGACCCGTCGGCGCGCCCTCGGGGCCGACGACGAGCACCTCGGTCCCGGTGACGGCACGGCCGATGGGCAGTGCCGCGACCTGATCGCCCGGGCGCTCGGTGACGACGTGGAAGGTGGCGTTGATGGTGGTCTCGGTGGGTCCGTAGAGGTTGACGATGGTCTGCCCCGGCCCGAAGAGGTCGTACCAGCGGCGCACCCAGTCCGCCCACAGCACCTCTCCGCCGACGTGGACGAGGCGCAGTGCGGACAGGTCCGGCAGCGGTTCACCGCGCCGGACGACGTTCTCGGCGGCGGTCAGCAGCCGCTCCCACAGCGACGGCACCGAACTCCACACGGTGATCCGGGCCCGCGCCACATGGTGCAGCAGCAGTTCCGGATCGCGCACCAGGTCACGGTCGGCGGTCACCACGGTGGCACCGGTCAGCAGCGGCGCCAGCAACTGCCGTACGGAGGCGTCGAAACAGGGCGAGGAGGTGTTGGCGAGCCGGTCGCCGGGACCGTAGGCGAAGGTGCTCGCCGCCCAGTCGAGGTAGTTCTCCATGGCGCGGAAGGTGATGGGCACCGCCTTGGGGCGGCCGGTGGAGCCGGAGGTGAAGATGACGTACGCCGTCGCGTCGGCGTCGGCCGCATCACCGGGTGCGTGCCCGGCCGTCCCGTCGTCGGGCCCGGTGACGGGCAGGGCCGTCAGTGCGGTCAGCGCCCGCGCGGTGGCCCGGGTGCGGTCGTCGTGCACGACCACGCGCACCCCGCAGCGATCGGTCTGCCCGGCCAGCCGCGCCGCCGGGTACTCGGCGTCCAGCGGAACCCATCCGGCGCCCGCCCGGAGGATGCCGACGACGGCGATCACGGTGTCGGGGCCCGGAGAGGTGAGCATGCCGACCAGGTCACCCCGCCGTACGCCGTTCTCCCGCAGCCGCCGGGCGAGGGCGCCGGTGGCCGCGTCCAGGTCCCGGTACGTCACCGGGAGCCGGCCGTCGTCGACGGCGACCGCGTCGGACGCCGCGCGGAACCGTTCCAGCAGCCGGCCGACCACGGTCGACCGGGCCGCGCTCGCGGGCTCGGGCGCGGTACCGGCGGTTTCCGGGCCGCGCAGCTCCCGCTCGAAGGCGGTGGCGAGACGGGCGACCGTGGCCGGGGAGAGGACGTCCTCGGGGAAGTTCCAGGACAGCCGCAGCATGGGCCCGTCCTCCCAGCACAGCAGGTTCAGCCGGGTGGCGGCCGAGCCGGTGCCCGCCGCGGTGGGCCGTACCCCGACCGGGCAGTCCGGGTCCAAGGGCGCGGGGAAGCGGGCGAAGCTGAAGCTCGCCGGGCTCGCCGTCCGCGGCCCCGAGGCGTCGCCGGACAGCAGCCGGGCGAGGCCGAGACTGCTGACGGTGGCATGCCGTTCGCTGTCCAGCCAGGCCAGCCGCACGCGTTCGGCGAGCCGGGGCAGCGGCTCGTCAGGGTCTGCCTCCAGCAACAGCGGCAGGGTGTCGGCGAGGGGGCCGACCAGCCGGTCGTTCCCCGGCGTGCGGGCGTCGCGGCCCGCGCGGGCCACGTTGACCGCGAGGTCGCGCCGTCCGCTCCACCGCGCCAGGCAGCGTGCGTAGGCGGCGAGCAGGAGGTGGAAGAGGGAGACGTTCCAGCGGGCGGCCCGTTCGCGCAGGACGGCGACGAGGTCCTCGTCCAGGACGCGGTGCTCGGTGACGATCGGCCCGGGGCCCTCCTCGGGGTCCGGGCGGCCGTCGTAGGGCAGCGTCATGGGGGAGCGGTCCGCCAGGCGGGCCGTCCAGTACGCGGTGTCCTCGGCGCGGACGGCGGGCCGCACGCCGCCGGCGTGGGCGGCGAAGTCGGCGGCGGCCGGCAGCGGGGCCGGGACGCGGTCCAGGGCGAGGTCGGTGTACAGCGTCCACAGTTCCGTGCTGAGGAGGTTGAGGCTGTAGCCGTCGGCGGCGACGTGGTGCACGGACAGGAGCAGGTGGGCCACGCCGGCCTCACCGGTCAGCAGCAGCGCCCGCAGGGGAGGCTCGTGGGTGAGGTCGAGGGGCCGGTTGACCAGTTCGGTCTCCACAGCCCTGAGGGCGTCCTCGCCCTCGGGGCACGGCCGGGTCTCGAACCACCCGGCGGGGTCCGCGCCCGCCGTTATCGTCTGACGCGGTACGGGGGAGGAGCCGTCGCCCCGTGCGATCCGCACGCGCAGCATGCCGTGCCGCCCGGCGAGCGCGACGAGGGCACGCCGCAGCAGACCGGGGTCGAGGGGCCCGTGGACGGTCTGCCGCACCCAGCCGCGGGCCGGAGTCCGGGGGTACAGGACGCTGCTGGTGTGCAGGGCCAGTTGTACGGGGGTGAGGGGGAAGGGCACGCCCTCGGCGACGGCGCTCTCCGTGAGGACCGCCGGGCCGGTGCCCGCGCCCTCGCCGGACGCGTCGGCGTCGAGGTGGGCACAGAGTTCCCGCACCGTGCGGTACTCGAAGAACAGCGTCGTCGGCAGGTCCCGGCCGAGGGCACGTTCCAGCCGCCGGACCAGGTCCACCGCGGCGAGCGAGTCCAGACCGAGGGAGAGGAAGGCCGCGTCCTCGTCGACCGCCTCGACGGGGAGGCGCAGGGCCTCGGCGAGCAGGCCGCGCACGAGTGCGGGGGTGCCGGGGGTGCGGCCGGACGTACGGCCGGCCGCGTCGGAGGCCTGCGCGTCGGAGGCCTGCGCGTCGGAGGCCGGCGCGTCGGCGTTCTGGGCGGAGAAGGCCTGCGCGGAGGAGGCCGGCGCGTCGGCGGTCTGGGCGTCGGCGGTCTGGGCGTCGGCGGTCTGAGCGTCGTAGGTCTGAGCGGGCGCCGGGGTGGAGTCCTGATCGGCCATCGGCGGAAGCTGAGGAAGCCGTACCGGCGCCGCCGGGACGCTGTCGTCGCCGTGGCCGGGGGCACCGATGTCGGCGAGCACGAGCTGCGCGGTGTCGACGGCGCAGGCCGCGCGCAGGGCTTGCAGCGCCTCGGCCGGAGAGAGGGGCGCGCCCCCGGCGCGCACCGGCACGTGCTCCGCCGCCCTGGCGGCGAGTCCCGTGCGGGCCACGGCGCCGAGATTCACCGCCAGCCAGCGGCGGCCGGCGGCCCGCTCGGCCGCAGCGAAGGCGTCGAGGTAGGCGTTGGCGGCGGCGTAGTCGCCGAGCGCGCCCGCGGCACCCGGCAGCACGGAGGCCACCGAGGAGAAGGCCACGCACAGCGCCGGGCGGTGCCCGTGGCGGTGCAGTGCGCCGGCCAGCAGCCGGGTGCCGAGCGTCTTGGCGGCCAGTGACCGGCCGGTGTCGTCCCGGGCGGTGCCGCGCAACGAGCCCGGAACCGCCACCCCGGCCAGGTGGAACACGACGTCCGGTGCCGGAGCCTGGGCGAGCAGGGCGTCGAGTTGCCGTTCGTCGGTGACGTCGGCCTGCCGGTAGCGGGCATAGGCGCCCAGCTCGCCGAGTTCCGCCAGCAGCGCGGTCGGCCGCCGTGCGGAACGGCCGGTGAGGACGAGGGTGGGGCGGCCGCGCCCGGCGAGGTCCCGGGCGAGCGCGGCGCCGAGGCCGCCCGCGCCACCGGTGATCAGGTAGACGCCGTCCGCGGGCAGCGGGTCCGTCCGGTCCGTCCACGGCGCCACGGCGCCGTGGGGCAACGGCTCGACCCCCCGCAGCAGCCGCGTACCGTCGCGCCAGGCCGCCACCGACACCTCGCCGCACGCCACGGACAACTCGGCCGCCACCGCGTCGAGTCGCTGCTCGGCCGTGTCCTGGGAGGACAGGTCGGCACAGGCCAGGCCCGCGCCCTCGGTCTCCTCGGGCAACGCCGACGCGAGACCGGTGAGCAGGGCCTGCCCGGGACGCGGCACCGCCTCGCCCCGCGAGCCGGTGCGGTGGGCGTCCTCGGTGAGCAACAGGAGGCGCCGCGCCCCGACCCGGTCGAAGACCCGCAGCGTGTCCCGGAAGGCGACCGCGGCGGCCAGGCCGGTGCCGTCCTCTCCACGTCCCGCGAGATGGACGACGGTGTGCGCGGACCCCGTGTCCGCCCGCACCGTCGGCACTCCCCGCGCGGCCAGCCGCCCGGACAGTTCCCGTACCGCTTCGCCGTCGGGCCCGGACACCAGCGTGACCGGTACCAGGTCCAGGGGCTCGGGGAGGGGAGCGGAGGTCCAGGCGATCCGGTGCAGCAGCCGGGCGGGGTCGGGGCCGGGCCAGTAGGGCCGCCGCTGGAAGGGATAGGTGGGCACGGGCACGCGGCGTCCCGTCGGAGCGAGCGTCCCGTGGTCGACGGCGACGCCGCGTGTCCACAGCCGGGCGACGGTGCGCAGCAGCGCGTCCCTGCCCCGGCCGCCCCCCTCCCGGGTGGCCGGCAGGGCGGAGAGCGCGACCGGCGCGGGGCCGGGCCGGGCCGCGGCGGCCCGTCGCACGGCCGCCGGCAGGTCGGTGCCGGGCCCGATCTCCACGAACGTGTCGAAACCGTCCTCGGTCAACCGCTGCGCGGCAGCCGCGAATTCCACCGGCCGCAGCGCGTGGTCCCGCCAGTGGGAGGCGTCGGGGGCCGACACCCAGTCGCCCGTGAGAGTACTCATCAGCGGTACCCGGGCGGCCCCCGGCACCAGAGCGGCGGCGGCGTCGTACAACGCCCGCGCGGCCGGTGCCATCAGCGGTGAGTGGAAGGCGCGCGTCACCTGGAGCCGGCGCGCGGCGACGCCCCGCGCGGTCAGCGCGGCCACCGCGTCCTCGACAGCGCGCACGGTCCCGGACAGCACCAGCCGGCCGGGGGCGTTGCGCACGGCGACGCAGAGGTCCCCGTCCGAGGAGGCGACCAGGGAGTCCACGGCGTCGTCCGCCCCGCGTACGGCGGCCATGGCGCCCCGCTCGGTCAGCTCGGCCAGGAGCCGGCCCCGCTCGGCGGCGAAGCGGACGGTGTCGGACAGCGGCAGCAGGCCCGCCGCGCAGGCAGCGGCCAGTTCCCCGACACTGTGGCCGGTGACGGCGTCCGGTACGACGCCCCAGGCGCCCAACTGCCGGGTCAGGGCAACGGTGAAGGCGACCATGGCGGGCTGGGTGATCTCCGTGCGCGCCAGGTCGGCCGGGGCGACGCCGGGATCGGTGCACCAGGCGGTCAGGGTGCGGCCGTACAACGGACCGAGGTGCGCGGACGCCTCCTCGAGGGTGTCCCGGAACACGGGCGCGGTGGTGTACAGACCAGCGGCCATGCCTGGACGCTGGGTGCCCTGACCGGGGAAGAGGAACACGAGACGAGGGCGCGAGCGAACGACGCCGGTGTACGTGTCCGGCGCGGCGGGGAGACGGCCGGTGGTGTCGCCCCCTGCCACGGCCGGGCGATGCTCGGCGCCTTCCGCTGCGGCCGGGCGGTCCGCGGCGCCGTCCGCCGCGGCGAGGGCGGACAGCCGCGCGCGTACGTCGCCGTCGCAGACGAGGGCGAGGCGGTGGCGGTCGCCGTCGCGCGCCGTTCCCGCGGTCAGGCACAGGTCGGCCTCGGTGATCTCCGGATGTGCGGCCAGGTGGCCGGACAGGTCCCGGACCAGGGCACGCAGCGCGGGCGGTGTGACGGCGGAGAGCGCGAGGAGATGCGGCCCGTCCGCCACCCGCCGCGCGCGGGCCGGAGGAACGGCGGGCGCGGGGGCCTGCTCCAGTACGGCGGGCGCGGGGGCCTCCTCCAGTACGGCGTGCGCGGGGGCCCGCTCCAGTACGGCGTGCGCGTTGGTGCCGCCGAAGCCGAAAGCGCTGACGCCGGCGACGAAAGGGCCTCCCGAGGGCGGTACGGGCCAGGGGACGAGCCGGCCGGGCACCTGGAAACCGGCCCCGGCGACCGGAGCGGCGGGCGGATCGGCGTGCGGCGAGGGCGGCACCTGGCCGTGTCGCAGCGCCAGTACCACCTTGACCAGACCAGGCAGCGCGGCGGCGTTCAGCAGGTGGCCGATGTTGCTCTTGGCCGAACCCAGCAGCCGCGGGCGTCCGTCGGGCAGCGGCGGGAAGGCATGGGCGAGCGACGCCAGTTCGACCGGGTCGCCGAGGGCCGTGCCGGTGCCGTGCGCCTCGACATAGGTCACCTCGGCCGGATCGACGGCCGCGGCGGCGTGGGCGGCGGTGATGACCTCGCGCTGGCGGGCGGGATGGGGCGCCAGCAGGCTCAGCGAGGTGCCGTCGTTGTTGACGGCGGTGCCGCGGACGACGGCGAGCACCTCGTCACCGGCCCGCCGGGCGTCCGCCGTCCGCCGCAGGACGAGCACCGCGCCGCCCTCACCGGGCACGAAGCCGTCCGCGCCGGCGCCGAAGGCACGGCTGCGGCCCGTCGGCGACAGGGCCTGCACGGCGTGCAGCATGCGGTGCGCGGTCGGGGTGAGATGGAGGTTGACGCCGCCGACCAGGGCGATGTCGCACTCGCCGTCCGCGAGGCTGCGGCGGGCCAGGTGCAGGGCCACCAGGGCGGAGGAACAGGCGGTGTCGACGGCCAGGGCCGGACCGCGCAGGTCGAAGCTCTGCGCGATGCGGGCGGCGAGGAGGTTGGGCAGGTTGCCGGTCAGCGCGGCGGGCGGCAGTGGTGTGCCGTCCCGGCGGGCCGCCCGTTCCAGCAGCTCCCGGTAGCCGCTCTCCCCGGCCGTCGTGAACACGCCGACACGGTGGCCGCGGCGGCGCGGGCCGGCGTAACCGGCCCGCTCCAGGGCCTCGTGCGCCAGCTCCAGCAGGAGCCGGGCCTGCGGGTCGAGGCTGTGGGCCTCCGCGTCGCCGATCCCGAAACGGGCGGCGTCGAAGCCGGCCGGGTCCTTCAGGAACGCTCCCCACCGGGCCTCGGGCACCTGGTCGTCACCCCACCGGTGCGGCGGCACCGGGGTGACGAGGTCCCGCCCTTCGGTGAGCAGCCGCCAGTACTCCTCGGGGCTGTCGGCGCCGGGAAAACGGCACGCGAGACCGACCACGGCGAGTGTGCCGTCCGCTCGTCGGCCGGACACGCCGGTGCCTTCCGCACCCGCGCCGCCCTTCCGCGGCGCCGACGCCGGCTCCGAGGTCACGTACGCCTCCGCACGCGTCCCCGGCTCCGCCTCCGCGTCCGCTTCTGCCTGCGCGCCCGCGCCCGGCTTTGCCTGTGTCCCCGTCGGCTTCGCCTGTGCTCCCGGCTTCGTCTCCGTCCCAGGATTCGCCTGCGCTCCCGGCTTTGCCTGCGCCCCCGTCGGCTTCGCCTGCGCTCCCGGCTCCGTCTCCGTCCCAGGCTTCGCCTGTGCCCCCGGCGTCGCCTCCGTCCCGTCCAGCAGGTGATCCACGATCTCGGCCACCGTGTCCGCCCCGGCACGCAGCGCCGACACCTCCAGCCGCCGGCCGAGGGCATCCTCCAGCCCCGCCAGTACCTCCATCGCCTTCAGCGAGGTCCCGCCGAGCGCCCGGAAGGACGTACGGGAGCCGATCCGCTCCACGGGCAGCCCCAGCACCCCGGCCCACACCTCGCGCACGGCACGCTCGGCCGCCGCCCGCGACCGCGGTACGTCGCGCTCACCCGCCCCGTGCCCGCCGGCAACGGTCGGCGTACCACCGGGCGCGCGGGCGACGACGCGGGGAAAGCGGCCCGCCTCGAACCGGTCGCGCAGCACATGGCGGCGTATCTTGCCGCTGGTGGTGCGGGGGAACCGACCGGGCGGCAGGGCGACGACCCGGACGTCGTCGTGGAGGAGGGCCTCGCCCACCCGGTCCGCGGCGTGCCGCAGTACCTCGTCGGCCGAGCGTGGCGGACGGGCCCAGGCGACGCACACCACCACGCGCTCGCGGCCGGTGACGGGATCGGTGGAGCCCACCACCGCGGCCGTCCCGGGCGGCAGCCCGGGTGTACCGGCGGCGACCTCCTCCAGATCGGCGGCGTGGTACTTCAGCCCGTTCAGGAAGAGCACGTCCTTGTGCCGGCCGCTGACGCACAGCCGTCCCTCCCGCAGGAACCCCAGGTCGCCGGTGCGCAGCCAGCCCTCGGCGGTGAAGGCCGCGGCGGTGGCATCGGGCAGCCCCCGGTAGCCGCGGGCGAGCTGCGGCCCGCGCACCTCGACGTGCCCCACGCGCCGCTCCCCGAGCACCCGCCCGGCGTCATCGACGATCCGCACGGAGCAGCCGGGCACGGGGTGACCGAGGTCCATGAGCTCGACGGCACCGTCGGCACCACTGGCCTCCTCGGCCGCCTCGGAGGCGTCGACCACCCGGCCGCGGCTGAGCGCGCCCCGCTCCACCGCGAGCGGCACGGCCACCTCGCCGGGCGGCGGAAACGTCACGGCGAGGGTCGCCTCGGCCAGCCCGTAGACCGGCTGGAGGGCGTGCGCCGCGAGACCCGCGAGCCGCGCACGGCGAGCGAAGTCGCGCCAGACGGTGGCGGAGATCGGTTCGGCTCCGACCACCACCCGCCGGACGCTGCGCAGGTCGAAGCCGGTCAGGTCCGCCTCGGGAATCCGCCGGACGGCCAGCGCGAGCGCGAAGTTGGCGGCCGACAGATGGGTGGCCCGGTGGGTGGTGGCCCGCTCGAACCAGATACCGGGCCGCCGGGCGAACGCCAGCGGCCCGATCTTGACCTGCTTGGCACGGGCGGCGAGCGGGGCGAGATGCGTGCCGATCAGACCCATGTCGTGGAAGTACGGCATCCAGCTGACCACCACGTCGGCACTGCCCAGATCGGACACGGCCACGATCTGGCGCAGGTTGGCCGTCACCGCCGCGTGCGTCAGCTCGACGCCCTTGGGCTGCCCGGTGCTGCCCGAGGAGAACTGCACGAACGCCAGACCGTCCGGCGAACCCGGCACGGTCACGTCCGGCATGTCCCCGTCCGACGCCCCGCCGTCCGGCAGCCCGTCCAGCCGCAGCACGGCCGCCCCGGTGGGCAGGTCCCGCGCCACCTCCGCGCCCACGGCGTCCACGAACAGGGCCGGCCGGCCCAGGTGTTCCCACACGGGCGCCACCCGGCGGGCGTCCGCGGCGAGTGGCACCGGCACCAGACCGGCACCGACCAGTCCCCAGAACATCACCTGGAAGTTCTCGCTGCGGTCGGCGACCAGCGGAACACAGGTACCGGGCGCCACTCCGGCCGCCCGCAGCCCCCCGGCGACCCGTACCGCGTCCGCGAGCAGCTGTCGGTATGTCACGTTCAGCTCGCCGCCGTCGTCGCGCACGTGCACCGTCACTTGCTCGGGGGCCTCCCGGGCGGCCGCCAGCAGGACGTTCCAGAGGGTGTCGTCACTCATGTCGTCTGCTCACACCAAATCGAGGGAGACCGTGCCACGGGACGACACTCTCCCCCGCGCGTTCACGCGAAGGAGCCGAGCCGTTCGGCAGGGCTGGACGGATGGGGCCGACTCGGACCGTCACGAGCCGTCGTACGGGGTACTTCAGTGATCCGCGGGCATCCGCGGGCATCCGCGGGCATCCGCGGGCATCCGCGGGCGAGACGGGAAGTTGGGCCGGTCCCACCGCGCTCAAGTTTCAGAACCGGTATGAACCGGTACCTGTCGCATGTGTATATCACTGCCGTCCGCTGCCCAAGACCTCCGGTCCGGCGGCCGCCTGGCCCGGCGGGCGGCCCGACGGCCCTTCGGGCGCGGTGTCAGGCACTGCTCCACCGCTGGTCGTCACGGCCGTTGCATTCCCAGAGCACCACCTGGGTGCCGGACGCCCCTCCGAAGAGGTCCAGACACTTGCCGCTCGACGTGGACAGCAGCGCTTTTCCCGACAGGCCGAACCGCTGAGCCGCCGACTGGTCACACGGTGCGAGAACCACCGGTGTACGGTCCGCGGTGCCCGTGACGGTCGCGCAGAGGCCACCTGCCTCCGTGCTGTGTCGATGTGAGGCGGGCGCGCTCCGGCAGCCTGCCGCCGGGGCACGGAACGCGTTTCCGGGCGCTGCGGCCGGGCTCGCGCCCGCCTCACCGGATCCTCCTCGTGAAACGACCGATGGACATCGGCTGTTCGGCCTATACCGCCGGTCTGCCTGCCGCGAGGTGGTGTGCGCGCCCCTCCCGTCCCGGGGATGCCTGGGGGTACTGGGGCCAGGTTCCCGGCGGCCGGCGAGCTTAGCCTGAGGGGTATGACTACCTCGAAACTGGGCGATTACCTGCGGAGCAGGCGCGCGCAGGTGACGCCGTCCGACGTCGGTCTGCCCGAGGACGGGCGGCGGCGCGTGCCCGGTCTGCGCCGTGAAGAGGTCTCGATGCTGGCGCGTATCAGCGTCGACTACTACCTGCGTCTGGAGCAGGGCCGTGAGCGGCACCCGTCGCCGCAGGTCCTGGACGCGCTGAGCGACGCGCTGCTGCTGGACGACGACGGCAGGCTGCACCTGTTCCGGGCCGCGGGCATGGCTCCGCTTCCGCGCCATGAGGGCAGCACCGAGCGAGCGGACCCGCAGCTGCTGGAACTGGCCGAACTGTGGGACCGCACGCCGGCCCTGCTCCTGGGCCGGGCCTACGACGTCCTGGCCGCGAACACGCTGGGGCGGGCGGTCTTCCCCCACCTCCAGCCCGGCGCGAACGTGCTGCTCACGATGTTCCTCGATCCGTCGGTCCGCTCCTTCCACCTGGACTGGGACAAGGCCGCGGCCAACACGGTCGCGGGCTTCCGCTTCCTGGAGGGCGCGCGGCCCAACGACCCACGCATCGCCGAGGTACTGCGGACGGCCTCGGAAGGCAGCCGTCACTTCACCGACCTGTGGCAGCGCCGAGACGCACGGGGCAAGAGCGACGCCGCGAAGACCCTGCTGCATCCCGACGTCGGCGAACTGGCCCTGCGCATGCAGACCTTCGACGTACGCTCCGCCCCGGGGCAGCAGCTGGTCGTCTACCACGCCCAGGAGGGCACCGGAACCGCGGACGCGCTCCGTCTGCTCGGCTCCCTGGCGGCGACCACCACCCACTCCGGACACCGGGACGACTCACCGAGGCGGACCACATGAGGTCCCGCTCCGCGACCATGACCGGCATCACCTGTGACGCCGTCCTCGTCCTGGGCGCTCTCGCCGCGTGCACGACGACACACGACGACGGCGCAAGGCAGCCCTCGGCGTCAAGCGCGACCGCGACGCCCCCGCCGGCACCGCTCGCGGCCTCCGAGCCGGACGACCCCCCAGTGCGGTGCGGCGGCCGGGTCCTCAGTACGGTGCGGCGGCCGGGTCCCCCAGCGAGCCCTGCGGGCGGATCAGACCGGCCTCGTACGCCAGGATCGTCGCCTGTACCCGGTCGCGCAGTTGCAGCTTCGTGAGCAGTGCGTTGACGTGGGATTTGACCGTACCGGTCGTCACGCCGAGCTGTACCCCGATCTCGGCGTTGGTCAGGCCGGAGGCGATCAGCAGCAGCACCTCCCGCTCGCGCGGGGTGAGCCCGGCGAGCTGGCCGGACAACTCCGGCGGGAGGGGCGCCCCGTGAGCGAACTGCCCGATGAGGCGGCGGGTGACGGTCGGCGCGAGGATGCCCTCCCCGCCGGCGACCACGCGGATCGCGGTGAGCACGTCCTCGGGCAGGGCGTCCTTGAGCATGAACCCGGAGGAACCGGCGCGCAGCGCCTCGTACACGTACACGTCGAGGTCGAAAGTGGTCAGTACGAGCACCTTGGGACTGCTGTCCAGGGCGGTGATCAGCCGGGTGGCGGACAGTCCGTCCATGCCGGGCATGCGGATGTCCATCAGGACCACGTCGGGAGCGGTGCGTTCGGCGAGCGCGACCGCGCCGGCGCCGTCACCCGCCTCGCCGACCACGGTCAGATCCGCTTCGGCATCGACGACGGCGGCGAATCCGGCACGGACCACCGCCTGGTCGTCGACGACCATCACACGTATGGCGATGGCAGGACCTCCTGAGCAGGGACCGACGGGTTGCCGACCGGCACCGTTACCCGCAGCGTACCTGCCCGGTCGACGGCCGTCCGCCCCGCCGCCGACTCCGCCTGGACGTGGATCCGTTCGGCGACCGGGCCCGCGGCCGCGAGCGGCACCCCGGTGACCGTGACGTGCACCTGCCCGCGCCGCCGTCGCAGCGTCACCCGGGCCGGACCCCGGTCGCCGGCTCGGAGCGCGGCCTCCACCACCCGGTACACGGTCAGGGACACCGACGCGGACAGGTCCTCGACGGCGCGCGGCAGTCCGCTGACGGTCACGTCACGGCCGGCCGCGCGCAGGGCCCCGCACAGTGCCTCCAGGTCGGCCGCGCCGGGCTGCGGGGCATGCTGCCCGCCGTCCTCGGCGGCACCGCGCAGGCTGCGCAGCAGTTCCCGCATCGCCGCGAGCGCCGCCCGTGCCTCGCCGGCCACATCGTCCGGTGTCCCGTCGCTCGCGTGACCCACCATGCGGGTGGTGCGCCTCAGTACGGTTTCGTGCAGCTCGGCGGCGATCAGCCGGCGTTCGGTGGTCGCCGCCAGCGCGGTCTGTCGCACCGAGTCGCCGAACGCGCTCTCCTCGCGGGTGACGACCCGTATCCGCCGTCGGCGGACCCCCGTGCCGACAGCCCACAGCACGATCAACAACGGGGCCGCCGCCCACATGACGAGGTACGCGGCCCAGAGCACCATGGTCGCATCGCCGGACGGCCGCACCAGCATCTGGTCGACGGCGACCGTCACGGCCATCGCGGCCACCACGTTCACCGTGGTGGCCAGGGCGGCGCCGAAGGCTCGTACGGGCCGGCGGCCGAAGGCGGCGACCGCGTACACCGCCATCGCCTCGGACACCATGGCGGACGGCAGCAGGTCCACCCAGTCCGACGGCACCAGCCCCGCGGCGACCGCGGCGGGCGTCAGCCACGCGGTCGCGGCCACCCCGGCCAGGGCGAGAGCGGGAGTACGGCGCCGCCAGAGCAGGGGCAGCGCGTGCGCCGTCAGAAGCAGGGTCACGGTCGTCGTACCGAGCGCGTCGCCGGACGGGGACACCATGAACAGCGGCAGTATCACGGCGGTCAGGCAGAGCAGCACGTCCGCCAGCCACTGTTCGCGCCGCAGATCGCGGCGCAGGGACGCCGAGTCCGGCTGGACCGGTCCCGTGCCGTCGGGCAACGTGGCCGTCACCCTCCAGCCCCCGTCCTCGGCCGGCTTCGCCGTCAGTTCGCCGCCGACGGCCGTCGCCCGCTCCCGCATGCCCGTGACCCCGTTGCCCGAGCCCAGTCCAGTGGTGGCCCGGGCGTGCTCCTCCGCGGCACGCGGCGCGCCGTTGGCGACCAGCAGGTGGAGGGCGCCGTCGAGGCGCCGGACGCGTACCCGCACGGCGGCTCCGGGCGCGTGCCGCAGTGCGTTGGTGAGGGCTTCGCGGACGATACCGAAGGCGGCCTCGGCGGCGGGCCCGGCGAGGTCGTCGGGCAGGTCGGCGTCGATGGGCCGGCCCAGCCGGTCGAACCCGCTGATCAACTCGCGCAGGCGGCCGCTCACCGGCTGCGGATCGGGTGCTTGGGCGTCCAGCATGGCGTCGGCCAGCCGGCGCAGCGAGGACAGGGTCTCCTCGCCGGTGCGCGCGGCGAACGCCATCGCCTCCTCGACCAGTTCGGGCCGGGTACCGCTGAGCCGGCGAGCCGCGTCCACCGTCACCACCACGGAGGTCAGGTGGTGGGCGCTGACGTCGTGCAGTTCCCGGGCGAGCCGGTGACGTTCGTTCTCGGCGGCCCGCCGCCGTTCCTCCTCGGCCCGCGCCAGCCGTCCGGCCGCGGCCCAGCGACCGCTCAACCACTGCCGCCGCGCCTCGCCGAGCCCCGCACAGGGCACGTACAACATGGCGGCGGAGCCCAGGTCGGCCAGCAGTTCCTTCGCCGAGCCACCGCCCAGGACACTCGGCAGCCCATCGCAGCCGATGACGGCGGCGGCGCACAGAGCGGTGATCCGGCCACCGTACTGCACCGCTACGGCATACAGGGCGACGAATATCCCGAGGTTGACGAAGTGATCGGGGGCGGCCAGAGTCCCGATGAGCATGCCGGCCGCCGTCCCGGCGAGCGCCGCCAGGGGGTCGCGGCGCCGCCGTCCCAGCGCGACGTACTGCACGACGATCGCCGCCACCAGCCCCGCGGGCCTCAGCAGTCCGGCAGGCTCGTTCTCCGACAGCAGCGAGGCCGTGAGCACGCCGACGCCGAGCAGCGCGAGGGCGGTCGGAAGCAGCCAGGTACGTATGGTTCCCATGACGCATGTGAGCGTAGGCCACCTGCGCCGTGCCGCCGTCTTCCGCACGGACGGAGGGATGTCTCCGCCCGGGGACGGAGGGGAAGACGTGCCGACCCGCGGCAGGTTCCCGTCACCCTTCGTCCGCCTCGGGACCGGGTGCCGTCTGCACCCTGCGGTAGAGCCGCCGTTCGTGCCGGTGACGGACGTGCTGGGGCGACGCCGCCGGAATGCTGGTGCACATGACCGATTCACCCCTGCTCAACGCGCTCCCCTACCATCGGATGGCGCGTTACACCGGACATCACCGCTGGTGGCGTCCGGTACTCGGACTGCTGCTGCTGGCCGGTGGCTGGCTCGTCCTCATCGGTGTCGTCGACATGGTCTCCTACGGCGCCGGCGCCGCCGCGGGCCGCCCCCGACTCCCGGACGGGACGTTCGACTTCGGTGCGCTGCCGAATCTGGTGCTGGAGCTGTCCTACATCGCGTTGATGCTGCCACCGGTGCTGCTCGCGGTGCGCTGGGCGGGGCGGCGTCCGGCGGGCACGGTGTCGTCGGTGACGGGGCGGCTGCGCTGGCGGTGGCTGGGCCGGTGCCTCGTGGTGGCGGTGCCGACCGTGGCGGTGCCGGGGCTGGCGCTGGCCTTCCTGCCCCTGGACGACGGTACGCGTGCGGAGCCGGCGCAGTGGGTGGACTGGCCGTCGTTCCTGGTGTCGCTGGCCGTGCTCTCGGTGTGTGTGCCGTTGCAGGCGGCGGCTGAGGAGTACGTGTTCCGGGGCTGGCTGACGCAGGCGGTGGGTGGTTTCCTGCGCTCGCCGTGGTGCGCGGTGCTGCCGCAGGCGCTGCTGTTCGGCGCGGCGCACGGCTGGGGCGCCGTGTGGGGCCTCGTGGACCTGTGCGTCTTCGGACTCGTCACGGGCCACCTCACCTTGCGCACCGGCGGGCTGGAAGCCGCCGTCGCCCTGCACGCGCTGAACAACCTGGTGAGCTTCGGGCTCGCGGCCGCCCTCGTCGACGGCCTCGCCTCCGACGACACCGCGGCCGACGCCCCGGTCCTGCTCGCCCTCATCGACATGGCCGTCACCGTCCTGTACGCCGCCGTCGTCCTCCGCCTCGCCCACCGTCACCGCCCCCAGCGGATCTCGGTGGGCGCCCCACGACCCACGCCGATGCCGTTGTACGCCACGACACCACTGCCCGAGATCCACGTCCTCCGCCGGCACTGACGACTGTCCGTGGCCGACCTGACGAACCGATGAACCGAAGGGGCAACCATGTCCACTCAAGCCGCTGGTGTCCGTTTCAGCTTGCTGGGGCCTGTGATGGCGACCCGGGAGGGTGTTGCTCTTGTTCTGGGTCCGCGTCAGCGGTGTGTGCTGCTGGTCCGGTTGCTCGTCGCCGATGGTTGTGCGGTGAGTCTGGACGGGCTGTGTGATGACTTGTGGGGGGAGCGTCCGCCGGCTCGGGCGGCGACGGCGGTGCACGCGCACATCAGCCGGTTGCTACGGGGTGCTGCGCCGGACCGCGCCGGGTCACGGGTACGCCGTACGCCAGGCCGTGTTCGACCGGCTCACTCCTCACTCCCCGGAACAGTGCGGCCAGGCTGGCCGACGGGGCGTGCCGGCCGCCCCGTTGACAGCGCGGCGGACGACCGGCCGTC
This sequence comes from Streptomyces sp. NPDC037271, assembly GCF_055603605.1. NCBI lineage: Bacteria > Bacillati > Actinomycetota > Actinomycetes > Kitasatosporales > Streptomycetaceae > Streptomyces > Streptomyces sp. NPDC037271. Next base: position 32,361 of record NZ_JBVJVN010000038.1, read on the forward strand.
AGCTCCGCGGAGGGCAAGGAGCGGGCCCCGCCGCGGAAGGGGCGAGGTCCCGCCGGGCCACGCCCCGCCCGCTGAAGAGACCGCCCTGACGGTCGTGCGTCACGCACCGCCGCCCGGGACGAGCGGGCGTCGCCGCGACCGACCGTGAGGTCCCGTCGCTGTTCCTCATCCAGCCCGCCGGCTGACCCTGGGTGTGCTGTGCCCAGGAAAACGGCGCCCTGGTTGTCACACCCGGCCGGTCCGATGCTGGAGGCACCGCCCACCCCGCACAGGCCCACCGCGCCTGGCACGACGAACAGGATCTCCCCTTGACCGCCTCCGGCACCACCAGCCCCGCCGTGCTCGAACAGCTCCAGCGCCGCTCCTGCGACCCGAAGCGGCGCATCCTGTTCACCGGCGCGACCATCGTCACCATGGACCCCGCCTCCGGTGTTCTGGACGGCGCCGATCTGCTCGTCGAGGGCGACACGATCACCGCGATAGGTCCTGGCCTGAGCCGGGAGGGAGCGGTCGTCGTCGACGCCACCGGCACCCTCCTCACGCCGGGCTTCGTCGACACCCACCGGCACGCCTGGGAGGCTCAGCTGCGCCGGATCATGCCGGACGTCGACGACCTCGGCGCCTATGTGATGTCCACCCTGGCCGGCTACGCCACGGTCTACCGGCCCCATGACATGTACGTCGGGACCAGACTGGCCGCGCTGACGGCCATCGACAGCGGCATCACGACCATGCTCGACTTCTCCCACAACTCCCGCACCCGTGAGCATTCCGACGCCGCCGTCGAGGCCCTCGTCGACACCGGCATCCGAGGCGTGCACGCCTCCATGGGCCCGCACTTCGGCGACTGGGACAAGCAGTGGCCCGGCGACCTGACCCGCCTCAAGGAGAAGTACTTCGCCGGCGACGACCAGCTGCTGACCCTGCGCCTGGCAGCCCTCGCCACCGACGAGATCGCCGGCCCCGCCCTCGCGTACGGACCCGAACTCGCCCGCACGGCCCGGGACCTGGGCATCGGGGTGAGCGTGGACGCCGTCTTCGGCACCTCCTCCTCGCAGGCCGTCGAGCAGTGGGCGAAGGACGGCATCCTCGGCGCGGACGTCACCCTCATCCACGCCACCGGCCTGACCCAGGCAGCGTGGAAGGCGATCGGGGAGAGCGGCACGACCATCGCCCTGGCCCCGACCTCGGACGCCCAGATCGGGCTGGAGACCGCGATCCCCGCGATCGACGAGGCCCTGTCGGTCGGGGTGCGCCCGGGGTTGAGCATCGACGTCGAGGTGGCCCTGGCCAGCGACATGTTCACGCAGATGCGGGCCCTGCACGCCATCCAGCGGATGCGCGCGGTCAACACCGTCTACGGCACCGACCGGCAGCCGGGACGCGTCACCACCCACGACGTCCTGGACTTCGCCACCCTGCAGGGCGCCCGCACCAACGGCCTGGAGGGCGTCACCGGCTCGCTCACCGTGGGCAAGAAGGCCGACCTGCTCGTCATCCAGGCCGAGGACCTCAACAACATGCCGCTCAACGACCCCATCGGCACGGTCGTCCTGGGCTCCGACGCCCGCAACATCAGCGCCGTCCTCGTCAACGGCGAGGTCCGCAAGTGGAACGGCCAGGTCCTGGGCGTCGACCTGCCCGCCCTGCGCGACGAGGTGCACGCCTCGCGCGCACACGTACTCGGCACCCCCGCCGCCTGACACACCCCCCGGGCCTTCGGCACGCGTCCGCCGGCCGGTCACCCGGTGGTGCACCGTGTGACCGGCCGGGGGGTCCCGTCACCACCGTCCCCAGTAGATCCGGCGTGGGTACCGCACCTGATAGCGATGCCACCGTTGTCCGGCATTCGCATCGCCCGCCGGGTGCTGACTTTCCACGACCGACTGACGAACCGATGAATGAAGGGGCAATCATGTCCACGCAAGCCGCTGGTGTCCGCTTCAGTCTGCTCGGACCCCTGACGGCCACCCGGCACGGGACCCTTCTCGGCCTCGGCCCGCGTCAGCGGCGCGTGTTGCTGATCCGGCTGCTCATCGCCAACGGTCGCGCCGTCAGCATCGATCGGCTTTGCGACGGCCTGTGGGGGGACCGCCCCCCAGCCCGGGCGGCGACATCGGTGCACGCGCACATCAGCCGGCTGCGCCGTGTCCTGCATCCCGCCGGGTCCTCCGAGGCATGCCGGGACGGTGTCCTCGCCACGACGCGGTGCGGCTATGTTCTGCGTGTCGCCGACGAGGACCTGGACACCGTACGGTTCGAACGCACCGTGGCGGCCAGCCACGATCTGCTGGAGGCCGGGCGGCCGGAGCGGGCCGCCGATGCCCTCGCCGAGGCCCTCGCCGCCTGGCGCGGCGACGCACTCATGGACGCTGCCTGTCTTCCTTTCGCCGCCCGGGAGATCGCCCGCCTGACGGAGCGCCGGCACGCCGCACGGGAGCTGTACGTCCGAGCGCTGCTGATGTCCGGGCGGCCGGGTCAGGCCGTGCACACCGCGCAGGACCTGATCGCCGATGAGCCGCTGCGCGAGTCCGCCTGGGACCTGCTGATGCGATCTCTGTGGCTGCTGGGCCGGTCCGCCGAGGCGGTGCAGCAGTACGACCGGGCCACCCGGGTCCTGCACGCGGAACTAGGCGTCGAGCCCGGCCCGGCCCTGCGCCGGCTCCGCCGGGCGATCCAGCAGCACGACGTGCCTGAGCTCGAGGGATGGACCCCCTCTCCAGTCCGGGCTGCCTGCTGACCGTGTCCACTCTGGATGCGCCGCCAGCCACGTCCGCCAGACGTGACGCGTATTGGGCACCTCGGGACGGTCCAGGAGCCAGAGAACGTACCGGGCATGGCGCTGTGCCCATGGGTTGTCCGAACAGGCGGCTCTTTCAAGCCTGCTGCGCAGGTCCTCACTGTCCACGGCCCGGGCCACGCGCACGTACTCGCGGTCCTTGCAGCGGTAGGGCCGCTGAACGACGGTCTCGACCAGTTCCACAAGCCTGCTTCTGACCGTCTCATCGTGGTGGGCGGCAGCCACGTCCCGAATGAGGCTTTCCTTCGTGCCCCACGACTTGGCATACCGTGTCCACTCCTGCGGATACCTCGCCTCCCACTCCAGGAAGCACAGCACGTAGGGAAGACCCGGCCACGTGCTGAGGTCGGGACCGGCCGGCCGGTCCCACAACCCACCAGGAAACGAATACCTCAGGGTCTTCAGGTAGTTTCTGCGCGCCGCCTGCCGCCCCAGCGAATACCTGCGACGCCACGCCCTGTTGTACCGATCCAGAGCCTCCTGAGTGTTCCTCTCGGCGTCAGCCAGACGGACAAGCGCCGCAGCACGTTCAGCCGGATCGCTTGCCACCAGCCCGAACGCCCACCCCAGCCGCTCGTGCCACACGTCGGTACCATCCACGCCCACGCCCGTATCCGCGTCCCTCTTCACCCGGCAGATCATGCTCTACCTCAAGCCACCATTGCTTTCATTTATCCAGTCATGCACAGCACCGTCCGACGTCGGCAGCACGGTGACATGACAAGACCCCTGCCTTCGTGACAACTACCGTGCTTCGGTTCATTGGTCCGGGGCTCGCGGGCTGTTCGGGGCGTGGCTGCTACAGCTCGAACTCGAGGTGCTCGATGTCCGTGAACCGGACCTCCTCCAGACTGCCGGCGCGTCGGCCGCCGTCCTGGAAGTACACCTCCTTGAGGGCTTCGGCGGCGATCTCCTGGAGGCGGGCGTCACCGGCGCCCTGCTTCTGGGCGTCGAAGAGGCGGGCGGCGTAGACGGGCGGCAGGGCGACGGTCAGGTGCCGGATGCGGTCCTGATCGGTGGACCCGATCGGCGCGGTGTAGCCGAGGCGGGCGCGGGTGTCGATGACGATGCCGTCGGTGGTGGCCGCCTTCGCCTTGGCCTTGGCCCGGATCTGGGGCTGCCAGCGGGCCTTCACCTCGTTCTCCAGGCGCGCGGCGAGGTCGGGGCGGGGCTTTTTGATCTGGTCCTTCACGTAGCGTTCGACGGTGCGCTGGGAGATCCGCAGCATCCGGGCGACCGCTTTCGTGCCCTTGAGCTGCTTGACCAGGTAGCGCATCTGCGCGGGCGCGGTCTTGGGCGTGGGGCGGGTGAACGCCTTCTGCACCGCGGCCTCCAGGCCGTCCCCGAACCGGCTCATCGTGGCCTTCTCCTACTCTCCGTTGTCGACGTCGGTGACGGTGCCGTCCTTGATGTACCGGGCGAGGTTGAGCTCCGGCGCGTTGAACCGCTCGCGGACCTCCTCGCCCCACAGGACGGTCTGGGTGCCCTCGTGCTTGACCAGGCCCGGGTTGACGCCGAGCTTGAAGCCGCCGGGCAGCGGCTTGCCGTCCCGGTAGGGCAGGAAGTCCAGCGGACTCTCGCCGCCCGCGGCGTAGACGACGCAGTCGGACAGGACCGCGATGGGGTACTGCCCGGTGAACGCCGCGTGTTTGACGATCTTGCGATGCAGGTTGATCCGCGTACGGGAGATGACCGCGGCCCGGATGTCCGGCCGCCACGTCGGCCGGGACAGCGCGCGCCACGGCTCACCCGGCCGCCAGCCCTCGCCCCGAGGCCGCTCGCGGAGCTTGCCCAGGCCGCCCTTGACCGTCGCCTTGACCGCCGAGACGACGATCGCCAGCTCCGGGTCACGGTCCTTGTAACCGTCCATCGCCGCGAGGAAGTCGGCCGGGGCAAGGTCGGCGTCCACGCCGAGGTCGGCCATCGTGGCGAGGTAGGCGTCACGGAGCCGGTTGTACCAGCCGTCCAGGTAGCGGCCGTTCTCGTAGCGCACCCATGCCTCCAGCGGGCGCACCTCGTAGCCCAGCTCCACCGCGTACGCCACGGTCGGCGTCGCGTACCAGGCCGGGCCGTCGGGCCGCTCGCCCTTCGGTGTGAACGGGGAAGGCAGCAGGCTGCCGTCCAGCTCCACCCACTCCTTGCCGGCCTTCACCCGCGACAGGTCGACGTGGCTGAGGTCGACCAGCCACGAGCCGGGCAGCTTCGGGTCGAACGCGGGGGCCTTGAGGCGCGTCGCCTCACCGAGGCCGACGGTCAAGCCGTTGGCGCCGGCCGCGAAGGCCATGTTGACGTCGATGCCGACCAGGTGGCGCAGGGTGCACTCCGCGTCGGTCATCGGCCGCGCCCAGTCGTAGGCCTCCTCGAACAGCTTCTCCGCCGGGCCGCGCACGTGGAACCGGGGCAGGTCATTGAGGACGGGGTGGCCGTCGGGGACCTCGCACGGCGGGAAGTTCATCGGGTCGATGGCGTCCTTGCCGAGCGAGCCGGGGTTGTGCTCGGAGTGCCGCTTGCCGTCGGCGTCGGGCTCGGAGGCCCGGGTCGGCGGGTGCAGGGCGGTCATCAGCTCCAGACCGGTCACGGCCGTGGAGCCGCGCGGCGTCATCAGACGGGAGGCGTACACGCCCAGGACGCGGGCGAGTTCGGCGGGCGGGAGCTGCCCGGCCTCGCCCCAGTGCCGGGTGTCGAGCGCGTTCCACGACGGGATGCACAGCTGCACGCAGGCCCGCTCCGAACCGGCGGCGGGGCGGTAGATCCGCGCCCACGGGCCGAAGCCGCGCTTGGTCAGCTTCCACTCCGCGCGCGCGAGCTGCTTGATGACCTTGTGGCCCTCCGGGATCCGTCCGGCGTGCTTCTCCTCCTCCGTGAGCGTGACGGGAAGGCCGTAGCGCTCGAGGGCGGCCTCGGTGAGGACGATCAGCGGGTCGGCGTCCTTGCCCGGCCCGGACAGCTTCGGCGCCCCGAGCCTGGCCTCGCGCAGCGTCCAGTCGACCAGGGCCGGGATGCTCTTGGCGGGCACGTCCAGGACCAGGCCGCCGGTGCAGTACGCCAGCACCTGCCCGTCCTCGACATCGACGACCGCGAGCGGACCGTTCTCGAACCGTGGATCGGCGGAGCCTGCCGGGGTACCGGCCGGGGCGGCCTTCTTCGCACCCGGGAGGCGCGACGTCGACGACGGCTTGGTGGTGCGCACCTGACGCGGCGCGGCCGCCGGAGCAGCGGCAACGGGAGCAGGGGCAGGGGTCTGGGCGTTCTCCGTCGCAGTCATGACCGCAGCCTCGGACGCCTGGCCTGTGGACAGAGTCCGCGCTTCCGCAGGGTCGGCGAAGCCCGCCGGGCGGGGCGCGCCGGGAGAGGAGTAGAGGGATGCGGTGAGTTCGTCGAGTACAGCGGCCGGCACGATACCTGCCGGGTCGCCGGCGCCGGCGAAGCCGGCGGGCACCGGGGCCGCCTGCTTCGCCGGCGTTGCGGGTGCGGGGTAGAGCTCCGCGAGCTGCCGCAGCAGCCGCGCGTACGCCTCACGCTCCGGGCCGCGCGGCTCGGTCGGTTTCTTCATCGACTCCCAGGCGGACACCGTGGCCCGACGCACCTTCAGCGCGCCTGCGACTTCGTCCAGCGTCAGGCCGTGCGCGGTGCGCAGCCGCTTGCGCTCCTCCGCCGGCGGCAGCGGGGAACGGGACGCGACCAGCGCGTCAACCGCGTCGAACAACTCGGACATGGACCACCTCCTGACCAATACCCTATCCCCATCGCGCTCTTTTGCCGTACGTATCGCGTACGAAAGGCGTACGAGCGTGGGTGGGTGATCCTGGCCGGGGAAGGGCCGGAAATCATCGCGTCACGCGAAGTCCATGTGGGGAGATACGAGCGGTCGCATTGCCCGGAGTAACCAGGGGGTCACGTGGGGTGGAAGAGCGCGTTCGACGACGCGATGAAGGAACTGACGGCGATACGGCACCAACTCCAACGTCTCGACGACCCGACGGTCGGGCTGACCGCACTGCACGGCGAGGTCACACAGAGCCGCCTGAAGATCCTGGAAAAGATCGAGGGGGGCGTCACCGGACTGCGCGAGGAGAACCGTGAGGTACGCCGACGCCAGGACCGGATGATCAGCGACCTGAACGAGACGCGGGGCGAGCTTCGGGAACTGCTGGACCTGGTCGACGTCCTGCGCCCCCTTGCGCTGGCAGCCGATGCCGGCGATGACGCGCAGATGCGTTCCGAGGAGACTGCGCCGCCGGCGGCGGAGCCTGGGGCGGAGGCCGACTACGGCTCCACCGGCCCTGCTGCAGCGCGTCCAGCCGACTCATCCGACACCGACACCGACACCCAGGGGGGAACCGTGGAGAACACTGAGCGCCGGCCGCAGCCCGAGGACGGGCGCCAGGAGCAGGACCTCGCTCTGAAGAACGCCATCGAGGCCGCTTACCAAGGGGGCACCGGCGCTTCCCACGCCCAGCCTTCCGGTGCCACACCACAGGCATCCGTCGGCGCGGAGAACCCGCAAGTCGGCCACGGTGTCCTTCTGCTGAAGGCCGCCGGCGTGGCCTCGGCGGAACTGATCGCGCACCGCGACACCTGGGAGTGGCTCGCCGCCCTGGCCGTCGACCACAGTCACTTCCGCACCCCGCCCGCTGTGGAGGACTTCAAGGAAGGCCGCGTCCGGACCGTCCTGTCCGGGCGCTCCCTCATCGCCCTGCTGATCGAGCTGTGGAACACCCGCGCCACCGCCACCCCGCTGGAGGGCGACTGGGCCATGGCCGTGACCTCCTACAACCGCATCGCGTCCGAACTCGCCGACGTCACCGGACAGGGCGAGACCATTCGCATCGTCCTGGACGACGGCCTCCCCCACGAGCCCCACGACCCCCGCGACGCCGGCGCCTGATCGGCACTGCCTGCCAGGGAACAGGCGATGGCCGCCCGGATCAGGACGGCCATCATGGCGCCGGCTCCTTCCCCGCTGCCGGTTACGGCGGGAGCCCCGCGGCGTCGGGCTCCGCCCCGGCCGGACGCTCATCAGCGGCCCGCAGCGGGACGTACACCGCCCGGGGCCCACGGGTCGCGTCGAAATCCGGGTCGTCCTTCCACGGCATCGCGAACCGGCGAAGGCGGTTCCAGGCGTCCCGGCGATCCTCCAGGTCTCGGTCCAGATCGGTGTCGTGGGCGAAGGAGGCATGGATGGCGTCGCGCGTCATGTCGACGGCCGTCTCCAGGGCGAGGGCGGCTCGGCGCTCCTCGCTGCCCGCCGGATGGGCGCGATCGGCCTGCTTGCGCAGCTGCACGACACCGACCTGGAGCGGGTCGTCGACGACTGGAATCCCCACCGCTACCGCTTCGATGCCGAGCCGTACCCGCCCGTGCCCCCGGCCCTCTTCGACGCGGTCCTCGAGTACGCCCTGGCCCCGTTCGCCCGCCTGCTGCACGACCCCGCCCGGCATGAGCGGTGGCAGATTTCCGAACACGCCTCCCTGGGACTGCCTCTTGAGTTCGGCGAAGGTGCCGGCTGGCGCATCCTCGCCACCTGCCCCGACCGGTGGCACGACCTGGTGCGCCACCCCACCCTCGGCACGGCCGTCCAGCACCTCCTGCTGGACCACGCCGAAGTGGAGGCACGCCGCACCCGCCTGATGGAGCCCGGCGGCGACTCCCTCGCCGGCGCCGATGGCGCCCCAGTCGAACGGCCGGAGCCCGCGCCGGCACTCGACTCCGACCTGGTGCGGGCTTGTCTGCCCGCGCTGTGCCTGCCGGAGATGGCGGCCTGCCCAAACCGAGCGTGACCTGCCGCCACCGGCTCAGCCGCATCGCCGAACGGGTCCGCTACAACCCCGGCCCACGTGGAGTGGTCCGTGGGGGTGGGGTGGGGACTCGGGGCCAGGGTGCCGCCGGCGGGGTGGTTCCCGGTTCGGAAGGGGGCGGCACATGACGG
>NZ_JBVJVN010000039.1:0-40949 GCF_055603605.1 Streptomyces sp. NPDC037271
CACGCGGTGACCCCGGGCATGACCGCCCAATCGCCCACCAGCCGCTCCCGCTCCCCCGGGGCCAGCATCGACAGCGCGGAAACCGGCCGGGAAGGATCGGCCGCCATGCCTGTGAGCAGGGCGTCCAGGTGGCCGGCCATCCGCTCGACCGTGGCCGCGTCGAACAGCTCGGGGTCGTAGGACAGGGCGTACGCCAGCTCGTCACCCGCGTAGGCGACGAGGTTCAGCGGGAAGTTGGTGATGTCGGCGCCCTCCAGACCGTGGAGCCGTACGCCGCCGTCGGAGTGGCCGCGGTCTCCGTCCACGGGGAAGTTCTCGAACGCCACCAGGCTCTCGAAGAGGTTCGTACCGCGCTCGACGCCGCTCCAGCCCTGGATGCGCGGCAGCGGCACGTATTCGTACTGACGCGCATCGACCTGGGCCTCCTGCACGCGGGTCAGCCACTCGGCGGTCGGCGCGTCGCCATCGACGATCACCCGCACCGGCAAGGTGTTGATGAGCATGCCCACCATCGAGTCGACACCCGGCAGGTCCACCGGGCGGCCCGCGACGGTGGCGCCGAACACGACGTCCCTTTCACCGGCGTACCGGGACAGCAGCAGCGCCCAGGCGCCCTGCACCACCGCGTTGACGGTGAGCCGGTGGGTTCGGGCGAACGCATACAGGCGTCGCGAGGCGTCGGCGGAGAGCCGCGTCACCAGCCGCTCCGTGGACTGCGCGCGGTGGCTGGTGGTGGGACGGCGGTCGTACGGCAGGGCGGTCGGCTCGTCGAACCCGTCCAGCAGCGCCCGCCAGTACGCCTCCGCCTCCGACAGGTCCTGGCGCTCCAGCCACTCCACGTATGCGCCGAACGGGCGCCGTGCGGGCAGCACCGGTTGTTCGCCGGCGGCCAGCGCCCGGTACGCCGTGGTCAGCTCGTCGAGCATCTGGAAGGTGCTCCAGCCGTCCAGCAGCACGTGGTGGGAGGTGCGCATCACCCGTACGGACGTGTCTGAAGTACGGGCGATGGCGATGCGCGCTATCGGGGCGGTCGACAGGTCAATGCCGCGCTCGCGGTCCTCCGCCAGGTGGAGCTCCAGCGCCCGGGCCTGCTCTTCGGCGCCCAGGCGTCGCCAGTCGAGGTGGACGACCGGTGTCTCGACGTGTCGGCGCACGACCAGCAGCGGGCGGTCCACGCCTTCCCACACGACGGCGCCGCGCAGGATCTCCAGGTGGTCGGTGACATGCTGCCAGGCCCGCTCCAGCAGATCGGGTTCGGTCACACCGTCGAGGACGAAGCTCATCTGCTCGAAGTAGGCGCCGGAGCCGGGCTCGGCGAGGGTGTGGAACAGCATGCCGCTCTGCATGGGCGTGAGCGGGAAGATGTCCTCGACGTCCCGGCCGTCGCCGGCGATCCGGTCCACGGCCGCCTGGTCGAGCCCTGCGAGCGGGAAGTCGGACGGCGTCGCGCCGCCGGCCGCCGGGCCCTGGCAGTGGGCCATCAGGGCCCGCAGCGCCGCCATGTGTTCACCCGCCACGCGCTCCACCGTCGACCGGTCGAAGACCTCACCGGAGAAGATCCACGTGAAGCCGAGGCGGCCGTCCTCGACCATGCCGACGACGTCGAGGAGGTACGGGCGGGGCTCGTCCGGCGCGTGGTCGTGGCCGAGGGCGGGCAGGCGGTCGCGGACCAGCCCGTCCCGCGCGGTCGTGCCGTCCCACTGGCCGAGGTAGTTGAAACTGATGGGCGGGAGCCGGTCCGCGCGCAGCGCGTGACCGGGCGTGCCCGGCGCGGACAGGAAACGCAGCGCGTCGTAACCGAGGCCACGGCCCGGCACGGCCCGCAGCTGCTCCTTGACGGACTTGACCGCCTCGCCCCAGCCGCGCCCGGCGGGCAGCGTGAGGGCGACCGGGAAGTGGGTGGTGTACCAGCCGACCGTGCGGGACAGGTCCAGTTCCTCAAACAGCTCCTCCCGACCGTGTCCCTCCAGACCCAGGACCAGTCGGTCGGCGCCCGTCCAGTCGGCCAGGGTGCGACCGAGCGCGGTGACCAGCACGTCGTTGATCTGCGTGCGGTACACCGACGGCAGGCGGTGCAGCAGTGCTTCCGTCTCCTCGCGGCCGAGGCGTACCTCGACGGTCTGCTCGACGGCCGTGACATTGCGGCCGTCGGGGTGGTCGACCGGCAGGGCGGGAGCCCCGTCCGGGTCGACCGAACGCCAGTGGCCGATCTCGTGGTCGAGGGCGCCGGAACGGACGTGCGCGGCCAGGCGCTCCGCCCACTGCTGGTAGCTGCTGGTCTTCGCGCCCAGGTCGACCGGGCGTCCGCCGGCGAGTTGCGCGTACGCGGTGGACAGGTCGTCCAGGACGATCCGCCAGGACACCCCGTCCATGACGATGTGGTGGACGGCGACGAAGAGGCGGGGCGCGGTGCCGTCCGCGAAGCGGAACAGGAGGCCCTTGACGAGGGTGCCGTTCGCCAGGTCGAGAGAGCGCTGCGACTCCAGGGCCGCACCGTTCAGCACTGCCTCGGTGTCCTCGCCGTCGGCGATGTCACGGACGGTGAGGAGGCCGGACGGCCGGTCGCCGTACTCCTGGATCCAGCTGTCGCCGTCGCGGGTGTACCGCATCCGCAGCGCGTCGTGATGGGCGACGACCGCACCGAGTGCCTGCTCCAGCAGGGCGGCGTCCGTGCCCGGAGCGAGCTCCAGGTGTGTCGACATCGCGTAGTGGTCGGGGTCGACGGTGTGCTCGTCGAGGAACCACCGTTGGATCGGGGTGAGTTCGACGCGGCCGGAGACCTGGTTCGGTGTCGTCGTGGCGGGCTGTGCCGTGGTGGTGACGACGGGGGCGAGGGCGGCGATGGTTTGGTGGAGGAAGAGGAGGCGGGAGGTGAGGTGGAGTCCGGCCTGGCGGGCTCGGGAGACGACTTGGATGGAGAGGATGGAGTCGCCGCCGAGGTCGAAGAAGTTGTCGTGGACGCCGACGCGTTCGACGCCGAGGACGTCGGCCCAGACGGTGGCGAGGGTTTCCTCGGTGGCGTCGCGGGGGGCGGTGTAGTCGGAACCGGCGCGCACCGCGGACAGGTCCGGCGCGGGCAGGGAACGGCGGTCGACCTTGCCGCTGGGGGTGAGCGGCAGCCGGTCGAGGCCGACAAAGACGGCGGGCACCATGTAGTCCGGCAGCAGCCCTGACAGGTGGGCCCGCAGGTCGGACGTTTCTGCTCCCGCGCCCACGGTGTACGCCACCAGACGTCTCCGGCCGGTGGCGTCCTGCCAGGCCAGCACCACCGCGTCCCGCACGTCCGGGTGGGTCAGCAGGGCGCTCTCCACCTCGCCCAGTTCGATGCGGAAGCCCCGGATCTTCACCTGGTCGTCGGCGCGGCCCAGGAATTCCAGATCCCCGGAGGCCAGCCGGCGCGCCCGGTCGCCGGTGCGGTACAGCCGGTCACCCGGCACGAAGGGGCTGTCGACGAACCGCTCAGCGGTCAGCTCGGGCTGCCCGTGGTAGCCGCGTGCGACACCGTCGCCACCGATCCAGATCTCGCCCGGCACGCCCGGCGGGACGAGGTTGCCGTGCGCGTCGAGGACGTACACGCGCGTGTTGGGCAACGGGCGGCCGATCGGCACGTACACACGGCCGTGCAGGCTCTCCTCGGTCGGGACGAAGACCGTCGAGTCGACGGTCGCCTCCGTGCCGCCGTACGCGTTGACGACGACGCAGTCGTGCCGGATGCGGTGCAGCAGGGCACGGCAGTCTTCGACGTGCCAGCCCTCGGAGCCGACGGAGATCAGCCGGAGCGGCGGGAACGCCCCACCACGGCGGTCGACTTCCTGGAGGACGGCGTTGAGCAGCGACGGCACGATCTCCAGGCCCGTCGCGTCCGTCTCGGCTATCAGGTCGAGGAGTGCCGACGGCTCGGTGGTGACGTCCTTCGACGCGATGATCAGCGCCCCACCGAAGGGAAGGGAGCGGATCAGGTCCGCGAAGAACAGGTCGACGGAGAGGCTGGACACCGACAGGAAACGCGGCTTCAGCCCCTCCAGCCCGTATCTCTCGTCCCAGGCCGTGAGGATGTGCCTGACGTTGCGGTGCTCGACGGCGACACCCTTGGGCTCGCCGGTCGACCCGGAGGTATAGATGACGTACGCCAGGTCGGTCGCGCCGACGGCGGTACGCGGCGGGGTGGTGGGCAGCCGCCCGATCGCGTCCCATTCCGCGTCCAGATCCACGACCCGCACCCCCTGCCCGGCAGGCAGACGGTTTCGCACCGTCGACTGTCCGACGACGATCCGGGCCCCCGAATCCGCCAACATGTACGCGAGGCGGTCGGCCGGGAAACCCGGGTCGAGCGGCACGTACGCAGCACCCGCGCGCAGGATGCCGAGCAGGCCGACCGCCATGGCGGAGCCGCGCTCCACGCTGAGGCCCACCAGGGAACCGGGGCCGGCGCCGAGCGCGATCAGGTGGTGGGCGAGCCGGTTGGCGCGCTCGCTCAGCTCCCGGTGGGTGAGCGTGGTGTCTTCGGCGATCACGGCGACCGCGTCGGGAGTACGCGCGGCCTGGGCCGCCAGCCTTTCGTGGATCAGGGAGCCGTCGCCCGCCGGCAGCCGGGTGGCGTTCCACTCGACGGCGACCTGCTGGCGCTCGTCGTCGGTGAGCAGCGGCAGCGCCGTCACGGGCCGGTCGGGGTCGGCCAGCGCGCCAGCCAGCAGCACGCCGAGGTGGCCGGTCAGCCGGGCCACCGTACGCTCGTCGAAGAGCTCGGTGCTGTACTCGACCAGGCCGTGCAGGCGCCCGTCCCGTTCCTCGAACTCGAGGGTGAGGTCGAACAGCGAGGCATGGCGTTCGAGCGGGTACGGAGAGACGGTTGTGCCCGGCAGCGCCAGGGTGTCGGCGGGAGTGTTCTGCAGGACGACCATGGCCTGGACCAGCGCCGTCCGGCTCGGGTCGCGCTCCGGCTGCACGGCTTCGACGAGCTTGTCGAACGGCACCTCCTCGTGGGCGAACGCGTCCAGGACGGTGTCCTTCACGCGCCCCAGCAGCTCCGCGAACGTCAGCTCCGGCTCCACCTGGGTGCGCAGCACGACCGTGTTGACCAGGAAGCCGACCAGTTGCTCCAGTTCCCGGTGCCCGCGCACCGCGGAGGACGTGCCGACGGCGATGTCCTCCTGGCCGGACCAGCGGGCGAAGACCGCCTTCACCGCGGCCGTCAGCACCATGAACAGCGTCGCGTCCCGCTCACGGGCCAGCTCCTTCAGCCCCACGAGCGTGTCGGCGGACAACTCGAAGCCGTACACCGCGCCGGCCGACGAGCGCACGGCGGGCCGCGGGAAGTCGGAGGGCAGTTCCAGCGGGGCGATGCCCCCCAGTTGATCGCGCCACCAGTCGAGCTGTGTCTCCAGCAGTCCGCCGTCTTCCAGCCGGGCGCGCTGCCAGGCGGCGAAGTCCGGGTACTGGACGTTGACTTCCGGCAGGTCGGGCTCGCGGCCCTCGGTGCGGGCCGCGTACAGCTCACCCAGCTCACGGGCGACGACTCCCATGGACCAGCCGTCCGTGACGATGTGGTGCATCCCCAGGACAAGGATGTGCTCGTCCTCGGCGAGGCGCACCAGCAGCACGCGGACGAGGGGGCCGGACTGCAGGTCGTAGGGGCGGACCGTCTCCGCCCGCACGGCCTCCCGCGCTGCGTCCTCGTCGTCGGCGTCGGCGGTCACCCAGTCGGGGGCGAGCCGGTCATGGATGACCTGCACGCCCCGGCCGTCGCGGGAGTCGAAGGTCGTCCGCAGCGCCTCGTGGCGGGCCACCAGGTCGCGGACGGCACTGCGCAGTGCATACGGGTCGAGGAACCCGCTGATCCGCACAGGCAGCGCCGAGTGGTAGTCGGCCCCGCCGGGGGCGAAGTCCTCCAGGAACCACAGGCGCTGCTGGCCGAAGGAGAGGCGCAGCTCACCGTCGCGCGGCACCGTGGGAACCAGCGGCGCGGCGGCCCCGCCCTGGCCCGCCAGCCGCTGGGCGAGCGCCTCGCGGAGTCGTTCGGGAAGGGCGGCTATCCGGTCCGCGCGGGAAGACGGCGTGTTCATTGGCGGTATCCCCCAGGGGATTGCTGGTCAGCAGGTCGAGAAGGCGGCCCCACCGGCCCCCGCCGGAGGGGGTGGCGGGGGCCGGACGGGCGGCCGCCGTTGTCGGGGTGGCGGCCGGGAGCGGGTGGCCGGGAAGAGGTGGCCCGGCTCAGGCGGCGGAGGCGCGCAGACTGCGCGGCCGCATGTCGGTCCAGTTCGTCTCGACGTACGCCAGGCATTCCTCACGGGGCCGGTCGGCGAGGACGACCTCCCAACCGGCCGGAACGGCCGTACCGGCCGGCCACAGCGAGTGCTGGCCCTCCTCGTTCACGAGGACGTCGTACGCACGGTCGGACTTCTCGAAGGGATTGGACATGGTGGGACCTTTCCGCATGAGGGGGTGAAGGGTGGGGGAAGGCAGGTGGTTCAGGACGTCCCGGCGGCCGCTTCCAGCTCCGCCAGGACCAGCTCCTCGACGCCGGCGGCGGTCTCGGCGACCGTCGGCCTCTCGAAGAGGGCGCGCGGTGACAGATCGGTGCCGAACAGGGCGTTGATCCGCGACACCGTGCGCAGGGCGAGCAGCGAGTCACCGCCGAGCTCGAAGAAGTCGTCGTGAACTCCGACCCGTTCAGCGCCGAGTAGTGCCCGCCACACCTCGGCGACGAGTTCCTCGGTGGGCGTCGCCGGGGCCTCGTACTCCGTGCCGGTGGCGAGGCGCTGGTCCGGTGCGGGCAGCGCCCTGCGGTCGACCTTGCCGTTGGCGGTCAGCGGCAGCGCCTCCAGCGTGGTGAACGCAGCCGGGATCATGTGGTCGGGCAACGACGACGCCAGGTGCGCGCGCAGTTCGGCCGCGCCGGGCACCGGCGTCCCGCCGGCCGGGACCACGTGGCCGACCAGGGCGGTACGGCCCGACCCCGGGTCGGTGTGCGGGACGACGGCCGCGTCGCCGACCGCCGGATGGGTCACAAGCGCGGCCTCCACCTCGCCCGTCTCGACCCGGAACCCGCGGATCTTGACCTGTCCGTCGGCGCGGCCGAGGAACTCCAGGGTCCCGTCCGCCCGCCACGCCACCAGGTCCCCGGACCGGTACATCCGGGTACCGGGGACGCCGAACGGGTCGGCGACGAACCGTTCGGCCGACAGTCCCGGCCGCCCCAGGTAGCCGTGGGCCAGACCGTCGCCGGCGATGTACAGCTCGCCCGGCACACCAATTGGCGCGGGGACGAACTCCTCGGTCAGCACGTACACCCGGGTGTTGTGCAGCGGCGAGCCCAGCGGCACGGAACCCGCGCCCGGGGTATCGCCGTCCACCGAGCCGCGCAGGTCGTGCGTCGTGGTGAACGTGGTGGCCTCGGTGGGGCCGTACCCGTTGGTGAGCCGCAGCGCGGGGTGGGCGTCCAGGACACGGGCGCAGTGCTCCGGGGAGAGCCGGTCACCGCCCGCGACGAGCTGCCGCAGCCCCGCGAACGCGCCGTTGTCGTCGTCGGCGACCTGGTGGAACAGACCCGCGGTGAGCCACAGGTGCGTGACGCCGCGCTCCTTGAGGAACCGGCCCAGCTCCGCCGTCGTGGGCAGCCCCTGCGGGTGCACCGCGAGCCGCGCCCCGCGCAGCAGGGCCGCCCAGACCTCGAACGTCGACGCGTCGAAGGACAGCGAGGCGAACTGGGCGACCGTGTCGCCCGGGCCGACGTCCGTGTACGCCGCCTCGTGCACCAGCCGGACGACGGCCCGGTGCGGGATGAGCACGCCCTTCGGGGTGCCGGTCGAGCCGGAGGTGTACATCACGTAAGCGACGTCCTCGGAGCCTGGGCCCGGCGCGGGCGCCGTCGCCGGCCGCACGGCGACCGCCGACGTGTCCCGGTCCAGGTCGACGGTCCGTGCCGCGGAGGACGGCAGCCGGTCGCGCGTCCCCTCCTCGGTGATCAGGAGCTTCACCCCGGCGTCGCCGATCATGTAGGTGAGGCGGTCGGCCGGATAGCCCGGGTCCAGCGGTACATACGCGGCGCCGACCTTCAGGACGGCGAGCAGCGCGGTGATCGCGTGCGCGCCGCGCTCCAGGCACAGGCCGACGAAGGTGCCGGGGCCGGCGCCGAGCGCGATCAGGTGATGGGCGAGCCTGTTGGCCCGTTCGTTCAGCTCCCCGTACGTCACCTCCTCGGCCCCGTACACCAGGGCGACGGCGCAGGGGTGCGCGGCGGCCCGGGCGGCGAACAGCTCCGGGAGGGACGCCTCGGGCAGGTCCCGGGCCGTGTCGTTCCAGTCCCGTACGGTCAGTTCGGCCTCCGCGGCCGTGAGCATCGGCACCCCGGCCACCGGCGACGCGGCCTCGCCGGCGGCGGGGAGTGCGGTCAGCAGGGCCTCCAGGTGGCCGCACAGCCGGGCCGCGGCGTCCTCGTCGTACAACTCCGCGTCGTACGCGAGGGTATAGGCCAGCTCGTCGCCGCCGTAGGCGATGAGGTTCAGCGGATAATTGGTCGCCTCGGTGCCGGTCAGGCCGCGGACGCGCAGCCCGTGGGCGGCGGCGGCCTGGTCGTCCATCGGATAGTTCTCGAAGACGACCAGGGTGCGGAACAGCTCCTCGCCGCCTTCCATGTCACCGCACGCCTGGACGCGCGGCAACGGCACATACTCGTACTGGCGTGCCTCGACCTGTGCCCGCTGCACCTGGGCCAGCCAGTCGGTGACCGGCACGGTCCCCTCGACGCGGACACGGACCGGCAGCGTGTTGATCAGCATGCCGACCATCGACTCCGCGCCCGGCAGCTCCGCCGGTCGGCCCGAGACGGTGGCGCCGAACACGACGTCGTCGACGCCGGCGTGCCGGGCGAGCAGCAGCGCCCAGGCACCCTGGAGCACGGTGTTCACGGTGAGCCGGTTCCGGCGGGCGAAGTCGAACAGCTCGCGGGAGATCTCCGGGGACAGGCGGCGGGCGATCCGCGCGGTGGAGCCCGTACGGTGGCCGGGCGCGCGGTGCCGGACGACGGGAAGCGGCGTCGGTGCCCGGAAACCGGCGAGGATCTCCCGCCAGTACGTCTCCGCCCCCGCCAGGTCCTGCCGTTCGAGCCACTCCACGTACGCGCCGAACGGCCGGCGCGCGGGCAACTCGGGCTCCCGCCCGGCCGCCAGGTCCGCGTACGCCAGGTAGGTCTGGGTGAGGACGTCGAACGCGGACCAGCCGTCCAGCAGGATGTGGTGGAAGGCGCACACCAGCCGCACCGACGTGTCCGACAACCGCACGAGGGTGAGCCGCATCAGCGGAGCGGTGGTCAGATCGATCGGCCGGGAGCGGTCATCGGTGAGGAGGCGACGCACCGCCTCGTCCCGCTCGACGGCCGGCAGGACACGCCAGTCGAGGTGGGTGACGGGCAGCTCCGCCCGGCGGTGGACCACCATCAGCGGGCGCTCGACGTCCCGCCACTCCAGCGAGGCGCGCAGCACGCCGATGCGGTCGGACACCGTCTGCCAGGCGCGGGCGAGCAGCGTCGGGTCGCTCACGCCGTCGACTTCGAAGGACATCTGCTCCGCGTACGCGCCCGGGTCGGACAGCGTGTGGAAGAGCATGCCGCTCTGCAGTGGAGTGAGCGGGTGGATGTCCTCGACGTCCCGGCCGTCGCCGGCGATCCGGTCCACGGCCGCTTGGTCGAGCCCGGCGAGCGGGAAGTCGGACGGTGTCGCGCCGCCGTTCCCCGGCCGCAGACAGTGCTCCACCATGCCGTGCAGCGCGGCGAGGAACGCCTCAGCGAGCCGCCGGATGGTAGTGGTGTGGTGTGCGGCGGGAGCATGGATCCAGTCGACGCGCAGTTCGCCGTCGTCGACGGCGGCCACGATGTCGATGACGTGGGGCCGGGGCTGCTCGGGCTCCTGGTCGGCGCCGAGCGCGGCCAAGCGGGCGCGCACCAGGCCGCTGTCACCGGTGGCCCCGCCCCACTGACCGAGGTAGTTGAAGCTGATCTCGGGCTGCGGGGCGGTCGCGAGGGAGGTGTGCGCGGGGCTGCCCGGCCGAGACAGGTGACGCAACGCTCCGTAGCCGATGCCGTGGCCCGGGACCGCCCGCAGCCGTTCCTTCACCGACTTCAGGGCCTGCCCCCAGTCGCCCTCCGGGACGTCCAGCGTGACGGGGTGGATGGTGGTGAACCAGCCGACTGTACGGGACAGGTCGACGTCGTCGAACAACTCCTCGCGGCCGTGGCCCTCAAGGGCGATCGTGACCGGCGCGCCCGCCAGGTCGCCCAGGACGCGGCCGAGCGCGGTCAGCAGTACGTCGTTGATCCGCGTGCGGTACGCGGCGGGAACCCGCTGCAGCAACGCCTCCGTCTCGGCGCGGTCCAGCCGTACGGAGGTGACCGCCGCGGCGCCGAAGGTGTTGGCGTTCCCGTCCCCGTCCCCGTCGCGCGGCAGAGGGCGGACGGCGGCGGCCGTGTCCCGCCAGTGGTCGAGTTCGTGGTCGAGGGCGCCGGAGCGGACGTGCGCGGCCAGGCGCTCCGCCCACTGCTGGTAGCTGCTGGTCTTGGGACCGAGGTCCACGGCGCGACCCTCGGTGAGCTGCGCGTAGGTGGTGGACAGGTCCTCCAGCACGATCCGCCAGGAGACCCCGTCCATCACCAGGTGGTGCACCGCCAGGAACAGACGTGGCAGCCGCGACGGGCCGAGGCGGAACACCACGCCCTTGACCACGGTGCCGTTCGCCAGGTCGAGGGAGCGCTGCGCAGCGAGGGCCGCCTCGTGCAGGGCGGCGTCCCGCTCGTCGTCGGTCAGCGCGGACAGGTCCCGTACGGTCAGCCGCTGCGCGCCGGCGTCACCGTCGCCGTACTCCTGGATCCAGCTGTCGCCGTCGCGGGTGTACCGCATCCGCAGCGCGTCGTGGTGGTCGACGACCGCACCGAGTGCCTGCTCCAGCAGGGCGGCGTCCGTGCCCGGAGCGAGCTCCAGGTGTGTCGACATCGCGTAGTGGTCGGGGTTGACGGTGTGCTCGGTGAAGAACCAGTCCTGGATGGGAGTGAGTTCGACGCGGCCGGAGACCTGGTTCGGTGTCGTCGTGGCGGGCTGTGCCGTGGTGGTGACGACGGGGGCGAGGGCGGCGATGGTTTGGTGGAGGAAGAGGAGGCGGGAGGTGAGGTGGAGTCCGGCCTGGCGGGCTCGGGAGACGACTTGGATGGAGAGGATGGAGTCGCCGCCGAGGTCGAAGAAGTTGTCGTGGACGCCGACGCGTTCGACGCCGAGGACGTCGGCCCAGACGGTGGCGAGGGTTTCCTCGGTGGCGTCGCGGGGGGCGGTGTAGTGGGTATCGGTCCGGATCGCCGTCACGTCGGGGGCGGGCAGGGAACGGCGGTCGACCTTGCCGCTGGGGGTGAGGGGCAGCCGCTCCAGCGGTACGTACAGCGCGGGCACCATGTAGTCCGGCAGCGAACCGGCCAGGTGCGAACGCAGCTCACCGGTGGACAGCTCGCGGTCGGCCACCAGGTAGGCGACCAGGCGCCCCCGGCCGGTCTCGTCGTGGTGGACGAGGACCACCGCGTTCCGCACGTCCGGGTGGCGCCCCAGGGCCGTCTCGATCTCGCCCAGCTCGATGCGGAAGCCGCGCAGCTTGACCTGGTCGTCAGCGCGGCCCAGGTACTCCAGGCTGCCGTCCGCCCGCCACCGGGCCATGTCGCCCGAGCGGTACATTCGGTCGCCCGGCTCGCCGTACGGGTCCGCCGTGAACCGCTCCGCGGTCAGTCCTGGTCGGCCGTGATAGCCGCGCGCCAGGTGCGGGCCGGCGATGTACAGTTCGCCGGGCACCCCGACGGGCACTGGCTGGAGGGCCGCGTCGAGCAGACGTACGCGGGTGTTGGGCAGCGGGGTGCCGATCGGCGGCACGGCCCCGCTGGTGAGCGGCGCGCTCATGGTCGCGACCACCGTCGACTCGGTCGGCCCGTACGCGTTGACCATCCGCCGTCCGACCGACCAGCGGGCCACCAGGTCCCCGGTGCTGGCCTCGCCACCGACGACGAGGGTGCGCAGGCCGTTGAGCCCCTCCGGCTTCAGGGTGGCGACGGCCGAGGGCGCCAGCAGCGCGTGGGTGATGCGGCGCTCCCGCAGGAACGTCTGCAGCGCCTCGCCGACGAGCGGGCCGTGCGGGGGCAGGACGAGGGTGGCGCCCGCCGGGAGGGCCATCAGCACCTCCATGACCGCGCCGTCGAAGGACGACGAGGCGAACTGCAGGACCCGGCTGTCCTCGTCCACGGCCAGTCGCTCGATCTCGGCGGCGGCGAGGTTGCCGATGCCGCGGTGCGGGACGAGGACGCCCTTGGGGGTACCGGTGGAGCCGGAGGTGTAGATGACGTACGCCAGGTCGTCGGCACGCGGGCCGGGCTCGGGCGCGGTGACGGGCAGCGTGGCGAGCGCGTCGCCGTCCCGGGCCAGGTCCACGATCACGGCACCGGTGTCCGGCAGCCGCCCCAGCAGCTCGGTCCGGGTGACCACGAGGCCCGCGCCGGAGTCCCGGAGCATGAACGCGAGCCGGTCGGCCGGGTAGCCAGGGTCGAGCGGCAGGTAGGCGGCGCCGGACTTCATGATGCCGAGGAGGCCCACGACCATCTCCACGCCGCGCTCGACACACAGGCCGACGAAGGTGCCCGGGCCGGCCCCCAGGGACACGAGGTGGTGGGCGAGCCGGTTGGCCCGCTCCTCAAGCTCCTGGTAGCCGAGGACGGTGTGCTCGTCCTCCACGGCGGGCGCGTCCGGGCACCGTCGCGCGGCCTCCCCGACCAGCTCGGGGAACGTGCCGGTGGGGGCGGGGCGCACGGAGCCGTTCCAGCCGGTGACGACCTGCGCGTACTCGTCCTCCGTCAGCATCGGCAAGGTGGCGAGGGGCCGGTCGGGCTCGGCCGTGGCGGCGGACAGCACGGTCGTCAGGTGCCCGGCCAAGCGGGCAACGGTCGCCTCGTCGAATAGGGCGGTGCTGTAACCCACCCGGGCGGTCAGGCCGTCTTCGGTCTCGAAGAACTCGACCGTCAGGTCGAACGGCGCGGCGTCCCGCGGCACCGGGTGGTCCGCGGCGCGTACGCCGGGCAACCGCACGGGCTCGGCCGGCGCGTTCTGCAGGACGACCATGGCCTGCACGAGCGGCGTGCGGCTCGTGTCACGCGCGGCGCCGACGGCGTCCACCAGGCGCTCGAAGGGTACGTCCTGGTGGGCGAAGGCATCCAGCACGGTTTCCTTGAGCCGCGTCAGCAGCTGCGCGTACGACATGTCGGGGTCGATGTGGGAGCGCAGCACGACGGTGTTGACCAAAAAGCCGACGAGGTTCTCCAGATCGCGGTGGTCGCGGCCGGAGGAGGCGGTTCCGACGGCGATGTCCTCCTGGCCCGACCAGCGGGCGAAGACGGTCTTCACCGCGGCGGTCAGCGCCATGAAGAGGGTCGCGCCGTGCCGCTGCGCGAGGTCCCTGAGAGCGGTAGTGGTGCTGGCGGGGACGGGGAAGGTGTATGTGGCGCCGGCCGAGGAGCGCAAGCCGGGCCGCGGCCGGTCCGTGGGCAGCTCCAGCGGGGTGATGCCGTCGAGGCGCTCGCGCCACCAGCCGAGCTGCCGGTCGAGGAGCCCGCCTTTCTCCAGGCGACCGCGCTGCCAGGCGGCGAAGTCCGGGTACTGAACGCCGACTTCCGACAGATCGGGCTCGCGCCCCTCGGTGCGGGCCGTGTACAGCTCGCCCAGTTCGCCGGTGACGATGCCCATGGACCAGCCGTCGGTGACGATGTGGTGCATAGCGAGGACGCACACGTGCTCGTCGTCGGCGAGACGCACCAGCAGCACGCGGACCAGCGGCCCGGCCGTCAGATCGTACGGGCGGTTCGTCTCGGCGCGGACGAGTTCCCGCAACCACTCCTCGCGCGGCCCCTCCGCGAGGCCGCTCAGGTCCTCGGTGCGCCACTCGGGAACGAGCCGTGGGTGGATCACCTGGACACCGCGTCCGCCGACGACGCCGAACGTCGTGCGCAGCGACTCGTGGCGATCCGTCAGGTCCTCGACGGCGGCGCGCAGCGCTGTGGCGTCGAGGGCGCCGGTGAGGCGCAGGCCGGTCGCGGTGTGGTACTCGGCGCTGCCGGGGTCGAAGTCCTCCAGGAACCACAGACGCTGCTGACCGTACGACATGAGCAGGACGCCGTCGCGCGGGACGACGGGGATTGTCGGGTCCTCGGCGGTCTCGTCGGGGGCGAGGTGGCCGGCAAGTGCCGCGATCGTCGGCTTGTCGAAGAGGATGCGCGGCGGCAGGGTCATGCCGAGCGCGGCGCGCATCCGGGAGACGGCGCGGACGGACAGGATCGAGTTGCCGCCCAGTTCGAAGAAGTTGTCGTGGACGCCGAGGTCCTCGATGCCGAGGACCTCGGACCACACACCGGCGAGAGTCTCCTCGATGGCGTTGCGCGGTGCGGCCCGGCCGGAGTCGGCCCGCTCATGGACGGTCGCCGGGTCGGGCAGGGCCTTGCGGTCGACCTTGCCGTTCGGAGTGAGGGGGAGCGTGTCGAGCACCACGATCGCAGACGGGACCATGTGATCAGGCAGGCTCTCGGCGAGGTGGGCGTGCAGCTCCTCGGGGGAGGGGCGGCGCGCACCGGACGGTGACACATAGGCCAGCAGGTTGGTGTTATGGGTGAGGACCACGGCCTGGGCCACGTGGGGGTGAAGCGCGAGGGTGCTCTCGACCTCACCGAGCTCGACGCGGAAGCCACGCACCTTCACCTGGTCGTCGGCACGGCCCAGGTACTCCAGTGTCCCGTTGGTGCTCCAGCGCGCCACGTCGCCGGAGCGGTACATGCGCTCTCCGGACTCGCCGAACGGGTTGGCGACGAAGCGTTCGGCGGTGAGGCCGGGACGCCCGTGGTAGCCGCGGGCGAGACCGACGCCAGCGATGTACAGCTCGCCGCGCACACCGGCTGGGACCGGGCGCAGTGCGTCGTCGAGGACGTACACGCGGAAGTTGGCGATGGGCTTGCCGATCGGCGGGACGGTCGCGCCGCTGAGCGGGGAGCTCATGGTGGCGCAGACGGTCGTCTCGGTCGGACCGTAGGCGTTGATCATGCGCCGGCCGCGGGACCAGCGGGCGACCAGGTCAGCTGTGCTTGCCTCACCGGCGACGACGAGGGTGGCACCGTCGGGCAGACCGCGCCCGTCGGGGAGGACGGCGACGGTGGCCGGGGTGAGGGTGGCGTGGGTGACGCCGTGTTCGGCGGCGTAGACGGCGAGCGGCTCACCGGGGGCGAGGGTCTCCTTCGACCCCATCACCAGCGCGGCCCCGGTCAGGAGGCCCATGCAGACCTCCCAGAACGCCGCGTCGAAGCTGGCGGAGGCGAACTGCAGCACGCGGCTGCCGGGGGTCACGTCGAACGCCTCGGCCTGCACGGCCGCCAGGTTGCCGATGCCACTGTGGGAGACGAGGACACCCTTGGGGCGCCCGGTGGAGCCGGAGGTGTAGATGGCGTATGCCAGGTCCTCCGGTGCGAGCGCTACGTCGGGCGCGGTGGTCGGGTGGGCGTCGAGGGCGGCCCGGTCGTCGGTGAGGTCGATCAGCGTGGCACCCGTGTCCGACAGCCGATCGCGCAGCTCCCGCTGGGTGACGACGAGGCGGGCGCCGGAGTCCTGGAGCATGTACGCGAGCCGGTCGGCCGGATAGGACGGGTCGAGCGGCAGGTAGGCGGCGCCGGCCTTCATGATGCCGAGCAGGCCGGCGGCCATCGCGGCGCCCCGCTCGACGCAGAGGCCGACCAGCTGGTCGCGCCCCGCGCCGCGTTCGATCAGGTGATGGGCGATTCGGTTGGCCCGCTCGTCCAGTTCGCGGTACGTGACGGAGCCGTGTTCGTCGATGACGGCGATGGCCTCGGGGCGGGCGGCCACCTGGGCGGCGTACAGCTCGGGGAAGGTGCCGCTGGGCACCTCGCGCGCGGTGTCGTTCCAGCCGCGTACGACCTGCTCGAACTCGCCGTCGGTGAGCAACGGCAGCGTGGTGAGGGGCGATCCCGGGCTATCGGCGGCGCCGGCCAGCAGGACCGCGAGGTGGCCCGCCAGGCGCGCGGCCGTGGCGTCGTCGAACAGGGCGGTGCTGTACCGGACACACAGGCGCCGCCCGGTGGTGGTGACCTCGACGGACAGGTCCAAAGGATCGAAGTCCCGCTGTTCGCCGACCAGTTCGTCGACATCGACGACCATGGCCTGGATGTATGGCGTGATGCTGGTGTCCGGTGCGGGGGCCAGGGCCTCCACAAGATCCGCGAAGGGGACGCCGTCGTGGGCAAGGGCGTCCGTCAGGGCGCGGGCCGTGTCGCGCAGCACGGCCGCGAACGGCGCCGCGGCGTCGACGCCGGTGCGCAGGACGACCGGGTGCCCGGTGCGCGGGGAGATGGTGCCGAGGGCTACGTCCTCCTGCCCGGAGTAGCGGGTGAGCAGGGCGGTGACGGCGGCTGCGAGAACGGCGGTGCGGCTGCTGGCATGGCGCTGGGCCAGCTCCGTCAGCGCACGGGCGGCGGGGTCGGGCAGCTCGTGGGTGTGGACCGCGGTGCCGGCCGACCGGACGACGGGTCGTGACCGGTCGGTCGGGAGCTCCAGCGGCGGGACGGCGTCCAGTCGGGCCCGCCAGAACTCGATCTGGTCGGGCACTGCCCGGTTTACCGGCGCGTCGGCGCGAGCCACGTTGGTACCTCCAGGAACGGGACGGCTTCCGGGCACGGGTGGGCCAGGGCGGGGTGCGGAAGCCGGAGAAGTCGGAAAGACGGAGCGAAGAGGGTGCGGTGTCGGCCGGCGCGCGGTGGCGGGTGACCGGTGTGTGTTCGCGGCGGGCGAGGGGCTACACGGTCGGTGTTCGCCGGGCGGAGCGGCCGCCGAGTTGCATGAGGACCACGTCACCGGTGGCAGGACCGGTGACGAACCGGCCGGTGTAGGGGGCGGTGTCGGTGTCCGTGCGCCGAGCAGTGAAGGTCAGGTCGCCGTGCAGCGCGAGGTCGGCGGTGAGGCCGGTGGTGTCCGTCAGGCACAGGGAGGTGCCGTCGGGGCGGGTACGGATGGTGAAGCGTGTGTCGCCGTTGCGGTAGTCGCCGGTGAAGCGGTCGAGGCCCGTCGTCACGGCTGGCGCGGTGGAGACCGTGGGCCGGTGGTCGCCCACAGGTATGCCGTGCTCCCTCAGTGTGTCGACGAGGTCGGCCCACAGCAGGGTGCCGGTGGTCGCGTTGGTGGTCAGCGCGACGGCGGTGCCGGTGCGCGGATGGAACCGCAGGTGGGCGGTGCCCCCGTCGGCCGTTCCGTCGTGTCCGAGCCAGGGGCCGACGGGGGAGGCGTAGTGGGCGAGGCCGAGACCCCATCCGTCGGCCATGCCGAAGGCGTCGGCGTGGGGATCGAGGGCCGCCATCTCGGCACGGTCCGCGGCGGGGAGCAGGGTGTCGGCGTCGGGGTGGGTGCCCAGGTGCAGGGCGGCGAGTACGACCAGGTCGTCGGCGCTGCCGGCCAGGCCGCTCGCCGGGGCCCAGCCGGCCGGCACATACAGGCCGACGGGATGTGCGGCGCGCTCGCGGCCCGGCCGTACGGCGTGGCCGTCGGCGACCGTGCGCAGACCTTCGGCGGAGCCACCGCTCAGGAACACCGGGTGGATGCCGAGCGGTCGTAAGAGGGAATTCTCGACCACCGCCTGCCATTTCATGTCACCGGCCGTCTCGATCACGCGTCCGGCAATGTTGTAACCGGTGTTCGAATAGGAGAAACAGTGACCGGGTTCGTGGAGGGTCGACGTGGTTGCGACGCTCGCCGTGTAACGTGCCAGGGAGAATTCCTGTGCATCGTCGAGTTCGTGGTCGGCGACCAGCCCGGCAGTGTGACCGAGCAGATGTCTCAGGGTGATGGCGGACATGTTCTCGTCCACCGCCCCGTCGAACTCCGCCAGGTAGTCGGCGACGGGTTCGTCCCATTCGAGATCGCCTTGTGCTACGAGTTGGGCGACGACGGTGGCCGTGAACGCCTTGGTCACCGAACCCAAGGCGAAGGCGGTGTCCGCGGTCACCGTCCGGGTCGTGTCGGCACGTGTCACACCTGTGGTCACCGACAGGCTTTCCCCGGCCCGGTGGAGGGTCAACTGGGCGCCGGGAACCGAGTGGTCGTACGCGAGCCCGTGCAGTAGGTCCGCCGCGAGAGCCGCTTCCACATCTCCCCCTTGATAGACGTCACGGGTACGGCTACCCGTACCTTGTGGGTGCGGGTAGCCGTACCTCGACATCGTCGATCACGAGTCCGAAGAAGGGCAAGGGCTTTCGATTTAAAGAAAACGTGCAGTTCAGACGGGGTGTGCTGACCACGGGAGAGTGGCGGTCACCACCGTCGGGCCGCCGGGCGGGCTACTCAGGTCCAACCGCCCGTTGAGGGCGGCGGCCCGGTCCTCCAGCCCGCGCAGACCCGATCCGCCCGCGCGCTCCGCACCGCCCCTGCCGTCGTCCGTCACGCTGACCACGAGTTGATTGTCGCGTTCATCCAGGCTCACGTGGATGCGCGTGGCGGAGGCGTGCTTGACCGTATTTGCCAGACATTCGGCAATGATGTAGTACGCCGTCGACTCCACGCTCACGTCCGGGCGGCGATCCAGTGTGCTGCGGACGATCACGGGTACGTGGAAACGCTCCGTCAGTGCCGTGACGGCTGCGTCGAGACCGCGGTCGCTCAGAATGGGAGGCTGAATTCCACGCACCAGGTCCCGGATCTCGTCGAGAGCGCTGCTGATTTCCTGGTGTGCCTCGTCGAGGAGATTCGAAAGGTGTTCCGCGTCGGCGCTCCGGCGGTGTTTCGCACGGGAGAGGCGCATGAGGAGAACCGCGAGTCTCGCTTGTGCCCCGTCGTGCAAATCCCTTTCCAAACGACGGTAGTCGGCATCGTTCACCCGCAGAGCCGCGATGCGCTGGCGCTCCGCCGCCTGTTCCCTCAGTTGTGCCTCGGCCTCGTCGATCCGGCTGAGGATGCGCCGTACCATGCGGGCCCGTAGTTTGCCCATCCAGAAGAGCAGGCCCAGCAGCGCCGAGAAGAGGAGCACGGATGCGACGGCGACCGCCGCGCGCGTGAACGCCCCGGACACCAGGAGCGTGTTGCTGGGGCCGAGCGCGAGTTGCTCGGGCGGCCCGATGGGCAGGGCCACGGTGAACGTGACCACCGGGAAGGCGAGGGCCGCCAACGGCAGCAGCCAGACCGTGCCGAGCAGCAGGAGCCCGAGGTAGCCGACGTCGTCCCATCTGGCCTCTGCAGACCGGTGCTCCCGCTCCGCCTCCCGGTCGCCCTCGGCGAACCGGTGCGAGGGGTCTCCCGGGTCGCCGGTGACCGAGTGGGCGAGCAGGCGCTCCAGATCGGCGACGGCGTGCAGCAGCGGCAGGCTGAACGACATGCCCTCACGCAGGACCGCCATCCGTTTCGGCACCTGCAGCAAAACCCCGCCCGCGGCTCGGTCGGCACCGGGCGGTCGCCGTATCATCGCAGCACGGACCCACCAGACGATCGCCGCGGCACCTCGCATGGAGGCGAGGATCGCGGTCGGCAGGCCGACTAGCAGGAGCCACGAGGCGGCGCGTAGCGCCAGGGAGGCCGCCAGCAGGGGCACGAGCAGCAGGCCGACCAGGCTGCCCACGGAGAGGTAGATCAGGCCGGCGGTCACACGGTGAGGAGTCGGAAATGTCACGGGACTGGGGACCACGGTGCGTCAGCCGGTTCAGTCCCTGAGCCTCTCCAGGCCCCGCAGGTATTCCAGTACCGCCAGCACTCGGCGGTGATTCTCCCCGGAGTTGGGAATCCGCAATTTGCCGAGAATCGATGTGACGTGCTTTTCCACCGCACGTTCGGATATACCGAGTCGGTTCACGATTCCGCCGTTGGTCAGCCCGGTCGCCATGAGCTCAAGTACTTGGCGTTCACGTTGTGTCAGCAACTCGGTGGCGCGTTTCTCCCGCGGACTGCCGACGAACTGCTTGAAGATGTCGGAATCCAGAACGGTTTCTCCGCGCTGGACCCGGTGCACGGCGGACAGGAATTCCTCGAAGTCGCCGACGCGCTGCTTCAACAAGTACCCGGTTCCCGCCGGTGCGTTCCGGATCAGCTCCTCGGCGTACGTCGGTTCCACGTATTGGGACAGCAGCAGGACCGCCGTGTCCGCGCCGAGTTTCTGTATGTCCAGAGCGGCACGAATTCCCTCGTCGGTAAATGTGGGCGGCATACGGACATCCATGATGACCACATGTGGTCGGCTGGTCCGGACGACTTCAAGCACCCCTGTGGCGTCGCTCAGTGAAGCGATCACCTCGATCCCCTCGTCCGCCAGAAGCCTCGCCATGCCGGCTCGCAGGAGCGCGGAATCCTCGGCAATCGCGACGCGCATGGGAACTCCTGCTTACTAGGATAGTGCCGACCGGCCGCCGGGCACGTAGCCGCCCAGGGATGACGCAATAAAAGTTGTGTGGGGGGCATCAGCATAGGGGGGCGCGGTCGGCGACGCTACGCCGAACACCCCGTGGCCACGGTCCGACACCGTTACTGACGGGAAGCGACCATCTTCACACCGGCTTGCCGCAGCAAACGTCCTGTTGCCGCCAGACTTACCACCACGCCCACCAGCACGCACGCCGCCGTGAGCGTCGCCAGCATCCCCCATTCCACACTCAGAGGGGCTTCACCGCCGAACACCTCCAGTGCTCCCTGGTAGGCCCGTGCTCCCACGGCGACCACGCCAGCCGCGACCAGTACGCCCAGAACGGAGGTGGACAGCGCCTCCCACAGCGCCATGCGGCGCACCTGCGCCACACTGACGCCGAGCATCCGCATGCCCGCGATCTCGCCCCCGCGCCTGCTGTACGACATGACCAGCGTGCCCGCCACGGCGATCAGCGCGTACAGCGACGAGGGCACCGTCAGCACACCTAGTACCAGCTTGTTGAGCCGGTCCTGGTCGGTCGCCTTTTCGCTGAACCACTCGGCGGACGGCACCACCCGTACCCGTTCGGCGCCCACCTGCGCGGTCAGTTCGGCGGCCACCGTCCCCGGCGAGTCAACGGCCTTCCCGTCGAGCAGCACGGAAGCGCGCGACGGGGCCGCTGCCGTGCCCGCCGCACCGCTCGGCAGGAGCACCGACGGCATGGCCGACCCTCCTTCCAGTACCGCCGCGACCCGGGCCTGGACCGGCCGGCCGCCGAAGACCCCGTAGGTCACCTTCGATCCCGCGCGGTGCCCGTACCAGTCGGCGAACTCCCGTGACACGGCGACCGTGCCTGGTCGCAGCGGGGCGAGCGATCCGCCCACCACGGAGATCCGGTGCGTACGGGCCATGGTTGCCGGGTCCGCGACCGCCGCCTGTTCCTTCCACACCGAGTGTGGTCCGGACATGGCCACCTCCAGCTCGGCGGGCGCCGAAACGGCCGCCACCCTCGGATCGGCCCGCAGCGCCTTCAAGACGTCCGCGCTCAGGGTGTCGCCCCGAGCGGGCTCCACAACGAGTTGCGCGATCGTGCGCGCCCGGTCGTCCGCCTCGGTCGCCGCTCCGGTGGTGGACAGCACCGTCGTGAACGCGCCGACTACGGCAAGGATCGCCAGCACCGGCCCCACCAGGGACGCCGTGCGCCGCCGCGACGTGCGCACCGACTCCGCGGCCAGCC
The DNA here is from genome assembly GCF_055603605.1 of Streptomyces sp. NPDC037271. Taxonomy (NCBI): domain Bacteria; kingdom Bacillati; phylum Actinomycetota; class Actinomycetes; order Kitasatosporales; family Streptomycetaceae; genus Streptomyces; species Streptomyces sp. NPDC037271. Next base: position 21,677 of record NZ_JBVJVN010000039.1, read on the forward strand.
GCCCGGCCACCGGATCGGCCCAGCGCAAGGGCAGCGCCATCAGCCGCAGAAGTGGGGGGAGATACACCGGGCCCAGCAGCGTGGCGGCCACGGCCAGCGCCATCGTGCCGAACAGCGCCAGCGGAGTCGCCGCCTCGGCCCCGGCGCCGGGTGCCAGCACCACCATCACCACACCGGTCGCCAGCGTCAGCAAGCCCGTCACCCAGCGCCCTGCCGTCATGGTTCTGGCGTCCAGGTCCGCCTCGCGCAGCGCCTCCGACGGGCGCACCCGGGCGGCGCGGCGAGATGCGGCCAGCGTTCCCAGGACGGCCATGGACAGTCCGCTGCCCGCAGCGAACAAGAGCGGTCCGAGCAACGGTCCCGGGCGCAAATCGACCGGTGCCAAGCCCGTGCCGTTCAGCGCCCCCACGGTGACGGGAGCGGCCACGGCGGCGACCGCGCATCCGGTGAGGACGGCCGGCACCGCCACCGCGAGCGACTCGCCGAGCACCATCCGGCGCACCTGCCCCCCGCCCGCGCCTGTCAGGCGCAGCAACCCCATGTCGCGGCGGCGCAGGGCGATTCCGAACGCGCAGGTGCCGGCGACGACGAACACCGTGACGAACGCGGACACCACGCCTGCCATCGCCAGCACGCTCTGCACCCCGCCCAGGTCCACGTCACCGCTGGTCAGGACGTGTGCCGTGCCTGTCCCGTCGGTCAGGGTCACCGATGCGTTCCCGGCCTGCGGCGACGTGGGTACCGACCAGGTGGCCGCCAGTGCCGAGGCCGACGTCCCGACGAGTGCCACGCCCAGCGTCAGCGCCACGAACGTACCAGCGAACAGGGCCCAGTAGTGCCGCACCGAGAGGAGCGAGATCCGCCACATCACCGCTCCCACTCGCTCAGTCGGCGGGCGACGGCGTCCGCCGTCGGGTGGTCGAGCCGCCCGACGACCTTGCCGTCCGAGAGGAACACCACCCGGTCCGCACACGCCGCCACCACAGGATCGTGGGTCACCATGACCACCGTGCGCCCCGCCCGGTCCACCACGGCGCGCAGCAGGTCCATGACCTGCCGGCCGCTGCTCCGGTCCAGGGAGCCGGTCGGCTCGTCGGCGAAGACGATCTCCGGTTCGGCCACCAGGGTCCGTGCGATCGCCACCCGCTGCTGCTGTCCGCCGGAGAGCTGCGCGGGCCGCCGGTCGGCCTTGTCCGCCAGACCTACCTCGCGCAGCGCCTCCATGACCCGGGCCCGCTTGACCGACCGCCGCCGCAGGCGCAGCGGCAGCGCCACGTTCTCATACGCGCTCAGCATCGGCAGCAGGTTGAACTGCTGGAAGACAAAGCCGATTCGGCCACGGCGCAACACTGTGAGCTCTCGCTCGGTGCAGGCAGCGAGGTCGGTGTCCCCGAGCAGGACCTTGCCGCTGTCGGGTTTGTCCAGTCCGGCCGCGCAGTTCAGCAGCGTCGTCTTGCCGGAGCCGGACGGTCCCATCACGGCGGTCAGTGCCCGGCGTGAAATGCCCAGGCTGACCTCGCACAGGACGGGGATGCGACCCGCGGGCCCCGGGTAGCTCTTGGAGACGGCTGCCAGTTGGATAGCCGGGAGCTGGATGTCGGTGAGCAGTGACATGTTCCCAGTCCAGCAGAGCGGACCGCCCGGGTCAGTGGGCCTGCAAGGAGTCCTGGGGGGTGGGTTTTCCCTACCATTGGAGGAGGCCGCCGGGCGGTTAGAGTGGCGGTGGACCCGCACGTGAACGGCCCCGGAGGGACACGCACCATGACCGTCGCCGTATGGAAGGCCGTGCGGAGACGTCCCTTGCGTTTCGTCCTCTCCGCCTGGCCGCTGCGGTGCTGGGCGTTCGTGCTGAGCGGGACCGTCGTGGGTTTCGGCGTGCTGCTCCTCCTGGCTGTCCTCCTCTTCGTCGGGATCGGGCTGTCCGTGGTGGGCGTCGGGCTCATCATCCTGATGGGGGTCGCAGTCCTGGGCATTCCCGTCGCTGCCCTGGAACGGCGCCGGTTGCGACTGGTCGAACCAGAACCGCTCCTCGACCCGCACGGTTCCCTGCCCGGTACGGGCGTCCTGCCCTGGTTGCGCACCCGGCTCCGCGAGCGGGCCACCTGGCGGGAGCTGGGGTACACCCTCGCCCTGGGGATCGTTTTCACCGCCACCGGGATCGGTTTCACCGCCCTGCTCGGCCTGTCGGTCCTGCTGACGGCAACGCCGGTCATTGTGTGGGGGATCGCACCCGACACCGTGATGCTGGTGCCCGGCCGGACGGTCTCCGACCCCGTCGCCGCCTTGCCGGGAAGCGCCGCCGGCCTGCTCGGGCTGCTCGTCTCGGCGTACGTGGGCGGACTGCTCGCCGGCACCCAGGTGTGGGTCGCACAGGCTCTGCTGTCCGCGCGGGACGAGGACTTGAACAGCCGGGTCATCGAACTCACGCGTTCCCGGGCCCGGTTGGTCGACGCGTTCGAGGCCGAGCGACGGCGCATCGAGCGGGACCTGCACGACGGTGCCCAGCAGCAGCTCGTGGCGCTCAGCATGACCCTGGGACTGGCCGAGCTGGAGCTGCGCGACCAGGACTCGGGCGCCGCACCGCTCGTCGCCCGAGCCCGAGGCGAGGCCCGTCAGGCCCTGGAGCAGTTGCGCTCCCTGGTGCGCGGTATCCACCCCCAGGTCCTCACGGATCACGGATTGTCGGCGGCCGTGTCCGAACTGGCCCTGCGCAACCCGATCCCGGTGACCGTCGATGTCGACCTTCCGGACCGGTTGCCCTCGGCCGTCGAGACGACGGCGTACTTCACCGTCACCGAGGCGCTGACGAACGCCTCCAAACACAGTGGCGCCGACCGGGTCACCGTCGTCGGCCGTCTGCGAGAGGACAAACTCGTGCTGCTCATCACCGACAACGGCCATGGCGGCGCGGACCCCGTCGCTGGGGCCGGCCTGCAGGGATTGGCGGACCGACTGGCCGTGCTGAAAGGAAGACTCATCGTGACCAGCCCCGTCGGCGGACCCACGCAACTCCGGGTGGAGGTGCCGTGCTCCGCGTAGTGCTTGCCGAGGACTCGGTCCTGTTGCGCGCTGGTCTGGTGGAGCTGCTGTCCCGGGTCGGACACGAGGTGACCGCCTCGGCCGGGAACGCGGCGGAACTGGCGCGTGCCGTGGACGCAGACCGCCCCGACGTGGTCATCACCGATGTGCGGATGCCGCCCGGCTTCCGCGATGAGGGATTGAAGGCAGCACTCGAGCTGCGCGGGCGGCACCCCGGCCTGCCGGTCTTGGTGCTGTCTCAGTACGTCGCCACGGCCTACGCGACCCAACTGTTCACGGGGGGTTCGCCGGTCGAGGGGGGCCTCGGCTACCTGTTGAAGGACCGGGTGGGGGAGGTCACCGACTTCCTCGACGCGCTGGACCGCGTCGTCGGCGGGCAGACCGTGATCGACCCGGAAGTGGTCCGCGTACTGCTCCAGCAGCGGACCGCTGAGGAGCCGTTGCAGCGGCTGACACCCCGTGAGCGTGAGGTTCTTGCCCTCATGGCGGAGGGACTCAACAACCAGGCCATTGCCCGACGGCTCACCATCACGGAGGCGTCTGTGGTCAAGCACTCCAGCAACATCTTCATGAAGCTGGATCTCGATCCGGCTGAGGGCAATCGGCGCGTCCTCGCCGTTCTCGCCCACCTCCGCGGGGAGGTCCCGCGAACCTGACCAGACCGCCCGGTCCGCGGGTAGGCCGTCAGCTCTTTCCGTCGTCCCGGCCGGATACGACCGACGCGAGATCGGCGTCGGTGCCGAGTAGCCGCGTCAGGCGTCGGGCCGACGTGTCCCATGACCAGTGGGAAGCCACCCAGTCGCGGCCGGCCTCGCCCATCGCGGCGGCCCGTTCCGGTGCGCGCAGGAGCGCCGACACAGCCCGGGCCACGGCTCCTGGGTCCGTGCCGTCTACGATGTCGCCGGTCACCCCGTCGAGGACCGCGTCGGTCGCACCGCCCGAGTCACCGGCGATCACAGGCAGGCCGCCGGCGGCCGCCTCCAGGAACACGATGCCCAGGCCCTCCGCCTCCAGTCCGGCCTTCCGGGTCCGGCATGGCATGGCGAAGACGTCGGCCGCCGCGTAGTAGGGAGCAGTCGAGGCGTGGTCCAACCCGCCCGTGAACACCACGTGACCGTCGGCGTGGCGGCGCGCCAGCCTGTGCAGCCGCTCCTCGTCAGGCCCGCCGCCTACGATGACGAGTACGGCCTCAGGCACGGTCCGCCGTACGGCCGGCAGCGCCCGTATCAGCATGTCCTGACCCTTCCGCCGGACCAGCCGTGAGACGCACAGCACGATTTTGCGGCCCGCGAGTCCGTGTCGTTCTCTGACCTGCCGGGCCCGGTCCGGCTTGGGCAGGAACGCCGTCGGGTCCACACCCGGGACCAGTCGCACCAGTTCGGCCCGCGGCCCCAGCGCCGGCGCGATGCGGCGATGGGTGTACTCGCCTAGGTAGGTGACGGCGTCCACGTGGTCGCCGATGCGCCGCATCACCCGACGGGCGCCCGGGGTGCGCGCCCACCAGATCTCGTGACCGTGCGTCGTGGCGACGATCCGCCGGATTCCGCCGCGCCGCAGCGCCGGTGCCATCGCCGCGAGCGGGGCGGCGGCCCCGAACCAGACCCGGTCGCAGCCGTGCCGGCGGGCGATCTCCAGCGTGCGCCGGGTCACCGTCGGGGTGGGCAGCAGTGTGCGGGCCGGGTCCCGGACGACCGGGAACGGCAGCCTGGCGTCGAACGCGGCGGCGCCGGGTTCGCTGGACGTGTGGACGACCACGTCATGTCCGGGGACGCGGATCGCCATGGCGTGGACGAAGGTTTCGATGCCGCCCTGGCGGGGCGGGAAGTCGTTGGTGACGATCAAAGTGGTGCCCATGGAGAACGCTGCCTTCGGGACGGAGGGTGATTGGGTGTCAGGCGGTGAAGAGGTAGTTGCGGCGGTCGTCCGTGACGCGGGCGACGGGCACCCAGCGGCCGTGGCTCCGACGGTGGGCCTGGTAGCCGATGCCCCGTAGGTGTCGCAGCACGTCGGCCGGTTCGGCTCCGTACTTCGCCAGGTGACGCCGCTCGATCTCCAGTAACAGCGTGGGACGGTGTCTGCGCAGAGTGGCCGAACCGCCTTGAAGGAGCCCGAGCTCGGCACCCTCGACGTCGGCCTTGACGAACGCCAGCCGCTGTATGCCGACCTCGCGGACCAGCTGGTCGAGGGTGCGGACGGGGGTCACGACGGTGCGGGAGTCGCGGAACTCGGCATTGGGACCCGGCCCGTTCGCGCCGTCGGTGAGGTAGGCCCGTCCGTGTACCGGCAGCCCTCGCCGTACCGGCACACTGAGCTTTCCGCGTCCGCACCATGCGCCGAGGGCCGCCCGGTGCACGGTCACATTTCGGGCTCCCAGCAGTCGCGCGGTATTCCGCAGCCAGCGATAGGGGCCGGGGAGCGGCTCGACGCTGTGCACCCGGCCGGACGGCCCGGCCAGGGCGGCCAACACCCAGGTGTACAGCCCGTACTCGGCGCCCGCGTCCACGCACACCGAGCCCGACGGCACGAACGCCCGCAGGCTTGCCACCTCGTCCTCCACGAAGGGGAACCGGTGGGCACTCCACCGCAGGGCAGCGGCCACCGCCGCGATACGACGGCCCTTCACCGGACACTCCATGCCGCTGGAACAGGGAGCGGGCGCGGGAGCGGGAGCCGTACGCACCGGACAACGCGGCCATGCACGGGATCCGCTCGACGGGTGCCGGCCGCCATCCGGGCCAGCACGGCCAAGGCGGCGGGGAGCGCGAGGTACCCAAAGCGGCCGGCCGGCGCGAGGAGAAACGCCACACACAGGCCGACGGCGAGCCGGTCGGCTGCCGGCACCAGTCCGCCCGGCGGCCGGAGCAGGAGGGAAGCGGCGACCGCCAGCCCGCCCACCAGCAGCAGCCCGACCGCCGCGTACCAGCCGGCTGGGCCGAGGTCGGCGAGCAGTCGGCCCGGCAGCGGGCTGGCAGCAGGAGTCTCCCACGGCCCACGCCCGGTCGGGAACGCGAAGACCTGCTGCATCAGAGGCCCGGGCGCCAGCAGCGCGCTCGGCAGAACGAGCAGGGCGGTGCCCACCACCGCAACGGCCGCCCCGCGCACAGCCTCCCGGCTGCCGCCCCGGTGAGCGAGCAACGAGACGGCCACCGCGATTGCCGGCCATGCCGTCCACTTGAGGGAGCAGGCGGCTGCGAGAGCCAGGCCGGCGGCCACCGGTCGGCGGCGTGCCGCGTACGCCAGGGCCAGGAACAGCAGCCCGGTCAACGGCAGGTCCACACCACTGACGCAGAGCGGGAGCGCGACGACCGGTGAGGCGACGAAAGCGCCGATGGCGTGGCGGCTCAGCCCGCCCCCGCCGGACGCTGGCGAGCTGCCGGCCGGAAGACGGCTCGCCCGGCGAGCCGCCCAGAAACAGCCCAGGAAGGCCGCGGCACACCAGAGCCGGGCGTCACCCAACAGTGCCGCCGACGGGCCGCTGTCGCCGAGCACCGCACGCGGCAAACCGAACACCGCCATCCCCGGCAGGTACGGGGTGACCTCAGCCACTGACCGGGGATCGGCCAGGTAGGGCGTCGCTTGATGCAGTGTCAGCAGACCAGAGCGCTCGACCACGCCGACTTCGCTCTGTGCTGCGCCGGTCAGGAGCAGCAGAGCGAGCGGCACGACGACGGCACCGCCGACGGCGCACCCGACCGAGACGGACCGGCCGTAGGGGCGCGCTGACAACGCGGCGACCGCCGCGCAGAGATACCCCACGCACGCGCTCGCGCCCCATAGCCGGTGCGGTTCAGGCGCTGTGATCAACGGGAAGACGGCGGCCCACACGGCAGCCACAAGCCAACCCGCGGACAGCAACTTGTTTGTATACGGTCGGAGTTGAACGCCTCGTTTCAGCACCCGTCCATTGCACCGGGGGCGTTGCCCCAGGTCATGACAGCCAAGTCGAGACCTGGAGGTCGGGTTTTCCCCACCATCATGAGCCTGACGCCTCGAAGCGCACCCTGGGTGCCGGACTCCGTACGGGTTGGACTGAGCTTGCTGTCAGGGCTGCTGCCGTACGAGTTCGGCGGCGACCTCGTCGGCCGTCGGACAGTCGATCTTGCCGACGACACGGCCGCCGACGAGGAAGATCACGCGGTCCGCGCAGGCGGCCACCACCGGGTCGCGGGTAGTCACGACGACGGTGCGTCCGGCCTTCTCCACCAAGGCGCGCAGCACACCCATGATCCGCTGACCACCGGCTCCGTCGAGCGAGTCCGTCGGTTCGTCGACGAACAGGATTCGTGGTCCGGCAGGCAGAGCTCCGGCCATGGCCACCCGTACCCGTTGCTCTGGGGAGAGACCGGCGAGGTTGCGGTCGGCCTCCTTCTCCAGGCCCACGTGGCGCAGCGCTTCCAGCACGGCGGCCCGCCGGGCCGTACGGTCGGTGGTGACTCGCACCCTCCGGTCCACGTACTCGTACGTGGTGAGCGCCGGAGGCAGCAAGGGCGGATGCGGGACGTAACGCCCGCGCAGCTCCATGAGTTCCCGCTCGTCCATGGCCTCCAGTGCCCGTGAGCCTTGGAAGATCCTGCCCCGGCTCGGTCGCTCCACCCCCGAAGCGCACCGCAGGAGGGTGCTCTTGCCCGCGCCGGAGGACCCCACGACCGTGGTCAGGATTCGCTCCGGGAAGCCCACACTGGCCTCGCTGAGGGCAGGCCCGTGGCCGGTGTCTCCGCGGTGGTCGACGGAGACCCTGACCAACTGGACGACGGGAAGGCGGATATCGGTGAACTGGGACATGTCGGTCAGACCTCGTCGAGGCTCGGGAGCAGGTCGACCCAGTGCAGCAGGGGGACAGGGTTGAGGCAGTAGACCTGACAGGAGAGTGCGGGGGCGGGTTTTCCCTACTGCCATCACCGAGGCGGCGGCGTGACGGCCCCCGCAGCGGCCCGACCGCAGGGGCCCGGAGGGCCAGCCTGGCGCGAAGTTGCCAGTGAAGAATCACCGGGGCCTAGTCTCAAACGTGTCATGCGATCCGAAAGGAGCCAGGAAGGCAGTGGTTGACGAGCGAGTTGTCATCGTGACCGGTGGAGGTTCGGGTATTGGAGAGGCCACCGCCCGGCTGCTCCGCGAAGGGGGGCACCAGGTGGTTGTCTCCGGTCGGCGGAGCGAGCCGTTGCGGCGCCTGGAACGGGAGATCGGCGTACTCGCACATCCGTCGGACGTCGGTGATCCGGAGGCCGCCGACGGCCTCGTCCGAGCGGCGCTGGCCGCCCACGGACGGATCGACGGGGTGGTACTCAACGCGGGCATCGGCCGGGGCGGTGCCGTCGGCGATCTGTCGCTGGACGACTGGGAGGTGGTGATGCGTACCAATGTCACCGGCCCTCTGCTGCTCCTGCGCGCGGCGATCCCGCACTTGCTGGAGTCGAGCGGAGCGGTGGTCGCCGTTGCTTCGGTCTCCGCCCTGCGTAACGGCACGAGCAACGTTCCATACGCCACGTCCAAGGCGGCCCTGCTCCAGCTGTGCCGTTCGGTCGCCGTCGACTACGGGCGTCAGGGAGTACGAGCCAACATCGTGTGCCCGAGCTGGGTGCGCAGCGAGATGGCCGACCGTCGCATGACGCGCTTCGCTGAGGAAGCGGACTTGGGGGGAGGTGGCACTCGGGCCGCCTACAAGGAAGTGACCAGGCTGCTGCCACTGGGGCGACCGGGTGAGCCGCGTGAGATCGCCGAGGCCGTAGCCTGGCTGTTGTCGCCGGCGGCGTCGTACGTGAACGGTGCCGTTCTCACCGTTGACGGCGGGGCGACGGCCCTGGACCCCGGGACGCTGGCTTTCGACTTCCACGTCGCGCCACGCGGCAGCGAGGTCCCCGACACACCATGACCGCCACCGCCCGACCGCGGCGGCCGGCTCCGGACCCGTCGTGCGCGGCGGATCAGGGCCGCCGGGCCGGAGCGGGCTGGCCGTGAACGGGCAGCGCGTCCGCCATGGGCGGCCACATCCGGGCGATCCCGAGCAGTGTCTCCGGACTGCCGTGCACCACGCCGGGCAGAGGGCCGGAGCCGGACGGCGGGGCGCCCGCGAGCTTGGCGCGCCGGGCCTGGTCGAGTACTCCGGCGAGTGCGGCAGTGGCGAGCCGGTCGTCCCGTACCCCTGTCCGCCGGGCGTACCGGCGCGCCTCCTCGTAAGAGCCAGGCCGGACGTATTGCTGGAGATCGAGGAGCGCGTCGTACGTCTCGATGGTCTGCCGGTGCGCCTGTAGCGCCAACGGCGAACGCGGCAGCAGCACCTCCCGGAACCGGGTTCGCTGCGGGCTGGCGAGTGCCACGTGGGGCACCGCTTGGATGAGGTCGCGCCACAGCGGCCACAGACACCAGGTGACCCGCAGAGCGGTCCACGACCGAACGACAGCAGTCACCATGGGGACCAGCAGGGACGCAGCCCGGATGAAGCCGTGGACGCCGATGACCAGTGACAGATAGGGGAGCATGGCGGCAGTGCCGTCGTAGAGGAGCCAGAGGTAACCGGACCAGAAGGCGATGGCGAAGACGCTTCCCACCGCGAACAGCCGCAGCGACCAGACGAGGTCGCGGTCCGGCGAACGCAGGCTGAACGCCCAGCAGACCACGAGGGCAACGGCGTCACCGATCAGATGTGCGACGATCAGGATGAGCCAGTAGGCGACAGCCGGGTCGGCCGGTCCTTGTACGGACATGATCCCGTCGCCCGGCCGGCCCAACTGCAGCAGGTCGAGGATCAGCAGTGTTCCGATGGGCACCGCCAGGGCGACCGTTACGGAACGTCGAAGGTGACGAGCGTGGGCGGTGTCGACCATGGAGACGAGGACCAATCCGGCGCTCAGGACGCCGATCAGGTTGCGGGTCAGAGTGACCGTGTGAAGGTCCACGCCGGCGTTCATGAGCCCCGCGACGATCCGGGGCTGGAACAGCGTGATCGCGATGGTGGCGGCCAGCACGGTGAGCCACAGCCCCCGTTGGTGCGGCTGACGCAAGGCCGGCCGGGCCCGACAGACCAGCGCGAACCACAGGGCGAAGACGCTGCCGACCCCGACCTGGGACGCCAGCTCACTTGTCGACATCGACCGTCACTCCGAGGAACGCGCCGATCCGTCCGAGCGGTCCGGTTGCGCGCCTGCTCGTGCCGGCGCTCTGTATCAGGCTGGCGATCATCTCTGCTTCCTGCTCCTCGGCTGTCGTGTAACTGGTGCGTGCCATCAGCCGCTTGACAAGATGAGGTGTCAGGTCGCTGAGAAGCCGTCCCGTCAGTTCCTCGCCGTGTCCGGTCACGCCTCGATGGTGGTCACACAGCACATGGCCGATCTCGTGCAGGATGATGTGCTCCCGGTGAAGGGGCGCGGTGCGGGCCTCGTAGAAGACGTAGTCGGCATCTTCCGTACCCAGCCACAGACCGCAGGCTCCGGCGACCGCCGCCTGTTCGGGAAGTTCTTTGAGAACGAGCGGACGCTCTCTCAGCTCCTCCACCCGTTCACGGATCGCGTCCAGAGACAGTGACCGGTGCACTCCGAGATCGCGCAGGATCGCTGCACACCGGCGCTGCAACTCGGCGTACTCGCTTGATTTCCTCATCCTCCGTCACCCCCCGACCAGGGCGACGGAAAGGCTGAAAGCCGCTTGGGCGCCTGCGTGAGCGGGCGTGACCCTCGTGGTCTCACTTGTCGTTGCTACCCCGATTTCTCGCATGAGTCCTATTGGTCGGCGCGGTGTGGACGTTCCCGTGACTGGGAGTCATCGGACATCGCGTTCACGAGGGCGAGCAGGGCGTCGAGGCCCGCTTCGGACAGCCCATCGGCCCGAAAGGCCAGCGTACGCACCTTGTTGTTCGCCAGAGCGACGGCGAACTCCATCTGGCGCCTCACCTTCTCGGACACCTCCTCGTCGGTGAAGTAGTCCGGGGTGACGCCGAAATGCTCTGCGAGGGTGCGGAGATGCTCGCGTGTCACGTTCCGCTTTCGGCCGGTCGCCAGTTCCCACAGGTAGGTGGCCGAGAAGTGGCGCCCGGTGCTCTTGCGGATCTCCTCAGCGATCTTGCTGTAGGGAGGACGGTTGCCCCGGTAGTACGCGTTGACGATGTCTTCGAGTCGCCGAGCCAAAGGTGACGAGTCCGCCTGGCCGCTGTCACCGCTGTTGCTACTGACCAAGTCTCCAACTCCCGCGCACGATTGTTCTCCATGTCCAGCGGACAGAACATGGCCCTTAACTTAGGCGGCTGGCCGCTGCCTTGGAAGCAGTCGTCCGGCTTTTCGAGGGCCTTTGGCTCAAACTCGACAAGCGTCGGAAGTGACGGGCGTGTAGGGGGCCGCGCACAGCGGTGACCAGGTAAGGGTCAGTAAACCGGGGCCCCAGCGGATTAGTTGACACTCTGTCATCCGCTGAGTACGGTCCCGAGTGCTTGCGGCGGCCCCTGTGCCGGGTGTCCATTGCTTCGTGCACCGACTCCGTTGACCACGGAGCGTGGGGCGGCCCGCCGAGGGCATGCGTACGGTCGCGTCGACGCATCAACGCCACACCGGCTGACAGGGGGATCACGGAATGGCGGCCACATCAGAGCCTGGCGAGTTCGCCGCGGATACGGTCCACGTGGACCGGGCGCGGCTTCCCGGCTTCGGTGCGGGCGGACCCCTCGACCCCTCTGTCCGGCGTGGCCGGTCCCGCCCCACGCTGCCCTGAACCAGGCCCCGGCCGCCCGACGCGTGCGGACGTCAAGTCCGCGTCCGGCCCTTGGCCGGTGCCGCCGAAGTGCAAGCAGCGCAAGAGTCGAGTTGAGGAGACATCGCCTTGGTCCGCCTGCATCTCACGGTGGAGGATCTCACCAGCATCCGCTTCGTCGGTTCACTCGGACCGGACCTCGAATCCCGGTTCGCCGAACTGAGGTACGTGGACGCCCGTCCGGACGAGTTCGCGGAATGGCGCATGAAGGTGCGGCGCAGACTGCGGAGGCCCGGTGTTTCCGGTGCGCCGGGCAGCGGCTCGCCGCGGGAACCGCGGGCGGCCCTCCACATCGACGCGCGCCGCTTCAGCTCGGTCGCGGTGAAGCCGTTCTGGGGGCGCATCCGGAACTACCTGGAACTGGAACGCGAGGCCAGAGGGCGGGCCGTTCTGTCCGGCGGCGTGAAGAACGTCCTGAACAACCTTCACCCTTCGGTGAGTTGGAGTGCGCCGGTCCTTCGTGTGGACAACAATCAGGAAGGACTGAAGACCGACCTTCTCGGCGAAGGTTTGGTCATCGCCCCGTCACTGTTCGCGCCCGAGCCGATGGTCGTCGATGCGGAGACGGGCGGACAGGGCGCGCCCGTCCTTGTCTACAACGTCTCGCCTCCAACCGACGCCGCGGCCGGACTCTGGCAGCAGCAGGAGGACGACCGTGCTGCCGCGTTGAGCGAGTTACTCGGGCAGACACGCGCGAACGTACTCGAATCCTTGCGGTCACCCGTGGCCATCGGTGACATATCACGTCGGCTCGACCTCTCCCACCCCTCTGTCAGCCGCCACCTTGGTGTGCTGCGTAGGTCCGGGCTGATCGCGGCCGAACGCCGGGACAACCTGACCCTGCATCGCCTGACCCACCTCGGCGAGGCGGTTCTCGGCCGGCAGGACTGACCGGCGGATCAGCCGCCGAGCAGACGCGCCGAGCGATCTGTGTTCACGTTGTCGCCCGCAGTGATGACGCCCACCCGGCGCGAGCGGTGGTCCAGGCGGCCGGACACGAGGGCGGCCAGGGCTGCGGCACCGACGGGTTCCAGAACGGTCTTCAGGCGCTCGAAGGATCGTGGCCACGAAGAGCAGGGATCTGGCCCGCTGCACCTTGTGCTGGTAGCACGTGGCTTCGCGATCAGCAGCCGACTCACGCCCGCACGCGGAACGAGCCCTTCGGTCAGGCCCGCGTTGATCAGCCGCTGGTACTCCAGTCCCTTGAACCGGAACATTGTGCCGATGTCACACCGCCGGAGCCCTTCGGTCCATCGGCGCGGATTTCCGTGGAATTGATGCTGTACAGCTTCAGCGTGTGCCCCATCACGGCTGATCTGTGTCGGCCGTCCGTGCGGACGTGAGTGCCCACCCGTTCGACGTCCAGTCCGTGGCTCCGGACCGCAAGGGTCCTGTTGGCGGCCGGCCTCAGCCCCGCTACCGTCACCGGGCTCCCTCGGTGGCAGCCCTTGCCGCCGATCTCGGACAGGCAGCGTTTAACCTCCCTCACCTGGCGGCAGGGCCCGCGAGGAGAGTTACGTTCCCGCTTCGCCGTCGTGGGCGTCCGCCCGGCCGGCAAAGCCGTCGAGCGGCCGATCCGGGCTGCCGCCTCGGCCGAACAGGGCTGGTGGGACGGGGTGCTGCCCGACTGCTGGCTGCTGATCGAGTGGCCCGAAGGCGCCGAGGCGCCCACCGAATACTGGCTGTCCAGCCTGCCGGCCGACACTCCGATCACCGACCTGGTTCGACTGGCCAAGGTCCGCTGGCGCATCGAGCACGACTACCGCGAGCTCAAGCACGGCCTGGGGCTGGACCACTTCGAAGGCCGGTCCTGGCTTGGCCGGCACCGCCACGTCACCCTCGTGACCGTCGCCCGCGCATTTCTCACCGAATAGCGGCTGGCCCCAAAAGCACCCACACCGGGCTCACTCTCTACCAGATCCTCGACGGCCTCCAGGGCTTCCTGAGGTGCTGGACCGGCATCTGCTCCACCTGCCACCAGCCCCTGCCCCGTGTACTAGAAAGAGGACTCGAAGCCGTTCGTGTGATGGTCGATGAAGGACAACCGTAAGGCGGGCCAGGCGGCTGTCTGTCATTGCCGGTCGCGAGTGGGCGAGGAGTCAACTCATTCTCAGCCTTCTCCGGCCAGGTTGGGCACTGGTTCGGGCGAAGCCATCCGGCTGTGGTCGGGACGTGCCGGTGCGCCGGGAACGATGGGACGGTTGCGCGATGCCGTTCCGGACGGAGGTCTGACTCGTGAGATCTTTGACCGAAGTGTCCAGTCACGGACCTGTCGACTGCCGTTGCGGGATGCTGCCTGCTACCGAGCCACAGGGCGTGTCCCTATAGGGGCCTTGCCGAGTTCCAGGCGCCATCACGGTTCAGACCGCCCGAGCGGGCCGGTGCCATCCACCCATCACGTCACCACGTGGGAGGCGAACCATCATGACGACCCGACAGCGCAGCACCTCCTCAAGCACGGATCCGCCCGTCCGGCGCGAGGTCGTCCTGGGCGTGGACACGCATGGCAAGGTTCACGTCGCCGCCGTGATCTCCCCGCTCGGGAAGATCCTGGGCACCGAGTCCTTTCCGGCGACGGCGGCCGGTTACCGACAACTGCTCGTGTGGGCCCGCAAGCGGGGGACGGTGCGCCGAGCCGGCGTGGAGGGCACCGGCACCTTCGGTGCGGGTCTGTCCCGTTACCTGCTGGCCCAGCAGATCCAGGTGTTCGAAGTGAACCGGCCCGACCGGTCGGCCCGCCGTCTGCTCGGCAAGTCGGATTCACTCGACGCGCAGGCCGCAGCGCGGGCCGTGCTCAGTGGCCGTGCCCGGGCTCGGGCCAAGTCCGGCGACGGTCCGGTGCACAGCGCCCGGATCTTCAAGCTCGCCAAGGACTCCGCGGTCAAGGCCCGCACTCAGGCGATCAACCAGCTCAAGGCCGTCCTGGTCATCGCCGACCCCGCCCTGCGGGAACGGTTGTCGAGCTTGGGCAATGCCGAGTTGTTCCGCACCTGTGCGACCCTCAGCCCACCCGATGGTGGGGGAGACGAGGACGCGGTGGCCCAGGCCACCCACCTGACGTTACGCATGCTCGCCGAACGCATCGAGCAGCTCACCGGACAGATCAACGAGCTGAACCAACGCCTGACCCGGCTCGTCGAACGCCACGCGCCGCAACTGCTCGTACCGGTGGGCATCGGCCCGGACAGTGCCGCCACTCTCCTGATCACCATGGGGGACAATCCCGAGCGCCTGAACACTGAGGCGTCCTTTGCTGCCCTTTGCGGAGTCAGCCCCATCGAGTACTCCTCCGGCCGACGGCGCACGCGTCGGCTCAACTACGGCGGCGACCGTCAGGCGAACGCTGCCCTGCACCGCATCGTGTTCACCCGCCTGCGCCACGACCCCCGCACCCAGGCGTACTACGAACGCCGCACCCAGGAGGGCAAGACCCGCCGTGAGATCATCCGATGCCTCAAGCGATACGCGGCCCGCGAGGTCTTCAACCTGGTCAGACCGGTTTCCCGCGCCCCCGCGTTATAGGGGCGTCCGTGAGACGTGAGAGGGTCTGGGGCGTGAGTGAGACACCACCGAACACCCTGCAATACCGCTTTGACGGGCCAGAAGACGCCCCGGTCCTGATCCTGGGTCCCTCACTGGGTACCACATGGCACATGTGGGACCGGCAGGTGCCCGAGCTGGCTCAGCAGTGGCGGGTCTTCCGTTTCGACCTGCCCGGACACGGGGGCGCCCCCGCCCACCCGGCGGGTTCCGTCACCGAGCTCACCACACGCCTGCTGGCCACGCTCGACGGACTCGGCGTGCAGCGCTTCGGCTACGCGGGCTGCGCTTTCGGTGGCGCCGTCGGCATCGAACTGGCCCTTCGCCACCCCGAACGCCTCGCCTCCCTCGCGCTGATCGCCGCCTCGCCGCGCTTCGGTACGGCCGACGAGTTCCGTCAGCGTGGCGTGATCGTCCGCACCAACGGCCTGGACCCCATCGCCCGCAGCGCGCCGGAGAGGTGGTTCACCGGAGGGTTCGCCGCCGCCCAGCCCGCCATCACCGAGTGGGCCGTGCAGATGGTGCGGACCACCGACCCCGGCTGCTACATCGCCGCCTGTGAGGCGCTCGCCGCGTTCGACGTACGAGGCGAACTCGGCCGCGTGGGCGCCCCGACCCTGGTCCTCGTCGGCTCCGACGACCAGGTCACCGGCCCCGCCGAGGCCCGCACCCTGGTCGCCGGCATCCCCGACGCACGCCTGGCCGTCGTCCCCGGCGCCTCCCACCTGGTCCCGGTCGAGCAGCCCGCGGCCGTCACCGACCTGCTGGTGCGGCACTTCACCACCGCCTGGCAGACCGCCCACGACACGTCCACCGGTCAGATCGCCGTCCCGACCGCCCACGCCGTCGCACCGGCGCTCTCCGCGGCGCCCGCGGCTTCCACCGCCCCCGTCCAGCCTGCCCTGGCCCCGCCGCAGGCCGCGTCGCCCATCGCGGAGATCGCCCCGCCCGCCGTACCTCCGCAGGTGCCCGGGCAGGGGCGGCCCGACCCGTACGAGGCGGGGCTCAAGGTGCGCCGCGAAGTGCTCGGCGACGCGCACGTCGACCAGGCGCTGGCGCAGGCGGACGAGTTCTCGGGGGACTTCCAGGAGTTCCTCACCCGGTACGCGTGGGGCGAGGTCTGGGACCGGCCGGGCCTGGACCGGCGCACCCGCAGCTGCGTCACCCTCACCGCCCTCGTCGCCGGCGGCCACCTGGACGAACTCGCGCCCCACCTCCGGGCCGCCCTGCGCAACGGCCTCACCCCGGCCGAGATCAAGGAAGTACTGCTCCAGGCGGCCGTCTACTGCGGCGTACCGGCCGCGAACGGCGCCTTCCGGGTGGCGCAGCAGGTCATCCGCGAGGAGACCACGCCGCCGGAGTGATGCCCGCCGAGCCGGGGACCGGTGTGCGGCGGCAGGATGGAGTCATGAAGCTCACCAAGAAGTCGCACGCCTGCGTCCGCCTGGAGAAGGACGGGCGGACGCTCGTCCTGGACCCCGGTGGATTCAGCGAGGAGGACGCCGCCCTCGGCGCGGACGCGATCCTCGTCACCCACGAGCACCCCGACCACTTCGACGAGCTGCGGCTGCGCGCCGCCATGGAGAACAACCCGACCGCCGAGATCTGGACGCTGAAGTCCGTCGCGGAGAAGATCTCGGCGGCGTTCCCGGGCCGCGTGCACACCGTCGGCCACGGCGACACCTTCACCGCCGCCGGCTTCGACGTGCAGGTTCACGGCGAGCTGCACGCGGTGATCCACCCGGACATCCCGCGCGTCACCAACGTCGGCTTCCTCGTCGACGGCGGCAAGATCTTCCACCCCGGCGACGCCCTCACCGTCCCCGGCCACCCGGTCGAGACGCTGATGCTCCCCGTCATGGCGCCGTGGAACAAGATCTCCGAGGTCATCGACTACGTCCGTGAGGTGAAGCCGCAGCGCGCCTACGACATCCACGACGCCCTGCTCACCGACCTCGCCCGCCCGATCTACGACCGCCAGATCGGGCAGCTGGGAGGCTCGGAGCACCTGCGCCTGAGCCCCGGGGACTCCGCCCGGGTGTGACGCGCGCCCCGGCGCCCCGGCGAGACGGGGACCGGGGCCGGGTTGTCAGTGCCGCCGGGTAGGTTGTGGGACATGCGCATCGCGACCTGGAACGTGAACTCGATCACCGCCCGCCTGCCGAGGCTGCTCGCCTGGCTGGAGAGCAGCGGCACCGACGTGCTCTGCCTCCAGGAGGCCAAGGTCGCCGAGGAGCAGTTCCCCTTCGACGAGCTGCGCGAGAAGGGCTACGAGGCGGCGGTGCACGCCACCGGCCGGTGGAACGGCGTGGCGGTGCTCTCCCGCGTCGGCCTCGACGACGTGGTCAAGGGCCTGCCCGGCGACCCCGGCTACGACGGCGTCCAGGAGCCCCGCGCGATCTCCGCCACCTGCGGCCCCGTCCGCGTCTGGTCGGTGTACGTGCCCAACGGCCGCGAGGTGGAGCACCCGCACTACGCCTACAAGCTCCAGTGGTTCGAGGCGCTGCGCGCGGCCGTCGAGGGCGACGCGGCCGGCAGCCGCCCCTTCGCGATCCTGGGCGACTACAACGTCGCCCCGACGGACGACGACGTCCACGACCCCGCCGCCTTCGAAGGCTCCACCCACGTCACCCCCGCCGAGCGCGCCGCCCTCGCCTCCCTGCGCGGCGCCGGCCTGTCCGACGTGGTCCCGCGCCCGCTGAAGTACGACCACCCCTTCACCTACTGGGACTACCGCCAGCTCTGCTTCCCCAAGAACCGCGGCATGCGCATCGACCTGGTGTACGGCAACGAGCCCTTCGCCAAGGCGGTCACCGACTCCTACGTCGACCGTGAGGAGCGCAAGGGCAAGGGCGCATCGGACCACGCGCCGGTCGTGGTGGACCTGGACGTGTAGGCACCCTGCCCGGGCTGTCGCCCTGCCCGGGCTGTCGCCCTGCCCGGGCTGTCGCCCCGCCCGGGTCTCCCGTGCCGCTCCAGCGCCCCTCCGGATTTCCGTTCGCCCCTCCTCGCCCCTCGTTGCTCCTCGCTCCTGCGTGCCCTGTGGTGCACATGGCGGTACGAATGACAGTCTGGCGGTATGAATTTCCCCTTCCTGGGCAAGCGGCGCGAAGATCCCCGGGCTCATGACGCCGAGGGCATCGGTGACCTGCTGGCCGACTGCGACCTGCTGCGCTCGCAGGCGTTGCGGGAGGGGGTCCGGCTCGACGACTCCGAGGTCTCGCTGGAGCAGCTCGACCAGATGCTGCCCCGCTGGCGGAGCGACGAGGAGATCCTCGCCTGGCTCGGGAACGACGCCGGTCTGTACCTCGGCACCGTGATCGTGCGCACCGTGCCCGGCGCCGCCTGGTCCATCCGGTCCGACGGGCAGCCCGTCGTCCGCCTCGCCTCCGGCCGGGAGTTCGACGTGGTGGCGTCAGGCCACGCGTGGGCGGAGGACGGAGTGCCCGAACTCTCGCAGCTCTACGGAGAAGTCGCGGAAGCATGAACCTTCGACTCCCCGAGCACCTTAAATAGGGCTAATGACCGGAAGGCGCGTGTCGTAGGCATACATGCCGATTGTGCCGATACGTTGCGGTGGTCAGGGCACACACGAACGTACAGAGGCATGCGCAGGGTGCAGCCGGAGATCACTGCTCGCGCGGCGGATCGGACACCACGTCGGGCCGTCAGCGGACGAGGGGAAGGTCAGCTGCGCACCGGACTCAGGCCCGGTGGGAGTTGCGGGATGCCGGCGCCGGTGCCCGCAGGGGGCTGGTCGCCGCCCGCGTCACGTCCCCGACGAGTTCGACGGCATCGGGGCCGTACGCCTGCGAGTTGACCACCTTCAGCAGCAGCACGAAGGGGTCTTCACCTGCTGGGCGTCCAAGTCGAGTAGGTGAGCGTGACCATGTATGAGTGAGTGTCGTTGTCAGAGTGTGAATCTGACGGAATGGGCGAAGGCGCAGGGCGTGCATCCGCA
>NZ_JBVJVN010000040.1:0-17475 GCF_055603605.1 Streptomyces sp. NPDC037271
GCCGCTCCTTGTCCCGCTCGCGCGCTCTAGGGAGCTACTTCTCTCTCGGGCTGTGGGGGGGGTCGGGTGCGGTCGGGGGCGCGTGGTGGCGTACGCGGGCGCCCCCCCCCCCCCCCCCCCGGGCCCCCGCGTGCGATCCCACGTGAACCCGGGCAGCGGCTCCGGCATGCGCCGGACGATCATTGCGGCACAGAATTGCTCAGTCGAAACGTGGTGAAGCGACAGAAAGGCGGCAGCGTGGTGAACGCGAAGCCTGACGGCGGGTCCGGCCCCCTCGGCCGGGTGAAGGTGCCGAGTACGGTCGCGCACCTGCCGCGGCAGGTGCGCGAGGAGCTGACCCGCCGGCTCCGCCGCAACAAGGGCGCCTTCCACGAGGACGACGTCCAGGTCGTCGAGGGACCGCTGCTCAAGCGCGCGGTCGGGGCCTCGGCGCTCGGCAACTGCATGGAGTGGTTCGACTTCGGCGTCTACAGCTACCTGGCCGCCACCATCGGCAAGGTGTTCTTCCCCGGCGCCTCCCCGACCGCCCAGGTCATCTCCTCCTTCGCCACCTTCGCCGCGGCCTTCGTCGTGCGCCCGCTCGGCGGCCTCGTCTTCGGCCCGCTGGGGGACCGCGTCGGCCGGCAGAAGGTGCTCGCCACCACCATGATCCTGATGGCGGTCGGCACCTTCTCCATCGGACTCATCCCGAGCTACGCCAGCATCGGCATCGCCGCCCCGGTCCTGCTGCTGCTCGCCCGCATGCTCCAGGGCTTCTCCACCGGCGGCGAGTACGGCGGCGCCACCACCTTCGTCGCCGAGTACTCACCCGACCGGCGGCGCGGGTTCCTCTCCAGCTGGCTCGACTTCGGCACCTTCGTCGGCTACGCCCTCGGCTCCGCGCTGGTCACCGTGCTGCACCTGGTGCTGACCGACGGCCAGATGCTCGACTGGGGCTGGCGCGTCCCGTTCCTGATCGCCGGTCCGCTGGGCCTCATCGGCCTGTACATGCGGCTCAAGCTGGAGGAGTCCCCCGCCTTCCAGCAGCAGCTCGACGAGCACGAGAAGAGCCTGGCCCAGAAGTCGGTGGGCAGCGAGTTCAAGACCATCATCAGGAAGCACTGGCGTCCGCTGCTGATCTGCATGGGCCTGGTGCTGCTCTACAACGTCACCAACTACATGGTCACCGGCTACCTGCCCACGTACCAGACGGAGACCCTCGGCCGCTCCAGCGGCTTCGCCGACGTGCTGGTGCTGATCGGCATGGTGTGGATCGTGCTGCTGATCACCTTCCTCGGGCGGCTCAGCGACCACGTCGGCCGCCGCCCGCTGTACGCCGTCGGCGCCGTCGCGATGATCGTCCTCGCCGTTCCCGCCTTCCTGCTGCTGAAGGCGGACGGCACCTGGGCGCCGGTCGCCGGGGTGCTGCTCCTCGCCACCCTGCTGGCCTGCTTCGCCGCGCCGAGTGCCGCCACGCTGCCGGCGCTGTTCCCGACCGCGGTGCGCTACGCGGCCATGGGCATCGGCTTCAACTTCGCCGTCGCGGCCTTCGGCGGCACCACGCCGCTGCTCACCGAGGCGCTGGTGAGCGTCACCGGCAACGACTTGATGCCCGCCTACTACCTGATGGTCGCCGGTGCCATCGGCCTGGTGACCGTGAGGTTCCTGCCGGAGAGCGCCCAGGTGCCGCTGAACGGCTCGCAGCCCATGGTCGGCTCCCGGCAGGAGCAGCGGGAACTCATCACCACCTCGAAGGACCTCTACCGGTTCTCCAAGGAGCGCTCCGAGGCCCGCTGACGCGCCTCCGGGACACGGCCCCGGCGCGCGAACCGCAGCGACGCGGCGCCCGACCCCACCGCGACCCCGGCGCAGACCAGCGCGCTGCCCACGGCCTGCGCGGCGCCGTAGGAGCCCGTGCCGACGAGCGGTGCCGTGAACGCCGCGGCGACCGGGATCAGGCCGGAGAACAGGGTGGCGCGCTCGGCCCCGATCCGCTGCATGCCCATGTACCAGCACACGAACCCGACGACGGTGACCACCGCCGCCTGCCACAGCAGCGCACCGGTCTCGACCGCGTCCGGCCGCCGCAGCCATCCGGCACCGTCGGCCAGGAGACCCACCACCGCCGACTCGGCCGCCGCGATGCCGCACACCACGGTGGACAGCAGCCGCGGGCCCAGGGGACGCAGTACGGGCACGGCGAGGACGGCGAATCCGACCTCGCCGACCAGGGCGCACACGGAGAAGGCGATGCCCGCGCCGTCGGTGCGCCCCCAGCCCTGCACCGTGAAGGCACCCACGGCCACGAACAACGCCCCGTACAGCACGACGCGCTGCGGCCGGCGTCCGTCCAGGAGGGGAACGAGGACGGCGACCACCACGGGCGCACAGCCCACGAAGACGCCGGGGACCGCCGGTTCCGCCGTGCGTTCCGCGGCGAGGACGGCCAGGTTGAAGCCGACCATGCCGACGGCCGCGAGGAGCGCGAGGCGCAGCCACTGACCGGCCCCGAGCATGCGCAGCCGGGTCGTCGCGCCGGGGCCGGCGAGCGGGACGAGCAGGAGGAAGGCCAGGCCGTAGCGCAGGAACTGCCCGCCCGCGTACGGGTAGTCACCGAGCAGGCTGTTGGCGGTGAAGGAGCCTCCGACGAGGACACAGGCGAGCGCGGCGAGCAGGGCTCCGCGCGTGGTGGTGGCGTTCATGCCCACGACGCTAGAAAGCACGGCGGCCCGTCACGGGGTCCACCTCAAGGGCGCCATCGGGGACCAATCGACGACGGTGCCCCTCACACCGCCGTCACGATTCCTCCTTCGGGTGCATGCCACGGGGATCCGGGGTAGTCGGAACCTCCCGGTGCCAACACATCGGTAAAGCAAGGGATTTGACGGGCATGAACGGACATGGGAAGGAACTTCCAGTGCGCACCCTCAAAGTGACGACCGCTGTGGCGACCGCGAGCGTCTCCGTCGCCCTTCTGGCCGGCTGCGGCGGCGATTCCGGTAGCGAGAGCAAGCCGTTCGACGGGCAGAGCGCCGACGACATCGCCGCGAAGGCGGTGGAGGCCACCCAGCAGGCCAAGTCCCTGCACATGAAGGGGGACACCCGTCTGGAGGACGGCAGCACCGTCACCATCGACGTCTCCGTCGACCAGGAGAAGAACTGCCAGGGCACCATCGGCACCGGCGAGGGCAAGGCGGACGTGCGGCACACCGACGCGACGCTCTACCTGCGCGGTGACGCGCAGTACTGGCGCAGCGCCCTGAAGCAGCAGCCCGACGCGGCGCAGGAGATGGCGCCGAAGCTGCGGGACAAGTGGGTGAGGATGCCGGCGAACGACGCCGCGACCGCCGGGGTCTGCGACAAGCAGGGCTTCATCGCCGCCATGGACGAGGACAAGTCCGAGCGCCAGGGCATGAAGCGCGGCGACACCACCGAGGTGGGCGGCGAGGAGGCCCTGGAGCTCACGAAGAAGGGCTCGGCCGGCGAGACCCTCGCCCTGTACGTCGCCACGGAGGGCGAGCCGTACATCCTGAAGACCACGACCGAGGGCGGCGAGAACCCGGGCAGCGTCACCTTCAGCGACTACAACAAGCCGGTGAGCCCCGAGCAGCCGCCCGCCGACCAGACCGTGGACATGAAGGAACTGGCCGGCGAGCAGCGGGCCTGACCCTACGGGGCGCCGCTCCCCGCCTCCCCGCGCTCCCGGTCGGAGGCCGGCCACACGTAGGGCAGGTCGTCCGGGACGCCGGGGAACAGCTCGGCGTACACCTCGGGCTCCTTGCGCACCAGCGCCGACCGGTGGCTGCGGTGGAAGGCGTCGTCCCCGAGCCAGGGCGGCAGTTCCCCGGCGTCCGCCAGCTCCGGCTGGTCGCGCACCGGCTCGTGCGGACGGCACACGGCGAGTCCGGCGACGAGCGAGGCGGCACAACTGTCCTGGTGGCCCTGCTCGCGCCAGACCCGGCAGACCTCCAGGCCGTACCGGACGAGTGCCTCCTCGTAGCCCGTCCACATCCGCACCGCCGGGTGCCGGCGCCATCCGTAGCCCGGCACGGTCAGACCGCGCAGCACCTGGAGCGCCTCGACCCGCTGTTTGCCCAGCCGACGGCGGTCCAGGGCCAGCGCCGACTCCCGGAAACCGGGGTGGGGAAGGAAGGTCTGCATGCTGTCCTCTCCGGTCAGCCGGGGAACCGGCCCTGGTCGCGCAGGTGTCTGCGGCGTTCGGCGTAGGCGAGGTCGTCGCGCCACAGGCGGCCGGCGGCGGCGCGCATCAGCGGACGCAGGGCGGGTGCCAGACGGCGGGCCACGGGGAAACCCGGCCGGTCCGAGGTGGCCAGCACCGCCTCGACCACCGCGGTCCGCGGCCGGCCGCTCCCGTCCGGGCCGAGCGGTGTGGCATGGCTCTCCACGACGGACCCGGTGCCCTCGCCGTCGGTGATGCGCATGACGACGGTGCGGGGCTCCGGTGCGGTGAACTCGGCCCGTACGGGCACGACGAGCCGGCCGGTGAGCCGGAAGGAGACGTCCACGACGAAGCGGTCGGCGCCCGCGTCGGCGCCCGTCGTCCCGTCCGGCCTCCCGTCGGGTGCCTCGACGACCGTGAGGTCCACGAACGAGTGCGGGTGGAACCAGGCGCCGTGCCACGGGTCGAGCCGGTTGGCGACGACGTCCTCGGGCTCGCAGACCCCGACCCCGCGCCAGACGGACGTCAGCGCCGTCGCCCGCGGTGGCCTGGCGGGTACGACGGGCACCGGTGACGACGGCTCCGCCCCCACCGCGTCCAGCCGCACCCACACCAGCACGCCGTCGTCGTGGACCGGCAGGGGCTCCCAGCCGGCGAACGGGGCGCCGCTCAGGGCGAGTCCGTGCCAGTGGCACACGAGGGTGCCGCACCGCACCGGGCTGTCGGCCAACGGGGCACCGAGGTGGGGGCACACACCGGGTCCGCCCACCAGGCGCCCGTGCGCGTCCCGCCAGACGACGACCTCGACACCGGCGACCGTGCCGGACAGCGGACGGGTGGACCGTACGCCGGTGCTCGCGCCGAGGACGTACCAGTTGCCCGAGGGGCGTGCCCGGGCGCGCTCGAGGGCCCCGGCGATGACGGCGGGCCGGGCCTCGCGCCAGGTGGGCCGCTGGGCCTGCCAGGGGACGGGGCGGCGGCGCAACCGCAGGGGCCAACGTCCCCGGTGCGGGCAGGGGTTCGGACTCATCCGGTCTCCTTCGCGGAGCAGGCGTCGGGCCGGTTCGGCACCGGCGCGGCGCCGCGGGCCGCGGCGGCGCGCGCTCCCAGCCGGGCGGCGAGCACGCGGGAGAGCCCGTCGGCCGCGACGGCCGCGCGCCGTCGGCGGCGCACCACCGCGCGCCGGTGCAGTACCGCGTACCCGTCGTCCGCGATGGCGTCGAGGATGTGCCGGTAGAGGATGAACGCGGTGCGGATACAGGGCCGCGCGACCGGGTCCAGCATGGCGAGTCCGGGTGCGGCCTCGCGGTAGACGGCGCGGGTGAGGTCCTCGGCGGCTCGCAGCGCGGCGGTGATGCGCCGGTCGTGGCGGCCGGTGCGTCTGCTCCACAGCAGCAGGTCCCGCTGGACGCCGTGCGCGGCCAGCAGGTCCGCCGGGAGGTAGATCCGGCCCCGGTCCAGGTCCTCGCCGACGTCCCGCAGGAAGTTGGTCAGCTGGAAGGCGACACCGAGCGCGGCGGCGTGCGGCGCGGCCCGGGCGCGGGAGGTCACGGTGCCGAGCACGGGCAGCATCTGCAGTCCGATGACGGCGGCCGAGCCGTGCATGTAGGCGCGCAGGTCGTCGTAGGTGGCGTAGTCGGTGACCGTGAGGTCGCTGCGCATCGAGGCCATGAAGTCGGTGAAGTGTGCCGGTTCGATGGCGTACCGGGCGGCGGTGTCGGCCAGGGCGAGGACCACGGGTTCGGCGGCGGGCCGCGCACCGGTCAGCGCCTGCCTCAGTTGCTCTTCGAGGCGGGCGAGGGTGGCCGCCCGCTCGGCGGTCGTCGCCTGCGCCCCCGTGTCGTCGACGATGTCGTCCGCCCACCGCGCGAACCCGTACAGGGCGTGCACGGCCGGCCTGCGGTCGGCGGGCAGGAGGCGGGTCGCCAGGAAGTAGGTGCGGCCGTGGCGTGCGTTGAGGAGCCGGCAGTGGGTGTAGGCGGAGCGCAGGGCCGGGTCGCTGATGCCCGCGGCGTCCAGTTCGCGGTGGGTCATCGGCGGCCGCCCCTCGCCGCCGTGGCGCGGGCCGGTGTTCCGGTGATGCGGGCGGCGGCCAGCTTCCCGGAGATCAGCACGGTCGGCACGCCGACCCCCGGGGTGGTCCCGCAGCCCGCGAGGACCGCGTTGTCCGTGCCGCGCACCAGGTTGCGGGGGCGGAAGGGCCCCGTCTGGGCGAAGGTGTGGGCGACGGAGAAGGGCGTGCCAGCGGCATGTCCCTGGGCGGTCCAGTCGGCGGGCGTCACCAGGCACTCCTCCTCGATGGCGGCGGCGATGCCGGTCAGTCCCCGGCGTTCCAGGGTGGCGAGCAGGCGGTCGCGGTAGCGGGGAGCGAGGTCGGTCCAGTCCCGGGCGCCCGGCCCGGTGTCGGTGTTGGGACAGGGCGCGAGGACGTAGTGGAGGTGGCGGCCCTCGGGGGCCAGGGACGGGTCGCCGGCGGTGGGCCGGGTGATCAGCAGGGAGGGGTCGGTCATGAGGGTGCCGTTCCTGGTCAGCTCGTCGAAGGTCCGGTGCCACGCGGCGCCGAAGGAGAGGGTGTGGTGGGTGAGGTGCGGCCAGGTGCGGGTGGTGCCGGCGTGCAGGACGACGGCGGAGGGCGCGTGCCGCAGTCCGAGCGGGCGGCGCGGTCGGCGGCCCAGCAGCCGGTGGACGGCGGGCAGGTCGGGGGTGAGGACGACGGCGTCGCAGGGGATGCGTTCGTGGGCGGTGACGACCGCGGTGACGCGGTTGCCGGAGCGTTCCAGGCCGGTGACGTCCCGGCCGAGGCGCAGGTCGGCTCCGGCGTCGGCGGCGGCGTCCGCCATGGCGCGGGGCAGAGCGTGCATGCCGCCGCGCGGGAAGTACACGCCGGCCACGGTGTCCATGTAGGCGATGACGGCGTAGGCGGCCAGCGCCCGGGCCGGTGCGACACCGGCGTACAGGGCCTGGAAGGAGAAGACGCGCTTGAGCCGTTCGTCCGTCAGGAAGCGTCCGATGCGTGCGTCCAGCCGGCCGAAGCCGCCGAGGGCGGCGAGCCGGGCCAGGTCGGGGGTGAGCAGGCCGAGCGGCGAGTCGAAGTTGGTGTCGATGAACCGGCGCATCTGCACGGCGTACAGCTGCCGCAGCCAGGCGCGCAGCCGCCGGTACCCGGCCGCCTCCCGGGCCCCGGCGAACCGTTCGACCTCCGCCTCCATCGCGTCCGCGTCGGTGTGGACGTCGAGCGTGCCGCCGTCGGCGAAGCACGCCCGGTAGGCGGGGTGCAGGGGGAGGAGTTCGACGCGGTCGGCCAGCCGGTCGCCGACGGCGGCGAACGCCTCGTCGGCCAGATGGGGCATCGTCAGGACGGTCGGGCCCGTGTCGAGGCGGTAGCCGCCGAGCTCGCGCCGTCCGGCACGGCCGCCGGGCAGCGGGTCGCGTTCCACGACCGTCACCCGCCGACCGGAGCCCAGCAGGTGCAGTGCGGCCGACAGGCCCGCGAGCCCCGCCCCGACGACCACGACGTGGTCGGTGCGGCCGGTCACCGTCCGCGTCATCGCGGGGCCCCTCCCGTGGGCGGCCGGTCCCGCGGCTGTTCCCGGCCGTGGCCGGCCGTTCCGTGGCGCATCCCGGATCCTCTCGTCGTCGGCCGCGGCGGTGGGCCGTGCCGGGCACGCCGGCCGCCGCCGCTTCGGGCGGACGGCGCGCCGCGAACGCACCGTCCGTCGTCGGTCATGGGCCGCCGCCGGTGGGTGACCCGGCGTCATGTCTTCCCCCGTCGCATCCGGCGCGACGCCGCCCGGGCCCGTTCACACCCGGCTGTCACCCGTCCGGCGGGTGTCCGCCGCGCCGGGTGGGTAGCCGCGCCGGGCCGTCCAGCGCGCCGTGCGTCCGCGGGCCGTGCGGGGGCGGAATACTCCGGCGGAACCGAGCCGTCGCACGCTCGTCGTACACGTTGTCGTGCGGACCGTCATACGGGGCCGTCCTACAGGGACGTGGTGCGGCCCGTCGTACAGCGACGTCGTACGCCGGTCCGACCGCGGCGGCCGGGCGGGCGGGCGGACGGACGGAAAGGAGGCGCCGTGGTCGACGCGGACATCGTGGTCGTCGGTGCCGGGGCCGCGGGGCTGTCCCTGGCCCACCGGCTGCCGGCCCCGGCGGACGCACCGCACCGGGCGGTGCCCTCCGTGGTCCTGATCGATCCACCGCCCGGCCCGCTGCGGGCACCGCGCCGCACCTGGTGCTTCTGGGAGTCGGGCCCCGGCCGCTTCGACCCGGCCACGACGGCGTCGTGGGAGTGGCTGCGGGTGCGCGGCCGGAACGGGGCGGTCGTCCTGCGGCACATCGCGCCCGCGCGCTACAAGATGATCCGCTCGGACGACTTCGAGGCGCTGGTGGACCGCGACCTGGAGGACCGGCCCGGGGTGCGGCGTCTGGAGGCCACCGTCGGCACGGTGACCACCCTGCCGGACGGAACCGCGTGCGTGTCCGCCACGGACGCCGCCGGGGCCCGGGCGGGCCTGCGCGCCCGCTGGGTCTTCGACTCCCGCCCGCCGGACCGTCCGCCGCCGGCCCGCACCCGCCTCCTCCAGCACTTCCGCGGCTGGTTCGTCCGCACCCGGCAGCCGGTCTTCGACCCGGGGGTGGTCGAGCTGATGGACTTCCGCACCGTCCAGCCGGCGCACGGCCTGTCCTTCGGCTACGTCCTCCCGACCGGCCGGCACACCGCACTCGTCGAGTACACCGAGTTCGGGCCGGCACCGCTCACGTCCGGCGCGTACGACAGCGCACTCGAGGACTACACGCGCCGCGTCCTGCGCACCGGCGCCACGGAGATCCTGTCGACGGAGCAGGGGGTGATCCCGATGACCGACGCCGTCTTCGAGCGGCGGGCCCGGGGCTCCGGTGCCGTCTTCCGGATCGGCGTCGCGGGTGGGGCCACGCGCGCCTCCACCGGGTACACGTTCGCCGCCGTGCAGCGGCAGTCCGACGCCATCGCCCGCGCCGTGCGCGCGGGCCGCCGCCCCGTGCCGCCGCCCCCGCACCCGGCGCGGGCCCGGCTGATGGACGCGGTGCTGCTGCGCGCGCTGGGGACCGGACGGGTGGACGGCCCCGACCTCTTCTTCCGGCTGTTCGACCGCGTACCCGCCGGGCGGCTGCTGCGCTTCCTCGACGGGCGGTCCCGGCTGTACGAGGACGTCGCGGTCGGGATACGCACCCCTGTCCTGCCGATGCTGCGTACGGCGGCGGAGCTGCCGTGGCTGCCGCGTCGCCACACCCCCGTCCGCTGAGAGCCGCCGGTCCGAGAGACCCCGTCACCAGGAGCGCCGATGCCCTTGCTGCGCGACGCCGCGCTGACCGCCGCCTTCGACCACGGCGCCGGCCGCTACGACCGCCTGGTCGCGCTCAACCCGGGATACCACGCCCAGTTGCGCCGCTCCGCCCGCCGGCTCGGCCTCGCGGACGGCGGCGCCGGCCGCCGGGTGCTGGACCTGGGCTGCGGCACGGGCGCGTCGACGGCGGCGCTGGCCGCGGCCTTCCCCGCCGCGGAGATCGTGGGGGTGGACGCCTCGGCGGGCATGCTGGCGCGGGCCGAGTCCAAGCGGTGGCCGCCGCGGGTGCGCTTCGTGCACGCCCCGGCGGAGGAACTGCACCGGGCCGGGCCGGCCGGGCCCTTCGACGCCGTCCTCGCCGCCTACCTGTTCCGGAACCTGACCGATCCCGACGCCGTCCTGCGTACGGTGTACCGGCTGCTGGCTCCCGGGGGCAGGCTGGCGGTGCACGAGTACGCGCTCAGTGGGCGGCGCGCGCACCGTCTGGTGTGGGCCGCGGTGTGCCGGGGCGTCATCCTGCCGCTGGGCACGGTCACGGGCGACCGGGACCTCTACCGGCATCTGCGGCGCAGCGTCGCGGCGTTCGACACCGCGCCCGCGTTCGGCGAGCGGCTGGGCCGGGCCGGGTTCGAGCGGGTCCGGATCCTGCCGCTGCCGGGCTGGCAGACGGGCATCACCCACACCTTCGTCGGCCGCCGCGCCGACGCGGAGACGGGCGGGGCGCCCACGGGCCGCACGGAGACGGGCCGGGCAGGGGCGGACCGGGCAGAGGCGGACCGGGCGCAGACGGGCGGCCCGCGAGCCCGCCGTACGCGAACAGGCCAGGCGGCGACGGACCGGGCGCCGACGACCGGCACGGAGACGCACGGCCGGCGAACCGACCGCACGGAGACGGGCGGCACGGAGACGGGCGGCACGGAGACGGGCGGCACGGAGACAGGAGGTGCCCGGTGAACCGGGGCGCCGGAGCGCGGCCTCCTGGGCGGGACCGGCGCGCACAGGCCGTCGCTCCCCGGCCGGGCCGGGCGCGGGTGAGCGGTGATCCGCCGTCCGTGGCGGTGATCGGCGGTGGCATCGCGGGGCTGGCGGCGGCGACCGTCCTCGCCGAGCGGGGGGTGCGCGTGGTGCTCCACGAGCGCGAGCCCGTGCTCGGCGGCCGGGTCGCGGGCCGGCCGGTCGAACTGCCCGACGGCACGCCCGCCACGATGAGCCGGGGCTTCCACGCCTTCTTCCGCCAGTACTACAACCTGCGGAGTCTGCTGCGCCGTTGCGATCCCGACCTGGGCATGCTGACCGGCCTGCCGGACTACCCGCTGCGGCACAGCAGCGGGCTGCGCGACGGTTTCCGCCGGGTACCGCGCACTCCCCCGTTCAGCGCCCTCGGCTTCGTCGCCCTGAGCCCCAGCTTCAGGCCGCGCGACCTGCTGGCCATGCGACCCGCCGCGGCACTGCCCCTCCTCGACGTCCGCGCGCGCCGCGTCCACGAACGGCTGGACGACATCAGCGCCCACGACTTCCTCGACACCCTGCGCTTCCCCGCGGCCGCGCGGCATCTGGCCTTCGAGGTGTTCTCCCGCAGCTTCTTCGCGGACCCGCGGGAGCTGTCGGCCGCGGAGATGGCGCTGATGTTCCACATCTACTTCCTCGGCTCCAGTGAAGGACTGCTGTTCGACGTCCCCCGCGAGCCGTTCCCGCAGGCGCTGTGGGATCCGCTCGCGGGGCACCTGACGCGGCATGGGGCCGAGGTGCGGACGAACACGTGCGTCGAGGCCGTCCGGCCCGGTCCGCCCGGCAGTCACCTGGTGGTCGACGCCGCCGGTGCCCGGCCGTACGACGGGGTCGTGCTCGCGCTGGACACCGGCGGCCTGCGGGAGGTGGTGGGCCGCTCACCCCACCTGGGTGACGCCGCGTGGCGCGAGCGGGTGGCGCGGCTGCGGAACGCTCCGCCGTTCCTGGTCTCCCGGCTGTGGCTGGACCGTCCGGTCGCGTCCGGCCGGCCCGGTTTCCTCGGCACCAGTGGCTACGGCTCGCTGGACAACGTCAGCGTGCTGTCCCACTGGGAGGGCGAGGCCGCGCGCTGGGCGGCGCGCACCGGCGGGTCGGTCGTCGAACTCCACGCCTACGCCCTCCCGTCGACGGCGCTCCCGGAGGTGGAGGAGAAGCGCCTCGTCGATCAGTTGCACCGGGTGTATCCGGAGACCCGGGAGGCCCGCGTCGTCGCCGCGCGGCACGAGTGGCGGGCGGACTGCCCGCTGTTCACCGTCGGCGGCCACCGCGACCGTCCGACGGTCCGCACACCCGACCCGTGCGTCGTCGTCGCCGGGGACCTGGTCCGCACGGATCTGCCCGTGGCCCTGATGGAACGCGCCGCCACCTCGGGGTTCCTCGCCGCCAACGCCCTGCTGGAGCGGTGGGGTGTGCGCGGCGAAACGCTGTGGACGGTGCCGGACCAGGGCCGGTCCGCCCTGCTGCGTGCCGTGGCGCGACGGTTCGGGGCGCGCTGAGACCACGCCTGCGGCTGCCGGGGCGGTGGGCGCGCCGACACCACACCTGCGACACCAGGAACGGTAGACCCGCCGACACCACACCTGCGGCACACCCGGGGCGTGGCCCGCGCCGCGGGACCGGGGTGGCGGCATCCCGCGCGGGCCGGGGCCGTTCACGGGCGCCCGGGGCGTTCGCCTCGCCGGGCGCCACGCCACGGGCGGGCCAGGAGGGCCGCACCGCGCAGCCGCCGCGCGGCGACTGCGGTTCTAGGCTCCCGTCCCGTGCGCCGCGCGGTCGGCCCGTCCGCCCGCGCCGAGCGGGCCGGTGGGGTTCAGGGCGCCCGCGGCCTCCAGCCGGGGCAGTTGGCGGCGGGACAGCCGCATGACCACGGGCGGCAGGGCGCCGCGCCCTGCCTGTACCAGGCGCAGCCAGCCGGGCGCGTACACGGCGGTACGGCGGCGCTCCACGGCGCGCACCAGCCTGGCGGCGACGTCGTCCGCCTGGAGGACACGGCGGGCCGGGGGCGGCATGTGCGCGCGCAGCTCGCGCAGGACCGCGTGCCGGTCGGCGTCGCGGATCATGTCGGTGTCGATCCAGTTGAGGTAGGCGATGCCCACGGCGATCCCGTGGTGGGCCACCTCGGCGCGCAGCGAGTGGGTGAAGGCCTCCACGCCCGCTTTGGCGGCGCAGTACGCGCTCATCATGGGGGCGGCGCCGAGTGAGGCCAGGGAAGCGACCTGGAGGTGGTATCCCGCGGTGCGGAGCAGGTCCGGCAGGAAGGCCCGGGCCGTGTGGGCGCTGCCGGTCAGGTTCACGTCGACGACGCGTCGCCACTCGGCCGGGTCCGACATGGCGAACGGGCCGCCCTCCGCGATGCCCGCGTTCGCCACCACGACCGACGGCGGCCCCAGACGGCCGCGGACCTCGTCGGCCGCGTCGTCCAGCGCGGAGGGGTCGGTGACGTCGGCCTCGACGGCGAGCGCCGGGCCCGGGAGCTCCGCCAGCACGGCGTCCAACCGCGGCTTCTCGTGGCCGAGCAGGGCGATCCGGGCCCCCCGGCGGGCGCACTCGCGGGCCAGGGCGGCGCCCACTCCGCGCGCGGCGCCGGTCACCACGACGGTGCGGTCGCGGAGGGGGCCGTCCGTCACCGGCCGGCTCTTCCGCCGGGGAACACGGGGGCGGTCGCACGCGGACGTCACCGCTTGTCACCCGTGCGGTCGCGGCGGGTGAGGCCGCGTTGCACGCGCGTGAGGCCGGCGAACCGGTGCTGGCGCAGGACGGCGCGGGCGGCGTTGGACCCCGGCGCCCCGTGCACCCCGCCTCCCGGATGGGCGCCCGCGGAGGCGAGGAAGAGGCCGGTCACCGGGGTCTCCGGCCGCCCGGTGCCCGGCACGGGCCGGAAGACGAGCTGCTGGTGCATGGCGGTGGTGCCCCCGTTGATGGAGCCGCCCACCAGGTTGGCGTTCATGGCCTGGAGGGCCGGCGGGGCGAGCACGCGGCGGGCCCGGATCAGCGCCCGGAAGCCGGGCGCGAAGCGTTCCACCTGGCGCTCGACGCGGTCGGCCATGAGTTCCCGCTCCTTGGTGTCCCAGGTGCCGGTGATGCCCTCGTCGCCCGCGTCGCCCCGGATGTCGTGGGGGACGTGGGTGTAGGCCCAGGCGGACTCGGTGCCGCGCGGTGAGCGCGTCGGGTCCGTGGTCGTCATCTGGCCGAACAGCGAGAAGGGGCGGTCGGGGACCTGCCGCATGGCGATCTGGGCGGCGAACCGGGTCAGCTCGTCGAGACCGTCGGCCAGATGCACGGTTCCGGCCCGGGCCGCGTCCTCGCACCGCCAGGGCACGGGGCCGTCCAGCGCCCAGTCCACCTTGAAGGTGGCGAAGTCCCACTGGAAGCGCCGCAGGTCGGCGAGGACCTGGTCCGGGAGGTGCTCCGGGGCGAGGAGATCTCCGTAGAGGGCGGGTACGGACACGTCGGCGAGTACGGCGCGCCGGGCGGCGACCGTCTCCCCGCCGGCCGTGCGGACGCCCACCGCGCGCCGGCCCCGGACCAGGACGCGCTCGACGCGCTCCCCGCAGCGCAGGGTGCCGCCGCGGGTCCGCAGCCGGTGGACCAGGGCCGCGGTGAGGGCGCCGGAGCCGCCGACCGGCACGGGAAAGCCGTAGGTCTGTCCGAGCATCGACATGAGCCAGCCGAAGCCGCCGCTTCCGGCGGCCTCGGGTGCGAGGTCGGCGTGCAGGGCGTTGCCGGCCAGGAGCAGTTTGCCGCCCTCGCCGCGGAACTCCTCCTCGCCCAGGCGGCGCACCGGCAGCACCAGGGTGCGCGCCAGCCGGAGCCCGCCCCCGCCGCGCAGCCGCAGGGCCAGCCGGGCGCCGGCCCGGACGGGGGGGAAGGGCGTGAAGAGGGCGTCCAGGATGTCGGCCCGGTAGCGGTCCCACACCTCGTGCAGGCGGTCCCAGGCTGCGCCGTCCCCGGGTGCGAAGGCGTCGAGGGAGGCGGCGGTGGTACCGATGTCGCGGTCGAGGACCGCGCACGTGCCGTCGGTCAGGGGATGGGCGAGCACGTGGGGAGCGTGGCCCCAGCGCAGCCCGTGGTCCTCCAGTCTCAGTCCGGCGAGGACCGGGGAGGCGGCGGCGAGCGGATAGAAGGAGCTGAACAGGTCGTTGACGAAACCGGGGGCGACCTCGCTGTCGTGGCGCACCGCTCCGCCCGGCTCGGGCTGCTCCTCCAGGACCTCCACGCTCCAGCCGGCGTCCGCCAGCAGGTTCGCCGCCACCAGCCCGTTGGGGCCGGCCCCGATCACGACGGCGTCAGGCACGGCCGCCTCCCGACCCGAACTCCACGCTGCCGGCCGACTCCGGCGGATCCGGCCGGCACTGGTCCCCTGCCTGGGACTCGCACAGACTGGCGAGCCGGGCGAGCATCGCGCGGTGCCGCACCTGGATCAGCGCCTCGACGCCCACGTTGTGCAGCAGGCCGCCGGGACCGCGCAGCGGGTGTTCGTCCACGAGCACCAGGCACTGGTCGCCCCAGGGGCGCAGCTCGATGGCGATCCGGGCCGTGCCGAGCCTGCCCGCCTTCGCCTCGAGCTCCAGCACGGAGCCCAACACGCAGTGTCTGACCACCGACTCGTTGTTCAGCCGCACCGGCCCGATCCGCACCTCGTAGGCGATCGTCGCGCCGACCTGCGGCCACTGTCCGGTCTTGGGGGTGACCTCGGACGGGCCCACCACCCACTTCACGTACTGGTTGCCGTCCGCCAGCACGTCCCACACCGCCTGCGGGCTCGCCTGGATCAACCGATGCCGAACCGCCACGCCTGCCTCCCGCGTCCAGAAGCCGTCTCTGCAAGGACGCAGCACTGAGTGCCCCGTCCGCGACCGGCCAACCGGGGTGGTCGGGGCACTCCCCCGCAACGGTGCGAGGGGCAGCGGCCCGACCCGGAGCAGTACCCGGCCTCCCACCGCGCCGCGCAGGACGCCTGCCACTGCCGGGGCGGCGCCGCCGGGACGCCGGAGGACGCGGTGGCCGACTCGGCGCTCGCCGCGTGGGCGAGGCCGCTGGGCCGGGAGAAGGAGGCCGAGGCCTTCGCCGACCGGGCCGTGTGGTGGCGCGACGTCTTCTCCCCGGACGCGACGCCCGGCGGCGGCTACGTCCGGGCCCGCGACCCCGACGGCTCCCGGGTGACAGCGTTCGGCCCGGCCACCGGAATCGGCTTCGCGCAGGGCGCCGGTGCCACACGTGAAGGTGCCGCAGGACGTGCAGGAGCCGGCGGCGGCGATGGGGCGGCCGGGAGGTCGCGGCCGGCCGGCGGCGCTCCCCGGAAAGGCCCTGCATTGGCATGGACCTGACGTTGCACCCTGGCTAAGCTCGAACCAACCCCGACGAGAGCGCTCTCAGACCGCGGTTGTTCCACCGATCTGTTCCACCCCCACCTTGTTGGAACGACGAAGGGCAACTCCCGTGAGACGCAGCAGACTCAGGCACCTCGGCCTGGCCGGCCTCCTCCTGCTCGGCAGCCTGACCGCCGTCGGCACGCTGCCGGCCTCGGCCGCCGACTCCCCCACCGCATCCGCCGAGGAACCGGCCTCCGCCGGTCTCCTGGACGCCATGCAGCGGGACTTCGGCCTCACCCGGGCCGAGGCCGAGGACCGGCTCGCGGCCGAACGCCGCGCCACCGACCTCGCACCCACGGCACGGCGGGCCGCCGGCGACGCCTTCGGCGGCGCCTGGTTCGACGCCGCCCGCGGGCAACTGACCGTGGCCGTCACCTCGGACGCCACCCCCGCGACGGTCCGGGCCGTCGACGCCACCGGTGCGCACGTCCGCACCGTCGAGCACAGCGCCCAAGAGCTCGACGCCGCCAAGGCCCGCGTCGACCGCCTGGACGCACCCGCCGGCGTCAGCGGCTGGCACGTCGACCCGGCCGCCAACACGGTGATCGTCGACGTGGTCGAGGGCGACCGTTCCGACAACGATGTCCGGCGGTTCGTGGACCGGGCCCGCGAGGCCGGCCCCGTCACGGTCCGGACGGTGCCGTCGGCCCCGCGGACCTTCGCGGCGGGCACCGTCGGCGGCGACCCCTACTACACCGGCAACGTCCGCTGCTCCATCGGCTTCTCGGTGCACGGCGGGTTCGTCACCGCCGGGCACTGCGGCGGTGCGGGAGCGGCGGTCCGCGGCTGGGACGGCTCACACATCGGAACGTTCCAGGGCTCGTCGTTCCCGGGCAACGACTACGCCTGGGTCAGCGTGGGCAGCGGCTGGTGGACGGTGCCGGTCGTGCTCGGCTGGGGCACGATCCCGGACCGGCTCGTGCGCGGATCGAACGAGGCACCCGTCGGCGCCTCGGTCTGCCGCTCCGGGTCCACCACCCACTGGCACTGCGGCACCGTGCTCGCCAAGAACGAGACGGTCAACTACAGCCAGGGCGCGGTGCACCAGATGACGAAGACCAGCGTCTGCGCCGAGGGCGGCGACTCGGGCGGCTCCTTCATCAGCGGTGACCAGGCGCAGGGCGTCACCTCGGGCGGCTGGGGCAACTGCTCCAGCGGCGGGGAGACCTGGTTCCAGCCCGTCAACGAGATCCTGAACCGCTACGGACTGACGCTGCACACGGCCTGACCCGGGGGGCGGCGGGGAGGACTTCGCCGGGTGACCGGCGGGGTCCTCCCCCAGTCAGAAGCCACCCCGTCAGAAGCGGCCCGGCCCGGTGCCCGACTCCGCCCCGTCAGAAGCCGCCCGGCCCGGTGCCCGGCTCCGCCCCGTCAGAAGCCGCCCGGCCCGGTGCCCGGCTCCGGCGCCTCGGGACCGCTCGCCGTGGTCAGCCGACGGTAGGCGGCCCGTGCGTGGACCAGGCGGGCCAGTGCCGTGCCGACGAGGGCCGCGCCGAGCAGACACCCCAGCCAGACCGCGTCCCGGGGGGGGGGGGAGGGGGGGGGGGGGGGGGGGGGGGGGGGGGGAGGGGGGGGGGGAGGAGGGGAGGGGGGGGGGGGTTTGATGGGGGGA
>NZ_JBVJVN010000040.1:17485-19602 GCF_055603605.1 Streptomyces sp. NPDC037271
CAGCAACGAAAAACCACCACAACAAGACAGGGGCCAGACGGCATCCACAGGTCAGCGTGCCGGCCGGCGGGACGGCGAAGCCGTTGAGGGACAGCCAGCACAGGAGGGCCGTTCCGGGAGCGGCCGTGAAGCGGGCGCGGAGTCCGAGCAGGGCCGCCAGCAGGGAGAGCACGGCCAGTGCCACTCCCGGACGGCCCGCGCCCACGGTGCCGTTGAGGAGCGCCACCAGGGCGAGGGCGCCGCCGAACGCTCCCGCCCACACCAGCGGAGCCGCGACCGGCCGGGGGACGGGTCTGGCACCGCTGCCCAGGGGCACCCACTCGATCATGCTGACGGCTCCTTCCGGTCCCGGACGGCTCCGACCACGGCGTCGGACACCGGCCCTGCGGGCAGATTGTCCCACCGCGGCGCGCAGTGACGTACCGGCCGGGGCGGTGGTACCGGGGCCCACCGCCCACCGGCCGGGACCGTGTCCGCGCGCACCCCGGCCGTGCAAGTCCTCCCGCACCGGCCGCTGTCCGAACCGCCGGCCCCCGTCGCCGGGGCCCTCCCCGGGCCTACCGGTCGACTCCCGCGTGCTCCGAGGACGAGGCAGAAGTCGGGGCCGCAGTCGAAGCCGAGGCCGATGTCGAGGCCGGAGCCCGGTCCGACGCCGGCGCCGACGGTTCGTCCGCTTCCGCGTCCGCGCCGGGCCCGCCGTCCGGCGCCGTGGCGGGCGTCCTCGACCCGGGGAGCAGCCTCCCGGCGGCCCGCAGGGCGCCGGCGAGCACGTACGCCCGTCCCGCGACGACGGGACCGAGGACGGCGAGGACGAGGACGTATCCGGCGATGAAGGGAGCGAGCCGCCCGTCGAGGCCCGCGCCCGCGGCCATGGCGGCCAGGATGAGCGCGAACTCCCCCCGGGCGACCAGGGTGGTGGCGATCTCCGCGGCCGGTTCGGAGCCGTAACCGTACACACGGGCGACGCACAGCCCGGCGATGACGTTCATGACGACGGTCAGTGCCGCCGCCGCGGCGACCGGGCCGGCGACGGTGGCGAGGTCGCCGGGGTCGATGGCGAGTCCGAAGGCGAAGAAGAAGATCGCCGCGAAGGCGTCCCGGAGCGGGTGCACCAGTTCGCGGATCCGTGGTCCGGAGGGGGTGCCCGCGAGGATCAGCCCGACCATGAAGGCACCGATGGCGTCGGCGACGCCGAGGACCTCGGAGATTCCGGCCACGAGCACCGCGGCCCCGAGGAAGCTGATGACGAGCAGTTCGTTGTCCCGGGTCGCGATCAGGCGGCCCACGAGCCGGGTGCCGTAGCGGGCCGCGGCGGCCAGCACCAGCAGGAAACCGAAGGCCTTGCCGGCCTGCAGGGCCATGTCCCAGGCGCCGTGCGCGCCCGCGACGACCGGCTGGAGGGCGGCCAGGTACAGCGCGAGGAAGATGTCCTCCACGACGATGACGCCGAGGATGAGACGGGTCTCCGGGCGGCCGATCCGGCCCAGGTCGATGAGGATCTTGGTGACGATCGCGGAGGAGGAGATGCCGAGCACGCCGGCGAGCACCAGCGCCTCGCGCACTCCCCAGCCGAGGACGAAGCCGAAGCCGAGCCCGGCGCCGACGTTCAGCAGCAGGTAGACGCCGCCGGCGGTCAGCAGCCGTTTGCCGCCGTTCTTGAGGTCGTCGAGGTGGAACTCCAGGCCCAGGTAGAAGAGCAGCAGCACCAGTCCGAGCGCGGAGAGCATCTCGAAGTCGTGCGCGTCCTCCACCAGGACGAACCCGGGGGTGTGGGGGCCGAGCAGGATGCCGGCGAGCATGAACAGGGGGATCGTCGGAAGTCCGATCCTGCCGCCGAGGCGGGCGAGGAACGCGGCGGCCAGAAAGGCGCCGCCCATGGCGAGCAGGGTGTCAGCGTGTCCCACGGGCCACCGCCTTCGACCGCGCGGAGGGTCGGGAGGGCTTCACTCGGCAGGGATGGATGCGCATTCTCCTTCGTGTGTGACACGTCATCTGTGGTACGGCCGGACGTCGTTGGCCGGCACCGGCGCCGTGGCACCGGGGGGGGGGGGGGGGGGGGGGGGGGGGGGGGGGGGGGGGGGGGGGGGAGGGGGGGGGGGGGGGGGGGAGGGGGGGGA
>NZ_JBVJVN010000040.1:19612-32872 GCF_055603605.1 Streptomyces sp. NPDC037271
ACGCATAGTCTTGCCCCTCAAACCCTCCCCCCCTCCCCCCCCCCTCTCTCCCCCTGTTTCCCCCCCCCCCCCCCCCCCCCCCCCCCCCCCCCGGGGCCCCGGACCGGACCGCGGAGGCACGGGCGGACGCCCGGACCGGACCGCCGGGCGCACGGACGGGCGGGCGCCGGGCCCGGTCCGCGTCCACGGCGCTACGTCACGGCGGCCACCGGCCGCCCCGGCACCCGGGGCGCGGACGGCACGCCCGGAACAGGCCGTGCGGCAACACCCCCGAACGGGCGGGACGAGGGCCGGCTCGCAGCGTTCCCCGGCCCTCGGAAAGGCCCCGGAGCGCGGCGTCGCTCCACGGTCACACACCGGGCCGGTGCCGCGGCATCGGGGACGGCACCCATAACGTCCGGTGGCCGACACCCATCATCGGCCGGGAGCGCGCGCCGCTGCGCGGCCGAGACGTACCCGCGGCGCTGCGGAAGGGGGCGCACCACGGTCGGCGCCGACCGCCCGCCACGGTTCCCGCCGACCGCCCGTTCCCGCCGACCGCCCCACGCAGTCCGCCCCGCCGCGGGATGCGGCGGGGCGGACGACGTCGCGGACGGTCCGTCAGCACGGCGTGGTTGCCATGAGCTTCTCGAACGAAGCCATGCAGTCCGGGCAGTGACGTGCCCGTTCGCCGTCGGATGCCTCGATACGTTCGCGGAGTCGCTGTCCGCACAGGGTGGCCGCGGCCGATTTGGCCATCACGTGCCACACCAACGCTCCGCCCGCCTTCTCCGGGCCCACGCACATTTCGTACATGTTCGGCCTCCCAGCCTGGACGCCGCTGACACCCTCCAGGAGACACCGGATCGGCCGCCGTCAGTAGTGAGCGAGGGCCATTCGGGTGACGGCCGCTTCGTCCCTCCGAGGCGGTGACGCACCCGGACGGATAGAAACGATCTGCCAATCGGCCCTACCTGGGTGGGCGCGTGACGTGGCGTCGACGCAGGCGGCCGGGGTTCGGATGCTCTGGTCGGATGGCGACACAGACCGAACCGATCACGCCGGTCCCGGCGGCGGAACCCCGCGGCAAGGGGCGGGTGGTCATCTCCTGGCTGACCACGACCGATCACAAGCGGATCGGTCATCTGTACCTCATCACGTCGTTCGCGTTCTTCCTGATCGCCGGAGTGCTGGCGATGCTGATCCGGGCGGAGCTGGCCCGGCCGGGTCTGCAGCTGCTCTCCAACGAGCAGTACAACCAGGCCTTCACGATGCACGGCACGATCATGCTGCTGCTGTTCGCCACCCCGACCTTCGCCGGATTCGCGAACGCCGTCATGCCGTTGCAGATCGGTTCCCCTGACGTCGCCTTCCCACGGCTGAACATGCTGTCGTACTGGCTCTTCCTCTTCGGCGGACTGATCGTGCTCGCCGGTTTCCTGACCCCGCAGGGCGCGGCGGACTTCGGCTGGACCGCCTACACGCCGCTGAGCGGCCCGCTCCACGCGCCCTACCTCG
Source organism: Streptomyces sp. NPDC037271 (assembly GCF_055603605.1). Classification (NCBI taxonomy): domain Bacteria; kingdom Bacillati; phylum Actinomycetota; class Actinomycetes; order Kitasatosporales; family Streptomycetaceae; genus Streptomyces; species Streptomyces sp. NPDC037271. The sequence goes on from NZ_JBVJVN010000040.1 coordinate 21,110, forward strand.
GCGGTGACCTGTGGATCATGGGGCTGGCGCTGTCCGGGTTCGGCACCATCCTGGGATCGGTCAACTTCATCACCACGATCATCTGCATGCGCGCGCCCGGCCTGACCGTCTTCCGCATGCCGATCTTCGTCTGGAACGTGCTGCTGACCTCGGTCCTGGTGCTGCTGGCCTTCCCGGTGCTGGCGGCGGCGCTGCTGGTGCTGGAGGCGGACCGCCACTTCGGCGCGCACGTGTTCGACGCGGAGAACGGCGGGGCGATCCTGTGGCAGCACCTCTTCTGGTTCTTCGGCCACCCCGAGGTGTACATCCTCGCGCTGCCGTTCTTCGGGGTGGTCACCGAGATCATCCCGGTCTTCGCCCGCAAGCCGGTCTTCGGTTACATGGGGCTGGTCGGTGCCACCATCGCCATCGCCGGGCTGTCGGCCACCGTCTGGGCGCACCACATGTTCGCCACCGGTGCCGTGCTGCTGCCGTTCTTCTCGTTCCTGACCTATCTCATCGCCGTCCCGACCGGGGTGAAGTTCTTCAACTGGATCGGCACGATGTGGAAGGGGTCCCTGTCCTTCGAACCGCCGATGCTGTGGGCGGCCGGCTTCCTGGTGACCTTCCTCTTCGGCGGACTGACCGGGGTGATCCTCGGCTCGCCGCCGCTGGACTGGCACGTCACCGACTCGTACTTCGTCGTGGCGCACTTCCACTACGTCCTGTTCGGCACGATCGTGTTCGCGATGTTCGGCGGGTTCAGCTTCTGGTGGCCGAAGATGACCGGCCGCATGCTCGACCACCGGCTGGAGAAGGTGCACTTCTGGACGCTGTTCGTGGGTTTCCACACCACGTTCCTGGTGCAGCACTGGCTCGGTGTCGAGGGCATGCCGCGCCGGTACGCCGACTATCTGGCCGTCGACGGCTTCACGGCCCTCAACACCCTCTCCTCCATCGGCGCGTTCCTGCTCGGCCTGTCCACACTGCCGTTCCTGTACAACGTCTGGAAGACCGCCAGGTACGGCCGGCCGGTCGGGGTCGACGACCCCTGGGGATACGGCCGTTCACTGGAGTGGGCGACGTCGTGTCCCCCGCCCCGCCACAACTTCCACGCGCTGCCGCGGGTGCGCTCCGAGTCTCCGGCCTTCGACCTGAACCACCCCGAACTCGTCCGGCTCGACCAGGCGGAGCAGACGGGGCGGCGCGACGCCGTGGAGCCTGGCCAGGGGCAGGGGCACAAGGGCGACCGCTGACCGTCGGCGCACCGCACTTGGCTGTCCGGACCAGAGGCATGGATCGCCGGGAAGCTCCACGGACGGCCGCGAGCGGCGGCGAGCGCCGCCGGCGGGCCGGCGGGCGACCGCGGCTCCGGCGGCCGGGTGAACCTTCGCGGGAGGGGTACTCCGTCCTCCCGTGAGGGTTCCGGCCCGGGCGGCCGGGCCCGGCCCGTGCTCCCGGACAGGATCGGATCACCCACATGTCCCCGTCCTCCGACGACTCCCTGCGGATCCACTTCGTCGGCAACGCGACCGTGCTGCTCCAGTACCGCGAGCTGAGTCTGCTCACCGATCCGAACTTCCTCCACCGCGGCCAGCGCGCCCACCTCGGGTACGGCCTGGTGAGCCGTCGTCTGACCGAGCCCGCGCTCGAACCCGGCGACCTGCCCGAGCTCGACGCCGTACTGCTGTCGCACCTGCACGGCGACCACTGGGACCGCCGGGCCCGGCGGCACCTGTCCCGGTCGCTGCCGATCGTCACCACCCCGCACGCATCCCGCCGGCTGCAGGGCGTGCACGGGTTCCACCGGGCCGTGGGGCTGCGCACCTGGCAGGAGGAGACCGTGCGGCACGCGGACGCGCGGGTACGCATCACGGCACTGCCCGGCCGGCACGCCGGGCAGCCCGTCCTGCGACGCCTGCTGCCGCCGGTGATGGGCAGCCTGCTGGAGTTCGGCCGGGCCGACGGTCCCCCGCGGCACCGGCTCTACGTGTCCGGCGACACGCTGCTCTTCGACGGCCTGGACGAGATCGCCCGGCGTTTCCCCGGCCTGGACCTGGCCGTGCTGCACCTCGGCGGCACGACCCTGCCCGGCGGTTTCGTGGTGACCATGGACGGGCGCCAGGGCGCGGAACTCGCCCGGCGCCTCGGCCCCCGGCTGATCCTGCCGGTGCACTACGGCGACTACACCGTCTTCCGCTCCCCGCTCGACGCCTTCCTGGCCGAGGCCGACCGGAAGGGGCTCGCGGACCGGATCGTGCACTGCCGGCACGGACAGCGGGCCGTCCTCGGCCCGGACGGCGGGCCGCCCGTCGTGACGTAGCGGGCGGCGACCGCCGCGACCCACTCGGCGACCGTGTGGACACCGCAGACGTGGACGCCGCAGACGTGGGCGCCCTCCTCCGCGTCCAGCCGGCCGTGGTGTGCCCTGCCGTACGACGCGTTCACCCGGCCGCGTTGTCGGTGCGCATCCGCACCTGCTCCTCCAGGCGCCGCAGGCTGCTGTCGAGGGCGTCGGCCACGGCGTGCTCCCCGGGATCGTGTCCCTCGTCGAAAGACGACAGGTGCACCGTCACCTCACTGGCTCCGCCGTCGATGCCGGCGACCTGGAGCCAGCCGGCGTAGCTGCCCTGCTCGCGGGTGCCCCATTCGAGCCGCATCTGCTCCGGCCGGGCACTGAGCAGTGCGGAGGTGTCCTGGTCGGTGCGGTCCTCGTGCACGGTGACGGCCGGCAGGTCCTCGGCTTCCACGTGCAGGTCCCGGGGCAGCCAGGCGTCCAGTTGCCCGACGTTCGAGGCCTGGTCGAAGACCTGCTCGGGCTGGGCGGGCATGGTGCGGGAACGCTCGTACTCGGTCATGTGGCACCACTCCTTCGCGCTCGGTGCCGTACGAGGTGACGCGTGCCCTGTTCTGCCCGGGCCGAAGCGCCCGGCGCGTGACCCGCTCGACGGGCGAGGTCCGGCGGGCGGTGCCAGACTGCTGCGCAGCGTGCCCCGGCACGACGGGTTTCTCGACGAGGGGAGACGAGGTGTCGACGTCAGAGGCGACCGACGTGCTGCTCGAGTTCCTCGCCGATCCCGGCCATCTGACGTTGGACCTGCGCACCGCCGTGGCCCGTTGCGCCAAGGCCCTGGACCTCCAGCACACCGTTGTCTACCTCGTCGACCTGCAGCAGCGGCATCTCGTACCGCAGACCGACGTGGCGTCGGCCATGCCCGTCGACGGCTCACTCGCCGGCTGGGCCTACCGTACGCAGGCGCTGCGGGTGGAGGAGTCGGAGACCGGCGGTGTCACGGCGTGGCTGCCCCTGGTGGACGGCGCCGAGCGACTCGGCGTGCTGGCGGTGCACTCGGCGGCACTCACCTCCACCGCGCTTGTCCGGGGGCGGGCGCTGGCCTCGCTGCTGGCCATGATGATCACCTCGAAGCGGGCCTTCGAGGACTCCTTCATCCGGCACACCCGCACCCAGCGGATGCACCTGCCCTCCGAGATGCTCCGCGCGTTCCTGCCGCCGCGCACCATCGGCAACGCGCACGTCGTGTCGACGGCCGTCCTCGAACCGGCCTACGAGCTCGGCGGCGACGCCTTCGACCACTCGCTCACCCAGAAGACGCTGCACGTCTCGGTCATCGACTCCATGGGGCACGACCTGGCCTCCGGGCTCACCAGCGCGGTGGCGCTGGCCGCCTGCCGCAACGCCCGGCGCAACGGGGCCGACCTGCCCACCCTCGTGGAGTGCGTCGACGACGCCCTGGCCAGCTGGCTGCCGGAGCAGTACTGCACCGCTGTCATCGCCCAGCTGGACTTCGAGACCGGTCTGCTGCGCTGGAGCAACTGCGGCCACCCCGCGCCTCTCCTGATCCGGGACGAGCAGTTGGTCGTCGACGCGCTGGAGCGGGACGCCGACCCGCCGATGGGCGCGCCGGCCCAGCTCTCCACCGAGCCGCGCCGGACGCACGAGGTGAGCCTGCAACCCGGTGACCGGGTGCTGATGTACACCGACGGGGTCACCGAGGCGCGTACCCGGGAGGAGAAGCTGTTCGGGCTCGAACGGTTCGCGGACTTCGTCATCCGCGCCACGGCGGGCGGCGAGCTGGCGCCCGAGGCGCTGCGGCGCCTGATCCACTCGATTCTGGACTCGCAGACCGGCGGGCAGCTGCGGGACGACGCGACGATCCTGATGTTCGAATGGCGGCCGCCGGTCCGCTGACGTCGCCGCCGCGCGGTGGCCCGGCACGTCAGATCCAGTGCCCCCGCGCACGCAGCCACTCGTGCACCGTGTCCTTGTCCGACGGGGTGATGCGCACGGGTCCCTCCACATAGGGGCCCTCGTCCTCGGTGAAACCGGTGTCCGTGATCCTCGCGGTGACCCAGGTGGCCAGGTCCTGGGCGGCCCCCTCGGACAGGGCACCCCGTTCCCAGCCGGTGCGGGCCCCGTGGGCCGCGGCGGGGTCATGGGCTCCGGTCTCCGCCAGCCACGCCGCCACCAGCCGTTCCACGGTCCCGGTCCGGTGGTCCTCGGACCCGGTCCGCCGCCGCTCCCGTTCCCGCCGTTCCCGCTCGTCGTTCATGCCGTCCGAGTGCCCGGAATCGTCCCGGTGCCCCACCTCCGGGGCGGCCTTCGTGTCGGCGGTACCGCGCCGGGTACCCGAAACCCAGAGGAGGGCCGATCCGATCCGGCCCGACCCGCAGGAGGCGACAGCCCGGGAAGGGGACAGCGATGACGCAGCACGCCGACGACCGCGCTCTCGACCAGCGCGCCGGCGTTTCCGAGCTCCGTCTGGCAGCGGGGGACCCCGGACTCGTCCCCCAGAACGACGCCCGCCACGAGGATCTCCCACTCGACCGCAACCAGGCGATCCTGCAGGCGGCCAAGCAGGTGGGCTCGATCCTGAAGAAGAAGGAGCACCCGTTCGCGCTGGCCGGCAGCGTCGCCGTGTACGCGCACGGCGGCACCCAGAACCTCCAGCACGACGTCGACTTCTGCATCCGGCCCGACGACGCGGAGGCCGTCGCCGCGACGCTGCGGGAAGCGGGCCTGGCGGTGTACACGCCGCCCGAGGACTGGCTGCTGAAGGCGAACTGCCTGGGACAGCAGGTCGACCTCATCTTCGAACTGGCGCATGAGCCCGTCACGGCACAGCTGCTGGCACGGGCGCAGGACCTCTCGGTCGACTCGGTACTCATGCCGGTCCTGTCGCCCACCGACCTGCTCCGCGGTCTGCTGGCGGCCTTCTCGGAGCACCACTGCGACTTCGGGGCGGTCCTGCCGATCGCCCGCACGCTGCGGGAGAAGATCGACTGGGACGAACTGCGCCGCGACTGCGGCGACGCCCCGATGCCCGCCGCGTTCTTCTTCATCCTCGAACGGCTGGAGATCATCCCTCCGGCCCCTTCCGCGCAGGAGGAGCAGCGATGAGCGACCCCGTCGCACACCAGGGACCCGCGGCGAGCGACACCGCTTCCGCTGCCGGGAACGTCGAGTACCGCGTCGCCCACCTCCACGACCGGCTCGCCGCCGAGGAGCTCGGCGAGCTCGGGGTCCGGGCCGAGATCCGGGCCGGCGCGATCGTGATCACCGGCACGGTGCCCTCCGCCCAGTGCCGCGAGACCGTGCTGCGCGTCGCCCACGAGGAGCTGGCCGGGCTCACCGTGCACACCGACGTCGTGGTGGCGGAGACGACCGGCCCCGACCATGCGGAGGAGCTGTGATGATCCGCGTCGCCGCCGTCGGAGACATCCACATGGGGCCCGACAGCCAGGGACTGCTGCGGCCCGCCTTCGAGACCCTGCCCGACTGTGCCGACCTGCTGCTGCTCGCCGGGGACCTGACCCGGCACGGCACTCCGGAGGAAGCACGGGTGGTGGCACAGGAGGTACGTGACCTGCCGGTACCGGTGGTGGCCGTCCTCGGCAACCACGACCACCACGACGAACGGCCCGAGAAGGTCACCGCACTCCTCCAGGACGCCGGCGTGCGCGTGCTGGAGGGCGAGGGGACCGTCGTGGAGTGCGCCGGGACCCGGGTGGGCATCGCCGGGGTCAAGGGGTTCGGCGGCGGTTTCGTCGGGCGCAGCGCGGGAGAGTTCGGCGAGCCGATCATGAAGGAGTTCGTCCGCACCACCCGCCGCTCGGCGGACAGCCTGCACGCCGCGCTGAAGGAGCTCGCCGACGAGGGCTGCACCGCCCGGGTGGCACTGACCCACTTCTCCCCCGTCGCCGACACGCTCGCCGGGGAGCCGCCGGAGATCCACCCGTTCCTCGGCAGCTATCTGCTGGCCGAGGCGATCGACACGGCCGGCGCGGACCTCGCCGTGCACGGCCACGCCCACTTGGGCTCCGAGCACGGGATGACGGCGGGCGGGGTACGGGTGCGCAACGTGGCGCAGCCCGTCATCCGCCGGGCGTTCAACGTCTACCGGCTGGGCGCGGCCGCCTGAGCACCGCCCGGCGCGTCAGGGCCGGCCGGTGTCGTCCGTCGTGCGTCCGAGGCAGGTGACGTCCGCGGGATCCAGGCCCGCCGTCTCGATCACGTGGAAGCCCATACGGTCGTAGAAGGCCCTGGCCGGTGTGTTGGCTGTGGACATGACCAGGTGGACGGCCGGGACGCCGCGCTCCCGGAGCGCCCGCCAGAACGTGCGCATCAGCGCCCGGCCGTGTCCGCGGCCCTGCCGGTCGGGCAGCAGGTCGATGTGCAGATGGGCCGGGTACGCGGCCAGTTCGGGGACGATCATGCGCTCCGGGTCGTGCAGCAGCTTGGCCATGACCTCGTCGGGGGTGCCGGGCGGCCCCTCCGGCGCCGGATAGCGGTCCGCGACCCGCGGCAGCCACTTGGCGCGGAACTCCTCGACGAAGCGCGGGGTGTCCGCCGTGCCGAGGATGTAGCCGACGGCCCGGCCCTGTCCGTCGTCCAGTACGAAGGCCAGGTCCGGGTCCAGGTGGACGTAGGGGGCGGCGAAGATGGCGGGCAGGAGGGCGGGGTCGGCGTACACGGGCCGGCTGTCCCGGCCGTTGTGCGCGGTGCGGATGCAGATGTCGTCGAGGGCCGGGGCGTCGGCGGGACGGTACGGGCGTACGTGGGCAGTCGGAGTCACCGCAGCATCCTGCCCGCCTGGGAGCGCTCCAACAAGTGAATGGCGTCGAACGGTGGTACTCGGGTACCCGGCGGCCGGCAAGGTGACGGAAGTCGGCGGGAGGCCGGTAATGGAGGATTCGGCGGACCGGATCGCGCAGCCGTGGGGCGGCAGAGTGCCCTACGGGCGGCACGAGACCTGGCCGGCCCGGGTGGACACGTTCCTCGCGGAGGGGGTGGACCCCTCGTCGGTGGAGCGGTGGGTGCAGTCGGCGTCGATCCTGCACTCCGACGGCGACGCCATGGACATCGCGGTCGCGGACGGCCGGATGGTGGGCGTACGGGGCCGTGACGTGGACCGGGTCAACCGGGGCCGGCTCGGCCCGAAGGACCTGTTCGGGTGGCAGGCGAACGCCTCCCGGGACCGGCTGACCCGGCCGCTGGTACGGCGGGACGGGCGGCTGGTGGAGACGGACTGGGACACGGCGATGGACCTGGTGGCCGCCCGCTCGCGCGAGCTCCTCGACGAGCGGGGCCCCGGCTCGATCGGCTTCTACACCTCCGGCCAGCTCTTCCTCGAGGAGTACTACACCCTCGCGGTGCTCGCCCGGGCCGGCATCGGCACCAACCACCTCGACGGCAACACCCGGCTGTGCACGTCGACGGCCGCGGAGGCGCTGAAGGAGACCTTCGGCTGCGACGGACAGCCCGGCAGCTACGACGACTTCGACCACGCCGACGTGGTCGCGCTGTTCGGCCACAACATCGCCGAGACCCAGCCCGTGCAGTGGATGCGGCTGCTGGACCGCATGGAGGGGGCCGATCCGCCGCGCCTGCTGTGCGTGGACCCACGGCCCACGCGGGTGGCCCGGCACGCGGCCGTGCACCTCGCACCCCGGGTCGGCACCAACGTCGCCCTGCTCAACGCGCTGCTGCACGAGACGATCCGGCACGGGAGGATCGACCGCGACTTCATCGCCGCGCACACCGTCGGCTTCGAGGAGCTGGCCGACCGCGTCGCCGACTGCACGCCCGAGTGGGCCGCGGGCATCTGCGACGTCCCCGCCGCCCGGATCGAGGAGGCGGCCGAACTCGTCGGCACCACCGACGCGTTGGTCTCCACCGTCCTCCAGGGCGTCTACCAGTCCCACCAGGCCACCGCCGCGGCGGTGCAGATCAACAACCTGCACCTGATCCGGGGCATGCTGGGCCGCCCGGGCGCCGGCCTGCTCCAGATGAACGGCCAGCCCACCGCCCAGAACACCCGCGAGTGCGGCGCCAACGGCGACCTGCCCGGCTTCCGCAACTGGCAGAACGACACCCATGTCGCCGACCTCGCCAAGGTGTGGAACGTCGAGCCGGAGACCATCCCGCACTTCGCGCCGCCCACGCACGCGATGCAGATGTACCGGTACGCCGAGCAGGGCTCGATCCGGATGCTGTGGATCAGCGGCACCAACCCCGCCGTATCGCTGCCCGAACTCCCCCGGATCCGCTCGATCCTGACGCAGGAACGGCTGTTCACGGTGGTGCAGGACCTGTTCCTCACGGAGACGGCGCAACTGGCCGACGTGGTGCTGCCCGCCGCGACCTGGGGCGAGAAGACGGGCGCGCTCACCAACGCGGACCGCACGGTGCACCTGTCCGAGAGGGCGGTCGAACCGCCCGGCGAGGCCAGGCCCGACCTGGACATCTTCCTCGACTACGCGCGGCGCATGGACTTCCGGGACAAGGACGGCGGCCCGCTGATCACCTGGGACGACCCCGAGTCGGCGTTCGAGGCGTGGAAGCGGTGCAGCGCGGGCCGCCCCTGCGACTACACCGGCCTGTCCTACGCCAAGCTGCGCGACACCAGCGGCATCCAGTGGCCCTGCGACGAGGGGGCGCCGGAGGGCACCGCGCGGCTCTACACGGACGGCATCGGCTGGGCCCACCCGGACCTGTGCGAGAGCTACGGCAAGGACCTGGAGACCGGGGCGTCGCAGGAGGTCGTGGACTACCGCTCGCTCAACCCGGACGGCAAGGCGATGCTGAAGGCCGCCGCCTACCGGCCGCCGCACGAGGAGCCGGACGAGGAGTATCCGTTCCAGCTCACCACGGGCCGGACGATCTACCACTTCCACACCCGTACGAAGACCGGACGGGCGCCCCAGCTCCGCGACGCCGCCCCGGACGTGTGGGTGGAGATCTCCACCGCGGACGCGGACCGGCTCGGCCTCGGCGAGGGCGACCTGGTCGAGGTCGCCGGCGGACGGGGGTCCCTGCGGGGGCGGCTGCGGGTGACCGGCATCCGGCCGGGGCTGCTGTTCGTGCCGTTCCACTACGGCTACTGGGACACCGAGGACGGGTCGGGCCCGGGCCCGGACACCCCCGGGCGGGCGGCGAACGAGACGACCGTCACCGACTGGGACCCGGCCTCCAAGCAGCCGCTGTTCAAGACGGCCACGGCCGCACTCACCCTCGTCGAGCGCGGCGACGGCAGGCCCTCTCCCGCACCCACCACCACCGCGTCGGCACCGGCCGCCGGCGCCAGCGCGCGGCCCACCGCCGGCGGACCGGCGGCGCACACGGCACAGACGCCGACGCGGTTCCCGCACGGCCGCGAGGAAGGCGCCCGGTGAACGGCATCACCCTGACCCTGCGCACACTGCACCGCGGCGAACGGCACCTGGCGCACGACCTGGTGACCGTCGCCGAACGGCACCGCACCGAGCACGAGGTCCATCACGTCGCCACCGACCTCGCCGTCTGGTCCCGCGAACACGTCCGGCGGCTGGCGGAGGTCGCCGCGCAACGCGACGTGAAGCTGGGCGACGCGCCGGACCACTCCTCGGACGGCGTCTTCGCGACGCTGCGGAAGAAGGCGTCGGAGGCGGTGGTGCACCGGCCCGAGCCGGGTCTGCTGCTCCTGCGCGACCTGCGGGAGCTGCATGTCGCCGCCGTGGAGAACTCCCTGCACTGGGAGATGCTCGCCCAGGCCGCCCGGGCGTCCGGGGACGGCGAGCTGCTGGGGCTCGCCTCCGCCTGCCATCCGCGGACGCTGCGCCAGATGCGCTGGACCAACACCATGATCAAGAACCTGTCACCGCAGATCCTGAACAGCCTGTGACCTGCGTGGCGCCCGCACGGTGCGGGGCCGGAGAGCGCCGTCGCCGCGCCGGGCGCCGAATGGCGCCGCCCGGTCCGGGCACCTGATGATCCCCGTAGGCGTCACGTCTTCGGTAGGGCCCTGCGGGTCCCGCGGTACCTCTTGGAGAGAGAGCGAGAGAAAGCGTCATGAGTCTTTTGCGTATGGTCGGCCGCCCGATGCTCGCCTCGATGTTCGTCGCGGGTGGCCTGCAGTCCCTGCGCAGGCCGGAGGAGGTGGCCCCGGCGGCGGAGCCGGTCGTACGGCCGGTGGCCGACCGGGTGGCGGTGCTGCCGGACCGCACCGAACAACTCGTACGGCTCAACGGCGCCGTCCACGTGGTCGGCGGGGTCATGCTCGGGCTCGGCCGCTGTCCGCGGGCGGCCTCGCTGGCCCTGGCGGCCGCGCTGGTCCCCACCACCCTGGCGGCGCACCGCTACTGGGAGGCGGAGGACCCGTCCGACCGCGCCCAGCAGCGCGTCCACTTCCTGAAGAACCTGTCCATGATGGGCGGGCTGCTGATCGCGGCCGACGACACCGGCGGTGCCCCCTCCCTGCTGTGGCGGGGCCGGCACGCCGCCCGGGACCTGCGGCACGACGCCCGTCTGGTGCGCCGCTCGATGCGGGCCGCGGCAGGCCCCGCGGCGGCCGCGGGCGGTGTCCGGGCCAGGCTCGGCGCGGGGGTCCGCACCTGCCGGTCGTCCTGGCCGCTCCGCGCCCGGCACCGGTGAACCGGGCGTTAGCCCGCTGAGTGTGGGGGGACCCGACGCCCGTGGCGGGTCGGTCCCGTAACCGCCACGACCTGGATGGAGGTGGAACATGGGACACGGAGGAAACGTCATCGACGAGCTGACGACCGATCACCGTGAGGTCGAGGAGCTCTTCGGCAGGATCGAGGCGCTGCCGCCCGGTCACAAGGACCGCAAGCTGTACGCCGATCAGGCGACGATCGAGCTGATCCGCCATTCGGTGGCGGAGGAGGCGTATCTCTACCCGGCCGTTCGTGAGCACGTGGCGAACGGGGGCGCCCTCGCGGACAAGGAACTCGAGGACCACGCCGAGGCCGAGCAGATCATGAAGGACCTGGAGGGCTGCGCGGCGGACGACGCCGAGTTCGACCGGTTGATCGGCATGCTGATGAGCGAGATCCGTGCGCACGTCGCCGACGAGGAGGGCAACCTCTTCCCGAGGCTGCGCGAGGCATGCCCCGCCGAAGCCCTGGACCAGTTGGGCGACAAGGTCCGCCGGGCGAAGAAGACGGCGCCGACGCGACCGCACCCCTCCGCCCCGGACAAGCCCCCGATGAACAAGCTCCTGGCGCCCGGGGCCGGGATGGTCGACCGGGTGCGGGACGCGATGTCGGGGCGGGGCAAGCCCGGCTGAGCGCGCCGCGACCATCGCCACCCAGTGGCCTCGTGTGTGCGAGGGGCCCGTCGCCCACGGCGACGGGCCCCTCGCACGCACGCGCTCGGCCGTCGCGGGGGGGGGGGGGGGGGGGGGGGGGGGGGGATGGGGGGGGGGGGGGGGGGGGTGGAAGAGATGTTGCAGCTGCCGCACATCAACGTGCAGGTGCTGACGTTCGCCG
>NZ_JBVJVN010000041.1:0-30362 GCF_055603605.1 Streptomyces sp. NPDC037271
CTGGGCGCGCTGGCCCTCGCGGTGCGCCAGTGGCGCGAGGCGCGGGGCGTGGACGCCGACGGCGGGGTGCTGGTCGACCTGGAGGGCCACGGCCGTGACAGCGACCGGCCGGACGTGGACCTCTCCCGCACCGTCGGCTGGTTCACCCGCGTCCATCCCGTACGGCTCGACGTCACCGGCTGCGGGGACGACCCCGCGGACGCCGTCAAGCGGGTCAAGGAACAGCTACGGGCGGTTCCCGGTGACGGCGCGGGGTACGGCCTCCTCCGCCACCTCAACGCCGGCACCGCGCCCGTGCTCGCCGGTAGCGCCCGCCCCCGGGTCGGCTTCAACTACCTCGGCCGCACGCCGACGTCCGCCTCCCCGTCCGGCGCGGACTGGTCGCCGGTCGCACAGCCCGGGGGACCCGACGCCGATCCCGCCACCCCGCTCGCGCACGCCCTGGACATCAACGCCGTCACGGTCGACGGGGCGGACGGCCCGGTGCTGTCGGCGACGTTCGCGTGGGCGGGCGGTCTGCTCGACGAGGCGGAGGTGCGGGAGCTGGCCGAGCGGTGGCTGCGGGCACTGGAGACCCTCGCGGCCACGAACGCCGAGGCAGGCGGGCACACGCCGTCCGACTTCCCCCTCGTACCAGCCCTGACCCAGGAGCAGGTGGAGGCCCTGGAGGCCGCCCACCCGGGCCTGGAGGACGTCCTCCCGCTCTCCCCGCTCCAGGACGGCTTCCTGTTCCACGCGCTGTACGACGCCCAGGACACCGACGTCTACACCGCCCAGCTCGTACTCGACCTGGCCGGCCCCCTGGACGCGCGGGCCCTGCGCGAGGCGTGGACGGCGCTGCTGCGCCGGCACGCCAACCTGCGGGCCGCCTTCGTGCACGACGCCACCGGCACTCCCGTCCAGGTCGTCGTGCGCGACCCCGGACTGCCCTGGCGCACCGTGGACCTGACCGGCGTACCGACGACGGAGCACGCCGTCCGGCGTGACCGCGTCGCCGAGGAGGAGCGGTCGGCCCGGTTCGACCTGTCGCGGCCTCCGCTGCTGAGGATCGCGCTGGTCAAGCACGACGACGACCACCACAGCCTCGTCCTGACGCCGCACCACATCCTGCTCGACGGCTGGTCCATGCCCGTGCTGCTCCGCGAGATGTTCGCGCTGTACGCGGCACGGGGCTCGGCGGCCGGACTGCCCGCCGTCACCCCGTACGGCGACTACCTCGCCTGGCTCGCCGCCCAGGACCGGGAGGCCGCCAGGGCCGCCTGGACCGCCGAGCTGGCCGGGCTGGACGAGCCGACGCTGCTCACCCCCGGGGCGGCCGGTACGTCCACGGCCGAACCGGGCCACGTCACCCTGGAACTGCCCTCGGACACGGTCGAGGCCCTGCACCGGCTGGCCCGGGAGGCGGGCCTGACGGTCAACACCCTGGTGCAGGGCGCCTGGGCGGTGCTGCTGTCCCGTATGACGGGCCGTGACGACGTCGTCTTCGGCGCCACGGTCGCGGGCCGCCCGCCGGAGGTCGCCGGGGTCGAGTCCATGGTCGGACTCTTCATCAACACGCTGCCCGTCCGGGTCGCCCTCGACCCGGGGGCGACCGTCCGCCGGACGCTCACCGGACTCCAGACCGGCCAGTCGTCCCTGATGGCCCACCAGCACCTCGGACTGAGCGAGGTCACGAGGCTGTCCGGCCACCCCGCGCTCTTCGACACCCTCGTGGTCTTCGAGAACTACCCGGTCGACCGGGAGTCGCTCGCCCCGCGGGAAGGCGCCTTCGGGCCGCGGCTCACCGGGGTGAAGGGCCGGGACGCCACTCACTACCCGCTGAGCCTGATCGTGACCCAGGGCTCCCGGACGGCCGAAGGCTCACCGGACTCCCCGGGCGGTGCCCTCACCCTCCGCCTCGGCTACCAGCCCGCGCACTTCGACCACGCGGCCGTGACCGCGCTGGCCCAGCGGCTGGGCCTGCTGCTGCGGGAGTTCGCCACGGAGCCCGGCCGGAGGCTGGCGGCCGTCGACGTGCTCCGTGACGAGGAACGCGAACTGGTCCTCACCCGGTGGAACGACACGGCGGTGCCCCTCGCGCCGGCCACCCTCCCCGAGCTGTTCGCCGCCCAGGCCGCCCGTACCCCCGACGCGCCGGCCGTCGTCCACGGCACACAGCGGCTGACCTACGGCGAGCTGGCCGCCCGCGCCTCCGCCCTCGCCGGCCGACTGCGCCGGGCCGGAGCAGGACCGGAGACCCGTGTCGCCGTCGCCGTGCCCCGCTCCGCCGAGCTGGTCACGGCCCTCCTGGCGGTACTCGAGACGGGCGCCGCGTACGTCCCCGTCGATCCGGGCCTTCCGGCGGAACGCGTCGCCCTGCTCCTCGAGGACACCGAACCGGTCCGCATCCTGGTCACCGAGGCGGTGGCGGCACGGTCCCCGCTGCCCGCGGGTGACACGCCCGTCCTCGTCGTGGACGCCGACACCGGCGACGGGACGCCCGCCCCCGCGATGGGCACCGCCCCCGCGATGGGCACCGCCCCCGCGATGGGCACCGCCCCCGCGATGGGCACCGCCCCCGCGATGGGCACCGCCCCCGCGTCGGACACCGCTCCTGACCCGCGCAACCCCGCCTACGTCATCCACACCTCCGGCTCCACCGGCCGGCCCAAGGGCGTCGCCGTCTCGCACGAGGCCGTCGTCAACCGCCTGCTGTGGATGCAGGACGCGTACCGGCTCACCGCCGGGGACCGGGTGCTGCACAAGACCCCCACCGGTTTCGACGTCTCCGTGTGGGAGCTGTTCTGGCCGCTCGTCACCGGCGCCGCCCTGGTCGTCGCCCGTCCCGACGGGCACCGGGACCCGGCCTACCTCGCGGAGCTGATACGCGCCGAACACGTGACCACGGCGCACTTCGTGCCGTCGATGCTCGGCGCGTTCCTCGACGAGCCCGCCGCGGCCGGGTGCACCGGACTGCGCCGGGTGGTGTGCAGCGGTGAGGAGCTCCCCGCCGACCTGGCGGCCCGCTTCCACACCGTGCTGCCCGAGGTGACGCTGCACAACCTGTACGGCCCGACCGAGGCGGCCGTCGACGTCACCCACTGGGACTGCGAACCGGACGCCCGGGGCCCCGTGCCGATCGGCCGGCCGGTCTGGAACACCCGGGCGTACGTGCTGGACGCGGCGCTGCGTCCGGTGCCGCCCGGGGCCACCGGCGAGCTGTACCTCGCCGGGGTACAGCTGGCGCGCGGCTACCACGGCAGGCCCGCCCTGACCGCCGAACGCTTCGTCACCGACCCGTTCGGACCTGCCGGGGCCCGCATGTACCGCACCGGCGACCTGGCCCGATGGCGCTCCGACGGCGCCCTGGAGTACCTGGGCCGCGCCGACCAGCAGGTCAAGGTGCGCGGGGTACGGATCGAGCCGGGCGAGGTCGAGGCGGTCCTGCGCGCCCACCCCGGCGTCGCCCGCGCCGCCGTCGTCGTACGGGCCGACGGACAGGGCGAGGCCCGGCTGATCGCCTACGCCGTGCCCGCCGTCGCCGGCCCGGCCCCCGCGCCCGTCGAACCGGCCCTGCTGCGGCAGTACGTCGCCGACCGGCTGCCGGAGTACATGGTGCCCGCGGCCGTCGTCACCCTGCCGGACCTGCCGCTCACCGTGAACGGCAAACTGGACCGCGGGGCGCTGCCCGAACCCTCGTTCACCGCGGCCGGAGTCGGCCGCCCGCCGCGCGACGCCGAGGAGCGGCTGCTCTGCGAGCTGTTCGCCGAGGTGCTCGGCGTGGACCGGGTCGGCCCCGAGGACAGCTTCTTCGAGCTGGGCGGGCACTCGCTGCTCGCGGTCCGGCTGCTGGGCCGTATCCGCTCGGCCACCGGCTCCGGCTCCGGTTCCGGTTCCGGTTCCGGTTCCGCCCTGGGTATCCGCTCGCTGCTCGACGCGCCCACTCCCGAGGCCCTGGCCCGTCTGCTGCGTTCCGGCGGCGGGCACGGGACCGCGGCCGAGGAGGCCACGCGGGCCCTGGAGGTCCTGCTGCCGCTGCGCGCCACCGGCACCCGGCCGCCCCTGTTCTGCGTCCACCCGTGGGCCGGGCTGAGCTGGCCGTACGCCGGCCTGCTCCGCTCCCTCGGCGAGGACCGGCCGCTGTACGGGCTCCAGGCCAGGGGGCTGGCCCGGGACGAGGAACCGCCCGCGTCCGTGGGCGAGATGGCCGAGGACTACCTGGCCCGGATCCGCGAGGTCCAGCCCGAAGGCCCGTACCACCTGCTGGGCTGGTCCTTCGGCGGCCTGGTGGCCCACGAGATGGCGGTGCGGCTGCGCGAGGCGGGGGAGGAGGTCGCGCTGCTGGCCCTGCTCGACGCCTACCCGCCGGACGCGACCGCCGCCGTCGCCGTCGCCGTCGAGCGTGCCGAGGCCGACGGCTCGCCCTCGCGGGACTGGTCGGACGGCGACGTCCTCGCCCGGCTGCTGCGGTTCCTCGGCCACGAGGCGTCCGGCTTCCCGGACGGCGGCCCGGTGGACGCCGAGGCGGCCCGCGAGGTCCTGCGGCGCGAGGGCGCGCCCCTCACCGACATCCCGCCGCGCACCCTGCGGGTGTGGCCCGGCATCGCAGCTCGCCACGCCCGGCTGCAACGGGAGTTCGTCCCCCGTCACTTCGACGGTGACGTCCTGCTGTTCACCGCCGAACCGGACCCGGGGACGGACGCGCCGGCCCCCGCGTCCTGGGCGCCGTACGTCGGCGGACGCCTCGACCCGCACCCCGTCGCCTGCGGCCACCACGACATGACGCTGCCCGGCCCCGTCACGGAGATCGGCCGTGCCGTCGCGGAACGTCTGGCGAGCACCGACCGCCCCCACACCCCCTGACCCCTGTCCGACCGCCCCACCCCCACCCCCGACCTCTGTCCAACCGACCACCCCCACCCCTGACCCTGTCCGACCGGCCCCACCCACCCCAGTACGGAGCACCCCCATGACCAACCCCTTCGAGAACGACGACGCCCAGTACCTGGTCCTCGTCAACGACGAACTCCAGCACTCCCTCTGGCCGGTCTTCGCCGACGTCCCCGCCGGCTGGACCGTCGCCCTCCCGGCCTCGAGCCGCCAGGAGTGCCTCGACCACGTCGAGAAGAACTGGACGGACATGCGGCCCAAGAGCCTGGCCGACGCCATGGCCGAGCAGTGACCACCCCGGACCCCCGCTTCCGGTCCTCGACCACCCCGAACCCCCCACTCCCGGCCCTCGACCACCCCGGAACACCCCGTGAGGAGAACGACATGACAGACACCGCACCCGCCGCCTCCCTCCGCGTCGGCCACGTCGAGCTGTACGTCACCGACGCCGAGGCCGCCGCGGCGGCCTTCACCGACGGCTACGGCTTCCAGGTCTGCGCCACCGCCGAACGCGGCGGCCCCGAGGGCGCTTCCCGCTCCCTCGCGCTGCGCCAGGGCGACATCGTCCTCGTGGTGACCCAGGCGCTCGACGACCGCCACCCGGCCGCCGCCTACGTGGCGCGGCACGGCGACGGCATAGCCGACATCGCGCTGACCGCCCCCGACGCCCGCGAGGCCTTCGCCGACGCCGTCTCCCGCTCCGCCACGTCCCTCGCCGAGCCCGCCGAGCGGGAGGGCTGGGTCACCGCCGTCATCGCCGCCGGCTTCGACGACGTACGCCACACCCTGGTCCAGCGGCCCGCCGGCGACACGGACGCCGCCGTCCCGCTGCCCGGCTTCGAACCGGTTACCGGGTCCGCCGCCTCCGGGGAGCCGGCGCCGGTGGGCCTGACGGTCCTCGACCACGTCGCGGTCAGCGTCCCCATGGGCCGGCTGGCCGAGACCACCGGCTACTACGAGCGGGTCTTCGGCTACGAGTCCGTGTACGAGGAGCTGATGGTCCAGGGCACCGAGGCCATGGACTCCAAGGCCGTCCGCAGCCCCGCCGGGGACCTCACCTTCACCGTCCTCGCGCCGAGCCCGGAGCACGACGCCGGTCACATCGGCGACTTCCTGGAGCGGCACGGCAGCGGCGGCGTGCACCATCTGGCCTTCGCCACCACCGACATCATCGGCACCGTCGACCGGATGCTCGAGCGGGGCATCGTCTTCCTCGGCACCCCCGACACGTACTACGACCGGCTGGAGCAGCGCCTCCAGCTGAACCGCCACTCGATCGCCGAGCTGCGCAAGGGCCGCATCCTCGCCGACGAGGACCACGGCGGCCAGCTCTTCCAGATCTTCACGCGGACCGTCCACCCCAAGCGCACGGTCTTCTACGAGATCATCGAGCGCGCCGGCGCGGACAGCTTCGGCGGCGGCAACGTCCGCGCGCTGTACGACGCCGTACAGGCGGAGAAGGCCGAGCACGAGGCCGCCGCGAACGCCGACGGGGAGACCGCATGACCGACCCGGCACTCGCCGGCCTGCTCACCCCCGCCGACGCGGAGGCCCTGGCGGCGGCGGTCCTGCCCGCCGCCGTGGAGCGCTTCGTCGGCGGGGCGGCGGGCGCGGAGCTCACGCTCCGCGCCAACCGCGCCGCGTTCGACCGGCTCCACCTCGTCCCCCGGGTGCTCGCGGACGTCTCGTCCGTGGACACGACCCGCACCCTGCTCGGCACGGAGAGCGCCCTCCCGGTCGCCGTGGCCCCGATGGCGTACCAGAGGGCCGTGCACCCGGACGGCGAACTGGCCGCCGCCCGCGCCGCCCGGGACGCCGGTGTCCCGTTCACCGCGTGCACCTTCAGCAGCACCGCCGTGGAGGACATCGCCGCCACCGGCGCCACCACCTGGTTCCAGCTGTACTGGCTGCGCGACCGCGGCCACACCGAGGAGCTGCTTCAGCGCGCGGAGGCGGCCGGCTGCCGCGCGCTGATGCTGACCGTCGACACCCCGAGGATGGGACGCCGGGCGGCCGACATGCGCGGCGCGTTCGCCCTGCCCGACGGGGTGTCGCCCGTGCACTTCGGTCCCCGCCCCGACGGTGTGCCGCGCACCGCGAGCAGCGGCGTGAGCGCGGTCGCCGCGCAGACCGCCAACGTCGTCGACCCGTCCCTCGGCTGGGCCGACCTCGACTGGCTGCGCGAACACACCCGGCTGCCGCTGGTCCTCAAGGGCGTGCTGGACCCGGCCGACGCCGAACGCGCCGCGGCCTGCGGTGCGGACGCGCTGGTGGTCTCCAACCACGGCGGCCGCCAGCTCGACGGCGCCCTGCCCGCGCTCGACGCCCTGCCCGCCGTGGCCGAGGCCGTCGCGGGGCGGTGCGAGGTGCTCCTCGACAGCGGGGTCCGCAGCGGTACGGACGTCCTGAAGGCCCTCGCCCGCGGCGCGGACGGCGTGCTGCTGGGCCGTCCCGTGCTGTGGGGCCTGGCGGCCGGCGGGCACCAGGGCGTGCTCAGAGTCCTCCAACTGCTCGGCGAGGAACTGGAGTCGGCGCTCGCACTGGCAGGCTGCCCGGACCTCGCCGCGGCGGCCCGGCTGCGCGCCGTCGCCGGCCCGGGAGAGGAACCGCGATGACCGCGACGACCGCGACGACCGCGATGGCCACGGCGAGCACGGCCACGCACGGCCTGGATTTCAGCGCGCTGCACCCCGCGGTGGGTGACCCGCTGCTCTCCTCGATGAACTTCCTCAACGAGATCGCGGGCCGCCACCCGGACGCGCTCTCCCTCGCCGCCGGCACACCGTACGAGGGGTTCTACGACGTCGAGGACATCCACCGCGCGCTGCGGGTCTTCGGCGACCATCTGCGCACCGAACAGGGGTACGGCGAGGAGCGGGTCCGGCGCACCCTGCTCCAGTACGGACGCACCAAGGGCATCATCCACGAGCTGATCGCCCGTCAGCTGTCCGTGGACGAGGGCATCGACGTCGACCCGGAGGCCGTCCTCGTCACCACGGGCTGCCAGGAGGCGCTGTTCCTCACCCTGCGGCTGCTGCGCCGCGACGACCGCGACGTGCTGCTGGCCGTCACGCCCGCCTACGTCGGCGTCACCGGGGCCGCGCGCCTCCTGGACCTGCCGGTGCACCCGGTCGCCGAGGGCCCGGACGGCGTCGACCTGGACGACCTGCGGCGGCGTATCGGCGAGGCCCGCGCCGCCGGGCTGCGCCCGCGCGCCCTGTACGTCGTCCCCGACCACGCGAACCCCTCGGGCATCCGGATGCCGGAGCCGGTACGCCGCGGCCTCCTCGACCTCGCGGACCAGGAGGACATCCTCCTCCTGGAGGACAACCCGTACGGTCTCTTCCCGCGCCGGGGGCACCGGCTCCCGACCCTGAAGGCGCTGGACACCGCACGCCGTGTCGTCCACCTCGGTTCACTGGCGAAGACGGTGTTCCCGGGGGTACGGATCGGCTACGCGGTGGCCGACCAACCGGTGGAGTCGGGACCCTACCTGGCGGACCTGCTCGCCAAGGCCAAGAGCATGGTCACCGTCAACACCTCGCCGATCGCCCAGGCCGTGGCCGGGGGCAGGCTGCTGGAACACGGGTGCAGCCTGGTCCGCGCCAACGAACGGGAGAGCGAGGTGTACCGGGAGGGCCTCGACCGGATCGTCGACGGGCTGGCCCGCCGCTTCCCCGACCCGTCGGCGTCCGGGGTGAGCTGGAACAGCCCCGAGGGCGGCTTCTTCGTCGTCGTCGACGTGCCGTTCGACGTCACCGACGCGGTCCTGGAGCGCTCGGCCCGCGACCACCGCGTGCTGTGGACGCCGCTGCACCACTTCTACGACGCGGCGGCGTCGGAGACCGGAGCCGGCGTCGGAGCGTTGCGCCGTCTGCGCCTGTCGTGCAGCGCCCTCGGACCGGAGGACATCGAGGAGGCACTCGACCGGTTCGCCGCCTTCGTCCGCTCCGCCTGAGCACAGTGTGTCCGGCCGCGCAGGTCACACCGGCCACATAGGCCAGAAGATGTCACTGACGCCTCATGTGTCACTTCGATGTCGTCCCCTCGTCATGTACTGATCACTTCGCACAGATCAACTTGCTCGACAAGTGGCGTGAGCTGACGATGGATGAGAACGCGGAGAGACGGCATGGCCGAACCGGCTGACATGGTGGCGTTACCCGCGCCGGTCGACACGCTCCTGGCCGCCGCCGTCGCACGGCGCTTCTACCTGGAACAGCTGTCGAAGGTGGAGATCGCCAAGGAGTTCGGCATCAGCCGGTTCAAGGTGGCCCGCCTCCTCGACGCGGCCGTGGCCCACGACATCGTGCGGATCGACATCACCGTCCCGGCCGAGATCGACGTCCGGCTCGGGCGGGAGATGACCGAACGGTTCGGGCTCCGTCACGGCATCGTTGTCAACCTGACCCGAGGCGACGGCGGCACGGCGTCCCCCGCGGACCAGCTCCGGAGCGGCCGTTGGCTCGGCACGGCGGCCGCCCGGCTGATCTCGGAGATCACCGAGGAGGGCGACGTCCTCGGGCTGGACGGCAGCCACGCGGTGGACGCGCTCAGCGAGGCGGTCACCCGGCTGCCGCTCTGCGACGTGGTCCAGCTGACGGGGGTGCGCGGGCGGGACCTCGCCCATGACGCCGCGATCACCGCGGTCCGGCGTACGGCCGCGGTGGGCGGGGGCAGGGCGTTCCCGCTCCACACCCCGTTCCTCCTGCCCGACGCGGCCACGGCCGCCGTCCTGCGCAGCCAGCCCGACACCGCCGAGACGCTGGGCCGGTTCGGTCTGCTCACCAAGGCCGTCGTCGGCATCGGCGCGTGGGACGCCCCGCACTCCACGGTGTACGACGCGCTGTCCGAGCGGGAGCGGGAGACGCTCCGGGAGGCGGGCGCGTGCGCCGAGGTGGCCGGCCACGTCCTGGACGCCGTCGGCCGGGTGATCCCCACCGAGCTGAACGCCCGCACGATCGCCGTCAGCGCCGCCGAACTCCGTGGCGTCGCGGAGCTGATCGCTGTCACGGCCGGTGGACGTGGCACCGGGGCGGTCCGCGCCGTACTGAGGTCCGGACTGCTCACCGGAGTCGTCACGGACGCCGCGACCGCGCGCGGCCTCCTCCAGGACGACGAACCGGACGGCATGACACGGACCGCACTGTCGTCCCGATGCACCGAACGAGGACAGCGATGAGCCAGCAGGACGGGGCACTTCCGCCCGTTCCGGACGACATCCGTGAGGCCGGACGCCTCGCCCCGGACCACTGGCTGGGGGTGGTCGACCCGATGTGGTCCGGAGCGGGGAAGCCCCCGGAGTGGGCGATGACCGGCCGGTGGCGGTCCGGCCTCGACGGAGAGATCGTCGCGTGGGAGGACAACCCCGGATACCGGCCGTCCCCGCGTGCGCTCGGCTGGCCCGAACCGGAGGACGAGGTGGACCGCGCCGTCCAGCTCGCGTCGACCGGGTACGGGCCCGGCGAGGCGGTGCCGGCCGCGCTGGTGGGGCGCGAGGTGGCCGTACTGACGGCACCGGGCGGCGGGCCGCTGAGTGCGGTGGCGCCGGACGGGACGCCGGTGGTGCCGGTGTTCACCTCGTCGGTGTTCCTGCACGCGGCGGGGCGCTTCGCCTTCGAACTCGTCGGTGCGGACAGCCTTTTGACGCGCGTCCCCGATGGGCACGCGCTGTATCTGAACCCCTCGGCCGCGGTGGGCATGCTGCTGGACCTCGACGCCGTACGCGACGCGGTCCGGGACGGTGCGGAGAAGCGGCCCCCGGCTGCCGCCCCGGGCCGCTCCGGGCGGGTGCTGACCGAGGCCGTGCACCCGGTCCGGGGGACGGACGCGTGAGCCGCTGGTCGTCCGTGATGCCGGGCCGGGGACGCAGGTCCGGCACCGGCACCGGTACGGGGCGCCGCGGCACGGCGCTCCCGGCCGACGGCGCGAACGGCACCGGAAACCGGAGCGGTGGCGGCCCGCCGGTCGAGGACGTCGACGGCGTGCTGCTCGTGCGCTCGGTCGAGGACGACTCGTTCCCCCTGGACGTCGTGGCCGAGGTCGCGGGCGCCGTCGGGCGGGAGGAGGACGTCGTCACGGTGATCGTGGGCTCCGCCGCCGGAGGCGGGGCCCCCGGCGCCGACCACTGGGCACGGCTGGGCGCGCTGCTGGACTCCCTCCGTGCGCGGGGCACCGACCGGATCCGGCTCGTGATGTCCGGTGCCGGCGACGACCGGCCCGACCGGCCCGGCATCGCCCGTCGGATCGCGGACGCCTGGGAACTGGAGGTGACGGCTCCGGACGGGGCCGTCCTGATCACGCCGGGGGGCACGCTCTTCGTCCACGGCGACTCCCGCCCCGGCAGCGCCTGGTGGCGGTTCGCGCCCGGCGAGGAACCCCGGAGGGCGGGCCGGCGCGCACCCGCGCCCGCCTGGGAGGAGGCGCTGGACGGGGTGCCCGCGCGCACGGCCGGCGGCTGTGTCGTGGACCGCGTCCCGGCGGGCGTGGTCATCCGCCCGGCCGAGGCGCCCGCGCCCGCCCCCGACGACCTGTGCTTCTCCGTGCCCGTCGACTTCGAGCGCCTCACGGTACTGGTCGGTGCCCCGCAGGCGGAGGACGTCGCCGCCGACGAGGTCGCCGCCGTACTCGCGGGGCTGCCGGAGGCGGAACGCGCCCGTACCCGGCTCGCGCCCGGCGGCCGGCGTGACCTGCTGCGGCTCGGGCAGTCGGTCGCCGACCTGCTGCGCACCGAGGTGGAGGTGCTCACCGGCCTGCCCCTGCTCGACGACCACGCACCGCCCGGCACGCCTCCCCGGCCCACGCTGATCGGACGGGACGGCAGGCCGAGCTGGCGGCCGTTCGTGCCGTCCGTGGTCTGCGGGCCGGTCGACTCGCAGGGGCGGGCCCCCGTACCCAGGCCGACGGAGCTCCGTCCGCCCGACTGGATACTCGGCGGCGGCGAACGGGGAACGGTACGGCTGACGGACCGCTGGCAGGCGACAGTGACCCGCGCCGGTCTCGCCCTGTGGGCCCTGGACGGCCCCCGCCCCGGGCCACTCGGGCCGGCCGTCGACCCGGAGGCGTGCGCCATCGAGCTGGGCATGCCGGGACAGCCGCTGGACGGCTCCCTGCTGCCCGCTCTGGCCCGCCTCCTGCGCGGCCTCGGGACCGACCTCCGGTCGCGCACCACCCTGCTGGTCCGCGGCAGACTCCTGGCGGGCGACGGCGATCTCCGCCGCCTGGCCGCCGAACACGGCATACCGAACATCCGCTACGTCACCACCGGCCGGCCCCCGCGCCCCGGCACGGCGACCCGCCGACCGGGCACGGCCACGGAACCCGGCCGTGTCCCGCCGCCCCGTGGGGCGACCCGTGGGGCGGTCCCTGGGACCGGCACGGTCGCTGCATCGCCGGCTTCCGGGCCCGAGACGCCGGCGCCCGCGCCCGCCGCGCGCCCCGAGGCCCTCCAGGGTGGCGGGGCCGCGGCAGCGAGCGGTGTCGTCGGAGGGCCGGTCGCCGTCGCCGGGCCCGGTGCGTCCCCGGGCGCCCGACCGGACGCGAATGCTCCCGGCGGGCCGGTCGCCGGTGCCGGCGGCCCTGTGCCGCCGGTGCCCCCTCGTGAGGGCGGGCCTGTCCCGACACCGGACTCCCCACCGGTCGGCGAGGCGGCCGAAGCGGACGTGGACGCCGCCGCCCCCGCAGCTGCGACGGGTGCGCCGCCGAAGCCTCTTCCGGAGGGTGCCCGGGAAACGGAGCCCGGGGCGGCCGTGCCCGCCGTGTCGTCCGAGCCCCGTGCGCAGGCGCGGCCCGCCGAGGGGGCCACGGCTGCCCGGTCGCCGGAGACCGGGGCCGGCGCCGGGGGCGAGGGCGGGCAGAGGGCTTCCGCGCGCGTCGCTTCGCCGGACGGCGGGACGGCTGCGGAAGCCGCGCGGGCCCGGTCGGGAGCTGCCTCCCCGGCCGGGGCACGTCCCGGAGCCGACGGCGAACGGGGAGACGGTGCCGTCGGAGAGGCGGAACGTGCCACTGCTGGAGGCGGTGTCGTCGGCGGGATGGGCCGTGTCCCTGGTGGAGACAGTGCCGTCGGCGGGATGGGCCGTGCCCCTGGTGGAGCCAGTGCCGTCGGCGGGGCGGGCCGTGCCCCTGGTGGAGCCAGTGCCGTCGGCGGGGCGGGCCGCACCGCCGGTGAGGGGGGCGGGCCAGGGCCGGACGGAGGCCGGGCCGGGAACGCCGAGGCGCGGACGGGGTCGCGGGGGCGGGTCGGCGAGGCGCCGGCCGTACACCGCGCCGCCCCTCCGTTCGCACCCGGGCATGTCAGTGGGGCCGCCGAGCGTGCCGCGTTCCGGGATGCCGCGGCCGGTGCCTGGGAGGGACACGCCGCCGCGGTGTCCCGGATGCTGACCCGGATGCCCGCCCTGCGCGGTCACGAACTCGATGCGGCGCGGACCGATCTCGTCGCCGCGCACGCCTACCTCACCGCCGAGGAAGGGCCGTTGCACCACCGTGAGCTGATCCGTGACCTGCAGTCGGGGGAGGGACGCCTGCTGCCCTACGCCGGATGCCTCGCGTCCGCTCTGCGCCGGCTGCCCTCCTACCGGGGTGTGGCCCTGCGCGGCGAGGACGCCGGCGGCCCCGAACCGGCGGTCGGCGCGCTGCTGCGCGAACCCGCTCCGGTCAGCGCCCTGGCCGGTTCCTCGGCGCTCCCCGCCGGGGCCCCCGTGCGCTACGCGATCTGGTCCGTCACCGGACGCAAGGTCCGGCAACTGCTCGACCGGCCGGGCGGCTCCACGGAGGGGTACGAGGAGATCGTCTTCGTGCCGGGGACCGGCTTCCGGGTGCTGGGGGCAAGGACCGGGCCCGCCGGCTCCTCCGTCGTACTGCTGCGTGAGCTCCCCGGGAACGCGACCGCCTACATGGACGGGTCCGAGGAACTGGGCGGGCTGGACCTCAAGGCTCTCGCGCACCTCGAGGAGGCGCTGGCCAAGGGCTTCCGCACCGGCGACGGAACGCGGTGGCCGGAGCGCTGTTCCGGGCCCGTGGGCCAGGACGGGTAGCGAGCGGGGCCGCGCCGAACGACCACCCATCACCCCCGCAGTCCCACACAGATCAAGGAGAACGATGGCAAGCCAGAAGAAGCCGCCGCCCGCGCCCGACGGGCCCGACGGCACGGGTGGCTCGTCCGTCCGCAGGGCCGTCTCCCTCGGATCGGCGGCGGCCGACCCGGGCCCGATGCTGGCACCGGCCGCACGGCGTACGGCCGCACCGGAGCCGGACGAGGGCGGCGCCGAGGCAGCAGCCCGGCCGGCCCCGGACACCGCTGAGAGCGAGGCCGCTCCCGAGCCGCCCGCCACCACGGGCGGTACGACCGGGAAACCGGCCGCGACGGCCGCCGAGTCCGGTGCGTCCGCCTCACGGCGGCGGCCGGAAGCGGGGAGCGAGAGCGCCGCCGAGCCGGCCACCGCCGTCCGGGCCACCCCGGACGCCGAGACCGAAAGGGCCGGCAGGGCCGAAGGAGTCGGCGGGGCCGCCGGAACCGCCGCGGCCGGTGGCGCCGGTGCGGACGGCCCGCCGTCCGGGAACCCGAAGAAGCCCCTGCTCGCCGCCGCCGGCATCGCGGGCGTCGTCCTCCTCGCGGTGCCGTTGCTGATCTGGGCCACGGACGACTCGCGGCAGGAGAAGAAGAAGGACGTGGCGGTGGCCGCCGGGTCCGACACCCTGCTCGAGGAGGAGCCCCTGGAGGTGCCGAAGGGCGACTACGCCCCGGCGGAACCCACACCGGAGCCCTCGACGAAGAAGCCGTCCGCCAAGCCGAAACCCGTCGTCGAGAAGGCGGTTCCGGTGACGAGTCCGGCGGCCCCGGTCAGCGAGTCGCCCGAGGCGACGGAGAAGAAGACGGAGAAGAAGGCGGAGACCCGGGCCGAGGAGCGCGAGGCTCCCGAGCTCCCGCCGAACACCGCCGCCTACGCCGTCCGGCGGCTGGCTGCCGAGGATTCCGGCCGGCACATCTGCTACCGGGTCCACAGGAAGGGGGCCGGCTGGACGAACCCGAGGTGCGACGGGGCCATGTCGGGCAAGGGGCTGCCGATCACGGCCATCAACATCGCGGTGGTCGGTGCCAAGAAGGTGTCCGCCAACGAGTTCGTCCAGAAGGACGGCTGGACGACCGCGTGGTCGAGCGCGGCCGACGCGACGGACCTGACGCTGGGCAGCGACGCCCCGAACGCGCCGAACCTCAGCGGTTACGCCATCGGCGTCGACGACGGCAACGTCTGCCACCACCACAAGCTCGGCGGGCACAACTGGGGCGCGTATCTGTGCGAGTCGTCCCAGGGCTGGAGGTTCGGCGGATCACTGAAGCCGGACGTGTGGCTGGAGAGCGTCAAGTTCAACCTCTGATCCGTCCTCCGAGGGACGCGACGGCGCAGCGGACGCCCGCCGGCTTTAGCCGGCGGGCGTCCGTCTTCTCCGGGTGGGCTACTGTCCCAGGACCTGCCGGACGGACAGGTCCTGGGGCAGCAGCGTCGTGAGGTCGGCGAGGCTGGGCGAACTCAGCCCGCCCAGCCGGCGGGCCTGGCTCGTCATCATCGTCTCCAGCAGCTGCCGGGCGAGCCGCGCGTTGCCGAAGGACCGGTCGCGCGGGACGGCGTCCACATGGGCGCGCAGCGCCTCGACGGTGGCGTCGGCGCACTCGTACCCGGAGGCGGCGGCGTGCCGGGACACGATGGTGACCAGTTCGTCCGTGCTGTAGTCCTCGAACCGCACGAACTTGGAGAACCGGGACGTCAGACCGGGATTGGAGGCGAGGAAGCGCTCCATCTCCTCCGTGTACCCGGCGACGACGACCACGATCTCGTCGCGGTGGTCCTCCATGAGTTTCAGCAGGGTGTCGACGGCTTCGCGGCCGAAGTCGTTGGACGAGCCCTCCGGGGTGAGGGTGTAGGCCTCGTCGATGAACAGCACCCCGCCCAGCGCGCTGGTGAAGACGTCCTTGGTGCGCTGGGCGGTGTGGCCGACGTACTGGCCCACCAGGTCCGCCCGCGCCACCTCCACCAGGGAGTCGCGGGGGAGTACCCCGAGCGAGTGCAGGAGCCTGGCGTACAGCCGGGCGACGGTGGTCTTGCCGGTGCCGGGCGGTCCGCTGAAGACGAGGTGGTTGCTGATCCGGGGGGCGGGCAGCCCCGCGGCGATCCGCTGCCGGGCGTTGGTCAGCAGACTGACCAGGTCGGCGACCTCCCGCTTCACGGCCGCGAGCCCCACCATTGCGGTGAGTTCGGCCATCGGGTCGGACGCGTCGTCGGCGTCCTGTGCCGTCCCGCCGACGGCCGCGGCCTCCGCGTCGCCGACGTCCTGCGGCAGCAGCAGCGTCAGGTCGTTCTCCGCCGGGTCGGTCATGGCCGCGAGCCGGAACGCCTGCCGGTCCACCATGTCCTCGAACACGCCGCGGGCGGCGCGGCCGTTGCCGAAGGTCGCGTCGCGGGTCATCTGCTCGAAGCGTACGGCGAGGGCCTCCCGGGTCAGCGGCCCGAGCTCGAACTGGTGCCGGTGGCAGAGGCTCTCGGTGATCGTCACCAGCTCCTCCACCGCGTAGTTGCCGAACTCGATGGTGCGGGTGAACCGGGAGGCGAGACCCGGGTTGGCGGTCAGGAACGACTCCATCTGCTCGGAGTAGCCGGCCGCCACCACGACCACGTCGTCGCGGTGGTCCTCCATCAGCTTCAGCAGGGTGTCGACGGCCTCGCGGCCGAAGTCGTTGGACGTCCCCTCGACGGTGAGCGTGTAGGCCTCGTCGATGAACAGCACCCCGCCCAGCGCGCTGTTGAACGCCTCGGTGGTCTTGATGGCCGTGCCACCGATGACCTGCGCCACCAGGTCGGCACGGGCGACCTCGACCAGGTGCCCGCTCCGGAGCACGCCCAGGTCCGCGAGGATGCTGCCGTAGAGGCGGGCGACGGTGGTCTTGCCGGTTCCGGGCGGCCCCGCGAAGATCAGGTGCCGGCTCATCGACGGGACGGGCATGCCGAGCCGGCGCCGGCGCTCCGCGAGCTGGTTCAGGTTGACCAGGGTGTTCACCTGGTGCTTGACGTTCTCCAGACCGACGAGCGCCTCCAGCGCGGCCAGCGGGCCCTCGGGCTCCCGCTCCTTGCCGGACCCGCCCGGGGCGCCGTCCCCGGCCGTTCCGGCCGACTCGCCCCAGCTGTCCGGCAGGCCGTTGTCCGTGCTGGTCAGCAGCTCGACCGTGAGCCGCTCGCTCGCACGGCTCTGACGCAGTCCCGCGCCGCGGTTGTCGCGTACGACGCACCGGGTGACGTCCACCGGTTCGGAGCTGTCGATCCGCAGGCCGTCGCCCGTGCTCCCGGTGATCTCACAGGCGTTGAGGACGGCCCGGCCGCCGCGGGACACCTGGACGCCGTGGGCCTTCGAGCCGTGCACCCGGACCCGCTCCAGGGTGATCTCCGCGCCGTCCCGCACACCGACCCCGGCGTCGGCGCTGTCGCCGATCTCGCAGTCCCGCAGGGTGCCCCGGCCGCGTTCGCCGACGAGCAGGCCCGAGCGGGCGGCGGAGCTCAGCACGGTGTCGCTGATCTCGGGGCCGGAGTCGTCGTCGATGTGCAGCGCGCAGCCGCCGGCGGACTCGATCTCGCAGTGCTCGAGGCGGCCGCGGGCGTCGTCGGTGAACTCGATGCCGTGCCCGCCGGCGCCGGTGACCCGGGCGCGGCGCAGCAGGGGGTCGGCGGCGGAGCGCACCGAGATGCCGACGCCCGCCGCGTCCAGGACCTCCAGGCGTTCGAACTCGGCGGTGGAGTCGTCCGCGAGCTGCACCGCCCCGGCGGTGTCGGCGCAGTCGCTCACCACGGTGTCCCGCAGCAGCGGGGCGCTGCCCTCGACGACCCGCACGGCGGCCTCGGTGGAGCCGTGGAACGAGCATCCCTCCAGGGTTCCGCGCGAGCGGTCCATGACGAGCAGACCACTGGCCTTGGTACGCCGGGTGGCACACCCGCGCAGCATCGGGTCGGCCCCGCCGGAGATGACGACGCCGCTCTGCGCGATGGACTCGAACGAGGTCTCCTCGATCTCCGGGCGGGACATGCTGGTCACCAGCAGGCCCACCGAGGTGTGGTGCACGGAGCACCGCAGCACGCGCGTCGAGCTGTGGCCCTCCAGGGCGACGGCCGGCTTGTCGGTGCCGGAGATGTCGCAGCCCTCCAAGGTGCCCCGGGCCTCGCCGCTCGCGAGGACCCCGTTGGCCCGCGCGCCCCGGATCCGGCAGTCGCGGATCAGGGGCCCGGCCGACTCGCCGAGGACCACCGCGGAGGTGCCGAAGTTCTCGAACACGCAGTCCTCGACGATGCTTTCGGTCTCTGAGGAGTCGACCAGCCCGGCGCCGCCGGGGTTGCCGATCCGGCAGCCGCGGGCGGCCAGCGAGCCCTTGCCGCGGACCAGCAGCGCCGTCCACCCGGCACCGGTCACGGTGCAGTCGTCGAGGGCCGCCTGACCGGCCGGTACGTCCACGACCGCGGCCTCCTTGTCGCGGCCGCGGAGGGTCAGGGCGCTGAGCATCACGGCGTCGGCCATGAGGGTGACGGCGGTGCCGTCCCGCGGGCACAGTTCGACCGTGCCCGGCTCGCCCTCGCCGACGATCGTCACCCGGTGCCGGATGACCAGGTTCTCGGCGTAGCGGCCGGGACGGACCCGGATCACCGCCCCGGTGCGGGCCTGGGCCAGTGCCTCACCGATCGTCTGGAAGCCGTCCGGCCGTTCCGGGTCGACCGTGAGTATGTGACGTGCCACGCCTCGAACCTCCTTGTGCTGCTGCGGTAGTTGGCGTTGTACGCCGTGCATCTTGTGTGCATATCATGCGCGTCATGCGGAATGTCATGAAAGGCCGGAGTGCGGGACTCGTGCTGGCGATCGCGGTGGTCCTGCCGCTCACGGGCGGGCCGGCCCTCGCCCTGCCCGCCGTCCCGGCCGCGCCGGGCGCCCCCTCGGGGAGCCCCGGCGCCGACGGTCCGGGGGCCACACTGCTGCCCCCGCTGCCCGTCCGGCTCGGCGAGGGAAACCCCTGCACCGGTGCCTCGGGGCAGACGGCCACCGGAGCGGCGTGGTCGCAGACGGCGCTCGGACTGTCCCGGGCCCAGCGGATCTCCCGGGGCGGCGGGGTGACCGTCGCGGTGGTCGACACCGGTGTCGCCACCGGCGTCCCCAGCCTGTCCGGCAGGGTGGTGGCCGTCGACGGGGCGGCCGAGGACTGCGTGGGCCACGGCACGTTCGCCGCCGGCCTGATCGCCGCCGCGCCGGAGAAGGGCAGTGGCATCACCGGGGTCGCCCCGCGGGCGGAGATCCTGGCCCTGTCCGGCACCGACGACCGCGGAGTCCCGTCCGTGGCACGCGTGGCCGCCGGCATCCGGACGGCGGCGGACCGCGGCGCACAGGTCATCTACGTCGGCCACGCCCTGCGCACCGGCGAGGCCGAACTCACCGCGGCCGTCGCCCACGCCACCCGGCGCGACGCACTGGTCGTCGCCCCGGCCGCCCCGGACGCCGTGCCCCGCGAGGAGCAGGGGCCCGACGGTGAGATGCCCGAGGGGCCGTACTGGCCGGCCGCGGCCCCCGGCTCGCTCGCCGTGGTGGACTTCGGCCCCGGCGGCGTACGGCAGGACAACGCGCCGCCCGCCCACGAACCCGACCTGTCCGCGCCCG
This sequence comes from Streptomyces sp. NPDC037271, assembly GCF_055603605.1. NCBI lineage: Bacteria > Bacillati > Actinomycetota > Actinomycetes > Kitasatosporales > Streptomycetaceae > Streptomyces > Streptomyces sp. NPDC037271. Next base: position 19,546 of record NZ_JBVJVN010000041.1, read on the forward strand.
GCAGCGCGATGGTCAGCGTCGGCCCCGAGGGCTCCGGCCACTACATCGGTTCCGGGGCCTCGCTGGCCGCGGCGGGTGTCGCCGGTACCGCCGCACTCGTACGCGCCTACCACCCGGACCTCACGGCGGCAGAGGTGAGCCGCCGGCTCCTCGGCACCGCCTACCCGTCGGACACCCCCCGCCTGGACCCGTACGCCGCGCTGTCCCTGATCCAGGACCGCACGACGCCCTCCGCGCCGGCCCCCGCCCCCGCGCGGATGCCGCCCCCCGCCGACCCGACCCCGCGCAACCGCTCCCTGACGATCGCGGCGGCAGGCCTGACAACGGTCCTGCTGATCGCGGCCCTCGCCGCGGTCGTCCCCCGGGGCAGAACCAGGAACTGGCGGCCCCCAACAGCCTCCTAGCCACAACCGCACCGTCCGGGAGGCACTGGGGGAGGCCGGTCGCACGGGGCTCCGGTCCAGCCGCGGGCGCATCACGACGCGTCCCCCACGAGCCCCGTCTGCACCTGCAAGGTCTTACGGCGAGCGATCCGGACCGCCCGGCCCGGAATCAGCTCCCTCCCCTTCACGCTCCCGAAGAGATATCCCTCGCTCGGCGGGCACGACATCAGCAGCCCAGGCGTGTTGACCTCCTGCAGCCTCCGCAGCAACGACTCGTTGAGACCACGCCCGGCGCCCGCCGAGGACCGCGCCACGACCAGGTGCAGACCCACCTCGTGCCCCAGTGCCAGATGGTCCAGCAGCGGAGCGAACGGCTGTGTCATCGGCCCGCCGCCCACCATGTCGTAGTCGTCGACCAGGATGAACAGCCGCGGCCCCTGCCACCAGTCGCACAGCCGCATCCGCGACGGAGCGACGTCCTCACCCGGAACCCGCTGCCTGACCGCCCGCGCCGCCCCGTCCACCAGGTCCCGCAGCATGTCCAGGGACACGGCGTGCCCGAGCCGGTACGCCTCGGGAACGCTCTCCACCAGCTCCCGCCGGTAGTCCACCGTCATGATCCGCGCCTCGGCCGGGGTGTACCGCTCGGTGATGCCGCGCGCGACCAGCTTCAGCAGGTTCGTCTTGCCGCTCTCCGTGTCGCCCACCACGATCAGGTGCGGGTTCTCGGTGAAGTCGTGCCACACCGGCGCCAGTTCGTTCTCGTCCAGGCCGATGGCGATCCGCAGGCCGTTCTCGCCCTCCGGCTCCGGCAGCTCCGCTACCGGCAGTCTCGCCGGCAGCATCCGCACCCGCGGCGCGGCGGGACCCGTCCAGTTCTCGGCGATCGCGGCCACCAGCCCCGCGACCCCGTCCGCGAGGTCGTCGGCGTCCTCGACCCCGTCGACGCGCGGCAGCGCCGACAGGTAGTGCAGCTTGTCGGAGGTCAGGCCCCGTCCCGCGCTGCGCGGGATCGTCGCCGCCTTCCGGGAGTCGATCTGCGAGTCCATCGGATCACCCATCCGCAGCTCCAGCCGGGTCCCGGTCTGGTCGCGCACCGACGACGACAGCTCCACCCAGCGGGCGGTGGTGACCAGCAGATGGACTCCGTAGTTGAGCCCGCGGGCGGCCAGCGCGTTGAAGGTGGGGATGTGCCGGTCGAAGTCCTGGCGCACGGTGGCCCAGCCGTCGATGGCGAGGAAGACGTCCCCGTGCGGCTCGTCGGGGAACTCGCCCGCCGCGCGCCGCCTGCGGTACGTCGGCATGGAGTCGATGCCGTGCTCCAGGAAGAACCGCTCCCGCCTGGCCAGCAGCGTGGTGACCTCCGCGATGGTACGGCCCACCCGCTCGGTGTCCACCCGCGCCGCGACCCCGCTCATATGGGGCAGCTCGTCCAGCGCGGCCAGCGTGCCGCCGCCGAAGTCCAGGCAGTAGAACTGCACTTCGCGGGGTGTGTGGGTGAGGGCCAGCGCGGTGATGAGGGTCCGCAGCAGGGTGCTCTTGCCGCTCTGCGGGCCCCCGGCTATGGCCACGTGGCCGCCGGCCGCCGACAGGTCCACGGTCAGCAGATCGCGCAGCTGGTCGAAGGGCCGGTCCACGACGCCCACCGGCACCGTCAGCCGTCCCCGCAGCGGCCAGTCGGCCGTGGTCAGGCCGTACCGCGGGTCGGGTGCCAGCGGGGGCAGGATCTGGTCCAGGGTGGCCGGCCGGCCCAGGGGCGGCAGCCACACCTGGTGGGCGGGCGGCCCCGCCCCGCGCAGCCGGTCGAGCGCCACCGACAGCAGCGTCTCCCCGCCGGCGTCGCCCTCACCCTCCGGCTCGGGCTCCGGCCCGTCGGGCCCGCCCGCCGGCTCCGGGTCGGCGGGCGCGCGCGGCACCACCCACTCCGCCGTCCACGGCACCACCTGGCGCGCCACCTGCGCCTGTACGACGGCCCGGCGCCGCCGGTACGGCCCGGAGACGTACGCGGCCCGGAACCGGGTCAGCGCGTCGACGCCGCTCTTGAGGAAACCGGCACCCGGCTGCGCGGGCAGCTCGTAGGCGTCCGGCACGCCCAGCACGCCCCGGCTTTCCATCGCGGAGAACGTCCGCAGACCGATCCGGTACGACAGATGGCTCTCCAGCTGGTGCATGCGGCCCTCGTCCAGCCGCTGCGAGGCGAGCAGCAGATGGACCCCGAGGCTGCGCCCGAGGCGGCCGATCATCACGAACAGCTCCATGAAGTCGCGGTGCGAGGCCAGCAGTTCGCTGAACTCGTCGACGACCACGAACAGGCTGGGCAGCGGCTGCAGCGGTGTCCCGGACTGCCGTGCCTTCTCGTACTCCAGCGCGGACGTGTAGTTCCCGGCGGCGCGCAGCAGTTCCTGCCGCCGGATCAGCTCCCCGTGCAGGGCGTCCTGCATCCGGGCGACCAGCGCCACCTCGTCGGCGAGGTTGGTGATGACCGCCGAGGTGTGCGGCAGTTCGTCCAGGCCGAGGAAGGTGGCGCCGCCCTTGAAGTCGACGAGGACGAAGTTCAGCGTCTCGGAGGAGTTGGTCAGCGCCAGCCCCAGCACCAGCGTGCGCAGCAGCTCGCTCTTGCCGGAGCCGGTCGCGCCGATCAGCATGCCGTGCGGTCCCGTACCGCCCTGCGCGGACTCCTTGATGTCCAGCTCCACCGGTCTGCCCTCACCGCTCACCGCGATCGGCACCCGCAGCCGGGCACTGCCGGCCGACCGCTCCCACAGCGTGGCCGGGTCGTGCCGGTGCAGGTCGGGGATGTCCAGCAGCGAGGTCAGCTCGACATCGTTGGCGAGCGGCTTGGAGTCGTCACCGCCCACACTCATCCGGTACGGCGCCAGCAGCCGGGCGAGCGCCAGCGCTCCCACCGTGCCCAGCCGGTCGGGCCGGCCGAGCACCGTCGACTGCTCCTTGCGGTCGCGGTCGGTGCGCACCAGCGCGACACCGTTCTCGTCCACGTCCAGACGCAGCGTGGTCCGCCCCGGCTTCCACGCGAGCGCCCCGGTGAGGTCGAGCACCACCGCGTTGCGGAACCCGTGAGCGTCGAAACGGTGCCCCGTCGGGACCGTGCAGCCGTCGATCACGACGACCGTGTACGGCTCCTCGCGTCCCGGTACCGCGTCGGGGTCGGCGCCCGGCCGTTCCAGGAACTCGGCACCGAGCAGGTTCTCCAGCTCGGTGAAGGCCGAGGCGATCATGCGGGCCGGTCCGGCGCCGTCCTCCTCGTGCCGGTGCAGACTGTGCGGCAGCCACTTGGCCCACTCCCACTCCGCGCGCCGCTCGTCCGAGACGCACAGCGCGATCCACAGGTCGTCGGGGGAGTGGAACACCGCCAACTGCGCCAGCAGGGCCCGGGCCTGGGCGCGAATCCGTTCCTCGTCCCCGCGGAACAGCACTTTCGACCAGGCGCGCAGGTAGATCGCGATGGGCTGGTCCCGGACGGTGGAGTAGGCCCGGGTGAAGCTGCGCAGCGCGTGCGCCGACAGCGGCTCCAGGTCCTCGACGGGCTTGGTCGACAGGGGCGTCAGCTTCATCGCCAGACGCTGGTCGCCCACGCCCATCCGCACCTCGGCGAAGTCCTCGTCCGAGGCCCGCCGTTCCCACAGCCGGGTGCTGCGCACCAGCGACGACAGCGCGTCGGGTTCCGGATGGCGCCAGGCGAGGGCGCGCTGCTGCTCCACGATGGACGCCCGCACCATGCGCCGGGTCTGCCGCAGGTACCGCAGGTAGTCGCGGCGCTCGCCCTTCATCCGCTGCTTGCGCTCGCCGTTGCGGCGCATGACCTGACCGAGCATCATGCCCGCCGACGCGATCACCATGACACCGAGCGCGATGTAGATGAATCCGCCGCTGTCCCGGCTCATCCCCGGCCGCATGAACATCAGCATCATGGAGACCGACATCAGCGCCATCGGCAGATACGTCCACACCGCGGAACTGTCCGGCACGACTTCCGGAAGTGTCGGCGGCTCCTGAAGGCTCAGTTCCCCCGACGGCATTTCCGGCCCTTTGCGGCGGGCCGGCCGGCGGAATAGGATCACGCTCAACGAACGTCCTCCTAAAAGATATCGGAAGGAATCCCGGGGAAACCTCGCGAGAACGTCTCGGTTCTTCCGTAAAGAGTCAGAGTCCCACGCGACGGCGGCGGGATAATTGCCATGGGGTTCCCTGACGCTGAACTCCCGGAGTGGTGTTGCGAAAAGCCCGGCGTACGGTCAAACTCGTCGGCGCATGCCCCGTCCGGCTTTTCCGTCGCGTTCGGCGACCGACCGGTGTGCCGCTGCCACCTTCCAGCCACCGCTTATCGCGTGGTCCGCCAGAAAGTGTGAACCCCGAGCCCATGACTGAGATTCAGACGGCAAGCCTGTGCCGCGTCACCGTACGCGCTCCGGCCAGGACCGTCGACCTGGCCGTGCCCTCCGACGTCCCCGTCGCCGATCTGCTGCCCACAGTGATCGGCTACGGAGGGGACGGCTTGGAGGAATCCGGCCTGGAGCACGGAGGTTGGGTGCTCCAACGCCTCGGTGGTCCACCGCTCGACCCAGAGAGTACCTTGGACTCCCTCGGTCTGCGGGACGGAGAGGACCTTTATCTGCGGCCGCGGACCGACGCGCTGCCCGAGGTGCACATCGACGACCTGGTCGACGGCATCGCCGACGGCATGGGCCGCAGGCCGCACGGCTGGAGCCCGGAGGCCGGCCGGCGCCTGCTGCTCGGACTGACCGCGGCCACCCTCGTGCTGGGCATCGTGCTGCTGGCCATGCCGGGCACCGCGGGCTGGGTGCGGGCCGTCGCCGCCTCGGCCGCCGGACTGCTGCTGATCGCCGGGGCGGGTTCCGCCTCCCGTGCCGTCGGGGACGCCGGAGCCGGCTCGGTGCTCGGTCTCATGGCGGCCCCCTACTTCGCGCTGGCGGGCTGGCTGCTGCCCGGCGGAGACCTCGGCGGCGCCGACGGCGAAGCCGTCCTCGGCGCACGGCTGCTGGCCGCGTCCGCGGCCGGCGGCGCGGGCGCGGTGCTGGCCCTGGCGGCGGTCGGCGTGTACCCCGCCCTGTTCATCGGCGCGGCCTGCGTCGCGGGGGCGGGCGCGCTCGGCGCCGCCCTGATCACCTTGGACCTGGCCCCGGGACAGGCGGCCGGTGTGGTGGCCGTGGTGGTGGTGCTCTTCGGCGGGTTCGTCCCGTCCCTGTCGTTCCGGCTGGCCGGCATGCGGATGCCGCCGCTGCCGACCAACGTCCAGCAGCTGCAGCAGGGCATCGACCCGTACTCCTCCTCGGACGTCGACGCCCGGTCGGCACTGGCGGACGGCTGGATGACCGCCCTCTACGGCGCCATCGGCCTGGTGTGCCTGCCCTGCCAGGTGGCCCTCATGGTCGCGCCGGGCCTCGCCGAGATCCTCACCGTGGTGGCTCTCTCCCTCCTCCTGCTGCTGCACAGCCGAGGGCTGGGTAACGTCTGGCAGCGGCTGTCACTGACCATCGCCGGGGCCTGGGGCACGGCCCTGCTGCTGTTCGTCTCCGCGCGCTCCGTCGACCCGGCGGACCGGCTGGCGCTGACGGCCGGCCTGATGGGGCTGGCCGCCGCGGTCACCATCGCCTCGTGGACGGTGCCCGGACGGCGGCTCGTCCCGTACTGGGGGCGCGCGGCCGAGCTGCTGCACTCACTCGCCGCCATCAGCATCCTGCCGCTGACGCTCTGGTCGATGGGTGTCTACGGCTGGCTCCGCGGCATCAACGGCTGACCCGGGAGAACGGCGACATGCACAGCAAACGCGACGAAGTACAGGCGCACCTCTTCATCATGGGGCGGCTGGCCTCGGCCATGCTGCGCGCCGAGCCGGACTCCCCGGAGAGCCCGCTGGGCAGGACCAACCGCGGCGCCGCGATCGGCGTGATCATCGCCATCCTGGTCTGCGCCGGCGCCTTCGTCTTCGGACTCATCCGGCCAGGCGGCAACGACTCGTGGCGCTCGGGGGAGAACCTGATCGTCGACAAGCAGACCGGCGCACGGTACCTGTACCTGGACGGGCGGCTGCGCCCGGTGCGCAACTACGCGTCGGCCCGGCTGGTCACCGGCGGCGCCGTCGGCGTCACGACGGTGGGTACGTCCTCGCTGGCCGGCACCCCGCACGGGACGCCCATCGGCATCCCCGACGGGCCCGAGGCGCTGCCGGGCACCGGCGACCTGGACCGCACCCCGTGGCTGGTGTGTTCCGGGATCCTCCCGCGGACCACGGGCGTCGTCACGGCGACCACCACGCTCGCCCTCGGCACCGGCGCCCCGCAGGACGTGCCCGGCGGCAAGCAACTCGCCGAGAACGAGGGCATGCTGGTCGCGGGCCCGGACGGCGCCAGGTACCTGCTGTGGCAGGGCAGCCGGCTGCGCCTGGACGAGCGGGCGAAGGCGGCCGAGGCACTCGGGTACGGCGGCGTCACCCCGCGTCCGGTCTCCGCGGCGTTCCTGGACGCGTTCCCGCTGGGGCCCGACCTGGCGCCCGCCGAGGTACCCGGCCGGGGCGGGAAGGGCCCGGAACTCGCCGGGCGGGGCACCAGGATCGGGCAGCTCTTCAAAGTCGACGTACCCGGCTCCGCCGCCCGCCACCACCTGCTCACGCGGGAGGGCCTCGTACCCCTCACCGACACCGGTACGACCCTCCTGCTGGGCGACCCGCGGACGCGGGAGAAGGCGTACGGCGGGGAGGCCGCGACCGTGGTGACGCTCGGCGCGGACACCCTGGCCGGGCATCTCGCCCCGGACGCGCGGAGCTCGGGGTCGGCGAAGCTGCCCGCGTCGCCGCCGAAGGCGGTCACCGTCGCCGCCGGCTCCGTGGCCTGCGCGGAGGTCGACTCCACGGACTCCGGCGTGCGGGTGGGCACGTCGGTACTGCCCGAGGGCGCCCTGCCCAGGGCCGTGCAGGCACCGTCGCCCGAGGTCGAACCGGGTTGCCTGAAGGTCGACTCCATCGCGGTACGGGCCGGAAAGGGCGCGCTGGTCCGGGCGTTGAGCGCGAGCGGCAGCGCGCTGGGCGACACCACGTACCTGGTGACGGACGAGGGTGTGAAGTACCGGCTGTTGTCCCAGGAGGCGGTGACGGCGCTGGGCTACGAGGGTGTCGAGGCGCGGACGATGCCGTCCCCGATGCTGGCCATGCTGCCCAGCGGCCCGGACCTGACCCCCGAGGCGGCGTCCGAGGGCGAGGCGCGGGTGACGCTGCGGTGCCCCCGGCGATAGCGGGAGGGGGCGACCGGCTCCCGCCGGCAATCGTCCGGAAGGGAAATTCTTGGCGTCCGTGTGGTCACCGCACGTTAAGCCGGGCACCCGGCGGCGTCCGGTGGACCGCGCCCGGTGCCCGTTCTGTCCGGCCGGATTCACCGCGTCGCTCACTTGAGCGGGGTGAATTCCGGACCATTGCTCAATTGAGCTCCCGAGAAGGGGACTTCGCGGTTCCGCCGGCAATTGCCAAACAAGTTGAAGCCTGCATAGCATCTGGCCACCTCATGGCCCCGGCGAGTCAGCCGTGATCGCAGGGACACTCTGTCTGCCCGCGGAGTGACGTGGGGGACGCAATCCGGTGAGTGTCGCCGAAAAGGGAGTTCTCTCATGGCCATGCAGCAGTCGGAAGAACGCGCCACCCGTAACGGGATAATGGCGCTGGAACAGGCCTTCACCGGTGTCCAGCGCTGTCAGCAGGACGTCCAGTCGACGTCGCAGACGCTCGCCTCGAACTACGGTGGCTCGGACGGCGGCAAGTACAAGAAGCTGCTGGAGCAGTGGGACGAGCACGTCGACACCATCCTGCTCAACCTGGACCGTATGGTCGACGAACTCAACGGCACTCTTCGGGAGCACGGACTGGTGCAGGGATCCACCAGCGACGCCATCGACGCGGAGTACTCACGCTCCACGCAGGTGTTCGACGAGCTCAACGGCACCAGCACGTCGGCGAACTGACCCCCACGCCGGCCCGCCGATCCCAGAACCTTCAACTCCTGCCGTTATCCCGGCGAATCGAGGACTCCGATGGACTTCTCCGACGGCTACATCTACGTCGACTACAACCACGCCGAAGGCGCGGCGGACGACATGGTCGGCCAGTCTCAGGCGATCATGAGCATTCTGGCCAACCTGGAGATGGAACTGGCCGAACTCCGGAACAGCTGGATCGGTGACGACAAGGACGTCTACAGCGAAGTCCAGGCGAAGTGGGACAACGCTGTCGAGAACATCAAGAACCTGCTCGCCAACCACTCCGGTCTACTCACCGAGATCTCCTCCAACTACCGGTTCACGGAACAGAACCTGTCTCAGCGCTGGGGCGACATCAGGATCGGCAGCCGCTGACGCGGGCCGGTGACGGAAGGGTGATCACATGGCCGTCACGGTCCTTGACAGCACGTTCCTGAAGAATTTCATCAACAACCAGATCGACGGTTTCCGCACGACGCTGGAGAACATCCTCAAGGACAGCCCGACCGCCGGACCGGCGATCTCGTTCATCGCGGACAGCATCTCGACCACGACGATCGACGCCGCGAAACCCCTCGTCATCGGCCTCATGGCCGGCGAGAACAGTGCGGTCGGCGGCGGTGCCCTGAACAAGGTCGTCCAGCAGGGCGCGGGTGAGGTCCTGCGCGTCCTCGAGGACCAGACGGTCCTCTTCGAGGACCTCGAACAGGCGTTGTGGGACACCATCGACGAACTGGCCAAGAGCCAGGGCAAGAATCTGGAAAGCATCACCGCGGACGACTTCATGGACATCTTCGAGGATGTCGACAGTGATCTCGGCAATCCGGGTGCTACCGAAGAGGAAGAGTAGCGGAGTTCGGCGATGGCCAGCCCCGAGGACAACAACAACGACAACTGGAAGAAAGCGGTTGACCTGCTTACCGGCTATGTCCTGCCGGAGCGGAAAACGTTGTTCGACGATCTGAAGGGTAACGACGGCATCCCGCTGATTCACGTCCGGCTGGACAAGCAAGGCGGCCCGGAATACTCGTCGGGCTTCCTGTCCTCGAGCGGATGGAAGACGCACAACACCGACTACACCATCCCGTTCTACCGCCCCAGCGACGACTCCCAGGACGTGTCCGCGGGCAAGTACCTCTACCGGTACCGCGCCTACATCACCTTCCTCGCGTCCGGCCAGGACTGGCCGCCGGGCGGGGACGACGTGATCCCGGACTACACGAAGACGAGTGAGCGCCTCAAGGACAAGGGCGGCTGGAACAAAGAGGGCGAGAAGCTCGACTGGAACACCAACGCGCTGGTCCGGTACGTCTACGGCTCCAGGGACGCCCTCTCCCAGATCACCATGTGGCCCTACTCGACCCACGGGTTCAAGAACCGCGGCTACCCGGTGAACGACGCCGACTACGTCGACCTGCGCACCTTCACGGAAGCGGCCCAGGCCTTCGACCGGGTGGCCAAGTTCTTCGAGGACAGCGCGGTCACCGTCGGCACGTGGGACACCGAGAACATCGGAGAGGGCAGCGACGCCTGGGACGGCACGTCGGCCGCCATCTTCAAGGAGCTCATCCACAAACTGGCCCGGAACTACGAGGGGTACGCCGACCAGCTCAACGGCAAGGGAGGCGAGGGCACCGCCGTCACCATCGACGACGTGACGGTGACCTCCGCGCCGGCCCGGGCGCTGGCCGAGGCCCAGGGCGTTCTCCTCGCCCAGGCCCAGAAGCTCTACGACGCCTGGGAAGCGTGGAAGGCCGAGAGCAATCCGCAGCGCTGGCTCTACGACATGCTGCAGAACGCCCGGCTGACCCTCTTCGACACCCAGTACGACAAGACGGACATCGAGACGGTGTCCAGTGGCTCCGGCATGTACACCTCCTGGCACAACTACGTGGTGTCGACCGCCGGCTTCCAGAACGACATCGTCATCGAGGGCAAGCCGTACGGCAGGCCGAGCGAGATGACCACGTGGAAGGCGATCGCCGACGAGGCGGTCCGCCGGTGGGAGCAGTCCGTGCAGGACTGGCTCAGCACGGCGGGCGCCGAGGCCATCGTCGAGATCCACAACGCCTTCAAGACGGCCGAGAAGGCGTTCGACACCAGCATCACCGACAAGGACGACCGCCCCCTCTCCGAAATCTCCGCCGAGGCGGAGGCCGACGCCGAGAAGAAGAAGGCGGATGCCGAGGCGGCGGCCGCCAAGGCCGAGGCGGAGAAGGAGAAGGCGGAGGCCAAGGCGGAGCGGGAGCGGGAGAAGGCGGAGGCCGAGGCGGAGCAGGCTGCCGCCAAGGATGAGGCGGAGAAGGAGAAGGCGGAGGCCAAGGCCGAGCAGGAACGCGAGAAGGCGGAGGCCGAGGCGGAGCAGGCTGCCGCCAAGGATGAGGCGGAGAAGGAGAAGGCGGAGGCCAAGGCCGAGCAGGAACGCGAGAAGGC
>NZ_JBVJVN010000042.1:0-28113 GCF_055603605.1 Streptomyces sp. NPDC037271
AGCAGGGGCAGCGGGTCGGAGGTGGTGACCAGGTCCCGCAGCGGGTGCCGGGCCAGCACCGCGTCCACCCGGGGCGTCAGCGCCGCCGCCAGCCGGGTGGCCACCGGCAGCGTGTCGTCGAGCAGGGCCGTCACCGCGGCCAGCACCACATCGCGCCCGGCGTCCTTCGGCACCCCCGCCGCGGCCCGCCGGTACAGCTCGGCGCCCTCCTCCAGCACCAGGCCGGTGTCGATGCCGGCCGGCACCTTGATCCGCGCGTGACGCTGCCAGGTGGTCACGGGGTCGCTCCACGCCTCCACCCGGTAGGTCCAGTCGCCCGGGGAGCCCGGGGTGACCTCGGCGCCCCAGCGGTCGCTGCCCGGGCTCAGCTCCCGCATGGGCGTCCACGGGCCCGGCCGGCCCTCGGGGTCCTTCAGCACGACGTTGGCGGCCACCGCGTCGTGTCCCTCGCGGAACACGGAGGCGGTGACCTCGAACGTCTCTCCCACCACTGCCTTCGCCGGGCGCCTGCCGTGCTCCACCACCGGGTGGACGTCCCGCACCGGGATACGTCCGATCCCCACGGTCGTACTCATCCGTTCTCACCTCCGCCGTGCTCGTGGCCGGGCGCCGCCCGGCCGTTCGGGTCAAGCCGCGCCGGAGGGGGTCTTCCGCCCCGACGATGAGAGCCGGTCCTCCTGTTCCTGCGCATGGGTGACCAGGTTCGTCCGCAGATACCGTTCCGCGGCATCCGCTGCCTCGCGGGCGCACCGCTTCCCCATCAGCACGCACAGGGTGTAACCGGAGTCCTCGAAGGTGGACCGGACGCCGACGTCCGCCGGGGACGCGAGCATCGAGCGTTCCCAGGCGCGGTAACGCCGCAGCTGCCGGGCGACTTCGCTCTTCGCGGGAAGCAGCATGGCCGGTCACCTTCCGGACGGTCCGGGGGTACGGACGATCGAGTTCTTCACACATGGTGCACGGCTGGTGACGCGCCGTCTTGTTGGATCTTCAACTGTTTTCCGTGCCGGGATCCGGACGGGTTCCGGTCGGCTCCGGCCGGTTCCGGTGCGTCCGCCGCTCGTGTTGCACGAATGGACTACCGCTCCCACTCTGGAGTGACTCAGAAGCGATCGGTGCTCACGCTTCGTGTTCGGGGAGCTCGTCCCCCAAGGGGCGAGGAGGAGCGAGAGCCTTCGCGGTGAGGAGCCACGACGATGAAGACCGCAGTGCCCTGCTACTACCACCTCGACGTGGAAGTGAGCCCGGAACGGGTCGGACAGGTCAGGCGCATCCTGGCCGCTCACCTCCGGTTCTGGAACCTGGAGAACCTCGTCGAACCCGTCTGCTCGGGCGCCGAGATGCTGCTCCGGGCCATCGACGAGCACGCGAGCGACAAGAACACGTCGATCGAGATGTGGTGGAACCACCAGCACCTCATCACGGCCGTGGGGGGCAACGACCACGCGCTCCGTCCCGACCAGGACCTTCGCACCTGCCTGCAGCACCTCGCGGCCACCAGCGACGGCTGGGGCTGCTGCGCCACCGACACGGGGGCCAAGGTCATCTGGTTCTCGCAGCGCGCCCGGGCGGGCGAACGCGTTCCGCTGGTCGCGACGGCGCCGGAACCGATCACCCAGGAGGGGCTGGAAGTGCCGCGAGAGATCATGCCGGTCGCCCGGCTGGCCGGCCCGGCGAGTACGGGCAACGGCGTTCTGGAGGAGGCCCGGTGACCCGCGCCAGGCCGAACTGGAAGGGGTCGCCCGTGTGGAGCGGGCACCCCTGCCCCCTGGGGGCCGTCTACGACGGGCAGGGCACCAACTTCGCGCTGTTCAGCGAGGTCGCCGAACGAGTGGAGCTCGTCCTCGTCGACGACGACGGCACCCACAGCGCCGTCCCGCTGCCCGAGGTCGACGGCTTCGTCTGGCACTGCTACCTGCCCGGCGTCGGCCCGGGGCAGCGCTACGGCTACCGGGTCCACGGTCCGTGGGCCCCCGCCGTGGGCCACCGGTGCAACCCGGCGAAGCTGCTCCTGGACCCGTACACGCGGGCCGTGGACGGGACGGTCGACAACCACCCGTCCCTCTTCGAGCGGGCCAAGGGCAGGGCCGACCCGGGCGACAGCGCCGGGCACACCATGCTCGGCGTGGTCACCGACCCGTTCTTCGACTGGGGGGACGACCGCCCGCCCAGACGCCCGTACTCGGAGAGCGTGATCTACGAGGCCCACGTCCGCGGGCTCAGCCGCACCCACCCCGACGTGCCCGAGGAACTGCGCGGCACCTACGCCGGGCTGGCGCACCCGGCGGTCGTGGACCACCTGACGTCCCTCGGAGTGACCGCCGTGGAGCTGATGCCGGTGCACCAGTTCGTGCACGACGGGGTGCTCGAGGACCGGGGCCTGTCCAACTACTGGGGCTACAACACCATCGGCTTCTTCGCGCCCCACAACGGCTACGCCGCCCTCGGCACCCGCGGGCAGCAGGTCACCGAGTTCAAGTCGATGGTCAAGACCCTGCACGAGGCCGGCCTCGAAGTGATCCTCGACGTGGTCTACAACCACACCGCCGAGGGCAACGAGAAGGGCCCCACCCTCTCCTTCCGCGGCATCGACAACGCCTCGTACTACCGCCTGGTGGACGGCGACTGGCAGCACTACTACGACACCACCGGCACCGGCAACAGCCTCCTGATGCGGCATCCCTACGTACTCCAGCTGATCATGGACTCGCTGCGGTACTGGGTCACCGAGATGCACGTCGACGGCTTCCGCTTCGACCTCGCGGCCACCCTGGCCCGGCAGTTCCACGAGGTGGACCGGCTGTCGGCGTTCTTCGACCTCATCCAGCAGGACCCGGTGATCAGCCGCGTCAAACTGATCGCCGAGCCCTGGGACGTCGGCGAGGGCGGCTACCAGGTGGGCAACTTCCCGCAGCTGTGGTCGGAGTGGAACGGCATGTACCGGGACGCGGTACGGGACTTCTGGCGCGGCGAGGAGCACACGCTCGGCGAGTTCGCCTCCCGGCTGACCGGCTCCTCCGACCTGTACCAGCACAGCCGGCGCCGCCCCCGCGCCAGCGTCAACTTCGTGACCGCGCACGACGGGTTCACCCTGCGCGACCTCGTCTCCTACAACGACAAGCACAACGAGGCCAACGGCGAGGGCAACCGGGACGGCGAGAGTCACAACCGCTCCTGGAACTGCGGCGCCGAGGGCGAGACGAAGGACCCGGCCGTCCGGGAACTGCGCGGCCGCCAGCAGCGCAACTTCCTCGCCACGCTCCTGCTCTCGCAGGGCATCCCGATGCTCTGCCACGGCGACGAACTGGGCCGCACCCAGCGCGGAAACAACAACGCCTACTGCCAGGACAACGAGATCTCCTGGGTCGACTGGCGGCTGAACGGGGAGCAGCGCGCGCTGCTGGACTTCACCCGCCGCGTCATCGCGCTGCGGGCCGGCCACCCCGTCCTGCGCCGGCGCCGCTACTTCCGCGGCGAGACCCTCACCCACGCGGACCAGCCGCTGCCCGACCTGGTGTGGCTGCTGCCCGACGCGCGGGAGATGACCGACGACGACTGGCAGCGCTCCGACGCACACGCCGTCGGCGTCTTCCTCAACGGCGACGCCATCGCCGAACCCGACCCGTGCGGCCGGCCCGTCACGGACGACTCCTTCCTGCTGCTGCTCAACAGCCACTGGGAGCCGGCGGACTTCCGGCTGCCCGACGCCACCTACGGCGAGCGCTGGACGACCCTGATCGACACCGCCGACCCGGAGGGCGTTCCCGACGAGGCGGAGCACAAGGCGGGCACCGTCCTGACCGTCGAGCAACGCAGTCTGCTGCTGCTCTCCCGGCCGTCCCGCACCGGCGGGTGAGCACCGGCGTGGGATCAGCTGCCGAGGCGGCGCGCGGTCACCGTGAACTGCGCGCCGTCGGCGTCCCGGAGTACGGCTTCGTCACCGCTCAGCGACAGCACGCTGCCGCCGTGCCGCTCGGCGGTGCGGGCGCAGGCCGCGACGTCCTCGACCGCGAAGTGGACCTGCCAGTGCGGCCGGACGGCCGGGTCGGGCGCCGCTTCGAGGGCGCCCGACTCGATGCGCGCCACCACGTCCCCCTGGTTGCGCAGGACCACCTCGTCGCCCTCGTACTGGACCTCGCAGCAGCCGCTGGGCCCCGACGCCCAGTCGAAGATCTCGCCGTAGAAGATGGCGGCGTCGAAGGCGTCACGGGTGTGCAGCCGGATGAAGGCGGGGCGCGAGGCGCGCCAGGTCTCCCAGTCCGAGAAGAGTTCGCCCTCCCAGATCCCGAAGGTCGCACCGTCCCGGTCGGCCAGCAGGGCCGCCCGTCCGGGCGGGAGGGAGATCGGCCCGACGGCGGTCGTGCCGCCGCGCTCCTGCACGCGCGACGCGGCCTCGTCGGCGCTGCGCACGGCGAAGTACGGCATCCACGCCACGGCCATCTGCCACATTCCGGCGACCGCGGCGATCCCGGCGACCGGCGACCCGTCGGCCAGGGCGATGCGGAAGGGCTCGCCCAGTTTGGCGGGCCGCCACTGCCAGCCCAGCACGGCGGAGTAGAACTCCTCGGTGGCCTTCAGATCGCGGCTGGTCAGGCTCACCCAGCAGGGGGCCCCGTAGACGGAGTGCGGGGACAGCAGGCTCTCCCCGCCGGCGGAAAGGGACATGTCGTGGTTCATGGCAGTCGCGTCCTGATCTCGTCCACCGGCAGTCACCGGCTCCACACCAGTGTCCGGCCGGGAGTGCGGCGGGCGCCTGCCGAGTACCCCCGCCGCGGCGCCGAAACGGTGGCGGACACGCCCCGTACGGCCCAGTGGCGCAAGGAGGCACAGGTGGCGACGATGGAGGCGTCGGAGCGGTACCGCGCGGCACAGGCGGCGGTGACCCGCCGGATCCGGAGGTGACCATGCCCACGGACTGGGGCTCGGACCAGACCGGCTCGGACCAGACCGGCTCGGAGCAGATCTTCCAGCTGCAGGAGCAGGTCCGGCAGCTGAAGGAGGCGGTCGTCTCGCACGCGGTCGTCGACCAGGCGATCGGGATGACCGTCGCCCTCGGCAGGGTGACACCGGACCAGGGCTGGATCGTACTGAAGGAAGTTTCCCAGCATACGAACATAAAACTGCGCAACGTGGCAGAAATGATACTCATCTGGGGGCGCACCGGAGTGATGCCGCCGGAGATCCGGGCCGCCCTCGAGGACTCCCTGGACCGCCACGGCCCCACCCAGATCCCCGGCGCCCCGCCGGAGCGCTGAGTCCGGAGCGCTGCCGCCGCTTCACCGGACCTCCGCGAGGATCTCCTCGCGGATCCGGTCGAAGCAGCCGCTGAGCAGCCGGGAGACGTGCATCTGGGAGATGCCCAGCTGCTGCGCGATGCGGCTCTGTGTCATCCCGCCGAAGAACCGCAGATAGAGGATGGTGCGCTCGCGCTCGGGCAGTGCCTCCAGACAGGGCCGGACGGCCACCCGGTCCACGACCGCGTCGAAGGCCGGATCCGGGCCGCCGAGCGCGTCCCCGAGGGCGTACCCGTCGGTGCCGGGCATCTCCGCCTCCAGCGAGAGGGCGGAGAAGCACTCCAGGGCCTCCATGCCGGTACGGACCTCGACCGTGGTCAGCTGCGCGTGCTCGGCGATCTCCTCGATCGTGGGGGCACGGCCCGGTGTCGTCTGCGCCAGCTCCTTCGCGGACCTGCGCACCCGGTTGCGCAGGTCCTGGATCCGGCGCGGCACGTGCAGCGTCCACATGTGGTCGCGGAAGTGCCGCTTGATCTCCCCGGTCACGGTGGGTACCGCGTACGCCTCGAAGGCGTGGCCGCGTCGCGGGTCGTAGTGGTCGACGGCCTTGACCAGTCCGAGGGCCGCGACCTGGTACAGGTCCTCCAGGTTCTCGCCGCGTCCGCGGAAGCGGACCGCGATCCGCTCCGCCATGGGCAGCCAGACCTGGATCAGTTCGTCCCGCAGCGCCTTGCGCTCCGGTCCCTCGGGCAGCCCGACGAGCCGGTCGAACGCCGCGGCCGTGTCGGGGGCGTCGTCGTGGGGGTGCGGCTTGGTTCTGCCGGCGATACGCGTCATGCGCACCTCCCTCAGCAGGGGGGCTGGCAAATCCTCATATATATGGATACTGAGCGCGAATGTCCCGAACGGCCACCCGAACGGATGCGGACCGGTGAGTGAGACGGGGGCGCCGCGGAACGTGATGTGTGGCACGCTCTGGGTGATCGTCCGGCGGGGGCGGTGGCGGATCGTCCCTGCGTAACGCTTGATCGCCGAGCAAAAAGGGCGAAGTCCCTGGCCACGGCGCATTCCGCTCATTTGACAGTGCACTGAGCGCACAGATAGGAAGCAGCGTCGAGAGGTCGAGAGGGGCACCGTGTACGAGCCGAACGTGGTCGGGGACTGGCAGGAGTACGACGAGCACCCCGGCCTGCGGGTCCGCGTCCACGGCCTTGAGCCGGCCGAGCCGCCGCGTGGACGCGACGACGCCGCCGAGGGACTGACGTACGTCCGTGTCCGGGTGACCGTCGAGAACCGGGGCGGCCGGCACCTCGGCATCCACCTGGAGGACGGCCAGATCGACGTACGGATCGGCCCCGACGGTGAGGGCGCCTTCCTCGACTGGCGCAACTCCCAGTTCATCGAGGGCTTCGACGTCTACCCGCTGCGCCGTGCCACCGCCGTGCTCTACGCGGCGGGCCCGGAGGCGGGCCTTGGCCAGGTGGACGTCCAGGTGCAGTTGCGGGTGGACGAGGAGTGGGCCGACCGCCGGCTGTGGACCGGCGGCCTCGGGTTGCCCGACGGGGCCACCGGGCCCCTGTCCGTCACGGCGCGGGAGGACGGCCTGGCACACCAGGTGAGCGCCTTCCTGCGCGGCCAGGCGGAGGAGGGCTCCGCCTGATCCTCGGGCGGGCGGTCCTCAGTGCGCGATGCCGTCGATGATCTCGCGGGCGCCCTGACGCAGCAGCGCCACGGCGACCGACGTGCCGAGGGTCGCCGGGTCGAGTCGGCCGGCCCATTCGTGGGCGTTCAGCCGCGTCTTGCCGTCCGGGGTGAAGACGCAGGCCCGCAGGGAGAGTTCCCCGCTCCGGTCCACCCGGGCGTACCCGGCGATCGGGCTGTTGCAGTGTCCCTGCAGGACGTGCAGGAACATGCGCTCCGCCGTCGCCTCCCGGTGCGTTGCGGGATGACCGAGACCGCTGACCGCGTCGATGAGCGCGGAGTCGCCCTCCCGGCACTGCAGGGCGAGGATGCCCGCGCCGATCGGCGGCATCATCGTCTCGGGGGAGAGGATCTCGCTGATCACGTCACGGCGTCCGATGCGCTCCAGGCCGGAGACCGCGAGGAGCAGGGCGTCGGCCTCGCCCGCGGCCAGCTTCGCCAGCCGCCGGTTGGCGTTGCCCCGGAACGGCACGCACGTCAGGTGCGGGTGGGTGGCGGCCAGCTGGGCGACGCGGCGCACCGAGGAGGTGCCGACGCGGGTCCCGGCCGGCAGCTCGTCCAGGGTGAGCCCGCCCGGGTGGACGAGGGCGTCGCGGATGTCGTCCCGCTCCAGGAACGCGGCGAACACCGTGCCCGCCGGAAGCGGCCGGTCGGCGGGCACGTCCTTGACGCAGTGCACCGCGAGATCGGCCTCGCCCGACAGCAGCGCGGCGTCGACCTCCTTGGTGAACGCGCCCTTGCCCTCCACCTGGGACAGGTCGCCGAGCCACTTGTCGCCGGTGGTCCTCACCGGCACGACCTCGGTGCGCACGCCGGGGTGGAGCGCCGCCAACTCGGCCCGGACGCGCTCGACCTGAGCGAGGGCCATGGGGGAGTCGCGGGAGACGATGCGGATCAGTTCGGGGGCGGACATGGGGACACGATAGTGCTCCCGGGGCCGCCCGGGTCCCGCGCTTCGCCCGACCGGCCCCCCGCCGGCCGCGCCCGTCAGGCGTTCGGGTCGAAGGAGATGCCGGAGGGCTTGGCGGCCGTCAGGTGGGAGGCGAAGCTGCCGTCCTTCAGGCCGAAGTTGGCGCTGCCGAAGTCGTAGGAGCTCAGCTTCTCGCGCAGGCCGGCCGGATAGCCGTTCCAGCCGACCAGGGTCGGGTACTGCCAGCCGCCCTTGTGGTTCTCCGGCGGTTCGTCGCCCGAGGTCGCCAGGCGGAAGCAGTGGGTGCTGATGCCGTCCTTGTGGTAGACGATCTTCGGGTGGGTGCCCTCGAAGCGGACCGCCGACCTCGCGTGCACGCTGAACGAGCCGTGGTTGGAGGTCGAGACGTACTGGACGCTGCCGTCCCGCACCCACACCACGACGTGCTCCCAGTCGTGCCGGTGGCCGCCGAGGCTGCTGCCGGGCAGCGCCTGGTCCTTCTCGAAGTAGAGGCCGTACATGTAGGCGCACCAGCCGTTGTCGCACTTGGTGCGCGAGTAGCCGTTGGTGTTGTCCAGGTCGGAGGCGTCCCGGCAGTTGCCGTTCAGGGCGCCGGTCGGCTTGAGTCCGCCGTTGACCGCTCCGTCGGCGCCGATGGCCGGTGTCGGGTAGCAGCCGTCGCCGTCGTAGTCGTAGGCGGGCTGGTACGCGCGCTCCAGGCTGTCCGCGTTGCCGGGCAGTCCCGGGGGCGGAGCGGCGAAGGCGGTGGATGGGAAGGCGACGACGAGGGCCAGGGCACCGAGCGGTGCGGCGAGCCATCTCTTGCGGCGGGCGGGGGCGGTACGCGACGGCATCGCGTCCTCCTCTGTATCCGGGCGCAGCCCAACGGCTGTGGGGGGAAGGGGAGTTCAGCCTCCCGTCTTTTCACTCCCGCGCCAAGGGGTCACGGGCGTCCCCGCGGTGAAGGGCAGCCCAATACTTGACACCGCGTCACACGGTCACACCATGTCGTCCGGAATGTCGGCGGCCGACTCCTCGGGTGCGAGGTCCGGACGGAGCCTGAGCCAGGACGGCTGGCGCAGCATGCCCTCCCGGGTGCGGGTGCTGTAGCGGACCTCGCCGACCAGCCGGGGGACGACCCAGTGCGCCCCCGGCACCGGCGGCACGGGGTCGAAGGGGCACACGTCCGTCGCGGCGGTACGCAGCAGCGCGGCCAGCTCGGTGCGCTCGGCCGCGCTCCAGCCGGTGCCGACCCCGCCGACGTAGCGCAGCCGGCCCGCGGCGCGCTGGCCGACCAGGACGGCGCCGGGCAGGCCCGTGAGCCCTCCCTTGCCGGGCAGCCAGCCGCCGACCACGACGTCCTCGCTGCGCATGTTGCGGATCTTGATCCAGGCCCGGGAGCGGACGCCCGGCTCGTACACCGAGTCGAGCCGCTTGCACACCAGGCCCTCCAGGCCGTGCTCGCGGGTGGCCCGCAGGGCCTGCTCGCCGTGGCCGACCAGCGCGGCCGGGGTCGACCAGGACGGCCCGCCGAGGCCGAGGTCCGTCAGCCGGTCGCGGCGCAGGGTGTAGGGGAGGCGGAGGAGGGACTCGCCCGCCAGGTGCAGGGCGTCGAACAGCACCAGGTGGACGGGGACCCGCACCGCCCGCCGCGCCGCCCGGTCCGGGGCGTGGGCCAGGCCCATGCGGGACTGCAGCAACTGGAAGTCGGCGCGGCCCCGTTCGTCCAGGGCCAGCACCTCCCCGTCCAGTACGGCGGCGGTGGAGCCGAGCGCGGCGCCGAGCGGCGCCAGTTCGGGGTAGGCGGCCGTGATGTCCTGTCCCGAGCGGGCACGCAGCCGCACACTGCCGTCGCCGGGCAGGTAGGCCACCACGCGCTGGCCGTCCTGCTTGGTCTCGTAGGCCCAGCGCGCGTCCTGCGCGGCGGGCGGCAGGGAACCGGGGGTGGCGAGCATGGGAGGGATCAGCGGCAGCTCCACGGGTCAGTCCTCGACGCGCCCGCGCGCCGTCACGCGCGTTGTCCGCCAGGTTCGCCTGAACGGCGCCGGTCCGGGCACGGTCCCGGTGCGGCGCCGGTCCCGGCGCGGGGCCGGCGCCGCTGCCGTCAGCGGGCGGAGACGGTCCGCGCCGGATCCGCTGTTACGTCCGAGTAATATCGCGCGGCAGGCCCCCAGAGGAGGAACCGTGTCCCGGTCCGAACGCTCACCCCTGCTGCTCGCCGGCCTGCTGGCCACCGCGGGCGTCGCCCACTTCGCCCGCCCCCGCACCTTCGACGCGATCGTGCCGCGCGGCCTGCCGGGCACGCCCCGGACGTGGACGTACGCCAGTGGCGTCGCCGAACTCGCGCTCGCCGCGGGCATCGCGCTGCCACGCACCCGCAGGGCGGCCGCGCTGACCACGGCCGCCTTCTTCGTCGGGGTGTTCCCCGCCAACGTCAAGATGGCCGTGGACCAGCGGCACCGCCCCGCACCGCAGAAGGCCGCCGCCTACGGCCGGCTGCCCCTGCAGGTGCCGCTCGTGCTGTGGGCCCGGGGCGTCGCCAAGGGCAGCGAGGGCCGGTCGTGAGCCGCTCCCCGGCGGTGGGCGACACGGTCGAGGACTTCGTGCTGCCGGACGAGACCGGCGCGCCGCGCCGCCTGTCCGAGCTGCTCGCCGACGGGCCCGTCGTGCTGTTCTTCTATCCCGCCGCCCTGACCCCGGGCTGCACCGCGGAGGCCTGCCACTTCCGCGACCTCGCCGCCGAGTTCGCCGCGGCCGGCGCCCGCCCCGTCGGCGTCAGCGGGGACCCCGTCGAACGGCAGCAGGAGTTCGCCGGGCGCCACACGCTCGGCATGCCGCTGCTGTCGGACGCCGACGGAGCGGTCCGCGAGCTGTTCGGGGTGAAGCGGGGGTTCGGCCCGGCCCCCACCAGACGGGTCACCTTCGTCATCGGGCAGGACCGCACCCTGCTCGAGGTCGTCCGGAGCGAGCTGAGGATGAACACGCACGCCGACCGCGCCCTCGCCGCGCTGCGTGCCCACCGTGGACAGGGCCGTGCCCGCCGGTTCCGCCGCGGTTGAAACCGGACCACAAAGGGTCAATCCTGGACGCTATGGAGCATGCCTCCGCTGTGGCGGCCCTGGACGCCCACGGCACGGTGACTGGGTGGAGCGAGGGCGCCCGGCGGCTGACCGGCTATCCGGCCGAGGAGGTCGTCGGGCGGGACGCACGGGAGCTGCTCGCCCGGGACGTGCCGCCCGCCGCCCTGTCCGGGCTCGCGGGCACCGCCCTGCTCCGCCACCGCGACGGCTCCACCGTGACCCTCCGCCTGCGCGGCGCCCCGCTGCTGGGGGCGGCCGGCACACCGGACGGGTACGCGGTGACCGTCGAGCCCTCCGCCGAGCGGACGCTCCGGCTGACCGGGGAGACCTTCCAGCAGGCGTCCGTGTCGATGTCCGTCCACGACACCCGGCAGCGCTACCTCCGGGTCAACGACACGGCGCGCCGGATGCTGGGGCTGCCCGCGAAGGACCTGATCGGACGGCGGCTGCCGGAGATCATGGAGGAGGTCGACGCCAACGGGTCGGGATTCATGCGGCACCTGCGGGAGGTCGTCGACACCGGCCGGCCCGCGCGCTACGAGACCTCCACCCCCGCCTCCTCCCGGCTCGGCGAGCACGCCTGGACCATAGAGATGTGGCCGGTCCGGGACGCGTCCGACGAGGTGGCCGCCGTCGCCGTGGCGGGTTTCGAGAGCACCGAACAGCACCGGGCGCGGCAGCGGCTGGCCCTGCTGAACGAGGCCGCGGCCGGTATCGGCACCAGCCTGGACGTCGTGCGCACCGCCGAGGAACTGATCGAGTTCCTCGTCCCGTCTCTCGCCGACTTCGCCAGCGTCGACCTGCTCGACTGGGTCCTGGGCGCGGAGGAGCCGTTCGCGGTGCCGGCCGAGGCCGTCGCACTGCGGCGGGTCGCGCACGGCACCACCACCGAGGGCTTCCCCCGGGCCTCCGTGCACCTGGGCGAGATCGACACGTACCCCCCGTACTCGGCGCCCGCGCGAGCACTGAGAGAGGGGCGGGCGGTGCTCACCGGTCCGGGCGACCCGGACTTCGACCGGTGGATGCGGGTCCGCAACGAGCAGGCCCCGCACAACCGCTCCTACCGGGAGCGGGTCCGCTCGGCCCTGGCGGTGCCGCTGATGGCCCGGGGCACCACCCTGGGCGTCGCGGTGGCCGCCCGCGCCGCGCCCCAGCCACCGCACGTCCCCGACGACACCGCCCTCCTCGAGGAACTCGCCAGCCGGGCCGCGGTCTGCATCGACAACGCCCGCCGCTTCGCCCGCGAGCGTTCCACCGCCCTGACCCTCCAGCGCAGCCTGCTGCCCAAGGGCCTGCCCGGGCAGGCGGCGGTCGAGGTGGCCCACCGGTATCTGCCGTCCGTGTCGGCGGCCGGCATCGGCGGCGACTGGTACGACGTGATCCCGCTGTCCGGCAGCCGCGTCGCGCTCGTCGTCGGTGACGTCGTCGGCCACGGCATCCCGTCCACGGCGACGATGGGCCGCCTGTGCACGGCCGTCCGCACCCTGGCCGACGTCGACCTGCCCCCCGACGAGCTCCTCACCCACCTCGACGACCTGGTCGGCCACCTGGCGGCCGGCGACTCGGACGACGAGGCCGCGGAACTGGGCGCCACCTGCCTCTACGCCGTCTACGACCCCACCTCCCGCCGACTGGCCCTGGCGTCGGCCGGGCACCCCGCGCCGGCCGTCGTCCTGCCCGACGGCACCACGCGGCTCGTCCCCCTGGCCGCCGGGCCGCCGCTCGGTGTCGGCGGGCTGCCGTTCGAGGCGACCGAGGTGGAACTGCCCGAGGGTTCCGTCGTCGCCCTGTACACGGACGGCCTCGTCGAGGACCGCGACCGCGACGTCGACCACGCCACCGCGGAACTGTGCCGTGCGCTGACCGCGCCCGCGAACTCCCTAGACGCCCTGTGCGACACCGTGCTCAAGGCGGTGATGCCGGAGGAGCCCAGTGACGACGTGGCGCTGCTGCTGGTGCGCACCCGGGCGCTGGGCACGGACCGGATACGCACCTGGGACGTCCTCCCGGACCCGGCGCACGTGGCCGCCACCCGGAGGTCCGTCATCGAGCAGCTGACGCAGTGGGGACTGGATGAGGGGGCGTTCGTCACCGAGCTGGTCGTCAGCGAGCTCGTCACCAACGCGATCCGGTACGGCGAGCCGCCCATCCGCCTGCGCCTCATCCGCGACAGCGCCCTCATCTGTGAGGTCTCCGACGGCAGCGCCACCTCACCGCACCTGCGCCGCGCCAACGCCTACGACGAGGGCGGCCGGGGCCTGCTGCTGGTCGCCCAGCTCACCGAGCGCTGGGGCAGCCGGCAGACGGGCACCGGCAAGACCATCTGGGCCGAACAGCCCCTGCCGGCAGACCCCTGGCGGCCTCTGCCCGCAGACCTCTAGCGGCGCCTCCGCCGGCAGGCCTCCGGCGGCTTCTGCCCGCAGACCTCTGGAGGGCCTTCGCGGCGACGCGCGCGAGCGTGCGGCCGGTCCGTGCGGAACGGGCACGCCGTGGGTCCGGGGCGCCGTGCCCACGGGCCCCGCCGCCGGTCGTCCGGCCGGGGCCTGTGCCGCCTGCTGGGACAACCGGGCCACCACCCACCTCGCCCCGAGCGACAACGCCCACCTCGACCACCCGCGGACCAGGCAGGGCGTGATGCTCGCCGGTGAGTGGGGTCGGCGGGGCCGTCGGGGCCGGTGGGGCCGTGGGGCCGGTTCCGGTATCAGAACGTCCGCTTCAAGAGGTCGAGCAGCGCCTCCCAGTGCCGCTCCGTCGCCTCCGGGTCGTACGCCGCGGTGTCGGCCTGCGTGTAACCGTGCGGGGCGCCGTCGTACACCTCGCAGCGGTGCCGGACGCCGGCCGCGGCCAGGGCCGCCGCCAGGCGCTCCTGCTGTGGGGGCGGCATGGACCCGTCGTGGTCGGCGTGGCCGAAGTACAGCTCGGCGGTGATGTGTCCGGCCACCAGGTGCGGGCTCTGCGGTCCCTCGGTCGCCAGGTTCCCGCCGTGGAAGCCGGCCGCCGCGGCGACCCGGTCCGGATACGTGCCGGCCGTGCGCAGGGCGAGCCCGGCGCCCATGCAGTAGCCGGTCAGCGCGACCGGGCCGTCGGCCGCCGCCGGTGCGTCCGCCAGCCAGCGGAGGTAGGCACCGGCGTCCCGCATCGCCCGGTCGGGCGTCAGCGAGCGCATGATCGGGCCGAGGCGCTGGAAGATGTCCGGACGCGCCCCCGGATCGATGAACTCGGGCAGCTCCGCGACCGGCGCCCGCCCGTGCCGGTAGAAGACGTTCGGCACCAGTACGGCGTAGCCGGCGCCGGCCAGCCGGTCGGCCATGCTCCTCAGCTGGGGGCGCAGCCCGAAGGCGTCCATGTAGAGCAGGACCGCGGGACGTGGACTCCCGTCGGCGGGGTGCGCCAGGTAGGCGTCGGCGGTGCCGTCCTCGGTGGGGATGTCGACAGCGGTTCCCTGTACGGCGGTCATGGCGGGGCTGCCTCTCTGTGGCGACTCGGTGGGCGATCGTCGTGCCGCGGGGGGAGCCCCGCCCGCGGCACCGGCGGATCATGGTCATCGTGGCACGCCCTGCCCGGGAGCGTCGTGGACCCCGGGCGCGGTCGCACCGCCCGCCGGCACCACACGGCGGTCGACGTCGCCGGCACCGCAGGAACCCACCGGGACGGATCGGCCGACCGGGGCAGGAGTCCCCGCCCGTCGGGGCGGGGAGCGGAAGCCGGTCGAACCCGGAAGCCAGTCGAACCCGGAAGTCAGTCGAACCGGGTCGTGTCTCCGGCGCCCCGCCGCACGATCTCCGCCTCACCGCCGGAGAAGTCGACGACCGTGGTCGGCTCGGTGCCGCAGTCACCGGAGTCGATCACCGCGTCCACCACGTGGTCGAGCCGGTCCTTGATCTCCCAGCCCTGGGTCATCGGCTCCTCCTCGCCGGGCAGCAGCAGGGTGCTGGACAGCAGCGGTTCACCGAGCTCGGCCAGCAGGGCCTGGGTGACGACGTGGTCGGGGATGCGCACGCCCACGGTCTTCTTCTTCGGATGCTGGAGCATGCGCGGCACCTCCCTCGTCGCCGGGAGGATGAAGGTGTAGCTGCCCGGGGTCGACGCCTTGATCGCCCGGAACACGTCGTTGTCGATCTGTACGAACTGGCCGAGCTGCGCGAAGTCCTGGCACACCAGCGTGAAGTGGTGCCGGTTGTCCAGTTGCCGGATCGACCGGATGCGGTCGATCCCGTCGCGGCTGCCCAGTCGGCAGCCCAGCGCGTAGCAGGAGTCCGTCGGGTACGCGATCAGCGCCCCCGAGCGGACACTGTCGGCGACCTGGGCGATGGTGCGCGGTTGGGGGTTGTCGGGGTGCACGTCGAAGTACTTCGCCATTCACCGAGCTTATGCCCGCTCGGACGGACGGACCGACAGGCCTGGTCGGCGGCCCGGGTCCGGCGCGCGTCCGCACGGCGGTGCCCGTCCGCACGGCGGTGCCCGTCCGAAGTGCCGCGTGTGCCCGGCCATGCGGTAACGTCCCCGGCCTGGGCCGGGAGCGAGCGAGGACGAGGAGAAGGCCGACGTGGCGGGCCGAGAGGACGGGACACGGCAGTGGACGACCGGGGCCGGTGAGCACGCGGACTGGGCGGCGGAACTGCTCGACCACCTGCGGCCGGCCGGACGCGACGTGCGCAGGGTCGTGACCTGGCTCGCCTCGGCCGCGCACGCGGCCGTGTCGCTGCGGGACGGCACCGGCCGCCTGCTGGCGGGCACCCGCACACAGCTGGACGAGGACCTGGTCGCCGACATCACCTCCGGCCGGATCGCTTCCGCCGCTCTGGAGGACCGGGGCCGCCACCTGCGGCTCGTCCGTGTGGAGCGGGTCCATCCGGCGCCGGCCGCCGTTCTCGCGGTGGCGCGCGAGGCCCCTTTCGACCGGCGGGTCTCCGACATCGTCACGCACACCGCCCAGGTGGTGGAGCTGCTGCTGGCCGGCCACGAATCGACCGCGGCCGGACACCGGCTGCGGCGGGCCACCTCCGACCTGCGCCTGGCCATCCTGCAACTGCTGATGGTGGAGGACACCGTCTCCGCCCGCCGCGTGGCCGCCGGACTCTGGCCGGGCCTGCTCGACACCGAGGAGGCGTGCGTCTACGTCGTCGAGAGCCGCGCCGAGGAGCGGGACGACCTCGCCGAGGAATGCCTGTCGGCGACGGGGGAACGGGCGCTCGTCGTGCGGTGCCCGGCCATGGACGGTCACGTGATCGTCCTCACGCCCGGGGAGACGGCCGGTCAGGAGCTGCGTTCGCTCGTCGGCCGCCTCCCCGGTGTCTTCCTCGGCGGCAGCGCACGGCAGAGCCTCGCGCGCACCGCCACCGCGTACGGACAGGCGGTGAGCGCGCTGGCGGTAGCCCGGTTCCGCCCGGACAAGGCCGCCGTGTACGCGGAGCGGACCCGCCCCGAGCGCCTGATGGACCCGGCGGCGCTGCACGCCTGGACGGCCCGCCTGCTGAGCCCGCTCGACGCCCTGCCGCACCACACCCGCGCCGAACTGCTCGCCACGACCCGGCTCGGCCTGGAGTTCACCGCCGTCAACACGGCGAAGATCCTCGGCGTCAGCCGCAACACGGTCCGCGCCCGCATGGACCGGGTCGAGTCACTGCTGCGCACGGACTTCACCGACCTGACCGTCCGCGCCACCGTCCACCTCGCCCTGAACGCCCAGGCGGGCCTCGCCGAGCATCCCGTCGGCGGTGGCGCCGCCCGGTCCGGCGCGGCCTGCCTCACCGACCTGCTGGCCGGGGCCGCGCTGCGCACCTGGGCCGACGGCCTGCTCGGCCGCCTGGAGCCGGACGCCCGTAACCTGCGGCGCACGCTGCGCACCTGGATAGCCGTCGGCGGCAACGCCGAGCGGGCCGCGCAGACGCTCGGCGTGCACGCCCAGACGGTGCGCGAGCACGTCCGCAGCGCCGAGCCCGTCCTCGAACGCCAACTGCTCGCCGCCGGCAGCGACCTGTACGAGGTGGTGCTCGCCCATCTGGCGGCGGGCGACCTCGACCAGCCGCTCCTGTACGGGACGAAACCGGGCCATCCGGACTCACCTGTGCACGGGTGAGTCCTTCCCGCCCGGCAGCGGGCATCGACGCGATTCACAACGGCCGAGCCGTCCACGTAGGTTCGACGGGCCGCGGGGGTACGACCGGAACGGGGGACCGGTCGCGCCCCCGCCGCCCGTTCGTCCGCCGCCCGTTCGTCCGGGGTGCGGGCCCCGTCCGGCGGCGCAGCGGTCCCGGGGCTGATCCGGCCCATGGCGGGTGGTCAGCCGTGGGGCAGGATCACCGCACGGCCGTTGACCTTCCCTTCGTGGAGCCGCTCGTACGCGAGCGGGGCGTCGTCCAGGGAGTACGTCTCGGTGTGCACCGACACGGCACCCGCGCGGGCCAGGTCCAGCACCTCGATGAGCTCGCTGCGGCTCCCCCAGTAGGGGGCGCTGACCGACACCTCGAACGGCAGCAGGCCGAACCCGACGGGGATCGACCCGCCGCCGATGCCGACCAGCGTGACGTCGCCCTCGACGGCCGCGACGGCACCCGCCGTCTTCACGGTGGGCGCGACCCCGACGAAGTCGAACACGGCCTGCGCGCCGAGACCGCCGGTGAGTTCGCGCACCGCGTCCGCCGCCCCGGCGTCCGACAGCACCGCCTCGTGGGCGCCCACCTCACGGGCGAAACGCAGCTTGTCCTCGCTGACGTCGAGGGCGACGACCCGGGCGGACGTCAGCGCGCGCAGCAACTGGATGGCGACGTGTCCGAGCCCGCCGGTGCCGATGACCACCGCGGTCGACCCGGGGACCAGCTTGGGCAGCGACCGCTTGATGGCGTGGTACGGAGTCAGCCCGGCGTCCGTCAGCGGTACGGCCGCGACGGGGTCGAGCCCGTTCAGCGGGACCAGGTGCCGGGGGTCGTCGACGAGCAGGTACTCGGCCATCGAACCCGGCCGCCCGAGTCCCGGCGGGCGGATACCCAGCTCGTCGGCGCGCAGGCAGTAGTTCTCCTTGCCCTCGGCGCACTTGGCGCAGGTGCCGCAGCCCCACGGCCCGTACACGGCGACCGCGTCGCCCTCGTTCAGCCCGGTCACGCCGGCGCCCAGCGCCGCCACCGTGCCGACGCCCTCGTGGCCGAGGGTGAGCGGCAGCTCGTACGGGAAGCCCTCGGCGGGCCAGCTCATCACCGCGATGTCGGAGTGGCAGACGCCGGCGGCGGTCACCTCCAACAGCACCTGGCCGGGGCCGGGTTCCGGGTCGGGGACCGTGACCACCTCGGGCGGCGCCCCGATGGTGCGGTACTGCAGTGCCTTCATGGTCGGACTCCTCTGTTCTCCCCCCGGTTCGTTCTCCCCCTGGCGTGTGGCCGGTCTCAGACGGCGGTGTAGGCGCCGTCGACCAGGTGGTAGCCGCCGGCGACGAAGGACGCCCGGTCCGACAGCAGGAACGCGATCAGCTCGGCGACCTCCTCGGAGCGCCCGAGGCGGCCGGCCGGGTGCAGGGCGACCAGGCTGTTGTAGGCGGCCTCGTCCATGGTCTTCAGCAGCGGGGTGTCGATGAAGCCCGGACCGACCGCATTGACCCGGATGCCCTTGGCCGCGTACTCGGCGGCGGCCGCCTTGGTCAGTCCGACCACGCCGTGCTTGGCGGCGACGTAGGCGGGGGAGCCGGCGAAGCCGACCGAGCCGAGGATGGAGGCGACGTTGACGATGGCGCCGCCCTTGCCGGCTGCCTCGATGGCGGGCAGTTCGTAGCGCATCGAGTAGAAGACGCCGTCGAGGTTGGTGCGTACGACGCGGTGGTAGGCGTCCACGTCGTACTCGCCGGTCGGGGCGCTCGGGCCGCCGATGCCCGCGTTGTTCACGGCGAGGTCCAGGCCGCCGAAGGTGTCGACGGCGGACTTCACGGCGGCCTCGACGGACTCCGGACGGGTCACATCCAACTCGACGGCCGCCGCGCGGACGCCCGCCGCCGCCAGCTCGGCCGCGGCCTTCTCGGCGCCCTCGGTGTTGTAGTCGGCGACGACGACGCTCGCGCCGCATGTGCCGAGGCGGCGGGCGGTGGCCAGGCCGATTCCGGAGGCGGCGCCGGTGACGAGGGCGGTGCGGCCGGCGAACTCGGCGTCGGCGGTGGGACCGGCGCCGGTGGTGGTGCTGGTGGTGCTCACGGTGCGTTTCTCACTCTTCGGTGGTGCTGTCGGGGGTCGCGGACGCGGCCTCCGAGGTCAGGGCGTCGTAGGCCCGCTCCACGAGGGCGGCGAGGTCTGCGGCTCCCGAGTCCCGGTCGCCGCCGCGTGCCCACATGCGCAGGGCGGCGATCAGGACTCCGGCGGCGGCGTCGACGAGGGCGGCGGGGCGCACGTCCCGGGCTTCGTCCGTGCCGAGCCGGTCGGCGACGATGCGGATCGACTCCTCCTGGGCGTCGACCCGGATGCGCTGGTAGGCGGCGAACAGGTCGGGCTCGCCGTCGGCCAGGGCCAGCAGCCGGCGCATCCGGGGACGGACGTGCCAGGCAGGGTCGTCCCGGTCGGCCAGCCAGTCGCGCACGGCCCTGCGATAGGCGAGCAGGGGCGGTTCGTCGGCGGGGCGGGACCGCAGCAGTGCGTTGATGCGGTCGCCGTCCCGGCGGACGAAGTCGAGGGCGGCGTCCTCCTTGCCGGCGAAGTGCCGGCTGAACGTGCGGCGTGTGACGTCCGCGCGCTCGGCGATGGCCTCGACGGTGGTCGCCGCCGGCCCGCGCTCCAGGATCAGGTCGCAGGCGGCGGTGGCCAGCGCGTCGCGGGTCTGCCGCGCCTTGCGCTGCCGCCGGTCCTCGGTGGGGGTGGAGGGCTTCGTCGCCGTCATGCCTCCGAGGGTACACCTGGATATGTCCCAGTGGGACACATGACCCAGCGGGACATCGATACTCGGCCAAAGCTCAAGCTCAAGCTCAGGGTCAGGGTCACGGTCAGGGCCAGTGTCGGGCCGGTCGGGGGACGGTTCCGGGTCCGGACCGTGGGCGCCGTGTGTCCCGTGCCGCCCCGGGTACCCGGCCCGCGCTTCGGACCGAAACCACCTCGAGGAGGCCCGCATGGCCAGCGGCACGGAGACCGGCGGCGTGACCGGCACGCAGGACAAGGACTACAACCTGATCTGGTACGTCGAGTCGTGTCTGAACAACGCGCTGCGCCTGGAGACGTACATCCAGGACGCCGAGCGCAACAAGGACACCGAGGTCGCGGAGCTGTTCCGCAAGGCGCAGGCGGACAGCCGCAAGGGCGCCGAACTGGGCAAGGGTCTGCTGCGCGCGCGACTGAACGGCAGCTGACGCGACCGGCCCGCGAGGGCCCGGACGCCCCCGTGAACCGGGCGTCCGGGCCTTCGGCATGACATGCGGAAAAGCAATGCAAATCGGTATGTGTCGGACGTATCACTGGGGGTACTCGGGCGCCCATGTGTGCGGCCGACGGCCGCCTCGCAGCTCAGGGCCGCGTCCGAGCCGGCCACGAGTCGAAGGAGCCCACGAACATGACGGACGTATCGAGCCAGGGACCCGCCCCGGGCGACGACCGCAAAGTGCTCACCAACCGGCAGGGGCACCCCGTCTACGACAACCAGAACCAGCGCACCGTCGGCGCCCGCGGCCCCGCCACGCTGGAGAACTACCAGTTCCTGGAGAAGATCAGCCACTTCGACCGCGAGCGCATCCCCGAGCGCGTCGTGCACGCCCGCGGGGTGACCGCGTACGGCTACTTCGAGGCGTACGGGGCCTGGGGCGACGAGCCGATCGACCGCTACACCCGGGCCAAGCTGTTCCAGGAGCGGGGCAAGCGCACCGACCTCGCCGTCCGGTTCTCCACCGTCATCGGCGGGCGCGACTCCGCCGAGACGGCCCGCGACCCCCGCGGCTTCGCGGTGAAGTTCTACACCGAGGACGGCAACTGGGACCTCGTCGGCAACAACCTCGCCGTCTTCTTCATCCGCGACGCGATCAAGTTCCCGGACGTCATCCACGCCCTCAAGCCGGACCCCGTGACCTTCACTCAGCAGCCCCGGCGCATCTTCGACTTCATGTCGCAGACGCCGGAGTGCATGCACATGCTGGTCAACCTGTTCAGCCCGCGCGGCATCCCGGCGGACTACCGCCACCAGCAGGGCTTCGGCGTCAACACCTACAAGTGGGTCAACGCGACGGGTGAGACCAAGCTCGTGAAGTACCACTGGATGCCCAAGCAGGGCGTCCGCAGCATGACCGAGGAGGACGCCGCCAACGTCCAGGCCCACGACCTCGGCCACGCCACCAAGGATCTCTACGACGCCGTGACCCGCGGCGACTACCCCGAGTGGGAGCTGCTCGTCCAGATGATGGACGACCACGACCACCCGGAGCTCGACTTCGACCCGCTCGACGACACCAAGACCTGGCCCGAACAGGAGTTCCCGGCGAAGCCGGTCGGACGGATGGTGCTGGACCGGATGCCGGACAACTACTTCGCCGAGAACGAGCAGATCTCCTTCGGCACCGGCGTGCTCGTCGACGGACTGGACTTCTCCGACGACAAGATGCTGGTGGGCCGCACCTTCTCCTACAGCGACACCCAGCGCCACCGGGTCGGCCCGAACTACCTCCAGCTGCCCGTCAACCAGGCCAAGCACGCCGACGTGCGCACCAACCAGCGCGACGGCCAGATGGCCTACTACCAGGACGGCGGCGGCGAGAACCCGATCGTCAACTACGAGCCGTCGATCACCGGCGGCCTGCGCGAGGGCCAGTACCCCACCCACGACGATCAGGGACCGGAGATCCGTGGGCGGCTCACCCGCGCACGCATCCCGCGCACCAACGACTACCTGCAGGCCGGACAGCGCTATCTGCTGATGGAGCAGTGGGAGCGCGACGACCTCGTGGCGAACTTCGTCAATCTGCTCTCCCAGTGCGACCGCCCGGTGCAGGAGCGCATGGTGTGGCACTTCCTGCTGGTCGAGAACGACCTCGGCCTGCGGGTCGGCGAGGGCCTCGGCATCAGCCCGCAGGACGTCTCGCACCTGAAGCCGCTGGCCAGCCAGGACCTCACCGACGAGGACCGCGAGCGGCTGGCCAACCTCGGCAAGAACCCGCCGCGCGACGTCGAGGGCCTGACGATGACCCACTGCGTCCCCAACGAGCGGCACGTCGTGACGCGCTGACGCTCACCCCGCTCACCCCGGGCGCCGCAGCGCCGCCCTGGCCGCCGTGAGCGCCTGCACGGCGTAGCCGCGCCCGAACAGCACGGCGTGCACCAGCAGCGGGAAGAGCTGGTGCACGCCGACGCGGTCGGCCCAGCCCTCGGCGAGCGGCGCCGCCTCCCGGTAGCCGTCCAGGACCCGGTCCAGGTGCGGGCAGCCGAAGAGGCGCAGCATCGCCAGGTCGGTCTCCCGGTGCCCGCCGTGCGCCGCCGGGTCGATCAGACGGACGTGCCCGTCGGCGCCCCACAGCACGTTGCCGTTCCACAGGTCTCCGTGCAGCCGGGCGGGCGGCTCCGCGGGCCCGGCCAGCTCGGGCAGTCGCTCGCACACCCGCTCCACGTCGGCCGTCTCGGCCGCCCGGACGGTACCCGCGTCGACGGCGCCGCGCAGATACGGCAGTACCCGGTGCTCGGCGTACCAGCGCGGCCAGTCGCTCCCGGTGACGTTGCGCATCGGGGCGAGCCCGATGTACGCGTCCTCGGGTCCGCCGGGCGGCGCGGCACCGAACGCCGGCGCCCCGGCGGCGTGCAGCGCGGCCAGCTCCCGGCCGAACCGGACCGCCGCCCCGGCACTCGCCCCGCCCTGTGCCACACGGTCGGTGACCAGCCAGCGCTCGTCGTCGCCGTGCACCGCGGGGATCCGTACCGCGTGGGCGTCCGCCAGCCACCGCAGCCCGGCGGCCTCGGCCCGCGCCGCTCCGGTGCCGTCGCCGCGTTTGACCATCACCGTGCGCCCGTCGTCGAGGGTGACCTCGGTGAGCGCCCCGGACAGCGGGCGCTCACCGGTCACCGACCGGCCGGTGAAGCGGGCCGCGGCGGCCGAGGGCGAGGAGGCGGGGCACACGCCCACCAGACTAGGGCCGGGCTGCGGCCGACCCGGTGAAAAACGCCCGGTACGCCGATCGGGCACCCCGGGTACGGGGGAGCAGTGGGACTATGACCAGTTCAGCGTTCCATCGCACCATCACCCTGCCCGCCCCCGTGTGCGAACAGGCGGCGCTCCACCTCGAGCAGGCGGTCCAGAAGGCCATCGACGGCGCCGCGACCCCCTGGCGTGCGTTCCGCGGGGCCGACGGCGGCGACTTCGCGTTCTCGGTCCCGGTCGTCGAGCAGGCCGCGGGGTGCCTGCTGGTCCTGGCCGCCGAGAGCGCCCAGAGCCTCCGCCCCTCCGCCCTGCGTGCCCTGATCACCGTCGCCCTCCACCTGCGAGACGCCGCGGAGGCCGTGCGCCGACCCGCGGTTCCCAGCGTGGCCTGGTGAGCGCGGGCGGGCTCCCGCCGGGGCGGGAAAACGCGGTGCCCCGTCCCTGAGCGTGTGCTTGGCTCTGCGGCATGGAATTCACCCGCTTCCTCGACTGCCTCGCGGCCGACCACGACCGGCTGCGGGCGGTCGTCGAGACCGACCCCGGCGCGCCGGTACCCACCTGCCCCGGCTGGACCGTCGCCGATCTGACCCGTCACGTCGGCGAGGTCTACCTGCACAAGAGCGTCGCCATGCGGGAGGGCGTCGAGCGCGAGCCCTGGCCGCCGGAGGAGTTCGCGAAGGAGGAGCCGACGGCGCTGCTCGACCGGGGCTACACCGCACTGCGCGCCGACTTCGCCGTCCGCGCTCCCGAGGATCCGGCCGCCACCTGGTACGGCCCCGACCAGAGCGTCGGCTTCTGGATGCGGCGGATGGCACAGGAGACCGTCGTCCACCGCATCGACGCCGAACTCGCCACCGGCCGGCCCGTCGCGCCCGTCCCGGCCGATCTCGCCGTGGACGGCATCGACGAACTGCTCAAGGTCTTCGCCGCGTACTCCGTCGCCGAGTGGGGCGACTACTTCACCGACGTCCTGGCCGGCTCGCCGGGGTGTACGTTCCTGGTGCGGGCCGGTGACGCGGCGTGGCGGGTGCGGACCGGCCCGGGGGAGTTCACCGTGACGGACGGCGCCGGCGACGGCCCGGCCGACGTGACGTTCAGCGGCACCCCGGAGGCCGTGCTGCGCCGGCTGTGGAACCGGGAGGGCGTCGACGGGGACGACGGCGTGACGGTCGAGGGGGCCCCGGAGGCGGTGGAGGAGCTGCGGCGCTGCATCGTCGTGGCGACCGAGTGAGCGGACGCCCGGCCGGTGCGGGGCGACCGCGCCCGGCACCACGGCCGGCGCGGCGGGCGGCCGCGGCCTCCGGCGAGTCCCCGGAGGCGCAGCACGGCGAAGACCAGGGCACCCGGGGCGGGGTGCGCGGAGGGCCGGGCCACACGTCTCCGGGGCCGCGGGCCGGGCCGCGGATGTGTCCGAGGCCACGCCGCCGACGAGAGCCGGGCCATGTTCCGCGCCGGGAGCCGCGGGCTACGGTCTTCGGGGACCCGTGGTCCCCACGACGACCAGACTCCCTGTCCCCACGACGAGTAGTTCGGACGGCCCGGCAGTGCAGACAGATCTCTCCCCCGTCATCGCGGCGACCGCCCAGTGGCTCACGTGCGCCTATCCGGCGTCCGGCGGCGCGCTGGCCCGCGCCCTGTGCGAGGCGCAGGCGCGGCAGGCCGTGACGGTCGCGGCCCGGCTGCGTTATCCGACCCCGATGGACGTCGCGCTGATGGACGTGGCGGGCCCCGGAGGTTCCGCCCGGCTGGACTGGATCACCGGTGCGGACGGCACGGCGGCCCCCGACCCGGACGGGGACGCCTGGCGCACCTGGGTGGACGAGGTCGTGGCGAGCTGGGCGGCCTGCCTGCTGACCGATCCGGAACTCGCCGCCCTGGCGGTGGCCGCGCTGGACGAGGGCGGCCGCACGACCCGTACGCCGTCCGGTACGCCGGTCGAGTTCCGTCGCCTGCTCGCGCCCGACGAGCACGACCGGCGGGCGGCGACGCTGCTGCGCCACCCCGATCTCGCGGGGCCCGTCGCCGAACTGCACCACGCCCAGCTCGTCGCCCGGCTGGACCCGGGCAGGGCGCTCGCCGCCTAGACCCCTGCCCGGCCGGCGCCGGTCCGCGTCACCCGCCCGGCCCGCACCGACGGGGGAGCGGACGTTCCACGGCCCGGCCCGGCAGACGTTCCACGGGTTCCGCCGGACCGGGTCGCCTCGGCCACCCCCCGCTCAGGCAGCCGCCCCGAGTGCCGCCTGCCCTGGCCCCCTGCTCAGGCAGCCGCCCCCAGAGCCACCCGCTCGGGCGCGTCGGCGTCCCCGGCACGCACCGTCACCGGCGCCGTGGACCGGCGCCCGCGCAGGAGGTAACCCGCGCCGATGGTGCCCGCGATGATCAGTCCGCCCGCGATGAGGGCGCCACGCGCGCCGGCCAGCTCCATCAGCAGCCCGAGGGCAGGCGGGCCGCCGAGGCTCCACACCGTGCCGACGCTGCCCCACACCCCGAGCACCCGGCCCCGCATGTGCGCGGGCGGGTCGGTCTGGAGCACCGCGGTGCCCGCGGTGTCGGAGACGGACTCCACCACGGCCATCGGCAGCACCATCACCAGCAGGACGGCCAGCGACGGCGACAGCCCGGCCACCACCTGCAGCAGTCCGCCCGCCGCCGCCAGCGCGCCCACGATCCGCACGGAGGGCCGGCGCAGCCGGGCACCCAGGACCGCGCCGACGATGCCGCCGGCCGCCAGCACCGTGGAGACCGTGCCGAACGACCCGGCGCCGCCCGCGAGCGGTCCGGTGACGAGCACGGCCAGGGTGAGCTGGTAGTTGCGCCCGAAGACCGCGCTGACCCCGGTGACACCGGCCAGCGCCAGCAGCCGGGGACGGCGCGCGAAGAAGGCCAGCCCCTCCCGCACCGTCATGGCGTCCGCCGTACCGCGGCGTTTCGCGCCGCCGACGTGCTTGACCGCTCCGCGTGCCGGACGCAGGAAGGGGATGACCGAGGCCACGAACAGGAAGGAGAGCCCGTTGGCGGCGTAGGCGGCGGCCGTGCCGAGGAAGCCGACCGTCACCCCGGCCAGCGCGGCGCCGGTGAGCCGGCCCGCCTGGTGGACCAGCGCGCCCACCCCGATCGCGGAGGGCACGTCCTGAGGCGGCACGAGATCGTTGCCCAGCAGCGAACACGCCGGGCCGTCGACGGTGGCGATGACGCCGGTGACGGCGGCCAGCACCATGAGGGAGGTCACGTCGAGCCGGTCGAGCGCCACCATGAGCGCCGTCACGAACGCGACCGCGCCGAGCAGCGCCTGGCTGACCGCGGCGGTCAGTTTCCGCGGCCAACGGTCGACGGCCGCACCGCCGAACACGCTGATCAGCAGCGCCGGCGCGGCCTGGACGGACATCGACAGACCTGTCGCGGCGGCGGAGCCGGTGATCTGCAGGACCAGCAGGTTCTGCACCGTGAGCTGCATCCACGTACCGGCGTTCGACACGAAGTTCGCGACCGACCACCAGCGCATGCTGCGGTACCTCAGGGACCGCCACGGTGAACGGGACGCGGCCTCGGCCGGTGCCGGGGCGGGAGGCGGCGCGGGGGCCGTCGGGGCGGGGGCGGGGGAAGAAGACACAGTGCGCCACTCGAAGACGAGTCGTGAGACCCAGAAGGGAACGGGACGGGAGCGAGAAGACCGGCTGCACTGCGCGGCCACTCCACTGAGCCGGATGACGGCGCCGACCATCGTGACAGAAGGGACCGGCGAGTCATCGCCGGTGCCCACCCTCCAGCTCGGTCGGCCGGGACCAAATCCCCGCCCCGCGCCCGTACTTGACGGGGCGAGTGGGTTTGATCACAGCTCCCGGCGCCCCGGTGCCGGGGGCGCCGGCCGTGACGGTGGCCACAGCGGCCCGCCTGCCCGCCTGCCCGCCCGGCCGCCCGCGCGGTCCGTACGGATGGGGCCGCGGCAGCCGTCAGAGCATGAAAACGACTCGGTGGGGCACCCGGGGCACGCTCGTCAGCGCTTCGCAGGGGAAGGAAGGTCGCCTCATGATGCCGATGGCGGCGTTCGGCCCGCGGGCAGCGGCCCGCCCGGCCTGGGGCCGGGTCCTGGTGACCGGCGGCGCGGGGTTCCTCGGCTCCCGTCTGTGCACCCGCCTGCTGGATTCGGGTGTCGAAGTCGACTGCCTGGACAACCTCTCCACGGGCCGCGCCGAGAAGGTGGCCCACCTCGCCGGCCGCCCCGGCTTCCGCTTCCTGGAACGGGACATCAACGAGCCCGGCTGCGCGGACGCGCTCACCGGCCCCTACGACCTGGTCCTGCACCTGGCGGGCCCCGCGTCCCAGGCCGCCTGGCCGGACCGGCCCGGGGAGATCCTCGACGCGGGCAGCCTCGGCACCCGGGCGGCGCTGGCCGTCGCCGGCCGGGACGGCGCCCGGTTCCTCCTCGCCTCCTCGCCGCCCGGCGCCCACCACGCGAGCGACGCCGACCCGGTCGGCCCGCACAACGCCTGCGCCGAGGCCGTCCGGTTCTCCGAGGCACTGGTCGCCGCGCACGCGGGCGCCCACGGCTCGAACGCCGGGATCGTCCGGCTGTTCCACGGCTACGGCCCCGGCATGCGGACGGACGACGGGGGGACACCGGTCGCCTTCATCCAGCAGGCGCTGGCCGGCCGGCCGGTCACCGTCACCGGGGACGGCAGCCGGACCCACCCCCTCTGCTACGTCGACGACATGGTCGACGGCGTGCTGCTGGTCGCGGCCGGCCGCTCGGTACGGCCCGTGGACATCGGCGGCGACGAGGAGCCCACGGCCGCCGAGATCGCCCGCCGGGTGATCGACCTGGCCGGCTCCGACTCGCCGCTGGCGTTCGTCGACGGGCCGGACGACCGGCCCGTCGAGCCCCGGCCGGTCACGGGCTTCGCCCGCGAGATCTTCGGCTGGCTGCCGGGCGTGACCTGGCAGGACGGTCTGGAACGCACCGTCGACTCCTTCCGCGGACGGCCCGATCCGGTCCCGACGGCGACGACCGCCGAACGGGCGTGGGGGGGGGGGGGGGGGGGGGGGGGGGGGGGGGGGGGGGGGGGGGGGGGGGGGGGGGGGGGGGGGGGGGGGGGGGGGGGGGGGGGGGGGGGGG
>NZ_JBVJVN010000043.1:0-26980 GCF_055603605.1 Streptomyces sp. NPDC037271
GTCACGTAAAGCAAAGCGGGGAGTACCTTGTGTGGGTTTTTTTCACGCGGACAACCCTCCAACGCTGGGGGCAGCCGGGTTCCGCCCACCCTTCTCCCCGCCCCCCCGCGTTTCGGGTAAGGGGACGGGCGGGGCATGACTCGATCCGCTCAGGGAGTCGAGCCCCCATCAGGCCCGGAGCGGTTCAGTGGTGATCTGCTCTCCGCCGCGGTGGTGCCGGCGATCCAGCCCCAGGTGAGGGCGGAGCCGATGGTCGCGCCCGGGGAGATGATGCCGGGGCCGATCACGGCGGCCATGGCGTTTCCCGCCGCGTGCAGGCCCGGTACGGGCGTGCCGTTCCAGCGCAGGACCCGGGCACGCGCGTCGGTGAGAGGACCGCCTTTGGTGCCGACCGAGCCGGCCAGGACCGGCACGGCGCACAGCGGCGGTTCGATGACCGTGCCGAGATTCGGGTGGGGCGCGGCAGGGTCCCCGCCTTCGCGGTCGTAGACCGTGGCACCTCTGCCGTAGTCGGGGTCGAGGCCCTGCGCGGCGAACGTGTTGAAGCGCCGCAGCGTCGATGCCTGTGCGTTCGGCGAGTTCGGCCGGGGTAACCGCCTGGACGGCGTGCGGGGGCAGCGGCTGTCCGGGGCGGGCGCCGGCGAAGGGGTAGCGGGCGCGGTACTGGGCGTCGGCAATGGCCCAGGCCGGCACGTTGCGGGGGTGTCCGGTGTTGGGGTCGGTCTCGGCGAAGGCGAGGGCGGCATTGTGGCTGGACTCGTTGACGAAGCGACGGCCGGCGGAGTTGACCCAGATGACGTGCGGAAGCATGCGCTCGGCGATCACCAGTTCCGGCCGGGGCGTCCCGTCCGGCCAGGCGGCACCGGGGTGTTGGATGACCGGCCATGACCAGCACTCACCCGTGTGGGCGAGTGCCGCGCCCGCCTCGGCCGCCAGCCTCAGGGCGTCGCCGCGGCCGACGGGAGGCGTGACGGGGTGGGCGTAAGAACCGTCCAGCAGATTCTCGCGCAGGCCGGCGTCGTGTTCGAAGCCGCCGCAGGCCAGTACCACGGCCCGTGCCGGGAAGGCGCGCCGGCCCTCCACCCGGACCCCTGTGACCGTCACCCTGCCCTGCTCACCGGTCGTGGTGAGAGCGGTGACCTGGTGCCGGTTGAGCAGGCGGACGCCGGCGGAACGGCAGGCATGGAGCAAACCGGCCACCAGTCCCTGGCCCAAGGTCGCCCGTCCGGCCGTGGCGCGCTCCTCGATCAGGTCGGCAGGGGGTGATCCGCCGGTCACCAGGTGGAGCCGGGTGATCTCCTCGTTGGTGAAGACCGGTGAGAAGAAAGGGGGTGGCCAGAAGAGGTCCGCCGGATCACCCAGGTCACCCAGACCGACCGGGGCGACTTCGATGTTGCGGCCGCGCGGTCGCCAGCCGGGCGCTTCGGTGAAGGTGTCGGCCAGGGTGGTAGGCGTGAAGCGGATCGGTGAGTGCTCCTCCACGAACCGGACCATCCGGGGTGCGGCGTGCACGAACGCGGTGACGAGACTCCGGTCGCGCCCTCGAGTGCGGTCGCACACATAGGCCAGGGCCTCCTCGGGGGCGTCGGTGACCCCCACCTCGGGCATGTGGTGGTTGCCCGGCGCCCACACCTGGCCCGCCGAGACAGCGGTGGCGCCGCCCCACCGGTCGCTGCCCTCCAGCACCACCACCGAAGCGCCCGCCACCGCGGCGGTCAGCGCCGCACACAGCCCGGCCGCGCCAGAGCCCACGATCGCGACGTCATATGTATCGCCTCGACTCACTTCGCCTTCCCCTGCCGGGCCAGTCAGATCAACGTCAGCGCCAACGCGCCGATGTAGACGAGCTGGTAAACGGTGCGCATGACGATGGGGTCCCCTTGACTGGTGCCGCGCTTGGCGGCGGAGACGTTGGCCGGATACTGGACGATGAGGAGCAGAATCAGGCAGACCGCCGCCCACAGCGCCGTGGCCGGGATCAGCAGGCCGACCGCCCCGACGA
Organism: Streptomyces sp. NPDC037271; assembly: GCF_055603605.1. Taxonomy (NCBI): domain Bacteria; kingdom Bacillati; phylum Actinomycetota; class Actinomycetes; order Kitasatosporales; family Streptomycetaceae; genus Streptomyces; species Streptomyces sp. NPDC037271. Next base: position 2,003 of record NZ_JBVJVN010000043.1, read on the forward strand.
TCTGCAGGACGCCGGTGAGCGTCACCAGCAGATCGGGCCGTGGCAGAACCGGTGGCACCATGTCGACGATTTCCGCCCGCAGGCGGTGGTGGAAGTGCGCGAAGCCGGTGAACAGGAACATCACCGCCAGCCCGACCCGCAACGAGGGCAGCCAGGCGTCGAGCACGTCCACTCCCGCCACACCGGCCAGCCGCGCCAGGCCGAAGCCGACGAGCAGAGCGATCAGGGGTTCCAACCGGACCTCCGGACATGCGGGCGACTCTGCGCTCGGTCCTCACGACCGGCCTGCTCCCCAGTGAAACAACCGCGCCCGGAGGAACCCTCCCCGCCACGCGCCCATGACGCCCGACAGAGCGACGGTCCCCCCAATGGACGACGACCGACGCGTGTGTCAGGCGGCCGGCGACGAGGACCGACGGCCCGGAAGGAGGATCGCCGAGGTGAGCCCAGAAGCCGCCAATAGTTGATCTCTGGTGGGGAGGCAACCGCGGGGCGTGGCTCCTACGATGCTGCTCGTGACACGCTTTGAGGATCTGCAGCGTTCCCTCTGGGACACCAGCAGTGAGTACGCAGTGCAGCCGGCCCTGACCGACCAGGTGGTTGCGGAGGCCCAGCGGCTGCTGAACGTCGCGCTCCCCAATTCCCTGCTCGACCTGCTGCGCCACCGAAACGGGGGCCAGGTCGCGGCCGGCCGCAATGCCTTCCCCACGAGCCGGCCGACCTCTTGGAGCGCCGACCACGTCCCGTTCGACAGCGTGATGGGCATCGGCCGTCGCGAGGGAGCGATGTCCCTGCTCGACAGCCCGTACCTGGTCGAGGAATGGGGGCTGCCCGCCGCGGTGGTTCTGGTCTCGGGTGACGGTCCGTGCTGGATCGGGCTCGACTACCGGGCCTGCGGCCGACACGGGGAACCGCCCGTCACCTGGTTCGAGGCGGACCTCGACACGGAACTGGTCCTCGCCCCGGACTTCCGTTCGTTCGTCGAAGGCCTCACCGCTGCCCGTGACTTCGAGTGAGAGCCGGGGGCAAGAGACACCCGGCTGAGCGCGCTCCCGCACACGAGACCGTGCCTCGCCCCCGCCCCCCGTCCCCCCGTGTCATCCCTGCCACTGACCGGTCACGGCGGGCGGGGCGAACGTTGTCTGCCAGGGGTGTCTGCCAAGCCCCGGGCCGCGAACTGCTGCCGAAGAACGTCGAAGGCACCCGCGCCAAGCTGAAACGCCTGGTCAAGCTCGATCGACATTCTCACCGAGGTCGACACCGGCAGCTTTACGAGAAAGTCATGGCCGGACACCTGTGGCCAGCACTCCCTGGCCACAATCTCGTGGGCGTACTGGCCCTCCGGGCCGATGTCCTGGACTACCTCCTGGGCTTCTCGGACCCGACCCGTCTCGCACATCAGTCGAACAAGGACGTACAGGGCGCCACGGTCACCGTCTTCGGCGCGGTCACGCAGCGCCGCCTCCATGTGCTGCCTGCCACCCGGCACCAGGCTCTACGGCCGCAGGCCTTGTGCCAGCGGCGGCAGGTCGCGCCGTTGGACGTGCTCGCTGACAGCTGTCGGCCCGTCAGTCTGTGGCGTTATTCTGAGAGTTGTCCTCGTCACCGTTACGTGGCCATGCCGTGGCGGGGCGCGGGTCTGCACACCTGGGAGGCTGAGCGGACGTGAGGGCACCTTCTCGGCAGGAACCGGTAGAGCCGATGCCGGCGTGGGGGCGAAAGCTGACGGTCCCGTGCCCGCGCTGCACTGTGGCGACGCACCGTCACCGCACCATGGACTTCGACGGTGTCAACATCTACCGGCCCCAGGCCGGTCCCGACCCGGTCCGCGTCCTCGAGGGCGGGGAGCCCGGGGTGGAGCAGGCGTGGATCGCTCTGGTGCCCGGTGACTACCCGGCCAGACTCTTCGCCGACACCGAGGTCTACCATCTCGTTGGTGGCATCGCGTGGCCCGGTCCACATCACCGTGACTACGGCAGTGCGAAAGTCGCGCACGACGCCTGCTGTCCCGGCCTGCACCGCAGCCGTCCCGACACCAGCCGAGGTGCCGGTGAACTGTGGCGGGCGATGCGGCTACACCTGACCCGCAGCCTGTGAAGAGCGCGAGCATGCATGGAGAGAGCGAGCCGGTGCGCCGGCCCGGCCGCTCCCGGAGGAGGCAGCCGTGAATCACGCCCAACTCGTTGCACTGGGCCGGTCCCTGCGCGTCGCGGGGGAGCACGGGCAACGCCTCGACAACGCAGACACCATCCCCCACGTGGAAGAGATACGGCAGGACCTCGAGCGATCGCTGGCCCTGCTGAACGACGCCATCAGTACGCCCAAGCCCACCACACGCTGTCCTGAGCACCCCACGGGCCCGGTCGATCCCGACGCCTTCGACGGGTGCCTGCTGTGTGAGACCCGTCGGCGGGCCGGCCTGCGCACTCCCAGGCCACGCTCAGGAGACAGCCCTGCGCCTGCGTCCGGGGACGAGGCGGCGCCCCTCAGGGTGCAGAGCCAGTACGGCATCCGTTCCGATCAGCCCGAGCCGAGGAAACGCTGGATCCCGGAGATGTGGAACGGGCAGGCCTGGCAGATGTGCGGGACGCCCCGCCAGAGCGAGCAGGAAGCCCACCACTACCTCGAAGAACTGCGCCACAGCCCGGACGCGGCCTCCGCCTACCGCCTGGTGTACGCATACACCGACCACCAGGTGCTCCGCGTCTGGGGGCAGCCGCTCACCTCTCCGCCTCCGTCGGCCGGCCTGTGACATCCGCCGATCCCCGGATGCCGGAGGACGCCTTGGCGTCGCGGATCGCCCTGGCCCACGGCCGGGAAGACGCACGCGCCGCCGTCCCGGGCTCCACGAGCTCGCCCAGGTGGGCGGGGCCGTCGGTACCCACGGCGGCGGAGCCCATTGACTGACTCAGCCTGCGCGGGGATCGAGGGACTGTGCGATGCGCGCAGCGATCCCGCCGAGTTGTCTGGCCTGTTCCTCGGTGAGCCGGCCGAAGAGGTGCTCGCGCAGGGCCGCGTAGTAGCCGGGCGCCGCCTGGGCGTACTTCAGCGACCCCGCCTCCGTCAGCGATGCGACCGTGACGCGGGCGTCCGAGGGGTCCTGCTCGCGCACGAGCCAGCCCTGTCGCTCCAGCCGGGACGCGATACGGGACAGGTGTGACGGGGTGACCCGGGACAGCTCGGCGAGTGAACTCATGGTGTGCGTGCGGCCCCGGTGCTGCGTCAGGCACCACAGGATCAGGAATTCGTGATGGCTCAGTCCCTGCTGCTTGAGCCGTCCGTCCAGCGCTGCCGGAAGCCAGAGGAGCACCGACAGCAGCGACTCCCACGTCTCCGCCTCGGCCGGGACAAGCTCGTGATTCGCTTCCACACGCGCGATCGTAGCGCGAAAACACTTTCCATGGTAAGTGACTCTCAGGTACTTGCCGCGGAAAGCTTTACACTCTAAGTTAGTTTCCGAAGCAAGCAATGTCGACCGAGGAGTATGATGCGTGCTGCCCGCTACCACGACTACGGCCCCGCCGACGTACTCGTCATCGAGGACGTCCCGGAGCCGCACGCCGGTCCCGGTGAGATCCGTATCCAGGTCACCGCGGCCAGCGTCAACCCGGTCGACTGGAAGCTGCGCTCGGGGGAAGTCCGCGCGCACTTCCCGGTCGACTTCCCGGCGATCCCCGGTCGCGACGCCGCCGGTGTGGTGGACGAGGTCGGCGAAGGCGTCACCGGCGTCACCGTCGGTGACCGGGTATTCGGCCTCGGCGGCATATTCGGAGCGACCGCGCAGTACGCCACCCTGACCGCCTGGGCCCCGGTGCCGGAACCGTGGACGCTGGAACAGGCCGCCGGGGCCGGGCTGGCCGTCGCCACCGCGGGCCGGGGGCTCAACGCGCTCGGCGACCTGTCCGGCCGCACGCTGTTGATCGAAGGAGCAGCCGGTGGAGTGGGCAGCGCCGCCGTCGCCATGGCGGTGGCCCGCGGAGCCACCGTCATCGGCACGTCGAGCACGGGCAAGCACGCCTATCTGTGCACGCTGGGGGCCCTGCCCACCACCTACGGCCGAGGGCTGGCCGATCGAGTCCGCGAACTCGCCCCAGCGGGAGTGGACGCCGCGCTCGACATGGCCGCCTCCGGCTCGCTCCCCGACCTCGTCGCCATCACCGGCGACGCGGACCGCGTCGTGACGGTCGCCGACGCGGCACGCGCGGGCCAACTCGGAGTACGGCACCTCTACGCGGAGAACGACGCCACGGTGCTCGCGGAGGGTGCAGCACTGGGCAGCCGGGGCAGGTTCACGCCCCACCTCGCCGCAACCTACTCGCTGGACGAGATCGCCGAAGCGCACCGGGATGCCGAACGCGGCCACACCCAGGGGAAGATCGTCATCACCCTGTAGCGGCAACCGCAGCCCGGGCGCAGTCCGTGAACCCATGACGGCATGGCGGAGTTCGCCACCGCCCACGCGACTGCGGCCGAGGAAGGCGGACGGGCGGGCGGGTGGGGCGTGTACGGGCGGTCCGGAGGCAAGGAGAGAATGAGGCCATGGTGATGTGTAGGAAGTGCGGTGCGCAGAAGCGCCGTTGGCCTCGTTCCTGTTCCCGGTGCTCTTCCCGGTCGGACCGGGGGGATGCGGCCGCGGACGCTGCCGAGCTGGCCGTGGAGACAGGGCTGCTCGGGTGGATCGGGCGAGGAGTCATGAGCGTGGTGCGGCTGGTACTGCGCGTGGTGGACTGACCGCTCCGCGCTGACGTGCTCCGCCACCGAGCGCCTTGCTGCCGCTCGTCCGCGTCGCCCGGGAGGCTGGCTGTGAGGTCGCCTGCCTGCCCGGGCTGGGCGAGCCGGCGGACGTCAGGCCGTCCGCGTCGGCCTCGCCGTGCGATCGGCCCGGTGGCTTTCCGGGGGGCCCAGATAGCTCGGCTCCAGGCCGCCTGTGTCGATCACGAGTCTCTGGACGATCACCGTCGGGTCGACCATCCAGAGTTTCAGGGTGTGGGTGCCGGGGCCGGAGAGGGGGTGCTCGGTGACGGTCAGGTTGGTGTTGTCCGAGGTGTTCCGTTCCCACTGCTTGTTCATCGAGGTGTCGTCGGCGCCCGTCACCCGGGTGACGTTCACCGTCCGGGGCGTCGCGTCGTCGAACGACACCGCGTACCGCTGGCCCTCCGTCGGCAGCACGTTGTTGCGCGGTGACAGGTACACCAGCACCCGCACCGTTCCCGGGTCCGTCGTCAGTGTCACCTCGTACTCCAGTCGCGGGCTGTTTCCGCCCGGGGTGCGGCTCGGTGCCGTCACCGGCCACGGCGTCATGCCGGACCCCGTCCGCCCGATGTCCGGGAGTTCCCGCCAGGTCACCCCACCGGTCTGCACCGTCCGGGTGGCGTGTGCCGCCTCCATCGCGATGTATCCCGACGCCTCCACGAACCCCCGGCGCCCTTCGCGCACCCCGAGCCGCGGGTTCTCCGCCCGCGCCGTCACCCGTACCGTGGTGCCGCCCGGCCCGTGCACCGTCAGCGGCACCTCGGTGGTGCCGTGCGGCGCCCGGAGCCAGTCCACCCGTACCGTCGCGCGTACCTGGTCCGTCACCCGGCCCCGCGCGGGCTCGACCGTCAGCCAGGGCACCGGTGACTCGATCCGGTACGCGAACGCCTCCCGCCCGCGGTTGAACACCTCGACGTAAGGGTCGGGCGCGGTCCGGTACGGGCTCAGCGCGGGCAGCACCGCGGGTGTGTCCGAGGCGGGCCACCACGCGTCCGAGCCGTCGATCCCGACGCCCATCTCCGCCCCCGCCGGCACCTCGACGCGCTTGACCGCCGGGAACACCTCGTCGGGCAGCGCCACATGGTTCGGTGTCTGCGGCTGCTGCCAGGGCGCGTCCGGACCGTACCGCGCGACATCCCCGTAACCGATCTTCGGCTGGGTCTGGAAGCCCTTCCACTTCCCCCCGGCCAACTCGTTGTTGTAGTGGTCCGACAGCGCCCGGTCGTCGGCGAAACGCGCGGCGGTGGTGTCCGCCAGGGCGTTCGTCCCCGCCCGGCCCTGTGCCGCGTAATGGAGGTTGGTGAACTCCGCCTCGCGCAGCGCGTACAGGTTCGCCGTCGCCTTGACCTGGTAGAGCACGATCTGGAAGAACGCGTCCCGCCGCTCGGCCGGGAGCCGCGCCCCGATCCGCTCGGCGCGCGCCGCCAGTTGCCGCCACTCGCCGGTGACGCGCTCCAACTCCCGGTAGTGATTGAGGTGGTACGGGCTCTGCCGGTCGTCGTAGACCACCGCCGAGGAGTCGGTGGCCGGCTCCTTCGCCGGGTCCAGGGTGATCCGGCGGTTCAGCAGTTCGGGCTTGCGGCGGGCCTGGAGCACACCGTACGCGTGCAGCACGTCGGCGATCGCGGCGGCGTACCGGGGGCCGAAGTTCTCCTCCGCATACTCCCGTTCCCACTCCGGGAGGCGTTCCAGCGGCCAGCGGTCAGGGTCCCAGGCGTAGTCCAGGAAGAACTGAAGGGGCAGCTCGTGGTTCTTCATGTCGCCGACGTTGACCACCCACAGCCGGTCCACGCCGTACGTGGAGGCGAGGTGGAGTTGTTCCCAGGTGGAGACGAGGTTGACGGTGTCGACCCACTTGTAGTTGCGGCCGCCGCCGACGTAGTCGAAGTGGTAGTAGATCCCGTAGCCGCCCGCGCGCGGCTCCATCGACCGGTCCGGGAGCTTGCGCAGGTTGCCCCAGTTGTCGTCGCAGAAGATCACCGTGACGTCCTCGGGCGGGCGCAGGCCCTCGGCCCAGTACCGCTGGACTTCCTTGTAGAGCGTCTGCACCTGCGGGATCTCGGTGAGCCGGTCGGCCCCGGCCTCCTCGGCGAGGATGCGGCGCTGGGCAGCGAGGATGGACTCCATCAGCTCGATGCCGTCGCCGTCGGGCAGGCTGACGTCACCGTTGCCGCGCATGCCGAGGGTGACGACGCCCTCGAAGCCCTGCTCCACCATGCGGCGGACACCGTCGCGCCAGTACGCCTCGATGGCGGCGCGGTTGCGGCGGTAACTCCACTCGCCGGTGCCGCCGTACGGGTCATGCCCAGGGACGGTGATGTCGCCGGCGGCGTCGCGCTGCGCGGCGACGGCGTGGCGGTTCCACTCCTCGATGCCCCGCATCATCGGCGCCTCGTGGGAAGTCCCCATGACAACGCCGTAGCGTTTGGCGGTCGCGTGGTTCTCCGGATCGTCCTCGGCGAAGGCCCGGCCCCACACGGCGGGCCACAGGTAGTTGGCCTTCAGCCGCAGCATGACCTCGAAGACCTTCTCCCAGAACTTGCTGTTGAAGCCGTTCGGGTACCCGGGCGCCAGGCCGGGGCCGAAGTACGCCGGGGCCCAGGTCCCGAGTGCCGGGTTCTCGTCATTGATGAAGAAGCCGCGGTACTTCACCGCCGGGGTGCCCTGCGTGTGGCGGCCCGGCAGCACGTACAGCTCGTCGTGGCGGTGCGGCGGCACATCGTCCCAGAAGTGCCAGGGCGACACTCCGATCTGCCGCGACACCTCGTACGCCCCGAAGATCGTTCCGCGCTGGTCGCTGCCCGCGACGACGAGGGCGCGCCGCACACCCGGCAGCGGGTCGCGCACGACCTGCTGGAGGGACGTCTCCCACTTCCCCGCGACACCGGACACGTCGAGCTTCCCGGCTTCTACCAGGCCGTCGATCAGCGGACTGCGGCCCAGCGTGCCCACCAGCACGATGTCGCGGGCCCCTGCCTTCCGCAGGTCGTGCGTGACGGCGGGCTCGGTGCCGGTCACCCGGCCGATGTCCGTGCGCAGATCCCCGACGACCCGCACCACGCCCGGGTGATCGCCTTCGTCGGCCACGAGTGGCGCTGCCCGGCCGCCTGCCACCAGCGGAAAGGCGTTCTTGACGGGGACGAAGGACACGAACCGGCGATACGGGCCGGACTCGGACCCCGGTCTCCCGGCGGCGGCACCCGACCCGAACGGCGAGGCCGGGACGGCGGCCGTCGCGGAGGAGGGGACGGCACCGGCGGCCATCGCGGTGGCCACGGCCGCCGCCAGCACCGTACGCCGGCGGAGGGACGGGGAAGCGGGGGTGCCGCCTTCGGAAGACCTGCTCATGAACTCGACCTCCGGAACGGAAGGAACGGGGGCGGGGGTGGGCGGGTGGGGTGGGGCGGGGCGGAGGTGTGGGGGGAGCGCGCGCGACGCGTCGCCTGTCCGCGCGGCTATCGGAACAGTCGGACGGGCACCGCGTCGGCCAGTGCCCGGTAGCCGTACGGGTTCAGATGCAGGTGGTCGCCCACGTCGGCGGCGGGCAGCAGCCGTTCCGGAGCGTCGGGCGCCCGCACCGCCGCGTCGAAGTCGATCACCGCGTCGAAGCGGCCGCTGTCACGGATCCACGCGTTCACCGTCCGCCGGGACTCCTCCCGCAGACCCGCCGTGTCGTCGTACAGCTCGTTGCCGCCGAACGGCAGCAGGGTCGCCCCGTACACCTTGATGCCCTGGGCGTGCGCGCGGACGACGATCTGCTCGTACGCGGCGATCAGCCGCGCCGCGACGTCCTTCTGCGCGGTGGGCGTGGCCGGCGCCGTGCCGATGTCGTTGATCCCCTCGAAGACGACGAGCCACTTCACACCGCTCTGGGCCAGTACGTCGCGGTCGAGGCGGGCGAGCAGGTTCGGGCCGAGACCGTCGTCCAGTACGCGGTTGCCGCCCGCCGCCTGGTTGAGGACGGCGGTGTCCACCGTGCCGCCGGGCCGCGACAGCAGACGGTCGAAGAACTGGTCGGGCCACCGGTCGTTCCCGTTGGTGGTCGAACCCCGCCCGTCGGTCAGTGAGTCACCGACGACCGCGACCGCGTCCGCACGCGCCGGCGCCCACGTCTCGACCCCGCTGAGGAAGTACCAGTGGTCGGTGGGCGTCGCCCCGGGCAGGTCCACGGCGTCGACGTGCCGGCCGGCCAGTAGGTGGGACGTGGTCCTCGACCCGGGATGCGAGGTGATGTCGAGGGACGCCTGCCCCTCGGCCAGATACATCGTCACCGTCAGGTTGCTCCCCGCTGCCACGCGGAACGGCAGGGGATCGGACACCGCCTGCGCGCCCACCGGCACGATCGTCGACCCGGCGCCCTGGAAGGTGACCGGGTGGGCGGAGCCGGGCTCGATCCCGGCGACCCCGGCCCGGCCGCCGTCCGGGCGTGCCACCGACACCGAGGTGAGCGGCAGCGGAGCGCCGCCGAAGGCGTTGGAGAAGCGCAGCCGGATCCGCTCCCCGCCGACCGTGACCCGCACCGTCTGGCGCAGGGTGCTGTCCACGAGGACGGCCTTCTCCTGGGTGAACGGCGCCGGTGGCATGTTGCCGGGCTCCGTCAACTGCGGCATCGCCGCCCAGGTGTTCACCCAGTGCCGCCCTGGCGATGCCGCGCCCGGCAGGCTCGACGCGCCGCCCGTGGAGGTGGCGGTCATCAGCGCGACCACGAGTACTCCCACGGAGGCGAGGGTGCTGATCCATGACGTTCTTCGCACGGTGGTGCCGTCCCTTCATGGCGCCGACCGTCAGCGGGGCAGCTCCGTGAACCGCACAGCCGGGCACGACGACGAGGCATTCCGAAAAGGCGCGTTCACGCGTGGCTCTCATGAAGCGACGACGACGTTAGGCAGCCGACTTCCGACACGTCAAGGAGTCCGGAACCGAAACATTCCGAAAGCCTGATGGCTCTTGGACCCGCTGCGTGCGCGGGTATTGACCCCGTGGTCGACGGGCCATTAAGTTCCGGCGGAGTCCTCCGTTTCGGAGCCAACGTCGAAACTTTCGCCTTTGCCTGTCCGGGGAGAACAACGGAGTCGACGCCGGTCGGGGGTGCACCTCGCGTCCCACAGTCGTGTGGTGGCGACGGAGGTGTCGGCGAGGTGGTGCCCCACCGGTCCACGTCGGGGCTCGCCGCGCAGGCCGAAGACGCTGTACCCACATCTGGTCGCCGCGAAGAGCGGGGCCGGGCACCGCCCGGACGGCGGCTCACGCCCCGGCGTCCTTGCCCTGAACGAAAGGGCCGCGGGTGCGCTCGGCCGGGTGCCGGTCGTCCGCACAGGAGGGGCGGCCATGAACCTCCGGGCGAAGCCGCGCCCGCGCAGGCCGGCGACGCTTTTGAACCGGGCTCACGATGGACGGCGCCGTGTTGCGGTGCGGTGCGGACGGTGTGACGGTGATCGAAAAGCCCGCCACGCACCCCGACAGACCGGGCCGGGCCAGGCCGACGGTCACGGGCGAGCAGTCACTCCCCGGTGTGTCTCCGGCACCGGCACGGTGCCGGAGACACACCGGGAGAAGATCGATGAGGTCGGCCTGACGGCGCAGGTACGGGGTGAAGGCCTCACAACGCCAGCCGTCCCCAGTTACGCCACCGCGGAACGAAACACCTCAGCAGGAGACCACGTGACTCACGAGAACGAACCCAACGCCGAGGCCGAAGGCGGCCCGGAAAACGACCCGTCCCTCCCCGACGCCGCAGCCGCTCCTGTCCACGCCACGGCCGAGGAGTCCGATGCCCCGCCATGGTCTCAGGACGAGGAGAAGAGACCGACCGCACGGATCCTCGTGGTGCAGATGGGTCATTGCTTCCGTACATCGGGCGCCACCGGCACACCAGGGGAACAGGCGTTTGTGAAAGCGGTGGCCGATGCCTGTGCCGAGGAACTCGGAAAGCCCGGTCCACCGGGCCGGGAGCTTTGGCACCTGCGGGTCATCAAGGCCGACGAGCCCTTGGAGAAGTACGCCGGCGACGCGTTCGTCGCCTTCCACTGTGACGGCTCGACCCATCAGAACGCGCGGGGGGCGAGCGTCGGCTACCGCAACGCCGCAGGGCAGTCTCTCGCTCAGGCATGGAAACACGCCTACGAACAGCACGGCTGGTCGGGCGGGTTTCGGGACGACAATTACACCGAGAACCTGAAAAAGTACTACGGCACCCGAAAAGCCGTCGAGGCCGGTAACCAGCGGGCGTTCATCGCCGAGTGCGGGTTCCTCACCAACCGGGACGACAAGGCTCTGCTGACCGGCCCGGGCGGCGTCAACCGCGTGGTACACGCACTGTTCGACGCGCTCGGTATCTGAATCCCGGTGCACCTCAGCTGGAACGAGGGCGGCCGGTGCGATACGAGGGGCGCCGGCACACCGAGTTCGGGCCGCGGTGTTGGCGTCGGCCGCCAGGGTGTTCGGGGATGCCTTCCGTCTCTGCGCCGGTGGTGGCCATGGTCCGGCGGGCGACTACCAGTGGCGGCCCGCGTTCTCCGTGACCGGAGCGCAGCCACTGGTCGGAGCCGGCACTCAAGGTCGATGGCAGCACAAGCGCGCGGAGGCCGGTTGAACTTCCACATCGACTTCGACCGCCGACAGGTCACCTGCCCCCGAGGCCAGGTCAGTCAGGGCCGGCACGCCCTGGTGGCTTCACAGCTCCTAACGGGACGACCGCGTCGAAGCTGCGTTCGTCTTCCTCCGAAGACCGATGTCAGGCAGGAGGGACAAACTCCTGGTCACAGGGAATCCCGTACCCGTAGCCTGCACACGTGATGGAGGAAGACGAGACCAACCCGGTTGTCCGCGTCGGAGGTGACCGGTATCGAGCGATCAGCCTGCGCTTCCACCAGTTGACACGTTCCTTCCCGGAAGAGCGTGATGACCCGATGCGCGACTTCCTCGTGACAGCTCGAGGTGAGTCCGCGCGGATCGAGGTCATGGTGAGGACCTGGGAAGGTGACGGCCTTGACGTCTTCCTTGCCGAACTGGCAGAAGAGTTCCGAGGATGGAACGGCACCAAGGCCTGGCGCTCTCTTGACGACGGCTTGACGCTGGCTGCCGAGCACGCAGGATCACACGTCCGGTTGACGTGGGGGCTGCACGACCGTCTCCCCGACGACGAGTGGCGTTTCGAGATGACGACGATCCATGCTCCTGGAGAAGACATGCGCAGTCTTGCCATCGAGATGCGTACCTTCTTGGAGTCGGACCCGTTGCAGTGAGCGGAGGCAGCTCGTCAGTCGCCTATGGTCAGCACAAGGCGCCAAGTTGTCGATGGGTGATCAGGCAATAGACGAGCCTGAGGAACGCTTCGTGGATGTCGGCCCACCGTTCCCGGCGGAGCTCGCCACCTGCGAATGGGGCAAGAAGGGCGAGCCGCTCTGCCTGATCGGGGACTCCGGACCTGACAAGTGCCACCTGCTGATCGGCCTGGGCACCGCCGCGGCCATGTCCGGCCACCGCGTCCGCTATGCCCTGGCCGCGAGGCTTGTCAACTCTCGGCGACGCCTGAATTCTGGCCCTCTGACGGCGGATCAAAAGTGACCCTCTCGGTGGTCTTCGCCTGAACCTGATCTTGATCGGAAGGTCAGGAGGGAAGGGTGATCCGCGTGGAGGACTGGGCAGAGATCCGCAGGCTGCACCGGGCCGAGCAGATGCCGATCCGGGCGATCGCCCGGCATCTGGGCATCTCGAAGAACACGGTGAAGCGTGCACTGGCGAGTGACCGGACGCCGAAGTACGAGCGGCCGGCCAACGGCTCGGTGGTCGACGCGGTCGAGGTGCAGATCCGTGAGCTGCTCAGGGAGACCCCGACGATGCCCGCCACCGTGATCGCCGAGCGGATCGGATGGGAGCGAGGGATGACGGTCCTCAAGGAGCATGGCCGTCTTCTCGGGCATGACCTGCCGCCGGCGCCTGGCGTCCTGGAACGAGGCCGGCGTCCGGGACCGGCTGCACGTGCTGCTGCTGGAGAAGCTGCGGTCGAGGCACCAGCTGGACTGGGAGCGGGCGGTGATCGACTCCTCGCACGTGCGGGCTGCCCGACGGGGCCCAAGAGCGGGCCGGGCCCCGTCGACCGCGCACGGCCGGGCAGCCAGTGTGCATCGGCAAGCAGCGTCCGTAGGCTTCACGCATGACGGATGAGAGTGAGCGGGCCGTGCAGGCGGCCGTCGATGGCGAGATGCGGCTTCTCGATCCCGAGGTGCGTGCTTCCCCGGCCCGTGTCCTGGAGCTTCTGGATCCGGAGTTCGCCGAGATCGGGGCTTCTGGGCGCCGGTGGGATGTGGAGTCGGTCCTCACGGTGACGAGCGGCGGCTCGGTGTCCCCGGAGTCGCCGGTCGAGGTCAGCGAAATGTCCGGAGTGGTGCTCGCTCCGGGCATCGTCCATCTGACGTACTTCGCCGACAACCAGGGCCGTCGGGCATGGCGGAGCTCTTTGTGGCGTCTGACGGCAACGGGCTGGCGGATGTACTTCCACCAGGGCACTTTGACCGGTTGAGTGGGTGGCGCCGGGGCACGTCCGTCGGAGTGGTGAGCCGGCGGTCACTCGGTGGTCTCGTTGTGGGGCTGTGCGGTGGGGTCGGTGGGCAGGGTGGTGTTTGTCGGTTACTGACTCGACGGGGTGGAGGCGGGTCTTGGAGAGGAGTTCGCGGTCCGTGCAACGGGGGGCCTCGGCACACTCGTCGTTCTGTTCGGTCAGGACCGCGCCGGTCGGGCGGGTCACGGGTCACGGTGGTGTGGTCGGGGAAGACGCCGGCCACGTCGGTGTGGCGGTGAATCTCCTTGTTCACCGACGGAGTCCACGTCCAGACCCACGAGACCGCCACGGCACCCAGGCCCCGGTACGGAAGCAGCTCACCCCGGCCTGACCTGAAAGAGCGCTCACCTGGCTCGGTTCCGTGTGGGGCATCGGCGCACGGACGTACCCTGCGGAACCACCTCGATCCTTGCGAAACCCGAGGTCCGTGAAGCCGGGAGCCCTATTACGAGAGTCTGACGGGGGAGCTCCGTCAGTACGTGGCGGGCCGAGGGCGGCTTGGGTGGACGCATGATGGGACCGGCCGGCCGCGGCCGGTCCACTCGTTGCCTTCCGGAGGTCTTGGTGTCTCGTTCGTCCCGCCGTACCGTCCTGCCCGTCCTGCTCGTCCTGACGGTCGTCGCCGGTGTCGGGCTCTTCTATTTCCAGCCGTGGAAGGCGTTCACGGACACCACCGTGGACGAGGCGCTGCCCGGCGTCTCCGCCTCTGCGCCGAGCGGTGAACCGGCGGTGAAGGACACGGCCGGCATGAACGGTGGGGAGCCGCCGGCGAGGGACACGGGCCCGGTGGACCTTGCCGAAGGCCGCTTCGTGTCCCATGAGCACGACACCAGCGGCACTGCCCGCACGGTCCGGCTCGCGGACGGCAGCCAGGTGCTGCGGATCGAGGACCTCAAGTCCTCGCAGGGGCCGGACGTGCGGGTCTACCTCTCGACCCGGGACCCCGCCGCGGTGGAAGGGGGGCTCGGGGACGGGGACGTCGCGCTCGGGAAGCTCAAGGGCAACCTGGGAAACCAGAACTACGCCGTCCCGGCCGGCACTGACCTGTCCCGGTTCCGGAGTGCCGTCATCTGGTGCGAGCGGTTCGCGGTCTCCTTCGGTGCTGCCGGTCTTGCTCCGGTCAAGGGCTGACTCCATGACTGACCGCCCTGCTCCTGCTCCTGCCCGCCGAGTCCTGGTCGTCGAGGACGATCCGACGGTCGCCGAGGTCGTCACCGGTTACCTCGCCCGCGCCGGCTATCAAGTCGAGCACGCCCATGACGGCCTTGCCGCCCTGGAGGCCTTCGCGGCCCTGCGACCGCAGTTGGTCGTCCTCGACCTGATGCTGCCCGGCCTGGACGGCCTGGAGGTGTGCCGCAGACTGCGTGCCTGCCAGGGACCTCCGGTACCGGTGGTGATGCTGACAGCGCGCGGTGCGGAGGCGGACCGGATCCTGGGGCTGGAGCTGGGTGCGGACGACTACATGACCAAGCCGTTCAGCCCCCGCGAACTGGTGCTGCGCGTGACCTCGGTACTGCGCCGCGCCGAGGCCCCGCCGCCCTCTGCCACCTCGGCCGCGCTGCGGGCCGGTGACATCGTAGCCAGCCCGGGCGCACGGCGAGCGCAACGTGGTGGACGTGAACTGCCCCTGACCGCCCGCGAGTTCGACCTGCTGGCCTTTCTGCTGCGCAATCCGGGGCGCGTCTTCTCCCGGGAGGAGCTGCTGCGGCATGTATGGGGGTGGGAGTTCGGCGACGTGTCGACCGTGACCGTGCATGTCCGACGGCTGCGCGAGAAGATCGAGGACGATCCAGCCGCGCCGAAGCTCATCAGCACGGTGTGGAGCGCCGGATACCGCTTCGACCCGCCCGAGGGCGATGCCGACCGCAAGGACCTCCAGCCGTGATCGATATGTTGATCATCGTCGCCCTGGCCGCTCTGGGCGCTCTGTTCGCCGGGCTGCTCGCGGCTCCCGTCGTCACCTGGCTGCGGGGCCGCTCCGTCGTCCTGGCGATGTTCGCGGTCGCCGCGCTCGCCGTCGTCGCGATGGCGGCCGGCACGGTCGCGGTGGCGCTGGAGATGTTCCTGTCGGGCCACGACTTCCACGTGGTCCTCATCGTGGTCGCCGTCTCGGGGACGTTCTCCCTCGGAGCCGCACTGCTCTTCGGGCGCCGGATCGCCGCGGGCAGCCGTGAACTGGCGATGGCTGTGACCACCGTCGGCGGCGAGCCCGGCTTCCTGGCCCCGGCAGACCCGCCCACCAGCGAGCTCGCAGCACTCGCCGCCGCCCTGGAGACGGCCGGAACCCGGCTGCGGGCCGCGCAGGACCGCGAGAGGTCGCTGGACACCTCACGAAGGGAACTGATCGCCTGGATCTCACACGACCTGCGCACCCCGCTCGCCGGGCTGCGCGCCATGGCGGAAGCGCTGGAGGACGGCGTGGCCCCCGATCCCGGCCGCTTCCACACACGCATCCGCATCGAGGCCGACCGGCTCTCCGGCATGGTCGATGACCTCTTCGAGCTCTCCCGCATCCAGGCACGCTCCCTGGAACTGGTCCTGACGCGGGTGTCGGTCTACGACCTGGTGGACGACGCCCTCGCCTCAGCCCGGCCGCTGGCCGACGAACGCAGGGTTCGCCTGGTGGACGGCGGAGTCGCGGCGCTCCCGGTCCGGGCCGACACCCAGGCGATCACGCGGGTGCTCGGCAACCTCCTGGTCAACGCCATCCGGGCGACACCGGCCGACGGAACCGTCGCGGTGAGCGCACACCTGAAGGACGACCAGGTGGTGCTCGGCGTCGAGGACGGCTGTGGCGGTATCGCGGAGCAGGACCTGCCGCACGTCTTCGACACAGGCTGGCGCGGCGGCCAGGCCCGTACACCGCCCAGTCGGACGATCAACGATCCCGGGACGACTGCCGAGCACGCGACCTGCCGCACGACGACCGCCACCGCTGTGGGGCAGCGGCACGGAGACAGCGGGGCGGGTCTCGGACTCGCCATCGTCCGCGGCATCGTCGAGGCCCACACCGGCCACGCCTCGGTCCGCAACACCGCGGTGGGCTGCCGCTTCGAGGTCACCCTCCCCGCGGACGGGGCAGGCCGGCCCGTGCCCGGCGCGGGAACGGCCGGTAGTCCCTGAGCGGGTGATCGCTGCGTACGCTTCCTGGTATGGGTGACGTGGGCGGGCTGCGCGAGCGCAAGAAACGGCAGATGTATCGACGGCTGTCGGATACGGCCATCGGTCTCTTCCTGCAGAAGGGCTTTGACCAGGTGACTGTCGCTGATGTCGCGGCGGCCGTCGACATCTCCAAGCCGACGCTCTTCCGGTACTTCCCGGCCAAGGAGGACCTGGTTCTGCACCGGCTGGCCGACCACGAGGGGGAGGCCGGCAGGGTGGTCGCACAACGCCCGGCCGGGTCCTCCGCGCTGGAGGCGGTGCGATGTCACTTCCTGGACGGGCTCGCCCGGCGGGATCCGGTGACCGGCCTGAACGATGACGCCGAGGTGCTTGCCTTCCACCGGCTGCTGTACGGGACGCCGTCACTGGTGGCGCGCCTGCACGTTCACACGGAACGCGACGAGGCCGCTCTTGCCGACGCTCTCGGCGACGAAACCGGCGGTGGCGTGCAGGCGCGTCTGGCTGCCGGGCAGATCGTCGCCGTCCGGCGCGTCCTCGCGCAGGAGAACTGGCGCCACATCACCGCGGGCCGTAGCGCGGACGCGCTCTACCCCGAGGCCGTGGCAGTCGCCCGGTCGGCCTTCGCGCAACTCGAGGCTGGACTGCCGCACCTAGCCTGACCCGTAAGGGAAACCAGGTTAAAAATGTTACTCGGTTGCATTATTCTCGGGGGATGTCACGCTCCGACTCCGTACTCAGTGATGCCCTGACCCGGGAACGTGCCCACCACGACGCGTGCCGAGCTGCGCTGAAGGCCATGGTCGACGGCGCGCAGGAGCAGGTGGTGGTCGGCCAGGACACGTCCGCGTCCGGCGCCGACGCGGAAGTGCTCGGTTACCTGTTGCGCAGCCGGGCCAGGGAACTTCGGGAACTGCCCGAGGGCCCGCTGTTCTTCGGGCGCCTCGACTTCGCCCGCGACCCCCAGGCCGCCGGTGACCACGCCGGTCAGCAGTACCACATCGGGCGTGTGCGCGTCGCGCACGATCCGTCCGCCCCACCGCTGGTGGTCGACTGGCGCGCACCCGTGGCACGCGCCTTCTACCAGGCGAGCGCCCGCAACCCTCAAGGCGTCGCCGTCCGGCGCCGCTTCGGCTGGTCACCTGCCGGCCGCGGCGACTCGGCCGACCTCACCGGCCTGGAGGACGAGCACCTCGGTGAGGGCGAGGCGCGGGAAAGCAGCATCGTCGCCGACGAGATCGAACGCCCCCGCATCGGCCCCATGCGCGACATCGCCGCCACCATCCAGCCCGAGCAGGACGACCTCGTACGTGAGGACCTCACCACGTCCCTCTGTGTCCAGGGCGCCCCTGGCACGGGCAAGACCGCGGTCGGACTGCACCGCGCCGCCTACCTCCTCTACACCTGTCCGCAGCGCATCCAGCGCGGCGGCATGCTGATCCTTGGCCCCAACCGCGCTTTCCTCTCCTATATCTCCGAAGTCCTGCCCGCGCTCGGCGAGTCCGGTGTGAGGCAGTCCACCCTCGACGACGAGATCGCCCGCCACCCGGCCACGGCACGGGACAGCGACGCCACGGCGATCGTCAAGCACGACATCCGCATGGCAGAGGTTCTGCGCCGCGCGCTCTACGCGAGAGTGAGCACAGAGGCGACGCAGCCGCTCGTACTGCCGGATGGTTCCTACCGCTGGCGTGTACCCGCCGACGAACTGGAGAAGATCGTCCGGGACGTGCGTACCGAGGAACTCCCCTACGCCGTGGGGCGCGAACGTGTCCGTACCCGCATCGTCCGCGCCGTTCGACACCAGGCCGAGCGCCGCTGCGGCCCCCGCACCAGCGCCTGGGTGCAGAAGGTCTCCCGGGCACGCCCGGTCACCACCCTGCTCAACACCCTCTGGCCCGCCGTGCAACCCGAGGAAATCCTCGTCGGCCTGCTCACCCGTCCGGCCACGTTGTCCGCCGCTGCCGAAGGCGTCCTGGACGCGGACGAGCAGAAGGCCCTCCTGCGGCCCGAACCCCCGCGCTCCGCCAGGTCGGCCCGCTGGTCGGCGGCCGATCTCGTCCTTCTCGACGAACTCGCCGGCCTGATCGAGCGCCCCGGCGGCTACGGGCATGTCGTGATCGACGAAGCGCAGGACCTGTCCCTCATGCAGTGCCGCGCCGTCGCCCGCCGGTCAGCGTTCGGATCCGTCACCGTCCTCGGGGACCTCGCCCAGGGCACCGCCCCCTGGGCCGCACGCGACTGGCCGCAGTTCCTGACCCACCTGGGGAAGCCGGACGCCGTCATCGTTCCACTCACCACGGGATTCCGCGTCCCTGGCGCCGTCGCCGAACTCGCCAACCGCCTGCTGCACCACCTCGACGCGGACGTACCACCTGCCCGGTCCTTGCGCCGTGACGGAGAGGTGAGCATCGAGACGACTCCCGACACGACCGCCGCGACAGTCGCGGCCGTGAACACAGCGCTGGAGCACGCAGGGTCCATCGGCGTCGTCGCAGCCGACGCCGAAGCGCCGAAGCTCCACCGTGCTCTCGCCGCGGCCGGGGTCCCGGCCTCCGGACCGGAGACTCCTGGAGCCCGACTCACCGTCGTGCCGGCCTCCACTGCCAAGGGACTGGAGTACGACCACGTCGTGGTGGTCGAGCCCTCAGCCATCGTCCAAGCCGAGCCCCGCGGAATGAACCGTCTGTACGTGGCCCTCACCCGAGCGGTCTCCCGGCTCCACATCGTGCACTGCGCACCGCTGCCGCCCGCGATCCAGTCCTTGGAATCGCAGCGCGTCGGACCGCCGGCGTCCCGAACCGAACTGCCGCGGTGAAAGGCCGAGCGTTTCTCGTCGAAGGCTGAGCGATGATGCGTCGGAAGTAGCGCGCTATTTCGCTTCGCTCGACTGCTCGGCGGAGTGGGAGCGTCGATGGGCTGCGACTCCCTCTCGCGGGTCGCGCATCGGCGGGAGCAGTAGCGACGCTCCGGTCCGCTGCCCTGGGTGATGAGATGCCGTGGTCGTCCGCCGGCGCCCTGCGGATCTCCTTCGGGCTCGGGGGAGGCGTGGGTGTCGAGCGGTGTCCGCATCCGCCGGTGGCGGGGTTGTTTGTCGTTGTGCCGGTGGGTGGTGTTGTGCCGGTTCTGGTTCCGTGTGCGGCGGCCGAGCCTGCGCCGGGCCTCCGGCGATCGCGCGTGCTTCGCTGTCACGGCCTGGTTGCCTGCTTCGGTCTTCCACGGTGAACCGTGGTTGGCCCTTGTGCCCTCTCGGGGCCCGGGCGGAAGGCCCTGAGCGGAAGGGGTCGGCCGGCCCGTGCGGGAACGCGTATCGGTGGGATGACCGATGTGCGGGGGAGGGCAGCGCGGTCATAGTCCTCGGGAGAGTGTTCGCGGGCGGCTGTGGGTTGCCCGGTTGTGGAAAGGACCTTCTGTGGACGCGTGTGCGGATCTGGTGTTTCTCGGTGGGCGGGTGGTCACGGTCGACGCGGAGTTCTCCGTCGCCTCGGCCCTGGCGGTGACCGGAGGGGTCATCAGTGCCGTCGGGGAGAGGGACGACGTCGCGCCGCTTGTCGGGCCCGGTACCCGTGTGATCGATCTGCGCGGGGCGACGCTGCTTCCGGGTATCAACGATTCCCACCTGCACGGGTGTGCCTTCGGTATGGCGACGCCGCCGCTCTCTCTCGACGTCGGTCATCCCGCCGTGTCCTCCCTCGCGGACGTGGCCGAGGCCGTACGGGAGGCCGCGGGGCGGGTTCCGGACGGGCAGTGGATCACGGGGCACGGCTGGGACACCGGATACCTCGACGAGTGCGTCCTCGATCCGTCGAGGCTGCCCTCGCGGCGTGACCTCGATGCCGTGAGCCCGGACAGCCCCGTCGTCCTGTACTCCTTCTCCGGGCACGCCACCTGGGTCAACTCCAAGGCGCTGGAGCTCATCGGGATCGACCGGCACACCGTCGCGCCGTCCGGCGGGGCCATCGTCGCGGACGAAACGGGGGAGCCGACCGGGCTGCTCCACGAGGGGGCCCAGGCCCTCGTCCAGAACGCGCTGCCACCGCTCAGCCGGCAGGAACGGACCGACGCGATCCGGTCGGCCCTCGCCACGCTCGCCCGACTCGGCGTGACCAGCTACACCGAGCCCGGGCTCGGCCCCGGCGGTGACGGCATCATGCGGGGCGCGCTCGGCGCGGAGACCCTCGACGTCTACCGCCGGCTGCTGGCCGACGGCGAACTGACCGCTCGCGTCGGCGTGCTGCTCCTGCCCAGCGGAATGGCGAGCACCGCCGAGGAGTTCGCCCGCACCCTCACCGCCCTCGCCGACTCAGGCGACGCCGATCCGCGCCGCCTCGCGATCCACGGGGTCAAGATCTTCGCCGACGGCGTCGTCCCCAACAAGACGGCGTGGATGCACGAGCCGTACGTCGGCGGCGGCTGCGGCTCCCTGTGCGTGGGCGGGGAGACCGACGCCGATCGGGTTCGCGAGATCGACGCCATGATCCGGCATGCCCACGCCGCCGGGTACCAGCTGGGTGTACACGTCACTGGCGACCGGGGTATCGACACCGTCGTGGACGCCTTCGCCGCGGCCATGGCCGAGCACCCGCGGCCCGACGCACGCCACTACGTCATCCACGGCGACTTCCTCACCGCGCACAGCATGAAAGTGCTGGCCGAGCACGGCTTCGGCGTCAACATGAACCCCACCATCAAGTGGACCGTCGCCGACATGGAGGAGGCGTTCGTCGGCGCCGGGCGGGCTGCGTACGCATGGCCCTACCGCGATGCCATCGACGCCGGTGTGCGGGTCGCGAGCGGGTCCGACGCCCCCGTCACGTACCCGGACTGGCGTCAGGGCGTCGCCACCATGGTGCTGCGCGAGTCGAAGGCCGCCGGCCGGGTCAGCGGCCCCGAGCAGCGCATCGGCCTGGCGGAGGCGATCCGTACGTACACGATCGACGCGGCCTGGCAGGACTTCGCCGACGACTGGAAGGGCTCCCTGGAGCCGGGCAAGGCCGCCGACCTCTGCGTGCTCGACGGGGACCTGCTCACCGCCGACCCCCACGACATCCCGGAGATGCCCGTCGTCCTCACCGTCGTGGGCGGGCAGGTCGTGCACGACGCCCTTCGCGATTGACGTAGTCCCGGCACATGATCATCCTTGGAGGATGGCAGCGGAGCGGAGCACGGCAGACATCCTGGACGCGGCCGTCCACGTCCGTGAGGCCGCCAGGAGCGCCACGAACGGCGCGGCCGGCGTTGACAGGGTCCTGGCGGCGCTGTCGGAGGTGATGGAGTACGACCATGCCTCCCTGGCCCGGTGGGATCCGCTGCGCCGCAGCCACGCCACCCTGGCCGGGAGCTACCCGGACGACGCCACGGCCTACATCGAAACCCGCCTGCACCACGACCCGGTGTTCGCCGTGCTCCGCAGCCCGGACCGAGGCGGTCTCTGGCTCGGGGACGTCCCCCGGCAGCTCCTGGCGGCGTCCCCGGGTTTCCAGAAGGTGCTGCGTCCCCTCGGCATCGAGGACGGCGTGGCCCAGTGCCTGTTCGCCGGCGATGGCCGGTACGTCGGCATGCTGAACGTCAGCACCCGCCGGCCCCGGCGCACGCCCGATCCGGCGCGCGCCGTGGTCGTCCTGCTCACCGAGGCCCTCGCCGCGGCCGTCGATGCCCACGCAGGGCCTGCGCCGGACGCCCCCGCCACGGCCGGCCGCGCCGCGGAGACGCGAGGCCTGGATGCGCGGCGGCCCGGCGGACTCTCGCCAAGGGAGCTCCAGGTGCTGGCCGAACTGACCGCCGGCCGCACCAACCGGGAGATCGCCGGGCGGCTGTACATCACGCCGCGCACCGTGGGGACGCACATCGAGCACATCCTCGCCAAGCTCGGCCTCCCCAACCGTGCGGCGGCCGCCGCCTGGGCCGCCGCCTGGGGAGTCGAGCCCTCCCGCTGACACGGGGGCGACGGGCTCTTCGGCGGGGCCGGCGCGGCTGACGCGGTGGCAGGTGCTGGACGGTGTGCCCGGTTCGGGCGGGGTGCGGATCGGGTTCGCCGTGCCGGAGGGGACCGGCACGGTGGCCGCCTTGTTGCCGGCGGCCACCGACGGCTTGGAGTCGGGTCACCTCGAAGCGCCTGCCCGGGGGTGGGGTGGGGGTGGCTGCCGGGCGCCCTCGCGGGCGCTGGCTCGGGCGCCGGCTCGGGCGAGGTGTTCGTGCGGGCGACGGCGGCCGGTGAACTCGAGTCCGTGACAGTCGGCTTGTCCCTTCCGCTGAGTGCGCGGGGTGGGGGCATCTCGCGGATCTGGCGGGCGTTCGCACTCGCGCCGCACCGCTCACAGAGGTCTCTGCCGTCCACCGACCCGCTTTTCACCGACAAGGTGACTGGTGCTCAGTCGTGGCGGGTTGTCGGCGGAGTGGCGCGTTGGTGTGCGGTCGATGACGGTGGAGTCGGTTGGTGCGCGTTTTCGCTGCGGGTGGGGCTCGTGTGCTCGTGGCGCAGCATTCGCACGGCACGGTCAGCTCTCGTAGAGAGCGCGCATGACGTCCCAGAACTGCTGGGGCCGGGTGGCCTCGCAGCTGGAGCATCGGCGCCCTGTGATCCAGCTACGGGCCGGGTGGTCCTGCTGGGCGGAGCGCTGGGTGTGCCCGTACTCGGTCCGGAGTGGTCGGCGGCAGAGCGGGCAGAGGTCGTCGTGAACGAGGTTCGGGTTCATGGGCGGCAGGATGCACACGTCGGTGGCTTACCGTCTCGGGCTGGCCCGGCGGCCCGCCTGGCGGACGCTCCGGTAAAGATCTGGTGATGGCCTCCCGCCCGGCGGGAAGGACCCCGGATCACGCTTTTGTGCAGGTCAGCGCCGGGGTTCCATGGGTCGATGAGCAGCAAAGCGGAGCTCCGCCCGGGTGCCGCCCCAACCAGGCGCTGCGCCGGGCGCTTCCGCAGCACCGTCAGGAGCTGGAGGAGGTCGCGGCGCTCGCGCGACCGCTGATGCCCGCGCGGATGCAGCCGGCCCGCATCGACCGGCCGCACCCGCGCCTATGGCCCCTGCCGGTACGGTGCCTGCCCTCGGGTTACGACTCCTTGAGCTCCTTCAGCCGGGCCGCATAGACAGTGGCGATCCGCTCGGCCTCCTCCGGGTCGGCGGCCGCCAGCTGCGCCTGGTCGGCGAGCGCGGCCTGACGGCTGGCCTTCAGCTCCTCGATCCGCTTTTCGTCGGGCACCGGTGTGCGCAGTTCGGCCGCGATGTGGGTGCTGTACCAGGTCACCACGTCGCGGACGGTGTCTGCCGCGTCCTGCTCTTCGCCGCCGTCCAGGCCGGAGAAGTCGGGGCTGTCGGTCATGTGCTACGGCCTCTTCATGTTGATCCTGGTGGGAAACGGTCATTGTCTCCCTGGCCGGTTCGGGTGGCACAGTGCCGCGACGTGCTGACCGAACGTACGCAGCTCCTTCGCGCCTAACGTCATCCGGGGGATGCTTCCCCAAGGGGCCGCGTACCGGCATAGGTTGGCCAGAGGTGATCACCGAATCGGGGGTTGGACGTGGCAGGTCGGGATCTCAGGGCGCTGTTCAGCACGAACGACCGGCGGCTGGA
Organism: Streptomyces sp. NPDC037271; assembly: GCF_055603605.1. Taxonomy (NCBI): domain Bacteria; kingdom Bacillati; phylum Actinomycetota; class Actinomycetes; order Kitasatosporales; family Streptomycetaceae; genus Streptomyces; species Streptomyces sp. NPDC037271. The sequence continues at coordinate 26,006 of NZ_JBVJVN010000043.1, forward strand.
GGCCGGGGAAGCGTTCACCAACCGCCAACTGCAGTGGGAGCTCGTTGCGGTCGCGCTCACCGGTCACCTGCGACACACCGCCGCCCCGGCCTTCGACGTCGAGGACCTCGAGGCCCCGCGCGACAACGTGCTCGTGTTCCACGGAGTGGGCGGCATCGGCAAGACGACGCTGTCCCGCAAGCTGGAATCCGCGCTCGCCGGCGCCGAACACCGGCCCACGCAGTGGGGCGAACCGACATGGCCAGGCGAGCGGATCCTGCCCGTACGCATCGACCTCGCCCGGTCCGCCGGTACGTCCTTCGAGGACATCGTCCTCACGATCCGCGCTGCGCTCGCCGAACTGGGCCGACCGCTGCCTGCCTTCGACATCGCCCTGCGCCGCTACTGGGAGACCCAGCACCCCGGCGAAAGCCTGGAGGAGTACCTGCGGCGCGGCGGCCTGGGCGCCCGGTTCGGCAAGGCCATGCCCCAGCAGATGCAGTCCGCTCTCGCGGACGTCGCCCAAGCGCTCCTGCTACCGGGCACCATCGGCACAGCGGTCGGTGCGGTGGGCGGCTCCCTCACGGGGGCGCTGCGAGAGCGGCGGCAGACCGTAAGGGCGCTCGCCGGGTGCACGCGCCTGGCGAACTTGCTGGAGGCTGAGCCGGACCTGGAGGCACTGTCGTTCTACCCACACCTGTTGGCCTGGGAGCTCGCTCAGCTCCCGGCGGACCAGCGCGTCATGCCGGTGATCCTGCTGGACACGTTCGAGGACGTCGGTGACCGCACCCACCGTGACCTGGAGCGCCTCATCCAGCGGGTGGTGTGGTTGATGCCGAACTGCTTCTCGTCGTCACCGGCCGTTCCCGCCTGCAGTGGGCCGATCCCCGCGCTCCAAGGGCAGCTCGACTACACCGGCCCGGCCGCCTGGCCGGGCCTGGCGCTTCCCGCAGCTGTTCCGGACACCCGCGCCGCCAGCCCAACCCACGGCCAGGG
>NZ_JBVJVN010000044.1:0-26861 GCF_055603605.1 Streptomyces sp. NPDC037271
GGGGGGGGGGGGGGGTGGGGGGGGAAGAGGGGGGGGGGGGGGGGGGGCCCGCACCCCCCCCCCCCCCCCCCCCCCCCCCCCTGCCCCGTCAGCGTCAGCCCGTTGGTCCGAGTCGCCGAGTCGTCGGCGGTGCGGTGCCGAGCCACCGGCAGCCGGACGATCCGAGCCGGGCGAGCGTCCTGGACGACGTCGCCGCCGTGGCCCCGCTCCCCCAGTTCCCGGAGCTGCTGGCCACCGGCGCGGACCGGGGCATGCCCACCCTGGCCCTGTTCCGCTCCCGCGAACAGGGCCGGGCCCGCTGGCCCCACGAGGAACTGCCGGTGTGACGTCAGCCAGATCTCAGCCGCCTCGGCCCGTCAGCCGCCTCGGCCCGTCGGCCCGTCAGCCGGAGGACTCGTCGGGCACCGGGTGCTCGGGGTGTACGGCGCCCGAGTGCGGTGCGCCCTGCCGGCCCGTCCCCGCTTCGTCCGTGTCGGGCACGTCGTCGGCGGGCCCGTCCGGCGGTTCCGCCCCGTCGTCACCGGTGCCGCCGTCGGCTTCGCCGTCCTGGTCGCCCTCGGGGCGCTGGCCCTGTTCGAGCTGCTCGCGCGTGGGCGCCGCGGCCTCCCACGGGTCGTCGCCGGTGCCGGCCTGCTGGTCGGGCATGTCCCGCGGAACGGGGGCACCGTTCTCGCCCGGTCCTTCGAGGCGGTGGTCGGTCACGGCGCACTCCCTTTCCGCGGTCCTCCTGGTCGTCCGGGCGACTTCGGGTACCTCCGCGGTGACCGGCGAAACCTTGGTGCGGCGCCCGTCGGCGGACGGCAGGATCGCGGCTTGGTCCACGCCGTGAACTCGCGCTCGCCGAAATCCACTGGCACCGCCTCCCCACGCCTATCTACGCTAGGTGAAAACCTAGGGATCCTAGGTTCGGCACTGTCGAACGTCGATACACAAGTGGAGTTTCTCCCATGAGGGCACTCACCGAGCAGGACATCCGCGGCTCCTTCATCAACTGCTCGAAGGGCGAGGCCAAGCGCCTGGCCGTCCCCCGCGATCTCGGCGAGCGCCCCTGGGCCGATCTCGACTTCCTGGGCTGGCGGGATCCCGGGGCGCCCGACCGCAGCTACCTGGTCACCGACCACGGCGAGCGCCTCGTCGGAGTGGCCCTGCGGTTCCAGCCGGCTCAGCGCGGCTTCTTCCAGCGCAGCATGTGCGCGCTGTGCCTGACCACCCATCCCCGGGGCGGGGTGGCGCTGATGACCGCACGCAAGGCCGGCCCGGCCGGCCGCGAGGGCAATTCGGTCGGCCTGTACATGTGCACCGACCTCGCCTGCCCCCTGTACCTGCGGGGCAAGAAGGTGCCGGAGGGCGGTGCCCGCTTCGAGGAGAGCCTCACCCTGGAGGAACAGATCACCCGGACCCTGGGGAACCTGTCCGCCTTCCTCGCCAAGGTGACCGCCTGACGTTCACGGATGGCCGCCGGTGTACGGCGCGTGAGAACCACTCCTGCCCCCTTTGTCCGGCTACCGTCCTGTCCGGATACGTTCGAGGCGCCCGGGGAAGGGAACAGCCCGAGGATGCGGGATGTACGTGAGAGTGCGGCGGCGGCCCTGCGGCGGGTGAAGTGGCTCAGGGACCCCATGGTCGTGCAGGCGCTGCGATCCGCCGCCGCGGCCTCGATCGCCTATGTCATCGCGGTGCGGCTGACCCCCGACAAGTCGGCGGCGCCGCTCACCGCGCCGCTCACCGCGCTGCTGGTCGTCCAGGTCACCCTGTACGCCACGCTCAAGATGAGTTTCCGCCGCGTGAACGCCGTGGTGGCCGGTGTCCTGGTCGCCATCGCCTTCAGCCAGTTGGTCGGGCTGAGCTGGTGGAGCCTGGCGCTGGTGATCGTGGCGGCGCTGGGCGTGGGGCACCTCGTGCGGGCGCACGAGTTCGTGGCCGAGGTGGCGATCAGCGCGATGCTGGTGCTCGGTGTGACCTCGCACGGCAGCCTGGCATGGGCCCGGGTGGTGGAGACCCTGATCGGGGCGATCGTCGGGCTGGCCTTCAACCTGATCCTCGCCCCTCCGGTGTGGGTGGAGCAGGCCGGCGAGTCCATCGAGGGGCTGGCCCGGCGGGTGCGGCAGCTGATGCTGCGCATGGGTGAGGAGGCCGCCGACAGCACGCCGTTCCACGAGGCGGCGGCCCGGCTGCACGAGGCCCGCCGCCTCGACCACGACATCGGTGAGGTGGACGAGGACCTCCGCCAGGCCGAGGACAGCCTGCGGCTCAATCCCCGGGTACGCGAGGGACTGCTCCACCGGGTGGTGCTGCGCACCGGTCTGGACACCCTGGAGATCTGCACGGTGGTGATGCGGGTCCTCGCGCGCACCTTCACCGACCTCGCGAAGGAACGTGAACCGGAGCCCCTGTTCCCGCCGGAGACAGGTGCCACCATCCAGCAGCTGCTGTCCGAGATCGCCGACGCCGTGGTCAGCTTCGCGGTCCTGGTCACCACCAGCGTCAGCGAGAACGCCGAGTCCGCCGAGGAACGCCTCTCCACCGAGCTGCGGCAGGCCGCGGTCACCCGGGACAAGCTGGCCCGGCTGCTCCTGACGGAGGTGCAGCGCAGCCCCCTGCACTGGCAGTTGCACGGCGCGGTACTGACCGAGGTCAACCGCATCATCGACGAGATGGACACCGAGCACCGCTCTCGCCGGCTCCTGGAGGAGCTGGACCACCACACGCGCGAGCTGCGCGAACGCATGCCGCGGCTGACCCGGCTTCGAGACCGGGTACGGGCCCTGCTCCGGAAGCGGAACCGCAGCGCCGCCGGACGTCGTTCCAAGTGAGGAGCGGTGAGGGGCGGCCGGCAGATCCCCGCACCGGAAGACGGGAAGAGGAGGCGTACGGATGAGCGACACGAGCGTGCGGATCGACGGGAACAGGCTGCTGCTGCCGGGCGGTGCGGCGGTGCGCTTCATCCGCACCCTGCGGCTGCCCGAGACGGGCACCCACCCGCTGCCGCCGGGGCTCGGCGAGTTCCCCGTCCGCCGGGTCTCCGACTACGCCGACACCGTGCCCGAGGCCTGGCGGGCGCGCGGCGGCGTGATGCTGCCGGTCTACCTGCGCGAGGCCATGTGGCTGAGTTTCGCCGGCACGAAGGAGCCCGCGGCGCTCCAGGTCGGGGTGGGCAAGGTGTGCGCGGTCTCGGGCAAGCCCTGGAGCGACCGGCTGACCCGGGACCCGCAGAACTACGTGGTGCTCCCCCGTCAGCCCTGGCTGGACGGCATCAACTCCGGGACGGGCACGGTCCGACAGTTCGTGGCGGTGCCGCTCGGCATGGGGGCGACCGTCGAGGGCCAGATCACCGGCGAGGAGGTCTGGGGCGGCGTCCAGTTGCAGGCCTTCCCGCTGGGCGAGGAGGAGCTGGCCCGCTGGCGCGAGGAGGAGCGGCGCCGGGCCGGATCGGCACGCGGGGCCGCCCGGTCGGGCGGCGCCTTCGGGGCCGCGATGCCGATGTCGGCCCCGGCCGCCCCGGGCTCGGCCCCGGCCCGCTCCGGCGTGGCCCGGGCCCGGTCCGCTCCGGCGATGGGACTCGGTGTCGGAGGGTCCATGCGACAGGAGGTCTACCGCGACGAAAGGCCGCTGACGGACTGGGCCGAGCGGCCCGCGGGCCGGGTCTTCGTGCACCTGGTCACGCCGCCGGAGTGGCTGCGCATCACCGGCGAGACGCCACCGCCGTCACCCGTGGACCGGGCCGCGTACACGCAGGCCGGACTGCCCTGGTACGACTACTACGACCAGGACGCCCTCGACCTCGCACCCACCGGTCCGCTCCAGGGCGTCAAGCCGGTCGGGGACTGGATCGGGGACGACCACGAGCCGTGGCAGGCGCCCGCACAGCAGCAGGTCCGGCCGCTCAAGGACGCACCTGGCGCACCGGTGGAGGACGGGGACTGGTAGGCACGGGGGCCCGGTGGTCGGCGACGGCGACGGCGAAAGTCGGGCATCGGACGGCGGGAAGAGCCGTTCGCCTCAGCCTTCGTGTCAGCCTTCGCCGTCCGTACGCTGCCGTTGCAGGGCCCGGGGGCAGGAGGCGGCGCCCGCCTGCGCCAGGAGCACGTGCATCCGCTCCGTGAGCTGCGCGATGTCGTCGGCCGGCGCGTGGAAGGGAAGCCGTACGTCGCCGTGGGCGCCGGCGCGCTCGATGCGCAGCGTCAGTCCGTGCCGGTCGACGGCGAGCGGCCGCACCCGGACCGCGCCGTGCAGACTGTCGGCGTCGACGAGCCGGGTCAGCCGCTCCACCGCGTCGCCGTGGCAGTCGGCGAGGTGGGTCAGCAGCCGGGCCTCGGCCAGGGCCAGCGGATCGGGTCCGGCTGAGGCGAACTCCTCGAGGCCGACCACCACCGCACCGGAGGGCTGCCGCAGCACCACGCGCGTGGGCGTGAACGCCAAGTGGCCGTCCTCCGGGGCGAACCGGCCCGCGAGCCAGAGCCGGGCCCTGATCCGGCCCCGCACCGGGACGGGCGCCACGTCGGCGAACTCCAGCACGGCGGACGGCTCTCCGCGCGGCGCGCAGATCGCCGCCGCGAGCAGGGCGCTGTCCTCGGGCACATGCAGGAGCACCCGGCCGTCGTCGGACACGGTGTGCGCGCCGACGAACTCCTCGCGGCCGCCTTCCGCGGTCACCGCGCAGGACCAGGCGGCGGCGAGTACGGAGCGGGCCTGCTCCGCCGCGGCAGGCGCGGCCGTCCAGGTGTGGCTGTCGCCCATCCCCAACCTCCGTCGTCAATTCGGTGGGCAATTCATTAGGTAAGGCTCACCTAACCTATAGGAGATCGGGGTGTGCGCCAACCTGGACACGTGATTCTTTGCGAGACCTTTCAGCGCGCCCGAGGGCGCATTTCAGCGGCCTGTGCGCGCGTTCCGGAGTGCAACGGGGGCGCTCACGGCGCGAGGGCGCCCGGCAGGGCCCGTGCGCACAGGTCGCGCACCCGCTCCCGGGCCGACTCCGGATCCCGCAGCCACTGCACGCGCCCCGGAGGTGTGGGGGGCCGGACGCCGAGCGGTTCGACCCGGACCGCTTCGACGCCGAGGCCGTACGGTCGCGTGCCCCGCACACCTGCAAGCCGTTCGGAACGGGCGCGCGGGCGTGCGTCGGGCGGCAGTTCACGCCGCACGAGGCGACGCTCAAGCACCGCTCGCGGTCGCCACGCGGTTCCGCCCGGTCCGTCCGGACCACCGGCCCCGGTCAGGCCTCCAGTGCGGAAAGGTCCAGGCGGGCCAGGCGCTCGGGGTCGGACAGGATGTACAGGCCGGTGACGAGTCCGTCGGCGACGGTGACGTAGGTGACGGACTGCGGGCGTCCCCCGGACACCGCGACCGTGCCGACCGCGCCGTTGACCAGCACGACGCGGGCGAGCCCCGCAAGATGACGGAAGTGGAACGCCCCGGTGGCGACCGTCCGCGCCCCCCGCACCACCTTCGACGCCGCCACGCCGCTCGCCAACGCGCCCGCGTCGGCTCGCAGCACCACGTCCGGGTGGAGGACGGACACCAGCGCCTCGAAGTCGCCGGCGCGGCTCGCGGCCAGAAAGGCCTCGACCGCCCGGCGCTGCCGGCCGAGGTCGGGTTCGGCGGTGGGGGTGGCGTCGCGCACGCGGCGCCGGGCCCGGCTGGCCAGTTGCCGGGTGGCTGCCGGGCTGCGCTCGACGACCCGCGCGATGTCGTCGAAAGGCACGGCGAACATGTCGTGCAGGACGAACGCCAGCCGCTCGGCCGGCTCCAGGGTCTCCAGCACCACCAGCAACGCGATGCCCACCGAGTCGGTGTGCAGCACCTCCTGCTCGGGGTCGGCCTGCGGCAGGGCCCGCACCACGGGGTCCGGCACGAAGGTGTCGAAGCCCTCGGTCATCGGCTCCTCGCGGCGCGCGGTGCGTGAGCGCAGCAGGTCCAGGCAGATCCGGCCGGTCACCGTGGTCAGCCAGGCGCCCAGGTTGTCGATGCCGTCCCCGCCGGAGCGGTCGAGCCGCAGCCAGGCCTCCTGCACGGCGTCCTCGGCCTCGGCAAGCGAGCCGAGCATGCGGTAGGCCACCGCCTCGAGCTGCCCGCGGTGCTCCTCGAACCGCTCCGCCAGACGCTGCTGCCCCCGCACGTCCCGCTCCACCAGACGCTGCTGCCCCCGCACGTCCCGCTCCCCCGCCATGCCGCTACCGCCCGAAGACTTCGAAGGTCACCGCCGGTTTCCCGCCGAACCGCTCCCCGGCGGCCTCGGCGAACCCGACGAGGAATCCGCGCACATACGTCTCCGGGTCCTCGTCGGTCAGCCCCTCGATGTACGTGCGGTGGGCGAGCAGGGAGCGGACGGCACGCTCCAGCCCCGGGCTGGCGTCCACGGCGTGCGTGGGCGAGGAGGAACCGGCGACGGCGACCCAGCGCACGCCGTCCCAGGGTTCGAGGCCCTGCTCGGTCAGCTCCGGGAAGATCCACCGGTTGCCGGCGTCGCCCGCCGCGTCGAGCGTGGCGCGGCCGACGGCGACGTGGTCCGGGGTGTTCCAGGCGACGCCGTCCCAGGTGTCCCGGTGGTTGAGCGTGATGACGAGCTCGGGCCGGTGCCGGCGGATCGCGGCGGCGATGTCGCGGCGCAGGGCGGTGCCGTACTCGATGACGCCGTCCCGGTGGTCGAGGAACTCCACCTCGCTCACCCCGACGACGGCCGCGCTCGCCCGCTGCTCCCGCTCCCGCAACGGGCCGCACTCGGCGGGCGCCAGGGTGTCGATGCCCGCCTCGCCCCGGGTGGCGAGGACATAGGCGACCTCGCGGCCCTCGTCGGTCCAGGCCGCGACAGCCGCCGAGCAGCCGTACTCCAGGTCGTCCGGGTGGGCGACGACGGCCAGGGCGCGCCGCCAGTCGCCGGGCATGGGCTCCAGCTGGGTGATCGTCGGCTCGGTCATGTCCGCACACTAACGCGAGCCGCCGACATCCCGCCGCGTGTTTCGAGCGTCGCCGTTCAGGCCTCGTCGCGGGCGAGCGCGAGCAGCCGGTCCAGGACGCGCGGGCCCCCGGCCCGTACGCCGTCGTGCTCGAACTCGTCGGTGACCCAGGTGCGCAGGCCGCGGATCGCGCGGGCGGTGGTCAGCGCGTGGCCGGTGTCGACGTACATGTCGTCGTGGTAGACGGCCGCGGCGGCCGGCACCTCGTTGGCGGCGAGCCGGGCGGGGTCGTACAGGGGGGTCCAGTCGGTGCGGGCGGCGAGCAGCTCGGCGGTCTCGCGCAGCGGGCGCAGGGCCGGGTCGCAGTCGAACATCCACGGGTGGATGGACTCGCCGGTGAACATCAGCGGTTCGTCGCCGGCGAGGGCCTTGGCGGCGTCGAAGCGCGGGAACTCGGCACGGACGCGCTCGGCCGACCAGTTGGTGGGACGTGCGTCCTGGGCGTAGATGGCCTCGTGGACGAGGGCGTAGAGCGGGTGGCCGGCGTACGACAGCAGGCCCTGCGCCTGCTCCTGGAACGCGTCGGACAGCTCGTGGCCCCGCGGGGTGCGGACGAAGGCGTCCTCCAGGAGGAAGTGCAGGCGGTGGCTGCCCTCGCCGCCGCCGAGGAGGATGCCGAGCGACTGGAAGGCCTCGACGGTGAGCCGGTAGCCGTTCGGCAGGACCACGTCGTGGGTGAGCAGGTGGTCGGCGATGCGGCGGGCGCGCTCGACGTCCTGCGGGTAGCGGGCGTAGTGCGCGGCGACCTTGCGCTCGATGCGGGGGTAGGCGGCCCGGTAGACGTCGTCGGCGTGGGCGTCCAGGGAGGGCAGGCCGCCGGTGATCAGGGCGGTGTTCAGGCCCTCCGGAGCGAGCGACAGGTAGGCGACGGTGCAGAAGCCGCCGAAGCTCTGGCCGAGGACGGTCCAGGGGGCGCCGCCGGTGACCTGGGGTCGGATGGCCTCGCAGTCGCGGACGATGGCGTCGGCGCGGAAGTGGGTGAGGTGGTCGGCCTGCTCGGCGGGGCCGCCGCGCAGCGGGAGCGTCTGGCGGTTGGCGGGCGTGGAGGCGCCGGTGCCGCGCTGGTCGAGGAGGAGGACGCGGTACTCCTTCAGGGCGCGGCCGAGCCAGGCGGGACGGCCGATGAAACGGTTCGCGCCGAAGCCGGGGCCGCCCTGGAGGTAGACCAGCCACGGCAGGTCCTGGTGTGCCTTGTCGCTCGCGACGACCTCACGCGCGTACAGCTCGATCGTCTCCCCGGAGGGGTTCGCGTGGTCGAGGGGCACGGTGAAGCGGCGGTCGGTGAGGACGACGCCGGGCTGGCGGTAGCTGACGCTCAACGGGGCTCCCGGGACGGAGGGACCGTACGGACGGACCGTACGGGTGGATCTTTCGGCCGTGTCCCAGTTCAGCACATGGTTCTGCGGCCGCCGACCCCCGGGATCACTAAATCGTACTGAATGACGGGTCAGCGGGCGGCGAGGCTGGAGCGCCGCACCACCAGTTCGGGCTGGAGCACGACCCGCCGGTGCGGGTGGACCCGGTCCGAGCCCGCCAGTTCCGTCTCCTCCAGGAGCAGCTCGGCGGCCATGGCGCCCATGGTGACGGCGGGCTGGCGCACGGAGGTGAGCGGGACGGCCGCGGCGGCGGCGAACTCGATGTCGTCGTAGCCGACGATCGCGAGGTCGTCGGGAACACCGACCCCGGCGGCGTACATGGCCTGCAGGACGCCGAGGGCGAGCAGGTCGTTGGCGCAGAAGACGGCGGTGGGCCGGTCCGCGAGGCCGAGGAGGCGGGCGCCGGCGTCCCGGCCCGCGGCGACGTCGAGCCGCTCGGTGGGCAGTTCGCGCAGCGCGCCGGGGCCGAGTCCGGCCTCGGCGAGCGCCTGCAGGGCGCCGGTACGGCGGTCGTGCACCTGGTTGAGGCCGGGCGGGCCGCTGACGTAGGCGATGGAGCGGTGCCCGGCGTCCACCAGGTGGCGCACGGCCAGGGCGCCGCCGGCGACGTCGTCGACGGAGACCGAGCACTCGGTGGTGCCCTCGGCGACGCGGTCGACCAGTACGAAGGGGATGTGGTGGCGACGGAAGCCCTCGATGTTGCGGCCGGTGGCGTCGGCCGGGGTCAGCAGGACGCCCCGGACCCGCTGCTCGGCGAAGAGGGAGAGGTACTCGGCCTCCTCCCCCGGGTTCTGGGCGCTGTTGCAGACCATCACGCCGAGCCCGGCGTCGCGCGCGGCCCGCTCGGCGCCGCGGGCGACGTCGACGAAGAAGGGGTTGCCCATGTCCAGGACGAGCAGCCCCATGATCCGGCTGCGGCCCGCGCGCAGCTGGCGCGCGGACTCGCTGCGGACGTAGCCGAGCCGGTCGATCGCGGACAGCACGCGTGCGCGGGTCTCGGTCGCTACGGTGTCGGGGCGGTTGATGACGTTGGAGACCGTGCCCACGGATACTCCGGCGGCGCGGGCGACGTCCTTGATACCCACCGAATGGGCCATCGGGCAGGGACCTCCAGGGTCGGGCTGGGGAGCGCGTGCGCCAGGGGCGCGGGGCGGCGGGGAGACCTTCACATTACCCGCGCCGCCCGGGGAGGACGTCCGTCAGGCGGGCAGCCGGAAGTCGACGACGTGGAGCGCCGAGGGCGTGGTGCCGCGGGACCTCTCCTGGTACATCACCGACAGCACGCCGTCCCGCGCGATACGCGTCTCGTCGATCAGGACCTCGCCGAAGGCGTTCAGTCCGGCTCCGTCGTACAGGAGCCGCCAGTCGGTGTAACCGGACTCCTCGGAGGCACCGGCGATCCTGCCGTAGGGGAAGACCGCGTAGGCGTTGTCGTGCCGGTCCAGGAAGAGCCGGGTGCGCTGGCTGGAGTTCAGCGGTACCGGTATCTCGGTCTTGCGCCAGGTGCCGGAGGCGTCCTTGCGGAGGTGGAAGGCGCGGCCGTGCGCGGTGCGGTCGGCGACGTAGTCGGTGGTGCACTGGCCGAAGCGGCCCGGGACGTAGGAGATGATCGCGTGCGGCCGGCCGGCGGAGTCGGTGTACTGGCTCTCCTGGTTCATCAGGGAGTGGTCGGGGTTCAGCGGGTCCACCACCAGGCCGCGGTCGTTGACGGAGACCTTGTCGGTGCCGCCGGTGGTGCCGACGACCTGGCCGGCGTCGTTGCGCCAGGTGCGGCCCCGGTCGTCGGAGTGAACGTAGCCGGTGTCGTGGTTGGTGATGCCGCCGCCGGAGCACATCACGGCACTGTTCTGCTCGCGCCAGGTGAAGAAGGCGTGCAGGCGGCCCCTGCGGTCGTAGTCGATGCCGTGCAGGTACATGTTGCGGGCGGTCGAGGAGCCGTGCTCGCCGCGGTAGGTGCCGGTGGAGCTCGACCACTCCCCCAGCGCGGTCCACCGGCGGCCGTCGTACTCGGCGAGCCCGTTGCGGCCGTCGCCGGAGACACCGGCACGGTAGCTGAGCTGGAGCCGGCCCTCGGGGGTGGCGACGAACTGGGGATAGGTGAACCGCGGGGTGAGGGCGAGCCCGTCGAGCGTGGACTGCGGGGCGCCGAAGCGGTTCGCGGTCCAGCTCAGCCCGGTGGGGTCGTCGAGGAGTCCGGCGACGGACTTGACGTAGGTGAAGCCGTCGCTGTGGGAGTCCATGTTGAGGTGCAGGCGCCCGTCGGTCCGCGAGACGCCCATGGAGATCACGTTGTGGGAGTCGTCGTACCGCAGGGTGTGGCCCACCTCCACGGTCTGCCAGGTGCCCGACCCGAGGTCGCGGCGGGCGACGACGGCGTTGCGGTCGGCGGTGTACCAGGCGGCGTACTGGTGGCCCTTGTGGGTGAGGAGTCCGTTCTTCTGGAAGGAGTTGTTGTTGACCAGGCCGTCGTACGACACGAAGTAGACAGCCCGGCTGTCGAGCGTGGTGCGGCCGGCCGGGGTGACCGACGGGCCGGGGGCGGTGGCGGCGCGCGCGGTGCCACCGGTCGTCAGGACGGGGACGGCGAGGGCGCCGGTGAGGAAGGTACGTCGTCGCATCACGAGGGGGACTCCGTTCTCGGACGAGCCTCGGGTGGGTCTCAGGCGAGGTGGAACACTTCGGTGAGCGGTTTCATCGCCTCGTCGGGGCGGGCCCCGTCGAGGGACTCGAAGAGGGGCCCCATCTCCGCCTGCCAGCGGGCGTTGACCTCGGTGGCCGCCATGCCGGCCTGGGCCGCCGCGAAGTCCTCCGTCTCCAGGTAGCCGACGAGCAGCCCGTCGTCGCGCAGGAAGAGCGAGTAGTTGTGCCAGCCGGTGGCGGAGAGTGCCTCGCACATCTCCGGCCACACGGCCGCGTGGCGTTCGCGGTACTCGGCGATCCGGTCCTGGCGGACCTTGAGCAGGAAACAGACGCGCTGCATGAAGTGCCGCTCCCGGACTAGAAGTTGAACTGGTCGATGTTCTTCGCGTTGAACACGGTCGGCTTGCCGAGGTTGATCACGCCGTCCTTGCCGATGGTGTACTCGCCCATGGCGCCGGCCTGGAAGGTCTCGCCCTCCTTGCCGGTGATCTGTCCGGAGGCCAGCGCGACGGCGGTGCGCGCGGCCAGTTCGCCGAGCCTGGCCGGGTCCCACAGCTCGAACGCCTCGACGGTGCCGTTCTTGACGTACTTGCGCATGTCGTTGGGGGTGCCGAGGCCGGTCAGCTTGACCTTGCCCTTGTACTTGGAGCCGGACAGGTACTGGGCGGCGGCCTTGATGCCGACGGTGGTCGGGGAGATGATCCCCTTCAGGTTCGGGTGCTCCTGGAGCAGGCCCTGGGTCTGCTGGAAGGACTGCTGGGCGTCGTCGTTCCCGTAGGCGACCTCGACCAGCTCGACGTCCTGGTACCTCGGGTCCTTCAGCTCGTCCTTCATGATCTCGATCCAGGCGTTCTGGTTCGTCGCCGTCTGCGCGGCGGACAGGATCGCGATCTCGCCCTTGTAGCCGATCTGCTCGGCGAGCAGCTGCACCTCGGTACGGCCGAGGTCGTCGGCGGACGCCTGGGAGATGAAGGCGTTGCGGCACTCCGGCTTGGTGTCGGAGTCGTAGGTGACGACCTTGATGCCGTTCTTCATGGCCTGCTTGAGCGCGGTGCACAGGGCGCCCGGGTCCTGCGCGGAGACGGCCATCGCGTCGACCTGCTGCTGGGTGAGGGTGTTGACGTAGGAGACCTGGCCGGCGGTGTCGGTGGCGCTGGAGGGGCCGACCTCCTTGTAGCTGGAGCCGAGTTCCTTCAGGGCCTTCTCGCCGCCCTTGTCGGCGACGGTGAAGTAGGGGTTGTTGACCTGCTTGGGCAGGAAGCCGACGGTCAGGCCCTTCTTGGTCTCGGCGTTCGGGTCGGCCTTGCCCGCGGTGGCGGCCGCGCCGCCCTCGTTCTCGACGTCCTCCTTGGTGGTGCCGCCGCAGGCGGTGGCGGCCAGGGCGAGGGAGGTGACGGCGGCGAGGGCCGCGCAGGTGCGGCGGATCGACGACTTGCGCATGGTGGGGTCCTTACGAGGGTGGGCGGAGCCGGTTACGGGGAGGGCGTGGGCGCCTTGGACAGGGGCGCCGATGCCGCCCTGCGTCCGGCCCTCGCGACGGAGATCTGCCGTGCGACCCGGGGGCCGAGCACGGAGACGACGAGCAGGACGCCGGTGACGACGATCTGCGACTGGGCGGAGACGTCCTGGAGGCTCATCACGTTCTGCAACGCCCCGAGCAGGAACACTCCGGCGATCGCGCCGCCGAGCGTGCCCTTGCCGCCGTCGAAGTCGATGCCGCCGAGCAGCACGGCGGCGACGACGGAGAGTTCGAGGCCGGTGGCGTTGTCGTAGCGGGCGCTGGCGTAGTGCAGGGCCCAGAAGACGCCGGTGAGGGCGGACATCAGGCCGGTCAGGGTGAACAGGATCAGCTTCTGCCGCCTGACCCGGATGCCGGCGAAGCGCGCCGCCTCCTCGCCGGCGCCGATGGCGAACAGCGACCGGCCGAACGGCGTGGCGTGCAGGGCGAGAACGGCGATGGCGAGCAGCACGAGGAACGGCAGGAAGGCGTACGGGACGAAGGTGTCGCCGATGCGTCCGGCCGCGAAGTCCAGGTACTGGGAGGGGAAGTCGGTCACCGCGTCGGAGCCGAGCACGATCTGCGCGATGCCCCGGTAGGCGGCCATCGTGCCGATGGTGACGGCGAGGGAGGGCAGGCCGAGCCGAGTGACCAGCAACCCGTTGACCAGACCGCACACGACACCGAGCAGCAGGCAGATCGGGATGATCGTCTCGATGGCCATGCCCTGGTTCCACAGGGCGCCCATCACCGCGCCGGACAGGCCCGCGGTGGAGGCGACCGACAGGTCGATCTCGCCGGAGACCACCAGCAGGGTCATCGGGAGGGCGATGAGCGCGATGGGAAGGGTGTTGCCGATCAGGAAGGACAGGTTCAGGGAGTTGCCGAAGCCGTCGACGAAGCCGAAGGAGAGGAGGAGGACGACGAGGAGGAGCGCGCCCACGGCTCCGTCCCACCTCGAGGAGGCGGACCGGCGGACGGCGCGCATCAGGGAGCGGTCAGCCATGGCGGGCGTTCCTCTTCTTCAGGGCGGTGGCCACCCGCAGCGCGACGATCCGGTCGACGGCGATGGCGAGGATGAGCAGGATGCCGTTGATGGCCAGCACCCACACGGAGCTGACGCCGAGGGCGGGCAGCACGCTGTTGATCGAGGTCAGCAGCAGCGCGCCGAGGGCGGCGCCGTAGACGCTGCCGGAGCCGCCGGTGAAGACGACGCCGCCGACGACGACGGCGCTGACGACGGTCAGTTCGTAGCCGGTGCCGGTGCCGGAGTCGACGTTGCCGAACCGGGCCAGGTACAGGGCTCCGGCGAGTCCTGCGAGGGCGCCGCAGAAGGTGTACGCGGTGAGGATGCGCCCGCGGACCGGGATGCCGGCCAGCCGGGCGGCCTCCGGGTTGGAGCCGAGCGCGTACAGCTCGCGCCCGCTGCCGAAGTGCTTGAGGTAGTACGCGGTGGCGACGAGCACGGCGAGGGCGATCATCGCCGGCCACGGCACCGCGCTCAGGCCGCCGGAGCCGAACTCGACGAAGCCGCCGGGCAGGTCGGCCGCGGTGATCTGGCGGGAGCCGACCCAGATGGAGTCGATGCCGCGGATGATGTAGAGGGTGCCGAGGGTGACGACCAGCGCGGGCACCTGGCCGAGGCTGACCAGCAGACCGTTGAGCAGGCCGAAGCCGACGCCCATCAGCACCGCGAGGAACACGGCCACGACGGAGTTGCCGCCGCCCTGGAGGTACGTACCGGCGGCGAAGGCGCTGATGCCGAGGGTGGAGCCGACCGAGAGGTCGACGTTGCGGGTGATGACGACCAGGGACTGGCCGGTGGCGACCAGGACCAGGATGGTCGCGTTCAGCAGCAGGTCCTTGATGCCCTGTTCGGACAGGAACTCGCTGTTGCCGGCCTGGGTGACGGCGATCATCACCAGGAAGACGAGCAGGATGGCCAGTTCCCGCATCCTGAAGACGCGGTCGACGAGCCGGGTGGCACCGGCCCCGGGCGCGTCGGCGACGGGGGCCTGGTCGGGTGCGGTGACCGTCATGCGGCGGCCCTCCCGGTGACGTGCGGGGTCCCGAGGGCGGCGCTCCTGGCGGCGGTCGTGCGACGGCCTCCCCCGTGACGTGCGGTGGTCACGCGGGCGGCATTCCTGGTGGCGGTCATGTGACGGCCCTCCCCCTGACGTGCACAGGGCACGCGGGCGGCACTCCCGGCGGCGGTCATGCGGCGGCCCTCCCCGTGGCTGCGGCCATCACGGTCTCCTCGGTGGCGTCGGTGCGGGGGATCTCCGCGGTCAGACGGCCCTCGTGCATCACCAGGACGCGGTCGGCCATCCCGAGGACCTCCGGCAGGTCGGAGGAGATCATCAGGACGGCCACACCGTCGGCGGCCAGCGCGCTCAGCAGCCGGTGCACCTCGGCCTTGGTGCCGACGTCGATGCCGCGGGTCGGCTCATCGACGATCAGCACCTTGGGGCCGGTGGCCAGCCACTTGGCCAGGACGACCTTCTGCTGGTTGCCGCCGGAGAGGGTGGAGACGGTGTCGGCGATGCGGGCGTACTTCACCTGGAGTCTGACCGCCCAGTCGAGGGAGCGGCTGCGTTCGGCACCGCGGTCCACCAGCCCGGCCTTCACGGTCGTGCGCAGCCCGGTGAGGCCGATGTTGCGCTCGATGGACATGTCCATCACCAGGCCCTGGGCGCGCCGGTCCTCGGGGACGAGGGCGAGTCCGGCGGCCATCGCCGTGGACGGGGCGCCGTTGACGAGGAGCTTGCCGTCGACCTCCACCTCCCCGGCGTCCCACCGGTCGACGCCGAACACGGCGCGGGCGACCTCGGTGCGTCCGGCGCCGACCAGTCCGGCGAGGCCGACGATCTCACCGCGCCGCACGTCGAAGGAGACGTCGGTGAAGACGCCCTCCCGGGTCAGCCGGCGCACGCTGAGGGCGACCTCGCCGGGACGGACCTCCTGCTTGGGGTAGAGCTCGTCGAGGTCGCGGCCGACCATGCGGCGGACCAGGTCGTCCTCGGTCATGCCGTCCAGCGGCTCACTGGCGATCCAGGCCCCGTCGCGCAGGGTGGTGACCCGCGCGCAGATCTCGAAGATCTCCTCCAGACGGTGCGAGATGAACAGCACGGCGGCGCCCTGGTCGCGCAGGGTGCGCACGACGCCGAACAGGCGGGCCACCTCGCTGCCGGTGAGGGCGGCGGTCGGCTCGTCCATGATCAGGACGCGGGCGTCGAAGGAGAGGGCCTTGGCGATCTCCACGATCTGCTGGTCCGCTATGGACAGGCCGCGCGCGGGACGGTCGGGGTCGAGTTCGACGCCGAGCCGCCGCATCAGGCCGGCGGTGGCGGCGTGGGTCGCCTTGTGGTCGATGCGGCCGAGGGCGCGCCGGGGCTGCCGGCCCATGAAGATGTTCTCGGCGATCGACAGGTCCGGGAAGAGGGTCGGCTCCTGGTAGATCACGGCGATGCCCGCGTCGCGGGCGTCACCGGGACCGTGGAAGACCACCGGCGCACCGTCGAGCAGCACCTGGCCGGCGTCCGGCCGGTGCACTCCGGCGAGCGTCTTGATGAGGGTCGACTTGCCGGCACCGTTCTCACCGGCGAGGGCGTGCACCTCGCCGGGGAACAGTTCCAGGGAGACGTCCCGCAGGGCGCGGACCGCGCCGAAGGACTTGGAGACGTCCCTGAGCGCCAGAACCGGGGCCGTACCCGTGTCGGACGGGTGGGTCATGAGGGCTCCTCGACGACGCCGGGCGGGACGGCCCTCACGGCGCCGTGAAAGGTTTCAACTGGGTTGCCGGGACGTTAGGCAGGCAGGGCATGTCGCGTCAATGGGGCGGGATCGAAAAAGTTTCGATAATCGAAGGTCACGACCGAGTCACGGAGGGGCGGCTTGAGCAGAAGGGTTGACACCCCTTCGGGCGGCTCATAACTTCGCGTACTGAATCGTTTCACACATGGTCGTACTCAAGGTGGGTTGCGACCCGATGTCACAGGAGCGCCGAAGTGACCGAGCTCGCCGCGGTGAAGGCCGCGCTCAAGACCCAGGCAGTCGAGACTCCGTCGTGGGCGTACGGGAACTCGGGCACCCGGTTCAAGGTGTTCGCCCAACCGGGCGTGCCGCGCGATCCGTTCGAGAAACTGGACGACGCGGCGAAGGTGCACGAGTTCACCGGCGTGGCCCCGACCGTCGCCCTGCACATCCCGTGGGACAAGGTCGACGACTACTCCGCGCTGGCGGCGCACGCCGAGGACCGGGGCGTACGGATCGGCGCGATCAACTCCAACACCTTCCAGGACGACGACTACAGGCTGGGCAGTATCTGCCACCCCGACGCGGCGGTGCGCAGGAAGGCCGTCGACCACCTGCTGGAGTGCGTCGACATCATGGACGCCACCGGGTCGCGGGACCTGAAGCTGTGGTTCGCCGACGGTACGAACTATCCCGGGCAGGACGACGTACGGTCCCGGCAGGACCGGCTGGCCGAAGGGCTGGCGGAGGTGTACGGGCGGCTCGGTGAGGGGCAGCGGATGCTGCTGGAGTACAAGCTCTTCGAGCCGGCGTTCTACACGACGGACGTGCCGGACTGGGGCACGGCGTACGCCCACTGTCTGAAGCTGGGCGAGAAGGCGCAGGTCGTGGTGGACACGGGACATCACGCGCCGGGCACGAACATCGAGTTCATCGTGGCGACGCTGCTGCGGGAGGGGAAGCTCGGCGGGTTCGACTTCAACTCGCGGTTCTACGCGGACGACGACCTGATGGTCGGGGCCGCCGACCCGTTCCAGTTGTTCCGGATCATGTACGAGGTGGTGCGCGGGGGCGGGTTCACCTCCGACGTGGCGTTCATGCTCGACCAGTGTCACAACATCGAGGCGAAGATCCCCGCGATCATCCGGTCGGTGATGAACGTGCAGGAGGCCACGGCCAAGGCCTCGCTGGTCGACGCGGAGGCGCTGTCCGCCGCGCAGGCTTCGGGGGACGTGCTGGAGGCCAACGCCGTGCTGATGGACGCGTACGACACGGACGTGCGTCCGCTGCTTCGTGAGGTGCGTCGGGAGATGGGGTTGGACCCCGAGCCTCTCAAGGCGTACGCGGCGTCCGGGTACGGCGAGAAGGTTGTCGCCGAGCGCGTCGGTGGTCAGCAGGCCGGGTGGGGGGCGTGAGCGTCTGCCGGGTTCTGTCATTCGCGGGCTGCGGGCCGAGTGTGGCTGGTCGCGCAGTTCCCCGCGCCCCTTTCCGGGGCGCTGTCTCCCACCCTCGTTGAAAAGGACTGTCAGACATGGGTAACCACCCCTCGGCCGACGCCCTCCTCGCCCGTTCCCACCGGCTCGGCGCCGATCCCCGCAACACCAACTACGCCGGCGGCAACGCGTCCGCCAAGGGCACCGCCACCGACCCCGTCACCGGTGGTGACGTCGAGCTGATGTGGGTCAAGGGCTCCGGCGGCGACCTGGGCACCCTCACGGAGGCGGGGCTGGCCGTGTTGCGGCTGGACCGGATGCGGGCGCTCAAGGACGTCTACCCTGGCGTCGAGCGCGAGGACGAGATGGTCGCCGCCTTCGACTACTGCCTGCACGGCAGGGGCGGGGCGGCGCCCTCGATCGACACGGCGATGCACGGACTCGTCGAGGCCGCGCACGTCGACCACCTCCACCCCGATTCCGGGATCGCGCTGGCCTGTGCGGCGGACGGCGAGAAGCTGACCGCCGAGTGCTTCGGCGACACGGTGGTGTGGGTGCCGTGGCGGCGGCCCGGATTCCAGCTGGGGCTGGACATCGCGGCGGTGAAGGAGGCCAACCCGCGGGCCGTCGGATGCGTGCTCGGCGGGCACGGGATCACCGCGTGGGGCGACACCTCCGAGGAGTGCGAGCGCAACTCGCTGCACATCATCCGCACCGCCGAGGCCTTCCTCGCCGAGCGCGGGCGGCCGGAGCCGTTCGGCGCGGTCCTGGACGGGTACGAGGCGCTCCCCGAGGCCGAGCGGCGGGAGCGCGCCGCGGCGCTGGCACCGTACGTCCGTGGCCTCGCCTCGCAGGACCGGCCGCAGGTCGGGCACTTCACCGACACCGACGTGGTGCTCGACTTCCTCGCGCGGGCCGAGCATCCGCGGCTCGCCGCGCTCGGCACCTCCTGCCCCGACCACTTCCTGCGCACCAAGGTGCGGCCCCTGGTCCTGGACCTGCCGCCGACCGCGCCCCTGGACGAGGCGGTCACCCGGCTGAAGGAGCTGCACGCCGCCTACCGCGAGGAGTACGCCGCCTACTACCAGCGGCACGCCGAGCCCGGCTCCCCCGCGATGCGCGGCGCCGACCCGGCGATCGTGCTGGTGCCGGGCGTGGGCATGTTCAGCTTCGGCAAGGACAAGCAGACCGCCCGGGTCGCCGGCGAGTTCTACGTCAACGCGATCAACGTGATGCGCGGGGCGGAGGCGGTCTCGGCGTACGCGCCGATCGAGGAGTCGGAGAAGTTCCGCATCGAGTACTGGGCGCTGGAGGAGGCCAAGCTCCGGCGGATGCCGAAGCCCAAGCCGCTGGCGACGCGTGTCGCGCTCGTCACCGGCGCGGGCAGCGGCATCGGGAAGGCCATCGCGCGGCGGCTGGCCGCCGAGGGCGCGTGCGTGGTCGTGGCCGACCTGAACGCCGAGAACGCGGCGCGGGTGGCCGAGGAACTGGGCGGGGCGGACAAGGCCGTCGCGGTGACCGTCGACGTCACGTCCGAGGAGCAGATCGCCGAGGCCTTCCGGGCGGCCGTCCTCGCCTTCGGCGGGGTCGACCTGGTGGTCAACAACGCGGGCATCTCCATCTCCAAGCCGCTGCTGGAGACCTCCGTCAAGGACTGGGACCTCCAGCACGACATCATGGCCCGCGGCTCCTTCCTCGTCTCGCGCGAGGCGGCCCGGGTGATGACGGCGCAGGAGATGGGCGGCGACATCGTGTACATCGCCTCGAAGAACGCCGTGTTCGCCGGCCCGAACAACATCGCCTACTCCGCCACCAAGGCCGACCAGGCCCACCAGGTGCGGCTGCTCGCCGCCGAGCTGGGCGAGCACGGCATCCGTGTGAACGGAGTCAACCCGGACGGTGTGGTGCGCGGTTCGGGGATCTTCGCGGGCGGCTGGGGTGCCGAGCGGGCCGCCGTGTACGGGGTGCCGGAGGAGAAGCTGGGCGAGTTCTACGCGCAGCGGACGCTGCTCAAGCGCGAGGTGCTGCCCGAGCACGTCGCGAACGCCGTGTTCGCGCTGACCGGCGGCGATCTGACCCACACCACCGGACTGCACGTCCCGGTCGACGCCGGCGTCGCCGCCGCGTTCCTGCGATGAGCGCAGCCGTGGACGTCAAGTCGTACGCCGCGGTCGACCTCGGCGCGTCCAGCGGGCGCGTCATGGTCGGCCGCGTCGACCCGGACCGCCTGGAGCTGGCCGAGGCGCACCGCTTCCCCAACCGGCCGGTCCGTACGCCCGAGGGGCTGCGCTGGGACGTCCTGGCGCTGTACGCCGGTGTCCTGGACGGGCTTCGCGCGGCGGGCCGGGTGGACTCGGTCGGCGTCGACAGCTGGGCCGTCGACCACGGCCTGCTGGACGCCGACGGGGCGCTGCTGGGCAACCCCGTGCACTACCGCGACGCCCGCACCGAGGGCGTCGCGGAGAAGGTGTGGGCCACGCTGCCCGCCGGGGAGCTGTACGCGGCGACCGGGTTGCAGTACGCCCCCTTCAACACCCTGTACCAGCTCGTCGCGGCCCGTGGTACGGCCCAGTTCGCCCAGGCGCGGCGGCTGTTGCTGATACCGGACCTGCTGACCTACTGGCTGACCGGCGAGCAGGGCACGGAACTGACCAACGCCTCCACCACCCAGCTCATCGACCCCCGCACCCGCGACTGGTCGCACGACGTCGCGGACCGGCTCGGGATCGACCTCGGCCTGTTCGCGCCGCTGCGGCGGCCCGGCGATCCGGCGGGCGTGCTGCGGCCGGCGGTGCTGGAGGAGACGGGACTGGCAGGGCCGGTGCCGGTGACGGCGGTCGGTTCGCACGACACCGCGTCCGCGGTGGCCGCCGTCCCGGCCTCGGGCGAACGCTTCGCGTACATCTGCACCGGCACCTGGTCGCTGGCCGGTCTGGAGCTGACCGCTCCGGTGCTGACGGAGGAGAGCCGCGCCGCCAACTTCACCAACGAACTGGGGCTGGACGGCACGGTCCGGTACCTGCGCAACATCATGGGGCTGTGGTTGCTCCAGGAGTGCGTACGGGCCTGGGGTGAGCCGGACCTGGGCGGGCTGCTGCTCGCGGCGGCCCGGGTGCCGGCGCTGCGGTCGGTGGTGGACGCGGGTGACGCGGCGTTCCTGGCGCCCGGCCGGATGCCGGAGCGGATCGCCGAGGCGTGCCGTGCCTCGGGACAGCCGGTGCCCGGGACGCCCGCCGAGGTGACCCGATGCATCCTCGACTCGCTGGCGCTGGCCCACCGCAGGGCCGTCGAGGACGCCCAGCGGCTCGCCGGGCACCCGGTCGACGTCGTGCACGTCGTCGGCGGCGGCACCCGCAACGCGCTGCTGTGCCAGCTGACCGCCGACGCCTGCGGGCTGCCGGTGGTGGCGGGGCCGACGGAGGCCGCGGCCCTCGGCAACGTCCTCGTGCAGGCCCGCGCCGACGGGCTGGTCGGCGACCTCACCGGGATGCGCCGACTGCTGGTGCGCACCCAGTCGTTGACCCGGTACGAGCCGCGCGGCGGCACGGCACGCTGGCGGGCGGCCGAGGCCCGACTCGCCGACCGGTGAACGGGGCCTGCCCCGGCCCCGGTATGCCGACTACCCTGCGTTTCATCCGATGATCAAGATGTTCGAGCCGACCGATCACGAGGAGCCGCGATGCGTGTCGCCCTGTTCCTGACCTGCGTCAACGACACGCTTTATCCGGAGACCGGCCGTGCCGTGGTGAAGCTGCTGACCAGACTGGGCGTCGAGGTCGACTTCCCGATGGCCCAGACCTGCTGCGGGCAGGCGCACTACAACACCGGTTACCGGCACGAGGCGGAGCCGCTGGCCCGGCACTTCTCGGAGGTCTTCGAGGACTACGAGGCGATCGTGACGCCCTCCGGCTCGTGCGGCGCGATGGTGCGGGAGCTGTATCCGCGCATGGGCGAGCGGGCTCGGGCGGAGGGGCGCGGGGACACGCTCGCGGCCACCCTGGCGCCGGTGGTGCCGAAGACGTACGAGCTGACGGAGTTCCTGGTGGACGTGCTGGGGGTGACGGACGTGGGGGCGTACTACCCGCACACCGTCACCTACCACCCGACCTGCCACGGGCTGCGGAGCCTCGGCCTCGGCGACCGGCCCCGGCGACTGCTGGAGGCGGTGAAGGGGCTGGAGTTGGTCGAGTTGCCGGGCGCCGAGGAGTGCTGCGGCTTCGGCGGCACCTTCGCCGTGAAGAACTCCGACGTGTCGGCGGCGATGGGCGCGGACAAGGTGCGCAACGCCGAGTCCACCGGCGCCGATGTGCTGTGCGCGGCCGACAACTCCTGCCTGATGCACATCGGCGGGACCATGACGCGGCTGCGGACGGGCATGCGGCCGGTGCACATCGCGGAGATCCTGGCGGGCACGGAGCGGGAGGCGGCCGTATGAGCGGGACGTATCTGGGGATGCCGGCCTTTCCGGAGGCGGCGCGTACGGCCGTGCGCAATCCGACGCTGCGCGGGAATCTGCGTCACGCCACGCACACGATCCGGGACAAGCGGGCCCGCGCGGTCGCGGAGCTGGACGACTGGGCGGCGCTGCGCGAGGCCGGGAAGCGGATCAAGGACCACACGCTGCGTCATCTCGACCGGTACCTGGTGCAGGTGGAGGAGACGGTCACGGCGGCCGGCGGGACCGTGCACTGGGCCACCGACGCCAAGGAGGCCAACGCGATCGTCACCCGGCTGGTGCGGGAGACGGGCGAGCGCGAGGTCGTCAAGGTCAAGTCGATGGCGACGCAGGAGATCGGTCTCAACGAGGCCCTCGAGGCGGAGGGCATCCACGCCTACGAGACGGATCTCGCCGAGCTGATCGTGCAGTTGGGCAAGGACCGGCCCTCGCACATCCTGGTGCCGGCGATCCACCGCAACCGCGGCGAGATCCGGGACATCTTCCGCTCCGAGATGAGCGAGTGGGGCCGCCCGGCGCCCGAGGGCCTCACCGACACGCCCGCCGAGCTCGCGGAGGCGGCCCGGCTGCACCTGCGGGAGAAGTTCCTGCGGGCCAAGGTCGGCGTCTCCGGCGCCAACTTCGTGGTCGCCGAGACCGGCACCCTCGTGGTCGTGGAGTCCGAGGGCAACGGACGGATGTGCCTGACCCTGCCCGAGACGCTGATCTCGGTCGTCGGCATCGAGAAGATCGTGCCGGCCTGGCGGGACCTGGAGGTCTTCCTGCAGACCCTCCCCCGCTCCTCGACGGCCGAGCGCATGAACCCGTACACGTCCATGTGGACCGGCACCACCGACGAGGACGGTCCGCGGACCTTCCACCTGGTCCTGCTGGACAACGGCCGCACCGACACCCTCGCCGACGAGGTCGGCCGCCAGGCCCTGCGCTGCATCCGCTGCTCGGCGTGCCTGAACGTCTGCCCGGTGTACGAGCGGGCCGGCGGGCACGCCTACGGCTCGGTGTACCCGGGGCCGATCGGCGCCATCCTCAGCCCTCAACTGCGGGGCACGGGCAGCGAGATCGACGCCTCCCTGCCGTACGCGTCGTCGCTGTGCGGTGCCTGCTACGAGGTGTGCCCGGTCGCCATCGACATCCCCGAGGTGCTGGTGCACCTGCGGGAGCGGGTGGTGCAGGGCGGGCCGGCCGTGCGGCAGGGCAACAGGGTCGTCCTGAGACCGGCGAAGGGGCACGCCGCCGAGCGGGCGGCGATGCGCGCGGCTCAGTGGGCGTTCACGCGTCCGGGCGCGCTGCGGGCCGGTCAGCGACTGGCGTCGCGCACCCGCCGCCTCCATCCGCGCAGCCTTCCGGGACCGGGCCGGGCGTGGACCGGCAGCCGGGACCTTCCGGAGGTGCCCGCGGAGCCGTTCCGGGACTGGTGGCAGCGCACGCACGGCGGAAGGGACGGGGCGAAGTGAGCAGCAGGGAACGCATCCTGGGCCGCGTGCGGCGCGCCCTCGCGGACGTACCGCACGACGACCCGGCGTACGAGCGGGCCGTCCCGCGGGAGTATCTGCGCGAGCACGGGCAGCGGACCGTCGCCGAGACGGTGGAGTTGCTCGCCGAGAACCTGGCGGACTACCGGGCGGTCGTGCACCGGTGCACGGACGAGCAGTTGCCCGAGCTGCTGGCGCGGCTCCTGGCCGAACACGGCTCGCGGAGCGTGGTGGTACCGCCCGGGTTGCCGCCGGGCTGGCTGGGGGCCGCCGACGCGACCCGCGTCCCTGACAGGGCGGCGAGCACCCCGCACGAACTCGACCGGGTGGACAGCGTGGTCACAGGGTGTGCCGTCGCCGTCGCCGAGACCGGCACGATCGTGCTGGACGGCTCCCCCGACCAGGGCCGCCGCCGCATCACCCTCGTCCCCGACCACCACATCTGCGTCGTACGGGTGCCGGACCAGGTGGTCTCCGCCGTGCCCGAGGCCCTCGAACGCCTCGATCCGGCACGCCCGTCGACCTGGATCTCGGGTCCGTCGGCGACCAGCGACATCGAGCTGGACCGGGTCGAGGGGGTGCACGGTCCGCGCACCCTGGAGGTGGTGCTGGTGGGCGGGTGAGCGAAGGGGCCGGCCGGCCTCTTCCAGGACCACCGCCACCGCCGGGTCGAGCGTGCCCGCCACGATCCGGCGCCGCCGCGGCGACGGGCGGAAGACCTGACCGAGGCGGTCCAGCGAGGAACGGTCCACGGCCTCCAGGTCGTCGGCGTCCTCCTCCGGGAGTCCGGCGACCGCGAGCCCCGTCCCGATCCGGCGCGACGGCTCGGGTCCCCGTCGACGCCGCCGTCACCCACGAGCCGCCCGGCCATGGCGGACATCGTGACGCATACGGGGCCGGGGGTGTCACTGGGTACACCCCCCGATACGGGTTCTGCGCCCAGTGTGGCCCGGCCCCGGGCTCCGTAGCGTCGTCGGCGAGGCACCGCACAGGGCGTGCCGACGGAAGGTGATGACGATGTTTCGCACCGGCGCACGAGGCGACCACGACCAGGGCCCCGCCCCCGAGGCGCTCCGGCTCGTCAAGGTGACCAGGACCTACGGCACCGCCGGGAACGCGGTGACCGCGCTGGACGGGGTCACCCTGAGCCTGGGCCGGGGCACGTTCACCGCGGTGATGGGACCGTCGGGCTCGGGCAAGTCCACGCTGCTGCAGTGCGCGGCGGGTCTCGACCGGCCGGACGGCGGCATCGTGTGCGTGGACGGCACCGAGCTGACGGGCGGCGGCGAGGCGGAGCTGACGAGGTTCCGGCGCGGCCGGGTCGGGTTCGTGTTCCAGCAGTACAACCTGCTGGAGACGCTGACGGTCGCGCAGAACACGGTGCTGCCCCTCAAGCTCGCCGGGCGCCGCGTCGACCGGAGGCGGGCCCGGGAGATCCTGACCGCGGTCGGCCTCGGGGACCGGCTCGGGCACCGTCCCGACCAGCTCTCCGGCGGTCAGCGGCAGCGGGTGGCGATCGCCCGTGCCCTGGTCACCGAACCCCGGGTGATCTTCGCGGACGAGCCGACGGGCGCGCTGGACACGCGCAGCGCGCGGCAGGTGATGCTGCTGTTGCGGGAGGCGGTGCGGGTGCACGGGCGGACCGTGGTGATGGTGACGCACGACCCGGTCGCCGCCTCGTACGCCGACTCGGTCGTCTTCCTCGCCGACGGACGACTGGCGGGGCGGATGGACGCCCCGACCCCGGACGCGGTCGCGGAGCGGCTGGCGCACCTGGGCGACGACGTGCCGGCGGGGGTGTGAGCGATGTTCGTACTGGCCCTGCGGTCGGTCCGGCGCCGCCCCGGACGGTTCCTCGCGACGCTGCTGTCCGCCTTCCTGGGGGCGGCGGTCGTCATGATGTTCCACTCCATGCACGACACGGCCGGGCAGGACGGGGTGGACCCGGTCAGCTCGGAGACGCTGGGTACGGCGGCGGGCGTCGTGGGCGGTTACGGGACCCTGCTGGTGTTCTTCGCGGTGGCCTCGACGCTGACGGTCAACGTGCGTCAGCGGGCCGCCGAGCTGGAGCTGCTGCGCTGCTCGGGGGCGACCCCGGCGCAGATCGGGCGGATGGTCGTGGGTGAGGCGGTGGCCGTGGCGCTGGTGGGCGCGGCGCTGGCGACCGGTCCGGCGATGCTCGGCGGGCGGGCGCTGCTGGGGATGTTCCAGGACGGCGGCCAGGTGGCGCGGTCGGTCGAGTACTCCTTCGGTCCGATCGCGCTGACGAGCGGCATGGGGATCACGCTGCTGGCGTCGGCGGGCGCCGCGTTCCTGGCGGTGCGGCGGGTGGCGCGGGGCAGCCGGGAACGGGCCGGGGCCAAGCGGTTCCTGGTGTACGCCACGCTGGTCACCGGCGCCGCGGGGGCCTGCGCCACCTTCCTGTTCTCGGCGACGGACGAGGCGCTGATGGCGCCGCCGGCCTATGGGGCGATCCTGCTGTCGGTGGGCTTCGCGCTGCTGTCGCCGCGGCTGCTGCGGGGCGTGCTCGCCCGGCTGCCGCTGAGCGGCGCGAGGGGCTGGCTGGCCGTGCGCAACCTGCGTGAGCGGGCCGATCACCTCGCGGGGATCCTGGTGTCGCTGATCCTGTTCACGGCGGTGTCGACGGCGACGCTCACCATGCAGGCGGTGGAGAGCGACGCGGTGAAGGCCTCCGGTCTGGTCAAGTCGGTCGACGCCAAGAACCTGGAGACGCTCAACCTCACGGTGGTCGGCATCATCGCGGTGTTCGTCTGCGTGATGCTGGTCAACTCGCTGTACGCGGCGACGACGTACCGCTCCCGTGAGTTCGGGCAGCAGCGGCTGGCGGGGGCGACGCCCGGGCAGGTGCTGGGCGTGGTCGGCGTCGAAGGGGTGATCCTGACGGTCACGGGGGTGTTCTTCGGCACGGTGGCGGCGCTGGCCGGGGTCGTGCCGTTCACCGTCGTGCGGACCGACGCGGTGCTGCCGGACCGGTTCCTCGGCGTGTGGCTCGCGATGGTGGCCGTGTCGGCGGCGGTGACGCTGGGCACCGGTCTGGGCACGGCCCGGCGGGTGCTGCGTACGCCGGCGGTCGGGGCGGTAGCGCCGGCGGCGTGACGCTCTGGCGGGGGGGGGGGGGGGGGGGGGGGGGGGGGGGGGGGGGGGCCGCCCCCCCCCCCCCCCAAGCCCGAAGCCCGGCGCCGGGTCGTTCTCGCCAACCCGGGGCAACGTGTTCTGCGCGTTGCTGGCGGAATCCGATCGGGCCGCATTGTTCTCG
>NZ_JBVJVN010000045.1:0-16030 GCF_055603605.1 Streptomyces sp. NPDC037271
GGACAGGCCACCCGCACGATCTGGCAGCCCGAAGCCGTCAGCTCGGCGATCTGCTGGAGCGTCGCACCGATGTCCGACGTACGGGTCGTGGTCATGGACTGCACCGACACGGGCGCGTCACCACCCACCGCCACGGACCCGACCTGGATCTGCCGGCTCTTGCGGCGCTCGGCGAGCTTGGTCGGAACGGACGGCATGCCGAGAGAAATCGCAGTCATCTGCTGTGCAACCCCAAGTCGTGGATCAGAATCCGGCCCCGTTCAGCGGCGGGCTCCGGCCTCCGAGATTACGGCACGGACGTGGACGCCAGACACACGGCGTACGGAGACGCACCCATTGGCGTCCGTCTGCCGGGTGACCGGTGTGAAGCCCGGTCCGGAGGGACATGCTCTCCGGATCGGGTTTCCCGTCCGATCGCTTCAGATCACACGTACCGCATGGATCGCGCGGATCGCGCGGATCACGCGGATCACGTGGATCGTGTGGATTCGTACGGACCGAGCGGATTACCCCGGCTTCAGCTGATCCGTACGGGATTGACGACGTCCGCCACCAGTACCAGCAGCGTGAAGCAGACGAAGATGCCCGCCACCACGTAGGCCACCGGCATCAGCTTCGCGACGTCGAACGGGCCCGGGTCCGGGCGGCGCAGCACCTTGGCCGCGTTCCGGCGCAGCGACTCCCACAGCGCGCCCGCGATGTGGCCGCCGTCGAGCGGCAGCAGCGGGAGCATGTTGAAGAGGAACAGGGAGAGGTTGAAGCCGGCCACCAGCATGATGAACATGGCCAGCTGCTGGGTGGGCGGGATGTCCAGGGTCGCGATCTCGCCGCCGACGCGGGCGGCGCCCACGACTCCCATCGGGGAGTCCGCCTCGCGGGGCCCGTCGCCGAAGGCCGCGTCCCACAGGGCCGGGATCTTGGCGGGCAGGGCGGCGAGGGAGTCGACGGCGTCGCCGATCCGGTCGCCCATCCAGGTCACGGACTGGCCGAAGTCCTGTTTCACCACGCCGGTGGCGGCGCTGAAGCCGAGGAAGCCCGCGGTGACGTACTCGCCCTCGACGATCTGTCCGTTGCCGTCCTTCTTCGCGACCTGGTTGGTGGCGATGGTCGCCTGGAGGGTGACCTCCTGGCCTCCGCGCTCGACGACGACCGGCACCTGCTCGCCGGGGTTGGCGCGGATCATGTCGGACAGCCGGTCCCAGTCGTCGGTCCGTACGCCGTCGAAGGAGACGATCTTGTCGCCCGCCTTGAGGCCGGCCGCCGCGGCCGGGGAGGCCGGGTCGGACTTGGTGCAGTCGTCGCGGTTCTCGGTCTGCGAGATCACGCACTGGGAGACGGAGCTGACGGTGGTGGTCTGCTGCGAGATGCCGAAGCCCATCAGAACGGTGAGGAACAGCACCACCGCGAGGATGAGGTTCATGAACGGGCCCGCGAACATCACGATGACCCGTTTCCACGGCTTGCGCGTGTAGAACAGGCGCTTCTCGTCACCGGGCTGCAGTTCCTCGAAGGCGGCCGAGCGGGCGTCCTCGATCATGCCGCGCCAGGGCGAGGTGGAGCGGGCCTCCAGCCGGCCGTCGGCGCCGGGCGGGAACATGCCGATCATGCGGATGTAGCCGCCGAACGGGATGGCCTTGACCCCGTACTCGGTCTCGCCCTTCTTCCGCGAGAAGAGGGTCGGCCCGAAGCCGACCATGTACTGCGGCACGCGGATGCCGAAGAGCTTGGCCGTGGACAGGTGCCCCAGCTCGTGCCAGGCGATGGAGAACAGCAGGCCGACCGCGAAGAGGACTATGCCGAGGATGAACATCAGGGTCGTCATGCACGGGCCTCCGCCGTCTGTGCCGCCAGTTCCCGGGCCCGGGTCCGCGCCCAGGTCTCCGCTTCGAGGACGTCCGCGACGGTGAGCGAGGTTCCCGTACGGGGGGTGCCGTGCTCCTCGACCACCCGCGTGACGGTCTCCATGATCCCGAGATACGGCAGCGCGCCGGATCGGAACGCCTCGACGCACTCCTCGTTCGCGGCATTGAACACCGCCGGGGCCGTGCCCGCGAGCTCCCCGACGTGCCGGGCCAGGTTCACCGAGGGGAAGGCCTCGTCGTCGAGCGGGAAGAACTCCCAGGTCGAGGCCTTGCTCCAGTCGAAGGCGGGGGCGGCGTCCGGGACGCGTTCGGGCCAGCCCAGGCCGATGGCGATGGGCCCGCGCATGTCGGGGGGCGTCGCCTGGGCCAGTGTCGATCCGTCCGTGAACTCGACCATCGAGTGGACATACGACTGCGGGTGCACGACCACCTCGATGCGGTCGAAGGGAATGTCGTAGAGCAGGTGGGCCTCGATCACCTCCAGGCCCTTGTTGACGAGGGTGGCGGAGTTGATCGTGATCACCGGGCCCATGGCCCAGGTGGGGTGGGCGAGGGCGTCCTCGACGGTGACCCTCGCCAGCTGCTCCTTCGTACGTCCCCGGAACGGGCCGCCGGACGCGGTGACGACCAGCTTGCGCACGTCGGCGCGGGTGCCGGCGGCCAGCGCCTGGAAGAGGGCGGCGTGCTCCGAGTCGACCGGGATGATCTGCCCCGGCTTGGCGAGGGCCTTGACCAGCGGGCCGCCGACGATGAGCGATTCCTTGTTGGCGAGCGCGAGGGTGCGGCCCGCCTCCAGGGCGGCCAGGGTCGGTGCGAGGCCGATGGAGCCGGTGATGCCGTTGAGAACCGTGTGGCAGTCGGAGGCGGCGAGCTGGGTGGCCGCGTCGGCTCCGGCGAGGATCTCGGGGAGCGTCTCCCCCGGGCCGTACTGGCCGCTCAGTGCCTCCCGCAGGGCGGGGACGACGTCCTCGCGGGCCACGGCGACGGTCCGTGCCTTCAGCCGGTACGCCTGCTCGGCGAGGAGGGCGACCCGGCCGCCGTTGGCGGACAGGCCGGTGACCCGGAAGCGGTCCGGGTTGCGCAGCACGAGGTCGATGGCCTGGGTCCCGATCGACCCGGTGGACCCGAGGATCACCACGTCCTTCGGGCCGTCGCCCGCCACCGGGTCGTAGACGAGGTGGGGGTCGGCGAGTGGGGCTGGACTGTCGCTCATCCCCCCATTGTTGCCGCAACCGCCCTCCGGGAGGACAGCGCGTCCCACCCACGGGTGTCGCGGGGCCCGCGCGGGGCCCGAAAGGGCCCCACGGCCTGCGGGCGGAGCGGGTCCGGGCCCGGGAAACGCCCGGCACCGGTGTCCGGCCCCGGCCGGGGCCGCGGGCCTCGGGCGGTGGGCCACCAGGGCCGGGGCGGGGCCACCCTGGCCGGTCGGGGCCGCCCAGGCCAGGTCGGCCGCGCGGCCCGGACCGGGCCGCCCCGGGCCGCTGCGGGCCGCTGCGGGTGCCTCCCCGGGTGAGCCGGGGAGGCACCCTGCCCGGGAAGGCCGGGCAGTCCCGGCGGGAACCTGACGTATGCCCGTCCTACCTGATGGGGCGGTGGACGTTCTCCCGCTGGGACGGGCCCGGTGTCGCGTCCGCGATCCACGGGCCGTCGCCGGACGGGTCGACGACGCCCCGCTCCAGCCACTCGTACGCGCCGCCCAGTACGCCCTTGACGACCTTGCGGTCGACGTCGTCGGTGTTGGTCCACAGGCGGCCGAAGAGTTCCTCGACGCGGATGCGGGCCTGGCGGCAGAAGGCGTCGGCGAGCTGGTAGGCCTCGCGGCCGTGGTCGCCCTCGGCGCGCAGGTGCTCGGCGCGGACGCAGGCGGCGCTCATCGCGAACAGCTCCGCGCCGATGTCGACGATCCGGCCGAGGAAGCCCTGCTTGGTCTCCATCCGGCCCTGCCAGCGGGACATGGCGTAGAAGGTGGAGCGGGCGAGCTTGCGGGCGGTGCGTTCGACGTAGCGCAGGTGCCCGGACAGGTCCCGGTGGCCGGACGGGTGGAAGTCGGCGTACGAGCGCGGGAGCTGTCCCGGTCCCGCGACCAGTTTCGGCAGCCACTTGGCGTAGAAGACGCCCGCCTGCGCGCCCGCCCGCGCCTTGTCGGACAGGGTCTTGTCGGGGTCGATCAGGTCGCCGGCCACCGAGAGGTGGGCGTCGACGGCCTCGCGCGCGATCAGCAGGTGCATGATCTCGGTGGAGCCCTCGAAGATGCGGTTGATGCGCAGGTCGCGCAGGAGCTGTTCGGCGGGGACCGCGCGTTCGCCGCGGGCTTCGAGGGAGGCCGCGGTCTCGAAGCCCCGGCCGCCGCGGATCTGGACCAGTTCGTCGGCCATCAGCCAGGCCATCTCGGAGCCGTAGAGCTTGGCGAGGGCGGCCTCGATGCGGATGTCGTTGCGGTCCTCGTCGGCCATCTGGGAGGAGAGGTCGAGGACGGCTTCGAGGGCGAAGGTGGTCGCCGCGATGAAGGAGATCTTCGAGCCGACCGCCTCGTGCAGCGCGACCGGCTTGCCCCACTGCTCGCGCACCGCCGACCACTCGCGGGCGATCTTCAGGCACCACTTGCCGGCGCCGACGCACATGGCGGGCAGGGAGAGGCGGCCGGTGTTCAGGGTGGTCAGGGCGATCTTGAGGCCGGCACCCTCGGGGCCGATGCGGTGCGCGGCCGGCACGCGCACCCGGTGGAAGCGGGTGACGCCGTTCTCCAGGCCGCGCAGGCCCATGAAGGCGTTGCGGTTCTCGACGGTGACGCCCTCGGAGGCGGCCTCCACGACGAAGGCGGTGATGCCTCCCCTGCCGCCCGTCCCGTCCTCGGACTTCGGGACGCGGGCCATGACGACGAGCAGGTCGGCGACGACGCCGTTGGTGGTCCACAGCTTCACGCCGTCGAGGACGTAGTCGTCGCCGTCCCGGACGGCCGTGGTGGCCAGGCGGGCCGGGTCGGAGCCGACGTCCGGCTCGGTCAGCAGGAACGCCGAGATGTCGGTGCGGGCGCAGCGCGGCAGGAACGTGTCCTTCTGCTCCTGGGTGCCGAACATCTTCAGCGGCTGCGGCACGCCGATCGACTGGTGGGCGGAGAGCAGCGCGCCGATCGCGGGGTTCGCGGATCCGACCAGGGCGAGGGCCTTGTTGTAGTAGACCTGGGTGAGGCCGAGGCCGCCGTACTTGGTGTCGATCTTCATGCCGAAGGCGCCCAGCTCCTTCAGCCCGGTGATCACGTCGTCCGGGATCCGTGCGTCGCGCTCGATCACGGCCCCGTCGATCTTCGTCTCGCAGAAGTCGCGCAGCTTGGCGAGGAACTCCTCGCCGCGCTGGACGTCCTCGTCGGCGGGGAGCGGGTGGGGGTGGATGAGGTCGAGGCGGAAGCGGCCGAGGAAGAGTTCCTTGGCGAAGCTCGGCTTGCGCCAGTCCTGTTCGCGGGCCGCCTCCGCGACCTGGCGGGCCTCACGTTCGGTGACGGTGGGTCGGGAGGAGGGGGTGGGTGGTGCGGACATGAGGCTCACCTCGCCGCGAATCGGCATCGGGGGAGGTACGTCCACGAAGATCGCCGGGATGATCGCCGGGATTCGTCATACGCGAACTTGCGGACGTACGTTACTAGTCGGTGCTACCCGATCGTATGTACCCGATCCCGGGCGCTCCCACCACCCTTCGTGCCGCCGTTCGGCCGATGACCGCAGGGAGGACGGGAGGCGGACGGGAGGCGGACGGGGGGCGGCCAGAGCAAGAAGAAAGGTGTCGAAGCGCTTCGACAACCTATGGACACCTACCCCGGCTGAGGCTACTGTCGAACCACCCTCACCCGCTGTTGTCCACCCCGCGCGCTGTCGAAGCGCTTCACAAAGCTTGGAGAGCTGGATGGTCACCCTCGCCGAGGTCGCCCAGCACGCCGGAGTCTCGGCAAGCACGGTGAGCTATGTCCTCAGCGGCAAGCGGTCCATCTCCACCACCACCCGGCAGCGGGTCGAAGAGAGCATCCGCACGCTCGGCTACCACCCGAACGCCGGCGCCCGCGCCCTGGCCAGCAGCAGGTCGAACATCATCGCGCTGATGATCCCGCTGCGCACGGACATGTACGTGCCGGTGATGATGGAGATCGCCATCGCGGTCGCCACCAGCGCGCGCAGTCACGGGTACGACATCCTGCTGCTCACGGGTGAGGAGGGCCCCGACGCGGTGCGCCGCGTCACCGGCAGTGGGCTCGCCGACGCGATGATCCTGATGGACGTCGAGCTCGACGACGAGCGGCTGCCCCTGCTGCGGGGCACGGACCAGCCGTCCGTGCTGATCGGTCTGCCCGCCGACACCACCGGGCTGACCTGCGTCGACCTCGACTTCCGGGCGACCGGCGCACTGTGCGTGGAGCATCTGGCGAAGCTGGGGCACCGCGACATCGCCGTCATCGGCGAGGCTCCCGGGGTCTACGAACGGCACACCGGCTTCGCCGAGCGCACCCTCGACGGGCTGCGCACCCGGGCGCGGGAGCTGGAGCTGCGGCTGCTGCACCGCCCCTGCGAGGGCGGGTACGACGCGATGGCCGCGACCCTCGCCCGCGTCTTCGACGAACGCCCGGACACCACGGGCTTCGTCGTCCAGAACGAATCGGCGGTCGAGCCGCTGCTCGCCCTGCTGCGCCAGCAGGGCCGGGCGGTGCCCGAGGACGTGTCGGTGGTCGCGGTCTGCCCCGAGCAGGTCGCCACCCAGGCCTCGGTCCGGCTCACGTCGGTCGCCGTGCCGGCGCAGGAGATGGGCCGGCATGCCGTGGAGCAGCTGGTCGCCAAGCTGGACGGGCGCGGGAGCGACGAGGTCGTGCTGCTCGCGCCGGAGCTGACGGTCCGGGCCAGCTCGGGGCCGGCACCCGTCCGGCCGTAGCTCACGCGACCGGCCCACCGGAGGCCGCCCGACCGCCCTCCCGCGCACCGCGTCACCGCCCGCCCTGCCACGCACCGCGTCACCGCTCGGCCCGACCGTGCCAGGGCACCGCCGTGTCCGTACTCGACGCTCGTACTCGAAGTCCGTACTCGATGTCCGTACTCGATGTCCGTACTCGACGCTCGCACTCGAAGTCCGTACTCGATGTCCGTACTCGATGTCCGTACTCGACGCTCGCACTCGAAGTCTGGATTCGCAGTTCGCACTCCCCCCGGAGCCTGCCTCGTGAGCCAGCCTGCCGAGACCCAGCCCAAGGTCGGCCTCGCCCAGTCCTCCCCCACCGTCGGCACGTTCCGCGAGCGGGATGGACGACGCCTATCTCTTCGGCCGGGATCTGCTGTTCGCGCCGGTGCCCACGCTGGCGCCACGGTCCGCACCGCCTGCCTTCCGGCGGGTGCGCGCTGGACGGACGCGTGGACGGGCGAGACGTACGAGGGCGGGGCGTCCGTGACGGTGGACGCGCCGCTGGACCGCATCCCGCTGCTCCCGCGGGACGGGGCCGAGCTGCCGGTGGCCCAGGAGTAACGGTTCCGCCCGAGGGAGAGGGTTGCCGGGTGGGACATCGGGTCAACTTACTAGCAGTGTCGTACGGTTGACCGCCATCGAAAGGCAAGACGTGCCCTCGACTCCCCTCGCCCTCCGGCTCGCCGACCTGCTGCTGCGGCCGGCGTTCCGATCCCGGCACACGCCCGACCGGACCTTCGACCGGCTCCTCGCCCGGGCGGGACGGGCGGAGGGCGACGAGCGGTTCGCCGACGACTTCCGCTCCCTGCTGCGCTGGTGGGCCGGGGCCGAGAACCTCACCCCGGTCGGCTGGCAGTCCGCGCAGTCCCACGTCCGCAGACACCTCGCCAACCGGGCCCGGATCCGGCGGCTGATCGCGGAGCACCCCGACATCGAGCGGCAGCCCGTCGAGAAGCCGGTGTTCGTGGTGGGCCTGCCGCGCACCGCGACGACGCTCACGCACGGCGTGCTGTCCCTGTCGGACGAGCACCGCTGCCCCCTGCTGTGGGAGCTGCTCACCCCCGGCCTGGAGGTACCTCCCTCGGAGCGACGCAAGGCGACGGCGCCCGCCCGCCGGATGGTCGACGGCATCAACCTGCTCACGCCGCGCTTCCGCGACATCCACCCGATGGCCGCCGAAGGCCCCGAGGAGTGCACCTTCGCGCTGCCGCACGCGCTGATGCCGCTCTCCTCGGCACGCATACCCGAGTACCAGGCCTGGCACTACGAGCGGGACTTCGTCCCCGACTACCGCCACCTCAAGCAGGTCTACCAGGTGCTCCAGTACGGCCGTCCGCGCCGCCGCTGGATCCTCAAGTCCCCCATGCACCTGGAGAACCTCGACGCGCTGCACACCGTCTTCCCGGACGCGACCATCGTGTGGACCCACCGCGACCCGGTCACCGTCGTGGCGTCGTTCTGCAGCCTGGTCGAGCACGGCATGGCCGTCAGCACCCGCCCCGTCGACCCGCGCGGCATCGGCGCCACCTGGCTGGAGCTGCTGAGCCGCTCCGCGGCGCGCGGTGTCGCGGCCCGTGCCGCCCTGCCCCGGGAGACGCTGGTGGACGTCCCGTACTCCTGGCTGGGGACCGATCCGGCCGCCGGCGCCCCCAAGCTCTACGCCGCCGTCGGCGCCCGCTGGACGGGCGCGGAGGCCGCCCGGCTCGCCGGGGTCGCCGCCCGCCCCAAGGGCACCCGCCCGCACCGGTACGAGCTGTCCCGGTACGGCCTGACCCGGGCCGACGTCGAATCCGCCTTCGCTGAGTACAACGCGTTGCGGGCCGAGGTCGACCGCGCCTGACGGCACGGCCGGCCCCGGCCCCGGCCCGGGAGCTGTGTCAGCCGCTGCTGACGGACAGGCTGTGGGTACGGAAGTCCAGGCCGCCCGGCGACGAGGTGATCTCGTAGCCGAACTGCACGTCGCCGATGGTCTCGTCGCCCATCCAGCCCTTGGTGTCCTTGATCCACTTCAGGATCGGCAGGATCTGGACGCTCCCCGCGTTCGAGTCCGAGGTGCGCAGGAACGAGAAGACCTCGTTGGCGCCGTTGTCGCCCTTGTAGACGTTCCAGGTGTGGCCGCCGAGGGCGACCGTCCCCTGCGGGCTGCCGAGCGGGCCGACGGCTCCGTGGTGGTTGACCCAGAGCATGATCTCGTAGTCGTGGTCCGTGTCCCAGATGTCGTACGACGTGTTGTACGCGCCGGACGACGGGACCGTGACGTCGTACGTGCTGCTGAGCGAGCCGAGGGAGGAGATCGGCTTGTTGATCACCTTCTTGGCGTTCGGGTAGGACTTGATGCCGCCGGTGCCCGGGTGGTCGGCCCAGACTCCCCAGTCGGTGCCGGAGTTGGCCCAGACGCACTGGCTGCCGGCGCCGGAGCCCCAGATGTTGTTGTAAAGGGTGTAGCCGTTCAGCTGCGTGTTGCCCCACTGGTCGCAGGAGTTCCAGACGGCGGCCTGGGCGGGGGCGGCGGCGAGGCCGACGGTGACGCCGAGCGCGAGGGCCGGGGCGAGGAGGGCGGTCAGGGTGCGGGTGCGTGGTGCCATGGCGTTTCCTTCCATGGGTGGGGGGAGGTGCGCGGGGGCTACCGCGTCTTCACGCTGATGACGCGGTCCTCTCCGGCGACGAGGTCGAGCGGTTCGGTGCCGGAGGGAGTCCTGAGTTCGATGCGGTGCGTGCGGCGGGGGCGGAGGACCGCCGTCGCCTCGCCGCCGGGCGTCCAGGCGAGGTCGAGGGCCGCCCCGAACCGGGTGCGTACGCCCCTGATCTCGCCCTTCGGGCAGAACTCCGGGAGGGCGGGCAGCAGCACCAGCCGGCCGGGGGTGGACTGCACCAGCATCTCGATGAGCACGGCCGGGAGGGCGTGCGCGGCGTCCGCGTTGTAGACGTCGCGGTGGGGATAGTGCGCGCTCATCAGGGACGTGTGGAAGAAGTCGCCGTCGAGGACCTGGCCGACGGCGTGGGCGACCCGGTCGCCGTCCCGCAGCCGGGCCGCGATCAGGGCGTGGTGGAGGTGGCCGTGGGCGGAGTCGTTCTCGGCGCCGCGCAGTTCGAGGGCGCGGTGGGCGGCTCCGGCGAGTTCGGGGGTGTCGTACGGGCTGATCTCGTCGAGCGGCCAGACGCCGTAGAGGTGGCTGAGGTGGCGGTGGTCGTAGGTGTCCGTAAGGCCCGGCCGGGCCCATTCGGCGAGCGCGCCGTCGGCGTTGACCCGGTGGGGCGGGAGCCGGTCGGCGAGCGCGCGCCAGCGGTCGGCGTGC
Source organism: Streptomyces sp. NPDC037271 (assembly GCF_055603605.1). Lineage (NCBI taxonomy): Bacteria > Bacillati > Actinomycetota > Actinomycetes > Kitasatosporales > Streptomycetaceae > Streptomyces > Streptomyces sp. NPDC037271. Next base: position 10,094 of record NZ_JBVJVN010000045.1, read on the forward strand.
TCGGGGTGGCGGTCGGCGGCGGTGAGCAGGGCGTGCCGGGCTGCGGAGAGGTCCATGGCCGCGTCGACGGTGCCCCAACTCGCGTTCGCGGGGCGGTTCTCCGGCGAGTAGGAGGGGACGACGACCACGCGGCCGTTCTCGTCGGTGCGGGTGAGGAAGTCCTCGTAGAACAGGGCGGCTTCGGCGAGCGCGGCGGTGGTGCGGGGGTCGCGGGTGCCGTACGTCTCGTCGTGGTCGACGAGGGGCTTCAGCAGCCAGTCGGCGCCCGCCGTCCACAGGTGCAGGGGGTACTCGCGGCTGAAGTGGTACGTGTGCCCGGACTCGCCGTCGGTGTGCGAGGGGGCGACGACGCCGCGGGTGCCGAAGATCGCGCGGGCGTTGTCCCGCCAGTCCGGGAGCTGCCGGTGGACGAGGGCGGCGTGGGCCTCGGTGACCTCGGGGAGGTCGGCGGCGGCCGCGGAGGCGGTCTGGAGGTTGAGGTTGGCGTTGGTGGTGAACGCCCCCGACCAGGCCGTGTCCCAGTCGCCGGTCCACAGGCCGGTCAGGCGGGGCGGGAGCATTCCGCTGGCCGACAGCAGGTGGTAGCGGCCGGCGGCGAAGAGGCGCTCCAGGAGGGCCGCGCGGGCCGTGCCGCGGGAGCGGTCGAGCAGCGCGGAGCCCGGCAGGGCGCGTTCGGCGGGGTCGGCGGCGAGGTCGAGGGTGACGCGGTCGTAGGCGGTGCGGTGGAGGGCGAGGTGCCGGCCGAGGAGACGGTCGTACGACGTCCCGTCCGGCAGGTCGCGCAGGGCGCGGCCCTCGGAGACCACGTCCAGCTCGCCGGTGTGCCGGTGCACCCGGGTGAGGAGCAGTACCTCCGTGGCGCCCTCGACGAGCACGCCGGGCGGGACCAGCTTCGTGGTGCCGCCGGTGACGGCGACCAGGGTGACGCCGGTGTACGCCAGGTCGCTGCCGGGGTAGCGGGCGCGCAGGCTGAGCAGGGCGCCCTCGGGGGTGAGGACGGCGCCGTGGCCGACGCCGAGACCGGCCGGGGCGCCGGGGAGGCGGGGGTCGAGGGACAGGTCGAGGGTGAGGTGCGGCGCGGTGACGCGCTGGACGATCACGTCGTCGGCGCGGGAGACGAAGACGCGGCTGGTCCAGGTATAGCAGGTGGCGGTCGTCTCGCCGGTGGTGAAGTCGACGGAGCGGTGGTAGGTGGCGTGGGTGTCGCCGGGCGGCCTGTTCAGGCGGACCTGGAAGGCCGGGTGGAAGGGGCGCACCCATTGCAGCGGGCGGCCGTCGGTGAAGCCCTCGGCGGCTGTCGTGTCGCCGGCCAGCAGGCGGTCCTGGAGGGCGGGGAGTTCGGCGGCGAGCCGGGGTGGGCGGCGGTGCTCGTCGCCGTTCGGGCGGACGAGGGTGTGGTGGGTGACGACGACCCGGTCGGCGTTCGGATCGCCGAACACGAGGGCGCCGTGGTGGCCGTTGCCGCTCAGGAAGGCGTCCTCCCAGCGGGCGGCGGGCTCGCGCTCCCAGGTGCCGTGCACGGGCCCGCCGGGCGTGGGGGCGCCGGCCGACGGCGCCCCCGTGACGGGAGAGCCGGTCATCGGGCCGGCTCCGTGAGGACCGCCACGCCGTAGCGGCCGAGGGTGACCCGGTCGGTGACGGTCGCGTCGGTCAGCAGGTCGCGGTGGGTGCCCGGGACGTCGACGGTGACCGGCTCGCGGCCGTGGTGGAGGAGGAAGAGCAGGTCACCTCGGCGTACGGCCTCGACGTCGGCCGGGAGCCCGTCGAGCACGGGGCGGGCACCCGCGTCGGCGGCGGCGCGGGCGAGCAGGTCGCGCAGCGCGTCCGGCTCGGGGAGGGTGGAGAGGTACCAGGCCCGGTCCTTGCGCAGGACGGCCGGGAGTCCGTCCAGCTCGCCGCCCTTGTAGAGGACGGTCTCCGTGGCGGTGCCGTCGGGCTCGATCTCCTCCGACCAGAGGGTGCCGCGGAAGCCGTCGCAGGCGGTGGTCCCGTCCGCCTCCAGGGGCCACCACTCGTGCAGGACGCGGATGCCGAACAGCTCGCGCAGCCGGGCGTCCATGCCGCCGGCCCTGACCCGGTCGTCCTCGTCGGCGACGCCGGTCTGGAAGCCGCAGACGAGGGTGCCGCCGCCGCGGACGTAGGCGAGGAGGTTGTCGATCGCCGCGTCCGTGAGCGCGTACAGCTGGGGTACGAAGACCGCCCTGTACGGGGTCAGGTCGTGCTCCGGGTGGGCGAAGTCGGTGGTGAGGTGGGCCTCCCACAGTGCGCGGTGCCAGGCGCGCAGGACGTCGGTGTAGTCGAAGGCGGTGGAGGGGCGGCCGTCCTGGGCGCCGGCCCACCAGGAGTGCCAGTCGTGCAGGACGGCGACGTCGGCGGTGATCGTGGCGTCCGCCGCGTGCGGGCCGAGCTTGGCGAGGTCGGCGCCGAGCTGCTTGACCTCCTGGTACGTACGTCCCCGCGCCCCCGCGTGGGAGACCATCGCGGAGTGGAACTTCTCGGCGCCCTGCCTCGACTGGCGCCACTGGAAGTAGCAGAGGGCGTCCGCGCCGCGGGCCACGGCCTGCAGCGACCACAGGCGGTTGAGGCCGCGCGGCTTGGGGTGGTTCGCGCCGCGCCAGTTGACGGGTCCGGCCGCCTGCTCCATGAGCATCCAGGGGCCGCGCGCCTGGGAGCGGGTCATGTCCTGGACCAGGGCGCCCTCCTGCGCGCCGAACGGGTCGCGCGGGTCGGGGTAGAGGTCGACGGAGACGACGTCCTCCTCCCCGGCCCAGCGCCAGGCGTCCTGACCGGACCACAGCGGCATGAAGTTGGTGGTCACCGGGATGTGCGGGGTGTGGCGGCGGACGATGTCGCGTTCGGCGGCGTAGCACTCCAGGAGCATGTCGGAGGTGAAGCGCCGGAAGTCGAGGACCTGGGTGGGGTTCTTGAGGTAGTGGGTGCGGCGGGCCGGCAGGATCTCGGCCCAGTCGCCGTAGCCCTGGCTCCAGAAGGCGGTGCCCCAGGCGGTGTTGAGGGCGTCGAGGGTGCCGTACCGGTCCTGGAGCCAGCGGCGGAAGCGGGTGGCGGCCTCGTCGCCGTGGTCGTAGGTGCAGTACTCGTTGTTGATGTGCCACATGGTGAGGGCGGGGTGGCCGGCGTAGCGGGCGGCCAGGGCCTCGGTGATGGCGGCGGCGTGGCGGCGGTAGGTGGTGCTGGAGTGCGAGAAGTGCTGGCGGCCGCCCCACCATTCGGTGCGGCCGTCCTCGTCGCGGGGCAGGGTGTCCGGGTGGAGGTGCCCCAGCCAGGGCGGGGGCGAGGCGGTGGGGGTGGCGAGGACGACGCCGATGCCGTTCGCGTGCATCAGGTCCATCAGGCGGTCCAGCCAGCCGAAGTCGTGCACGCCGGGGCGCGGTTCGAGCTTCGCCCAGGAGAAGACGCCGAGGGTGACGGAGTTGACGCCGGCGTCCTGCATCAGGCGGACGTCCTCGTGCCAGGTCTCCTCGGGCCACTGCTCGGGGTTGTAGTCGCCGCCGTAGAGGATGCGGTGGCGGGTGGTGTCCGACAGGTTGGGCATCAGCGTGGCTCCCCGTACTGGATGCCGCGTCCGTTGGTGGCGAGGTAGACGCGGCCGTATACGCGGGGGTCGCCGGTGATCGTCTCGCCGGTCCACCCCCACTGGTGGTGGTCGTCGTTGATCCGCGTCCAGCTCTTCGCCTCGTCGTCGGAGCGGTGGACGGCGGTGACGGCCCCGGTGGAGCCGACCTGGTAGATCGCCGGGTAGCCGGCGCCGTGGGCGGCCTTGCCGAAGCCGAGGGTGTGGGAGGACCGGCAGCTCTCCACCTTGGTGAAGGTGCGGCCGCCGTCGGTGGAGCGGTGCAGGCCGTTGTCCTTGGTGCTCAGCCACAGGTCGCCGGTGCGGCCGGGCGCCGCGACCACCTTGTACTGGGTGTCGCCGGCGGGCAGTCCGGTCGCGCGGGCGGTGAAGGTACGGCCGCCGTCGGTGCTGGCGAGCAGCGTTCCGGTGTCGGTGTCGTACGCGTAGAAGAGCGTCGGGTCGGCCGGGTCGGCGACCGGCGTGGCGCCCTTCGGGAAGGTGGGGATCTCGGACCAGGTCGTGCCGTTGTCCGCCGAACGGTGGGCGGGGTACTTCGTGCCGTCCCAGTGCACGAAGGACCACAGCAGCACGCTGCCGTCGGCGTTGGTGGCGATCGGTCCCGGTGCACTCGGGGCGAGGCCGGGCTGGGCCGCGAAGGGCGCCCAGGTCCGCCCGCCGTCGTGGGAGTACGCGCCGTTGCCGTGATCGCCCCAGCCCGTCCGGACGACGTACGCCGGTCTGCGTGCCGCCTGTGCGAGTCCGGTCGCCGACCCGGACACGGGGTTCGTCGCCATGCCGTCCGCCGGGGACGCCGTGAGCCGTTCGTGGTACATGACGCCGATGTCCCGGGACCCGCTGAGCAGGTGCGCCCGCCCGACCGGGGGCGAGATCAGCTGGGTCACGGACGTCTCCTCCAGGCCGCGGATCTGCGGGGCCCAGCGACGGAGGTCACGGGTGCCGTAGAGGGTGGCGCCGGTGCCGTACACGAGGTGCTCGGAGTCGTACGGGTCGAGGGCGACGGCCTGGATCCACCAGCCGAATTTGGGCCGCTCCTCGCCCCACTTGAGGTACGGGGTCTCGGAGACGTCGAGGACGGCCGAGTCCTTCAGGGAGGTCCAGGTGCGGCCGCCGTCGGTGGTCCGGTACAGGGTGTCGACCGCGGCCCAGCGGTTGTTGGTGGAGACGACCGCGGTGCCGGGACGGCGGGCGTCGACGGCGACTCCGCCGTAGCCGAAGCTGTCGGCGGCACCTTCGGGGGTGGTGCCGCCGGGCTCGACGGGCGTGACGTCGGTCCAACGGCCGTTCGTCGTGCGCAGCTTGTGCACGCTGCCGGTGGACTGGCCGTTCGGGCCCGGTGCGTCGGCGTACGTCACGTACAGCTCGCGGGTGTGCCGGTCGTACGCGGCACGGACCGGGACCTTGGCCGCGGTACCGGAGGGCTGCCCGGGGACGGGCTCCCAGGTGGTGCCGTCGGACGTGCGGAAGAGGTTCGGCGCGGTGCCGCCGGCGTCGCCCCAGCCGGCGTAGACGGTGCGGCCCGCGGCCACGAGGAGGGTGACGCCCTGGCCGGTGGCGCCCGGGGCGGCCGGGAAGCCGGTGGCGGGGGCCCAGGTGGCGCCCCGGTCCACCGACTTCCAGAGGCCGTCGTGCCGGGTGCCCAGCCACAGGGTGTCGCTGTCGCGCGGGTCGACCAGGAGCCGCTCGCCGGTGCCCCGGCCGTCCTCGTTGGCACCGAGCTTCACGGTGAGGTCGGTGCGCCGCCAGGTCCTGCCCCGGTTCTCGGAGCGCAGGACCGCGCCGTTGGCCGACCAGGCCTGGGAGTAGGTGCCGCAGGCCAGGTAGAGCCGGTCCGGGTGGGCGGGGTCGACGGCCATCGCCTCGACGCCGAGGAGGTTCCAGTCGTCCCAGCCGAGGTGGTCCAGGAGCGGGATCCAGCGGTCGGTGCGGTCGTCCCAGCGGTAGGCGCCGCCGATGTCGGTGCGGGCGTAGGCGAGCCCGCGGACGCGGGGGTGGAACAGGACGCCGGTGATGAACCCGGTGCCGCCGATGACGACGTTGCGCCACCGGTAGGCGGGGGTGGCGGGGGCGTCCGCCGTGCCCTCGGCGGCGTGCGCGCGTCCGGGTGCGAGGGGGACCGCGGTGAGCGCGGCGACGGCCGCGGTCCCGGCGAGTACGGAGCGCCGGCTCGGGCTGCGTGACGCGGACGCATGCATGACATACCTCGGTTCTGTGCGGCTCGGGGGCGGAGGTGGGCAGGGCGGACCGGGGCCGGGGGGGGGGGGGGGGGGGGGGGGGGGGGGGGGGGGGGGGGGGGGGGGGGGGGGGGGGGGGGGGGGGGGGGGGGGGGGGGGGGGGGGGGGGGG
>NZ_JBVJVN010000046.1:0-8316 GCF_055603605.1 Streptomyces sp. NPDC037271
CGGCCTCACCCCTCGGGGTCGGGGGTTGGGTGGGGGCGGGGGGGGGGGGGGGGGGGGGGGGGAACCGCAGACCCCCCCCCCCCCCCCCCCCGGCCCGGGACGGGCCGCCTTGATCGAGTAGGGAAAGTTGTATCGCGGAATCGCCAGACTGGCATATGCCATATCGTGTGTAGCGGTTGCAGCGCCCGTAGCGACCGTGCCAGCCTGTAGCACATGGCAGACAGTGAACTGACTCCCCGGATACTGCGGGAGCGAGCCGAGAACGAGCTGCGGCCCGTCGCTCAGCGCAGGGTCGAACTCCTTGCCGAACTGGAGACGGTGGATCGGGAGCTCCGGCCGCTCGTTCAGAAGGCCGTTGCGGCGGAGGTGAGCTACCGCCGGATCAGCTCTCTGTCGGGCCTCTCCCCAACCACGATCCGGGCCTGGTCCCGGGACCCCGGGGAGTGATCGAAAACTAGGCTCCCTCGCGCGCGCACGCGTAGGGCCCCCCTCCTGGAAACAGGGCCAACCCGGAAACCCGCAGGTCACGCGCCTGTTGCGGGGGCAACCGGGGGCGCGTGTGCAACCGGGGGGAGCAACCACCCAAAACAGGCGGGCCGGACCGCCGCTGGAACGACGAATCCGGCCCTAGATCCACGCACCTGATGAGAGGACAACCGTGGACCTGAAGGCAGTCTCTACGAAGATCGCGGACGGCTCCAAGTCGGCCGCCGGAACGATCAACACCGTGCTCGACAGCATGGCGCCGACCTTCGCGCCGCTGGCGGCCCGCTGGGACGCTGAGGCGGACCGCCGGGCGAAGCTGAGGACGCCCGAGAACCTGCGGGCGCTGATGGACGCTCAGAAGGCGCACAACTCGGCTCGGTCGACGGCGGCGTCGGCTCGGTCGCAGCGGTCGGCGGCGCGCAAGGCGTCGTCCAACCCCTTCTCGACTGGTCGTCGGGCGGCTCGCACGGCGGACAAGGCCGCGCGCCAGCACCGCGACGACGCGCGGGGGAAGCTCAAGAAGGCGCGGCTGTCGTACCCGACGACGCTGAAGGCTCGGGCGATTCAGGCGCACGCGGTCCATGCGGTGCCGGGCGCCGGCCTCTCGGTCCTGGGCTGGGATCAGGCGTGGGGCGCCTACCCGGCGTCGGCGTCGGTCCTGCTCATCGCGGCGAACGCGGCGGCCCTCGCGCTCGGTCGGCGTCAGCCCCGGGTCGAGGTCGAGGACGGGCTGTCGGTCGAGGAGCGGCAGCTGGTCGCGCGGCTGGACCCGTCGTACTGGGTGCAGCACGCGGCCGACCGTGGTCTGTCCGGCACGGTCACCACGCCCGCGACGGTCGGCACGGCCGGGATCGAGTGCGACGTGCGGCTCGACGGCGAATGGTCCGTGGGCAAGCTCCGGAAGGCGGCCGACGCGGTGCGCGCCCTGCTCGGGGCGCGGACGGACCTCCCGATGATGATCGGGCCCGGCCCGCGCGGCGGCTGGGGAGTGATCCGGCTGCGGACGCGGTCGGCGGCTCCGGACGGCATCGTCGTCTGGCGGCCGGGAGACGCACTCGGCATCGACATGACCACCGGTGAGGACGTCGATGTGCCGCTCGGGCACCGGGTCCTGGTCGCGGGCATGTCCGGCTCGGGCAAGTCGACCGCGTCTCGCCCGCTGCTGGCGAAGGCGTCGGAGGGTCCGACGACCGTGCTCGTGATCATCGACCTGAAGAAGGTCGAAGGGCGGCTGTGGGACCACCGGGCCCGCGTCGCCCATACGCCTATTGAGGTCGCGGCGCTGGTCACAGAGCTGGTCGAGGAGCTGAACGACCGCCTGGACGTGCTGCCCAAGGGACAGGCGACGCTGATCCCGACGGCGGAGCGTCCCAGGATCACGGTCGTCGTCGACGAGGGCGCCGAGGTCATGTCCTCGTGCCGGAAGGTCGAGGTGATCACCGGCTACACCGAGAAGGGCGCCCCGATCATCGAGAAGGTCGACGCGCTTGAAGGGCTCGACACCATCGCAAGGATGGGCCGCGCGGCCTGCATCGATCTCTGGTGGATGACGCAGTCTCCGACCTACGGCGACGGCGTCCCCCGGCAGATCGCCAAGCAGCTCGGTCTGCGGATCGGCCTCGCGGTCGAGTCGCCGACCGAGGCCCGTGTCGTGTTCGGGGAGTCCGCGCAGGAGAAGGGCTGGAAGGCCGACGAACTCCCGATGCCGGGCGTCGCGATGGTGCGGGACGGCAAGCGCAAGCCGGACCCGGTCAAGGTCCGGTACATGGACGATGACGCGGTGATCCGGCTGCCTGATCAGCCGATCTGGCACCGGCGTGAGGAGTCGCCTGCCGGAACGGCCGGCGCCCCCGCCCCGTTGCGGCTGGTCAAGGACACGACCGACTACGTCATCGCGCCGCCGCAGGAGAGCCCCGCGGCTGCCGTCCCGTCCCAGCCGACCAAGCAGCCGACCAACCGGGAGCGGGTCGCCGCCGCCGTGGCGTCCGGTGCCGCGACGGCGGCCGACGTCGCCCTGGTGACCGGCATCAACAAGGGCTCGGTCAGCAAGGCGCTCAAGGTGCTCATCGAGGCCGGGGAGATCGAGCGGTCCGCCGACGGCGTCCTGTCCGTCGCCACCACGCAGGCCGGGGAGGTGTCGGCCTGATGCGCACTCCCGACGCCCAGCTCCGCGCCGGACACGTCCCGTCCGCGCTCCTGCCCGACGGCGCCGACCCCCGCACGGTCGTCGTCGTCCACCACCAGGCCGCCGACCGCGACTGGACCGGCCCCATCGTCCTGGTCCTGGTCGCCGCAGCCGGATCGGTCGGCGTCGTCATGACGCTGTGCTTGCTGCTCCAGGTCGCCGCCACCACGGCGACCGCGATCGCCGCCGCCGCCCCGGCCGGGGTCGGTCTGTCCGTCTCGCTGGCCCGGAAGGGGAAGTGACCATGCAGAAGCGCTCGATGACCGCCGCCCCGGCGGTCGCCATGACGGCCGTGTCGATGGTGCTGACCCTCGCGGTGGTCGTGATGTGGCTCGGGGAGTCGATGCACTGGGGCGTCGCCCTGGTCGTCGGTCTCGGCATCGACGGTGGCTGGCTGGCCACCCTCGCGTACGACCGGCGCCTTGCCGCGCAGGGCGACCACTCCCGCCCGATCACCGTGATCGGGTGGGGATTCGGCGCTGTGGCGACTGCGGTTCTGGTCGTGCACGCGCTGGGGGAGGAGTCCGCCGGCGCCTGGCTCGCGGTCGCCTGGCTGCCCCTCGCGGCGAAGGCCTTGTGGCTCGTGCACGGGCTGTGGGAGCGGACCGCGCTCACCCCGGACGCCCTGGACCAGATCCGTGACATCCAGCAGGACGCCCGCGACAGGGCGGCCGTGGCCCGTGCCCAGCTCCGGGCAGAGGCCGGTACGGAGGTGACCCGGCTGGAGGCTGTGACCGGCGCCGGGGCCCGGGTCGCCCGCGTCCAGGCCGAGACGGCCGGGGAGCTGGCGTCGGCGTGGTCGACGCTGGAGGCGGCCCGCGAGGGAGAGGGCACGGCACGCGCCCTGACCTGCGTCACCTCCCGCGTCACGCCCGCGTCGCCGCCCTCCTGGCGGCTGCCCGTCTGGGGGCCCACGGAGCCCGTCCCGGCCATCGAGGCGCAGTCGGCGGAGGTGGTCCCGCTCAGCAACGAGGAGATCGACTCGATCATGTCGGGGCTGCTCGACTCCGGGTCGTACCGGGTCGCGGCCGCGCGCTTCCGGGAGATGGGCTACTCCGCCGGGGAGGCTCGGCTCCAAGCGTCGTGGCGCCGCGTCACGCGGGAGGTGGCCGCGTGATCGCCGCCCTGTACCTCGCGTCCGTCCTGGCGGCCGTCGTGGTCCTGGCGGTGGCCCTCCGCCGCCGCCCGGTCCCGGCCCCGCCCGAAGCGCCGGCGCCGACCCCGGCCCCCGCCCTCGCGGTCGAAGGCGGCGCGGAGATCCGCGTGATCCTCGCCGCTACCCACCAGCTCGCCGCCCGACTCAGCACCGCTGCCTAGGAGGACCTCATGGACGCTCAGCTCAAGGACACCGCCTGGGAGGCGGTCCGCCAGCTCCGCAAGGCGGCCTACCGCCTCCAGGACCACCACCAGGACCCGGAGGCCGCCGAGATGCTCGCCGCCGCCGACGCCCTCGCCGACGCCCTCGCCACCCACCCGATCGCCTGACCGACCACCCGCGGGGGGCGCCTGCCGAACGGCCGGCGCCCCGGCACCCGGAGGACACCATGACCGACACCCGTTGCCCCGCGGCTCACCCCGAGGACCCGACCCCGTGCGACGGCCCGCCCGTCGTGACCGTGCTCGACCGCCACAACGCCGGGGCGGACGGCTGCGAGCACCACGGCGCCCGGCTCCTCGCCTCGCTCGACGGCGGCAGGGTCTACCGGCTGCCCGACGCGCCGGACGGCGCCGCGATCCGCGTCTTCAAAACGGCCGGAACCCTCCCGCCGTACGCCTGGCGCGCACAAGCCTGACCGCACGTCAAAGCCCCGCCGGATCACCGGCGGGGCTTCCTTCGGCCCTTCAAGTCACACCAGCCCCGTGGGCCCTTGGTGTGGCGGGGGGAACCTCCTGGCGCGATCGGTGCCAGGATCACCACAAGCCCAAAGAGCAACGGGCCGGGAGGTCAGAGCCCCGGCCCGTCCGCTCCCCGACTCGCGCCCTTAGCCAGGCGAGACAGGAAACGTTGCTCGTGCCCAGAGTACGGAGCGAAGCCCCGGCATTGCCAGATCGGCCCGCCACGGTTGCGCGGCTAACCCCCGCCCGTGAGCGGAGTGCGGCCATGATCCAGACAGCCCGTGGCCCCCGCTGCCACTGCGGGACCCCAATTGCCCACACACCGGGCAAACGCCCCAAGATCTACTGCTCCGAGGCGTGCCGGTCGGCCGCGCGCCGGGAGATCGCTCGTGTGGCGCGGGACGCCTCACGAGGCAAATCCGGTCGCCTTGGGAAGGAAACAACAGAGTTTCGCTCCCCCTCCCCACCTGCGGAAACGTCGGCCGGGGCAAATCCGGTCGCGGAACGCGACCGGAGTGCGCGTGAGCGCCGCTCCCGCCGGTACGCGGGCCGCCGGACGCTCTGGACGATCTCCGGGGAACGGGCCTGCCAGGGGTGCGGTCGGACGCTCATGGACCCCGACGCCGGGGTGATCTTCGCCCGGACGGCGGCCGGAGCGGCCGTGGCCCTGGGCCTGCTCAAGTGCGGGCGGATCTGGCTCTGCCCGGTCTGCTCCGCGAAGATCCGGCACGGCCGGTCTGAGGAGATCACCGAAGCGGTCGTCTCCTGGCTGCGCCAGGGCGGGCGGGCCTACCTGGTCACCTTCACCGCCCGACACACGGCCGCCGACCGGCTCAGCGACCTCATGGACGCCCTGCAGGGCACCCGCGCGGACGCCGAGACCGGCACGAAGCGGCAGCCCGGCGCCTACCAGCGGTTGATCACCGGGGCGGCCTGGGCGGGTGACAAGCGGCGCAAGTCCAACCAGACAGGGATCAAGGGCCGGATCGGCTACATCGGCATGATCCGCGCCACGGAGGTCACGGTCGGGGAAGGGGCGGGCTGGCACCCCCACATCCACGCGATCGTGCTGGTCGGCGGTGAGGTCACCGTTCACAAGGACCCCGTGACCAAGAAGATCACCAGTCGGGAGATCACCGGCACGTTCACCCCGTCCAAGGACGCGCTCACGGAGTGGGAGGACCGCTGGCGGGCGGTCTGGACCCGCCACCTGGGGCAGGTGGACCCCGGCTTCCGGCCCACCGACCGGTGCGCGATCCCGGGCTGCACCTGCGACGGCAAGGGCCACGGCGTCGACTTCAAGCAGCTGCACACCGAGCGCGACGCCCAGCAGCTCGGGGAGTACATCGCGAAGACCCAGGACGGCCGTAGCCCCGCGCTGGAGCTGGCACGCGGCGACCTCAAGGGCGGCCGACAGGGCAACATGACGCCCTTCGAACTCCTGGGGCGGATCGGCGACCTGATGGGCGGTGTGCCCGAGGCAGACGCGGCCGGACACGGCTCCCTGGCTTGGGGGCTCGACCGGTGGGCCGAGTACGAGACGGCCGTCTCCGGTCGCCGCGCGATCGAGTGGACCCGCTACCTGCGCCCGCTCCTTGGGCTGACCGGCGGCGACACCGAAGACGACGACATGGACGTCCTCTTCCAGATCGACGGCGCCGACGGCTTCCGCGACGGCGTCCAGATCTGGGATCGGGCCTGGGCCGGACTCGTCGGCCGGTCGCTCGACCTGGCCGTAGTCGAGGCGGTCGAGGGGCGGGAGATCGACATGGAGGCGCTGGGCGACCTGGTGCAGTCCGCCGGGCAATCCCGGGCCTTCCTGCGGGTGCTCACCCCCCCGGAGGTGGCGGAGCTGTACGACGAACTGCTCGGCACCCTTGCCCGCAGACGCGAGCTGGCCGCCGAACGTCGTAAGGCAGAGGCGGAGTCGGCCGAGTAGGTCGTGCTCCTGGTGCTCGCCGCCGTACGTCATCCCGGTGACGTACGGCGGGAGTCGGTCACGTACTCGAGGAACGCGGCCGGGATCCGGCTCCGAGGAACCGCCGGCCACTCCGGTCGGCGGTCACCTCCTGGCGCTCGATGACGTCGTTCGGATCGGTGGCCCGCTCGATGGGCAGCAGCCGCGGGGCGGTGTCCGTCGGTGTGGTGGTCGTCGCAAGGGAAGGGGTTGCGCGGCTTGCCCGCCGTTCCCCCATCGTCACGGCCAACACCGAGATCCCTGGAGGAGACGTGAGCACCCAGCAGCAGCCGACGCCACAGCCGACCGAGGCGCCGGCGCCCCCGCCGGGTCCTGAGCCCCGGCGGGAGTTCGCTCGGAAAGGGGCCCTGGCGGTGATCAGTGGCGCGGTGTCTGGGACCGCGCGAGCGCTCTGGACGCACGCCCTGGGGGATGACTCCTGACGTCTGACCCGCCGCGCCAGAAGACGTGCCGCGTACGGTCGTCAGCCATGAACCGAATGCAGGTCTGCCAGCAGTGCGGTGTGCCGTTCGAGCTGGCGTCGACAGGCCGACCGCCCAAGTACTGCTCCTCGACGTGCCGGAAGAACGCATGGCATGAGGAGAAGACCCGCCAGCAGGTCGACGCGGCGGTGGAGGCCGAACGTCGCCGGATCGCCGATGCTCTCGGACTGACCGCCGAGGCCGGTGGTCCTGCATGACCGGCGATACCCCCAGAACGCCGGACGGCACCAAGCTCTGCGCCTGGTGCGGCTCCGAGATCAAGCAATCCGGGGTCGGCCGCAGCCGGGACTACTGCCGTCGGTCCTGCCGTCAGAGGGCGTACGAGGCCCGGCGCCAACGCGAGGCGATCGTGTCCGCTGTGGCGTCGGCCGTCGCACGCCGAGATACGTCACGTGACGAAATTCGGCGGCCCTCCATTCCGTCACGTGACGAAACTAAAGCCGCAGCTCAGAGCACGGTTCCTGCCCCGGATCTGCCGGACCCCCGACTGCGGCTGGCCGGTCCGCCTGCTCCTCTGCCGCCGGGTCCATCGATCCGCAAACGGCGGCGGTTGCTCCCGCCCCCGCCGGGGCAGGCTCGGCCCGGTTCTGAAAAGGGCTGACGCCGTGACTGATGATCGCTAGGGTCCGTTTGCATCAGTGATCACGGGGAGGGCTGATGCGCTACCAGGACCACGACCAGGACCAGGAGTTAGCGGCGGTGCTGGCCGCTCTGCTCCTGGTCGGCGGGACGCTCATCGTGCGGGAGCTGTTGGGGCTGTGGCCTGCTGTGGCGGTCGGCATGGGCCCGATCCTCGCGGCCTACTGCGGCCCGCCCGCTGCCCGCCGGATAGTCGCCGAGGCTGAGGTCCGGCGGTTCCGCCGGCGCCTTGCCCACCACGACCGGACAGCCGGATGACCCGCCACGACGGAGCCGCACGGCTGAACAGCTCGACGGCGCCCACCACATCGCGGCAGCAGCCGCCCCCCGTCAGCCCACGACGGGGCTCAGGGTCGCCTCACGCGGCTCAGCATCGCGACGGCGGGGGTACGGCGGTCCGGAAGGCTGACAGGCGCTCAGACGGCCGTCCAGCGCCACGAGTCCCCCTCCCCTCCCCGCCAGCCCTTGCCCACGGGACCACCGAGCCGCCGCAGTCGGCAGTGGCGGCGTCACGTAAACCGCCCACCGATGCCGCCCCACCGGCGCGCGGGCCGGTCGGCGGCCGGGCCGGAGCGGGACGGAGGCAGGAGCGTCGGCCGGGCCGGGGGCCGGGCCGCGGGGGGGGGGGGGGGGGGGGGGGGGGGGGGGGGGGGGGGGGGGGGGGGGGGGGGGGGGGGGGGGGGGGGGGGGGGGGGGGGGGGGGGGGGGGG
>NZ_JBVJVN010000047.1:0-6156 GCF_055603605.1 Streptomyces sp. NPDC037271
ACATCCGACAGACCACGGACATCATGAGCCAAACCCCTGAACGCCGCATGACTGTCACGAGCCAGGTCCTCATTCGCCTGCATCAACCGCTCGCCAATAAGGACGAACAGCATATTGTTCACCAGCGGTGAGACCTGGATTGCCATGAAAAATTCAGTGCTTCCTGCTAGGCGCCCTCTTCGGCTCTGGGCCGCAGCGAGAGGTACTTACGGACACCTTCCCGTTGAACCCATCTCCGGGCGGACTTCAAGGCTCTGCGCTGCGTACTTCAACCTACTGCGGAAACCCTGTACCTACGGTCAGGTTGGGTGAAACCGACAGTGCGGCCACCGTCCTCCATGCGGCGGCCCCTGGTCAGTCGCCAGGTCGTTCGGCCGCACAGAGTCTTCACCAACCGATGCCTGCGGCACCTCCACCAGAAGAGCTCCCACGATCGCAGCCCCGGCCAGCAGACTCTTGTGCGGCCGCCCAGGCGGGACGTCCGCGGCAGCCTCGGCCGTGCCACCAAACGTCTCACCTGCCGCTTCCGACTCCCCGACCACGCCGACGACCAGTGACGCCGGCTCCTGATCGGGAGTCCCTGCTCGGCACTGCCTACGGCAGGAAGCACAGTGGTAACGCCTCCGGCCGGGGAAGCCGACAGCATCGCCGGCGAACCCGCAGCCTCCACCGTCCCTGTTGCCGTGTCTCCTTGCGATGCTGCCGATTCCGTGGCCTGGGATGGGGTGTTCTGGGGGCCGTGGGCCTGTGGTGAGGTCATGGTGAACCGTTCCGGGTTCGGTAGGGACTCGATCATTTGAGAGGATCGAGTCATGGCACGTCCTTCCCCTTACCCGCTTGAGCTGCGCCGTCGTGCGGTCCGCATGGTCGCCGAGGTGCGGCCGGAGTACGACACCGAGTGGGCCGGGATGAAAGCGGTCGCCCAGAAGCTGGGCATCGGCACAACCGAAACCCTGCGGAAGTGGGTACGGCAGGACCAGATCGACGCCGGCACCCGGCCGGGGACGACGACGGAGGAGTCCGCCGAGCTGAAGCGGCTGAAGAAGGAGAACGCCGAGCTCAAGCGGGCGAACGAGATCCTCAAGGCCGCGGCGTCTTTCTTCGCGGCCGAGCTCGACCGGCCACACACACGCTCGTAGCGTTCATCGACGAGCACAAGGGCCGCTTCGGCGGCGTCGAGCCGATCTGCCGCGTGCTGACGATGCACGACTGCAAGATCGCCCCTGCCACCTACTACGCCCATCACAAACGCCGGACCGCGCCGTCTGCCAGGACCGTGCGGGACGGCGAGCCGAAGGAACTGATCCAGCACGTCTACGACTCCAACTACCGCGTCTGCGGGGCGAGGAAGATCTGGCGGGAGCTGAACCGGCAGGGCCAGGCCGTGGCCCGCTGCACCGTTGAACGTCTGATGCGCGAGCTCGGCATCACCGGCGCGGTCCGCGGCAAACGCGTGATCACCACGCTTCCCGGCGGCCAGACCGGGCGGGCCCCGGACCTCGTCGACCGCGACTTCGTCGCCGGCGCCCCGAACCGCTGCTGGGTCGCGGACTTCACCCACGTGAAGACCTGGGCAGGTGTCGTCCACGTCGCCTTCGTCGTGGACACCTTCTCCCGCCGGATCGTCGGCTGGTCCGCGGCCACCGTGAAGGAGACGGTCTTCGTGCTGGACGCCCTGGAGATGGCGATCTGGCAGCGCGACCGTGACCAGCATCCCGTTCAGCCAGGCGAGTTGATTCATCACTCGGATGCCGGGTCGCAAGGCGGATTCAATCGGTCGTCGCAACACCTCGTGATCAGCGAGGTGTGGGATGGTTCGTCGTCAGCAGGCAGCCGATCGGGCCATTCGGCCGAAGTTGAGGTCTCCGGGGCATCCAAAATTTCAGCGTCATATCGAAACGGCGTTCTGGGACGAAATCGCCAAAGGTCTCCTCGCGGAGGAAGCGGCCGGGGTTGTCGGCGTGGCGCCGACAGTGGCCACGCGCTGGTTTCGGCAGTGTGGCGGCATGCGACCGTTCGATCCGAAGCCGCATTCGGGCAGGTACCTGTCGTTCTCTGAGCGGGAGGAGATCGCGCTCCTCAACGCCCAAGGCAAGGGCGTTCGTGAAATTGCTCGGGAAGTCGGCCGTAATCCGGGGACGATTTCCCGTGAGTTGCGGCGCAACGCGGCCACCAGGAGCGGGAAGCTCGATTACCGGGCATCGGTCGCACAGTGGAAATCGGACATGGCCGCACGCCGCCCGAAGACATCGAAGCTGGTCGCCAATCCGCGGCTGCACGCGTACGTCCAGGAGCGGCTGTCCGGAGAGATCAGCCCGCCTGGGGGCAGGGCGATCGCAGGACCTTCGACAGGTACGTGGACGGGGCGGAACAAGCCGCACCGCAAGGACCGCGCGTGGGTACAGGCGTGGAGTCCGGAACAGATCGCGAACCGGATCAAGGCTGATTTCCCGGATGATGAGTCCATGCGCATCAGCCACGAGGCGATCTACCAGGCGCTCTACATTCAGGGCCGCGGGGCGTTGAAGCGGGAGCTGATCTTGTGCCTTCGCACGGGCCGCGCGCTGCGTGCCCCGCGTGCTCGTTCACGTCGCAAGACCTGGGCGCATGTGACACCCGAAGCGCTGATCAGTGAACGGCCTGCCGAAGTCGAGGACCGTGCTGTTCCTGGCCACTGGGAAGGCGACCTGATCATCGGGCTGGAGCGGTCCGCGATCGGCACTGTCGTCGAGCGGTCCACTCGATTCACGATGCTAGTCCACCTTCCGCGCGAGAAGGGCTACCGGCACAAACATACCGTCAAGAACGGTCCCGCGCTGGCCGGTTACGGAGCGATCACGATGAAGAACGCACTCGCAAATACGATGTCGACGCTGCCCGAACAGCTGGCACGGTCGCTGACATGGGATCGCGGCAAGGAGATGTCGGCCCATGCGCAATTTAGAGTCGAGACAGGCATTCCCGTGTTCTTCGCCGATCCGCATAGTCCATGGCAGCGTGGCACGAACGAGAACACCAATGGGCTCCTGCGCCAGTACTTCCCGAAAGGCACCGATCTCTCGAGATGGTCTCCCGAGGAAGTCGAGGCCGTTGCTCACGCTCTCAACAGCAGACCCCGCAAAACGCTCGGCTGGAGGACACCCGCCGAGGCGTTCAACGAGCAGCTACAGTTGCTTCAACAAGCTGGTGTTGCAACGACCGGTTGAATCCGGTCAATACACGAGTTTCCGGCTCGCCGAGCACCTGGACGCCGCCGGTATTGCCGCCTCGATCGGCCCGGTCGGCGACGCCTACGACAACGCCCTGATGGAGAGCACGATCGGGCTGTTCAAGACCGAGCTGATCAAGCCCCGGCGGCCGTGGAAGACGCTGTCCGACGTCGAGCTCGCCACCGCCGAATACGTCGACTGGTACAACCACCGACGACTCCACGGTGAGATAGGCCACGTCCCGCCGGTCGAATACGAGAACAACCACTACCTCGCAACCACGAAACCCCAGGTCACACCCAACATCTGAGATCTCTACCGAACCCGGAACGGTTCACCCCGCCGTCGAATCCAGATCAGTGTCCGACCCATCCGACCCACTCAACTCACTCAACTCAGCCGAAGACTCCGAACCCCAACGATCCCTCCCATCACGCAGATCATCGAAGTCAGACTCCGAGATCGAATCCGCGAGCGACACACGCGACCCACTCAACTCACTCAACTCAGCCGAAGACTCCCAACCCCAACGATCCCTCCCATCACGCAGAGCATCGAAGTCAAACACGAAGACCGGATCCTCAAGCGACACACGCGACCCACTCAACTCACTCAACTCAGCCGAAGACTCCGAACCCCAACGATCCCTCCCATCACGCAGAGCATCGAAGTCAAACACGAAGACCGGATCCTCAAGCGACACACGCGACCCGGACAACGACAGTTCATCCGACGAGTCCGATCCAAACTCCAACCCCGCCAACGAACCCAGATCAGTGTCCGCATCCGACGCCACCGAATCCAGATCAGTGTCCGCATCCGACCCACTCAACTCACTCAACTCAGCCGAAGACTCCGAACCCCAACGATCCCTCCCATCACGCAGATCATCGAAGTCCGACTCCGAGATCGAATCCGCGAGCGACACACGTAGCTCATCCGCCACTTGGAGAATCGGCTTCCCCGCCAGTTCGTCCGGGTCCGTATCGGTCGCACCAGACACACTCGAAATCTCAGGCAAGCTGTCGAGGCTTCCGCGGAAGTCACCCGCGGGCGGTGTGCCGGACTCCATGACCGGCCGAGCATCATTGACGGAACCCTGTAGACGGTGCTCAGCACTCCCCTCAGCATCGGTCCGGGGACCCTGTCCGGAAGACTCCTCCGGCTCCTCGGTTCCGCCTGAAAATCTCCGCTCCGCCTCTCGGAAGAGCCTGGGACTGCTGGCGAGCATGGCTTGGCGTTGCGCCGGTTCGAATGCCCCCAACGGCCATGTTGATTGAAGTACCCACATAGCGCGGTCTCCCTGTGAGATCGGAAGCTTCGCCGCCTGCAGATCGCTGAGCTCCACCGGGACCTCCAGCACAGCCGGAGAGCGCAGCAGATCTGCGATCTTCGCGCTAAGATCTTCCTCGGCTGCGGTCTGGTTCGGGTTCTGCCCTGGCAAGGTGCCACCACCAGCCGCCAAGGGTTCCTGATGGCCACGGACACTGCGTGCAGGACTGGCAGCGCCGGCGGTGACGTCGGCGGGCGACACCTGGTTCACATCGGCGCCTACGGCCCCCCCACTCCCCGTGAGGGCATCACCGATACCCTCTCCGCTCTCACTGGCGGCACGCCCCGTACCACTCCGGACATCCGCGCCATGCGGCTCCGTCGGAACACGGCGGGTCTGCTCAGTCTGATCACGCTCACTCGAAGCCGACGGGTGATCAAAGCGACCGCCGCCGCCGGACGCAACCGAATGGGCAAGCTCACCCGACTCGAAACTGCGTCTCGCCAGCGCCGGATCCACGCTGGTGGGTTGAGGGGCCTGTGACGTCCCAGCCGACGGGGAATCCGCCGACGGCACCACTTCACCGGACTCGGCCAGACGCCCCGCAGCAGGCACCGCCACACCCTGGCCCGGCTCCTCCCCAGAGGCCGACACGCGGCCTGGCCCGCGAAGGCCGAGCCAACCCATCACCTTGTTCCGGACCACGTTCCTACCCCAGCTGGGCATCTTCCACCCGGAGTCACGAACCAGAGGCGCCGCCCCCACCTCCAGCACCTGCAACGACGGGGATCCACCAGCCGACGACCTCGACGACTTCAACAGTGCAACCGACTCCACGTCAGACTCCGTGTCCAAGATCACGAATTCGCCCATCAGGCTCGATTCACCCGCAGAGAGCACCTGCTTGCCACGCCCGCCAGGCGTGAGCAGGGCCTGCGGCGGGGCATCGTCGTCACGGACACCGAATCCGTGGACGAGTTCATGGGCAGCCGGATGCTCCTCCCCAGAGGCCGGCACGCGGCCTGGCCCGCGAAGGCCGAGCCACCAACCCTCCAGCGTGTTCCGAACCACGCGCTCACCCCAACTGGGCACCTTCCACCAGGGGTCACGAACCAGAGGCGCCGCCCCCACCTCAGGCATCACATCCCACATCGGGGACTCATCAGCCCACGACATCGTCAGACTCGGCGGCTTCGACAGACTCGACGACGCATCCAAGACCCCGGAACCGACCGAAGCACCATCGAACGCTGCAACCGACTCCACGTCAGACTCCGTGTCCGAAGGCCGCCACGCGTCAAGGGCCTCGACCAACCGCTGAGCCGACCCACCCGAATCCGACCAAGCGTACTCACCCTGCACACTCGAAGACTCGACCTCGCCCCCTTGCCCTTCGAAGTCCACGCCTCTCGCCGCTGGAAGACCCGAACGCCCAGCGGTGGGTTGGATCAGCAATGGCGTACCAGCCTGCCCGTACGACACTGCCGGCATCGCATCGGACGATGCCAACTCGTCGTCCAGGTCACTGCCGTCGGCAGTGACCTGCTCCCGACGCGTGCTGACGCCGGGGTGAAGGTAGGGGGTCAGTACGTCTGCGATCTGCTGGAGATGGTCGGAGGTGATGACGATGTGCGATTGAGGATTCTCGAACTTCCCCATCAAGCTCGACTCACC
>NZ_JBVJVN010000048.1:0-5500 GCF_055603605.1 Streptomyces sp. NPDC037271
GAGATCACGTCGCGCTGCTGGGCGACGACCTGCCACAGCGCCTCCGGCGAGTCCACACCGCCCGGGAAACGGCACCCCATACCGACGATCACGATCGGATCGTTGGCTCCCGACTCCAGTTCACGGACCCGCTGACGGGACTGGTGGAGGTCGACGGTGAGGCGCTTGAGGTATTCGACCAGCTTGTCGTTGTCCGGTGTTGCCATGGTGATGATGCCCCCGTAGGCGTCGTGAAGCTGTGCGTGTGCGGTCCGGGGCACGACTGCCCGTGAGACGTGCCCGAGCGTGCCGCATGCGCGAACAGGATGATCAGGGTGAGGGTCCGGGCGATGCGGACGTGCGGTCAGAGTTCGGAGTCGATGAACGCGAGGAGTTCGTCGACCGACGCCGACTCCACCCGTGAGGTCAGATCGTTGTCGTCGGTACCGGCCCGTTGAGCCGGCACACGGGCCGCCAGGGTCTGGAGTCGTTGGACGATTTCGGCTCTGACGTCGTCCTGGGTGTCACCCGGCAGCTCGGCGAGGGCCGCTTCCAGCCGGTCGAGTTCGGCCAGACCCGGTACGGTCCCCGAGTCGGTGGGGCCGGCGGACTCCGCGACGGCCGGTGCCAGTTCGGTGTGCAGATGGGCCACGACCGCCAGCGGGGTCGGGCAGTTGAAGAGGAGGGTGGCGGGCAGCCGCAGATCGACGCTGGTCTGCAGCCTGTTGCGTAGTTCCACGAGAGTGAGCGAGTCGTAGCCCATGTCCTTGAAAGGCCGGTCGGCGGGAATGCCGGCCGCCGAGGACCTGCCGAGTACGACCGCGGTCTGCACGCGGACGAGATCCAGCAGCAGTTCCTTCTGCTCGGCCGGGCTCAGCGCGGCGAGCCGGTCCCGCAAGGTCTCGGTCGGTGAGGCCGCGGCGGTGGTCGGCGCCTGGTCCGGGCGAGGCGCGGCCGGTGCCAGGTCCTGGAGCACGGTGGGCAGTTGAGGCCCCAACGCGCCGAGCGCGGCACGGTCGAAGGGCGCGGGCACGAGCACGGCGGCGTCCGTGCGCAGCGCCGCGTCGAGCAGGGCCAGGCCCTCCGCCCGGTCGATGGGGGAGAGGCCGGTCCTGGCGATCCGTCCCTGGTCGGCACTGGAAAGGGAGCCCGCCATTCCGGCGGCGCCCGGCCTCCCCGCGGTGTCCGCCCACATCCCCCAGGCCAGGGAGAGCGCGGGCAGGCGCCGCGCCTTGCGATGCTGGGCCAGGGCGTCCAGGTAGGCATTGGCGGCGGCGTAGTTGCCCTGACCGGCGCCACCGATGACACCCATGACGGAGGAGAAGAGGACGAAGGCCGCGAGGTCCTGGTCCACGGTCAGCTCGTGCAGGTGACGGGCCGCGGTGGCCTTGGCGGCGAGCACCGTGTCGAGGCGTTCGGGGGTGAGCGCGGTGATGACGCCGTCGTCGAGCACCCCTGCGGCATGGACGACGGCGGTGAGCCGCACGCCGGCCAGCAGCCGCGCGAGCGCGTCACGGTCGGCGGTGTCACAGGCCGCGAGGGAGACCTCGGCGCCCAACCCGGTGAGCTCCGAGACGAGTTCCGTGGCGCCCGGCGCGTCGGGGCCGCGACGGCTGACCAGCAGCAGACGGCGGGCCCCGTGCTCGGCGACCAGGTGCCGCGCGACCAGTCCGCCGAGGGCACCGGTGGCGCCGGTGACCAGGACCGTACCGTCCGGGTCGAGGGCGGCGGGCAGGGTGAGGACGACCTTGCCGATGTGCCGGGCCTGGCTGACGTGCCGGAAGGCCTCCGGTGCCCGGCGGACGTCCCAGGTGCTGAGCGGCAGCGGGGTCAGCGCCCCCGTCGACAGCAACCGCAGGACGGCCGTGAGCAGTTCGGCGATCCGCTCGGCCGGCTCCTGGAGCAGGTCGAAGAAGTGGTAGTCCACCCCGGGGTGGTCCGCCGCCACCAGCTCCGGGGAGCGCAGATCGGTCTTGCCCATCTCCACGAAGCGCCCCCCGCGCGGCAGCAACCTCAGGGAGGCGTCCACGAACTCACCGGAGAGCGAGTTCAGTACCACGTCCATGCCGCGGCCCTCGGTGGCCGCGCCGAACGCGGTCTCGAAGTCCAGGGTGCGCGACGACGCCAGGTTCGCCCCGTCCAGGCCGAGGGCACGCAGAGCGTCCCATTTGCCGGGGCCCGCCGTTCCGTAGACCTCCGCCCCCAGATGCCGGGCCAGTTGGACGGCGGCCATACCGACGCCGCCCGCGGCGGCGTGGACCAGGACACGCTCGCCCGCGCCCAGGCCGGCGAGGCCGACCAGGGCGTGGTAGGCGGTCAGGAACACGATGGGCGCGGACGCCGCCTGAGCGTACGTCCAGTCGTCGGGCATGGCGGCGACCCGCCGCTGGTCGGCGACGGCCACCGGACCGAACGCCCCGGAGAACAGGCCCATGACGCGGTCGCCGACGCCGAGACCGGTGACGCCGGGACCCACCTCGGTGACCACACCGGCCCCCTCGAGGCCGAGCAGACCGGGGTCGCCCGGGTAGAGACCGAGGGTGTTCAGTACGTCACGGAAGTTGACGCCCGCGGCGCGCACCGCGACGCGTATCTCGCCCTCGGCCAGCGGGGCCAGGGCCTCCGGGCAGGGTTCGAGAGCCAGGTGGTCCAGGGTCCCGCGGTCGCGTACCGTCAGCCGCCAGGCGGCCGCCCCGGCAGGGGGGACCAGGGCACCGTCGGCCGTCGCCCGGCCGAGCCGGGGCACCAGCGACGCCCCGTCCCGTACCGCGAGCTGCGGCTCCGTGCCGATCAGCGGCAGGACGCCACGGCAGTCGGCCGCCGACTCCACGTCCAGCAGCCCGACCCGCCCGGGGTTCTCGGTCTGCGCCGAGCGTGCCAGACCCCATACGGCCGCGCCGTCGGGATCCACGTCGGCGTCCGGTGCCGTGGCCACGGCTGCCCGGGTGACGAGCACCAGCCGGGAGTCGGCGAGCCGGTCGTCGGCCAGCCACGCCTGGAGCAGGGCGAGCGCGCGGTGCACGGTGGGCCGGGGTCCGGCCGCCGTACCGTCCGCGGGGTCCATGAGCGGCGCGAAGACCACCGCCGGGGCGGGAACTCCCGCGTCGAGGGCGTGACCCAGGGCCGTGAGGTCGGTGTACCGCGGGCCGACGTCCAGGTCGGCGGAGCCGAGTACGGCGGCCGACGGGGACGGTTCCCGGCCCGCCGTGACAGGTTTCCAGGCCAGGTGGTGGAGCGACCGCGGGACGGCCACGTCGTCGCTCACCGGGCGCAGCACCAGCTCCTCGACCTCGGCGATCACCGCGCGGGACTCGTCCAGCAGCGTCAGCGACACCGCGTCCGGACCGGTGGTGGTGATCAGGGCGCGGGCGGTACGGGCGCCGGGCCGGTGGACGGTCACGCCGCGCCAGGAGAAGGGCAGCAGCCGGCGGCCGCCGTCGTCCAGCGCGGCCATGACGATCGGGTGCAGGGCCGCGTCGAGCAGCGCCGGGTGCAGCCCGTAGGACGCGGCGTCGGTGACGGACGGCGGCAGAGCCACCTCGGCGTGCAGGTCCCCGCCGTGCCGCCACCTGGCGCGCAGGCCCCGGAAGACCGGGCCGTAGGCGTAGCCCGCGGCGGACAGTTCGTCGTAGCAGCCGTCCATGGGGAGGGCCTCGGCCTCGGCGGGCCGGCCCGCGGCGGTCGTGGGGGCTGCGCCGCGCGGGGCGAGGGCGCCGGTGGCGTGCAGCGTCCACGGCTCGGTGGTGCCGTCCGGCATCTCGGCGCGGGCGTGCACGGTCAGCGCGCGCTGACCGTCGTCGCCGGGCGCGGCCACGACGACCTGCACCTCGGTGCGGCCCTCCTCGGGAAGCGCCAGAGGGGCGACCAGGGTGAGTTCGGCGACATGCGGGGTGCCGGTCTGCGAGCCCGCGCGCGCGGCGAGTTCGAGGAAGGCGGTGCCGGGCAGCAGGACCGAGCCGAGGACGGCGTGGTCGGCGAGCCACGGGTGGTTGCGGCGGCTGAGCCGGGCGGTCAGCGCGACCTGTCCGGATTCGGCGAGCTCGACGGCGGGGCCGAGCAGCGGGTGGCCGGCCGGTCCTTCGGTGCCGTGCGCGGTCAGCCAGTAGCGCTCCCGCTGGAAGGCGTACGTGGGCAGCCCGGGCGTCCGCCCCGGGCCGAACACGGCGTGCCAGTCCGGGCTTTGGCCGCGGACGTGCAGGGCGCCGAGTGCGCCGGCCAGGGTGCGGCGCTCGGGCCGGCCGCGGCGCAGCACCGGGACGAACGCCAGTGCGTCGTCGTCCAGGCAGTCCCGGCCCAGTGCCGACAGCACACCGTCCGGACCGAGTTCGAGGAAGGTACGGATCCCGAGGTCGTGGAGTGCGGCCAGACCGTCGGACATCCGTACTTCCCGGCGCACTTGCCGGACCCAGTAGTCGGCGGTGACGTCGACCGGCCGGCCGGTGACGGTGGACACCATGGCGATGCGCGGCTCCGCGTACCGGATCTCCGCGGTGACGGCGGCGAACGCGTCGAGCATCCCGTCCATGCGGTGCGAGTGGAAGGCGTGACTGACGACGAGCCGGCGCGTCTTGCGGCCGGCGGCGGCGAACGTGGCGGCGACCTGTTCGACGGCCTCGACGTCACCGGAGACGACGACGGCCGCGGGGCCGTTGACGGCGGCGATGCTCACCTCGTGCTCGCGGCCCTCCAGCAGCGCGCGGACCTCGTCCTGCGACGCCTGGACGGCCGTCATCGCGCCGCCGGGCGGCAGTGCCTGCATGAGCCGGCCGCGCGCGGTGACCAGGGCACAGGCGTCGGGCAGGGTGAGGATCCCGGCGACGTGTGCGGCGGCGAACTCGCCGATGGAGTGGCCGAGTACGGCGTCCGGTGCCAGACCCTGGTGTTCCAGCAGCCGGAACAGCGCCACCTGGAGGGCGAAGAGCGCGCTCTGCGTGTTCTCGGTCCGGTCGAGCGCCTCGGCGTCGTGGAACATCACCTCCCGGATCGGCGGTGTGCCGGGCACGGAGCCGCGGCAGGCGTCGAGTTCGCCGCACACCGCGTCGAGGGCGGCGGCGAAGACCGGCTCGTGCTCGTACAACTCGCGGCCCATGCCGACGCGTTGGCTGCCCTGCCCGGTGAAGAGGTAGGCGAGGCCGTCGTCGGGGTGCGCCGTGCCGAGAGCCAGGGCGGGGTGCGGTTCGCCGCGGCCGAGCGCGGCCAGCGCCGCGACGGCCTCGGCGCGGTCCTCGGCGGTGACGGCCGCGCGGTGCTCGAGGGCGGTACGGGTGGTGGCCAGGGCACGTCCGAGGTCACGGTCGGACACGTCATCGAGGGAGTCCACCGCGTCGACGAGTGCCGTGGCCTGGGCGCGCAGCGCCGGTTCGGTACGGCCGGACAGCACCCACAAGGAGGGGGAGGACGCGTCGTCCCCCGGGCCGGCTCCGGGCGTGGTGGGTGGGGTGGGGGGTTCGGCGAGGATGATGTGGGCGTTGGTGCCGCTGATGCCGAATGAGGAGATGCCGGCGCGTCGGGTGTGGTGGGG
>NZ_JBVJVN010000049.1:0-5338 GCF_055603605.1 Streptomyces sp. NPDC037271
GAGCTTGATGGGGAAGTTCGAGAATCCTCAATCGCACATCGTCATCACCTCCGACCATCTCCAGCAGATCGCAGACGTACTGACCCCCTACCTTCCTATTGGTGCCCGCGCCCTTCAGGACCGGTTCCCTGTTGCTGGCGCTGCCGGGGGTGAGGCAGACGCGGGCGTGGAGCGGCCGACCACCCGACCTGCTACGGAGTCGGCTGCCCTTTCCGACGATGTTTCCCCTGCTGTGACGCAGGAGACGCGAGTCAGCGGCGACGCCGTGGTGGATGCGGCGCCTGCGGTGGACTACCGCATGGTGCACGAACTGGATCGCGACTATGTGGTGGAAAGCCTTAAGGGGGAGAAGCTGTGGCGGTTCTCGAACCACCCGCCGGAGGAGATCTTCCGCGAGGGTTTCCACGCTGACAACCCCGAGAACGTTGTGGATCTTTTTGACTGGTCGTGTGAGAATCCCGATGCGCAGTTCGTCTCGACCACTCGTAATCAGGACTTGTGGTTCAAAGATCACAAGGGCGAGAAGCGTTATCGATATGGGATTGACTCGTCGCGTAACGGTGACCCTACCGGTGTTGATGTCAATGCCACTTTCGATCGGGCAAAACTGTGGCATGCCTTCCCTGAGGAGCAGGAGGTTGCTTTCACGGGATTGATCGATGCACGGGCTGTTGTGAGTGTCTACGACAGGGAGCTGGGTCGTACTGGTACGTGGAATCCGGACACTGATGAGGTTAAGTGGCGGAAGGGTGTCCACGACGCCCCGTCCGAGAGCCTGTCGGAGTTTGCGGAGCTGGATCGTACTGGTACGTGGAATCCGGACGCTGATGAAGAGGACGCGGACGTTATCGCTCTGGCCGATCTGGCCGAGGAGTACTCGGGGCCGGCCGTGCATGACAGTGTCGAGGTGCCCCGAACGTCCCAGACGGAGTCTGCGGACAGTGGCCTCGTTGCGGGGGGTGGCAAGCGGCACGGTGGTTCGGAGCCTTCGGCAGACGAGGACGACACCGATCGAAGCGCACAGCATGGGCCGAAGCGGCGCCGTATCGAGGTAGAGGCCGTCACCGGCGGTGGTGGCGAGGGCGTGGGAGACGAGGGCGCGAGCAGCGGCCAGGCAGACCCGGAAGCAGCATCCGCGGCCTTCGATGCGCTGCTCGGGTCGGAGTCCGGTCCACAGTCTGTTTCGACGGGCGGGCCTGCCGACGTGGACATGGAGGGCTCGGAGGAGTTCGCGGGTTCGGCTGGATCGGTGGGGCTTTCGTATGCGGTGGGTGAGGCTGCGTCCGGTGCAGTTGGTGCCTCGGACATGGTGCAGCAGGCCGAGACTGATGAGCAGACCGTGCCGGAGGCTGTCGATGCCGCACGGCGGGCGGGCCCCGGTGTGTTGTCCCTGGGTGATGGCCGGGTTGAGGACTCCTCGACGCAGGCTGGTGGGGCTGAGGCGGTGCCTTCGGCGGGTCCGAGTGTGCTGTCGGAAGGTTCGTCTCCGGGCCGGTTGTTGGGTTCGGGTGAGGTGCGTACTGATCGTTTCATCCCGCGGTCGGGGGAAGCGTTCGTCGTGGAGGTTGGCGAGGGCGGGTTGCCTGGTCGGGTACTGCCGGGCGGGTCGCGTAAGTCGGGTGAGTGGACGGAGGTCGGGTTTCTTTGGGAGTGGTATGCCGGTGACCGGCCCGGTCAGGAGACGGTCCGCCTGACCCGCCGGATCTTCCTCGACGACCAGGGTGTGGATTCGGGTCGGGTGGAGGTGATGCGGCGCAACGCCTTCGCGGGTTTGGCGGAGTTGAACGCGCAAGGGAGCCGGTTGCCGGCTGTCCAGCCGGAGGGTCTGGTCCATGGCCCGCATCTGCCGGGGCCGCGGTTGGAGCTTGCGGTGGAGTTCGTCGATTCCGAGGCGGACGCGCATGACGTGGTCCAGGTCAAGGACGGGCAGCCTCAGGCCCCTGGGGACATGGTGCAGAACGTCTGGTACACGCAGGCGTCTCGTGTGCTGCTTGCCCATGAAATCGCGCACGGTTACGGGCCCCGTGATGTACAGGCCCATGATGATGGGGCCCGTGATGGTGAGCGGGCCTTGTTGGCGTCGCCGCGTGATGAGCAGGGTCGGCCGCTGGGGGTGCGGCTGACTTCTCATGGGGATGAGGCGCAGCAGGCGGGTGAGGGCCGATGGGATCTGATGGGCCCGATCAACCTCGGTGAGCCGGGGCGGTCCTACGGGCTCACGCCTCATGAGCTCGGGCAGATCGCCGACATCCTGAGCCCCTTCCTCCACCACGGAGTCGGGGCTCCGAAGCCCCGTGTCGTGCAGGAGACGGCGTATGCGCGGCCGGCAGCCCCGGTCCGTTCCGACGAGGGGCTCGGGTTCGAGGACGGGCTCGGGTTCGATGTGGATATGGAGTCCGGGGACTTCGGGGACTTCGGTGTGTTTCCCGGTGATGACGGGGAGGTCGTGGGGTCGCGGGCGTGGGCTGGCGGGTCGGTGGATGAGGACGCGGCCGTTTTCGCTCTGGCCGAGGAGTACTCGGGGCCGGCCGTGCGTCCGGGTGCCCAGGCTGTTGCTCCGGCGGCGGACGGGGTGGATGACAGTGTCGAGGCGCCCCGAACGTCCCAAACGGAGTTTGCGGAGAGTGGCCTCGTTGCGGGGGGTGGCAAGCGGCACGGTGGGTCGGAGCCTTCGGTAGAGGAGGACGACACCGATCGAAGCGCACAGCATGGGCCGAAGCGGCGCCGTGTCGAGGTTGAGGCCGTCGCCGGCGGTGGTGGCGAGGGCGTGAGAGAGGAGGGCGCGGACAGCGATCAGGCAGCGCTGGAAGGAGCATCCGTGGCCATCGCTGCGCTGTTCGGGTCGGACTTCGGTCCGCAGTCTGTTTCGCCGGGCGAGCCTGCCGACGTGGACATGGAGGGCTCGGAGGAGGTTTCTGCCGGGCTGCGCGCGCTCCTGGACGAGGCGCGCTTGGACGAGTTGGAGGACCCGCCGGCAGCGGGGTTCGTGGATACGGTCACGGCTGCGCTGCTCGGGTCGGAGTCCGATCCGAGACCTGTTTCGCCGGGCGAGCCTGCGGAGGTGGGTGCGGACGAGTGGGCCGAGGTGGCTGCGCTGCTCGGGTCGGAGTCCGATCCGAGCCCTGTTTCGCCGGGCGAGCCTGCCGACGTGGACCTGGAGGGCTCGGAGGAGTTCGCGGGTTCGGCTGGATCGGTGGGGCTTTCGTCTGCGGTGGGTGAGGCTGCGTCCGGTGCAGTTGGTGCCTCGGACCGGGGCGGGGCCGGCAGTGATGTGCGGCTGGGGCTGAAGGAGGCCGTTGATGATCTGAGGTCCAAACTGAGGTCGCTGAACGACCTGTTCGACGAGATTGGTGCAGGTATTGACGACAGGGCGGCCATCCAGGACGAGGACTGGGAATTCGTGTCGTCCAAGGTGGTGGACGCGATCCATCGTTATCGGGAAAAGTACCGCGATGCGCCGCGGTACGCAGACGGGGTGAAGGTCGCTCGGGAACAATTGAAGTCGCTGCTTAAGTGGAAGACGTACGTATACATCGCCGGCCACCTTGGAGACGGCACCACGGCGAAGCAATTGTCAAATTTCAATAGATATCGAATACGTCTGCCATTGGCGACCTTGAAGAGGATTGATGGTCTGTATGCGGCTGAGGTGGGGACGGAACTGCCAGTGGAGCCGCTTGGCCCGCAGCAATCCTTCTTGAAGGAGGCCGTGGATGATCTGGTGCCCAAACTGAGTTCGCTGAATGCCCTGCGCAAGGAGCTCGAGAGGCTTGGTGTCCGTCCCCGTGATGGCGACATGACGGCCATCAAGGACGAGGAATGGGACCGGGTGTCGTCCAAGGTGGTGGAAGCGATCCATCTTTTGCGGGACACGTACCGCGATGCGCCGCAGTTGAAGGTCGCTCGGCAGCAATTGGAGTGGCTGCACAAGGAGAGGGAGTTCGCATACATTGCCGACTACCTTGGAGACGGCACCACGGCGAAGAAATTGGAAGAGTGCAGGTATGGTAGGGGCATTCTGCCATTGGCGACCTGGATGAGGATTGCTGATCTGTATGCGGTTGCGGGGGGGCCGGAACTGCCAGTGCAGCGGCTTCACCCGCAGCGGTCATTCTCGGAGGACGTTCCTGCCGGGCTGAGCGCGTTCCTGGACGAGGCGCGCTTGGACGAGTTGGAGGACCTGCCGGCCCCGGTCCCTTCCGACGAGGGGCTCGGGTTCGACGAGGGGCTCGGGTCGGAGTCCGATCCGAGGGCGGCCGCGCACCCTGTTGCTGGCGCTGCCGATGGTGAGGCAGACGCGGTGGTGGTGCGGCCGACCGCCCAACCTGCTACGGAGTCGGTTGCCCTTTCCGACGATGTTTCCCCTGCTGTGACGCAGGAGACGCGAGTCAGCGGCGACGCCGCGGTAGATGCGGCGCCTGCGGTGGACTACCGCATGGTGCACGAACTGGATCGCGACTATGTGGTGGAAAGCCTTAAGGGGGAGAAGCTGTGGCGGTTCTCGAACCGTCCGCCGGAAGAGATCTTCCGCGTGGGTTTCCATGCTGACGACCCCGAGAGCGTTGTGGATCTGCGGAAATGGGCGAGACGTAATCCCGCAGCGCAGTTCGTCTCGACCACTCGTGATCGTGAATTGTGGCATCGTTCGAGCCGCTTTCGATATGGGATTGACTCGTCGCGTAACGGTGACCCTACCGGTGTTGATGTCAATGGCACTTTCGATCGGCAAGCAGCGTGGAATTCCTTCCCTATGGAGCGGGAGGTTACTTTCACGGGATTGATCGATGCACGGGCTGTTGTGAGTGTCTACGACAGGGAGCTGGATCGTACTGGTACGTGGAATCCGGACACTGATGAGGTTGAGTGGCGGGAGGGTGTCCACGACGCCCCGCCCGAGAGCCTGTCGGAGTTTGCGGAGCTGGATCGTACTGGTACGTGGAATCCGGACGCTGATGAATCGGGGCCTGGTGCCCGTCCGGTCGGCCAGGTCAACACTTCGCCCCAGTCTGCGGCTGGTGACGGCTCCGGTGATGTGGTTGCTGCGGGTGTGGTGCAGCAGGCCGAGATCAATGAGCAGACCCTGCCAAGGGATATAGGTGCCGTGCGGCGACCGAGCCCGGGAGTGTCCCTGGAGAGTGATGGCCGGGGTCAAGGCTCCTCGACGGGGAGCGAGGGCCCTGGCCGGGAACAGGGCATCGCGCTGGTGGCCGGCCTGTCGGCCGAAGGTGAGGAAGTCTCGAGTGAGGCTGGTGGGGCTGGGACGGTGCCTTCGGCCGCTCCGAGTGTGCTGTCGGGGGGTTCGTCCGGTCCGGGCCGGTTGTTGGGCTCGGGTGAGGTG
>NZ_JBVJVN010000050.1:0-5277 GCF_055603605.1 Streptomyces sp. NPDC037271
AGCGGAGTACCGCGCTCCAGAACGCCCCGCATCACGGAGACCGGGTGGTCGGCGGTGGACGGGTCACCGGGGCCGTTGGAGAAGAACACACCGTCGGGGTTGACGGCGTAGACGTCCTCGACGGTCGCCGTCGCCGGCAGCACGTGCACCTCGATGCCGCGCTCGGCCATCCGGCGCGGCGTCATGCCCTTGATGCCGAGGTCGACGGCGGCGACGGTGAACTTCTTCCCGCCGATCGCCGGGACGACGTACGCCTCGGTGGTGGCGACCTCGGCGGAGAGGTCGGCGCCGGTCATCTCGGGGGCTTCCTGGACGCGGGCCAGCAGCGCGGCGTCGTCCTGGATCGCGTCCCCGCTGAAGATGCCGACGCGCATGGCGCCGCGCTCGCGCAGGTGGCGGGTGAGGGCGCGGGTGTCGATGCCGGAGATGCCGACGACGCCCTGGGCGGCCAGCTCCTCGTCCAGCGAGCGCGTGGAGCGCCAGTTGGAGGGCACGCGCGCGGGGTCGCGCACGACGTAGCCGGAGACCCAGATCTTCTTGGACTCCATGTCCTCGTCGTTGACGCCGGTGTTGCCCACGTGCGGGGCGGTCATCACGACCACCTGGCGGTGGTACGACGGGTCGGTGAGGGTCTCCTGGTAGCCGGTCATGCCGGTGGAGAACACGGCTTCGCCGAAGGTGGCCCCCACGGCCCCGTAGGCACGGCCGCGGAAGATCCGGCCGTCCTCCAGGACGAGTACGGCGGGAGTTTTCACAGCTCCCCGGGTGGAGGTCGTCATCGTGCGCCTTCCGTTTCCGTCTTCTTGATCATGTCGTTCAGTGTCTCGACCCACTCGTTGTGCTCGGCCGCGTGGTCGGAGCGGAAGCCGGAGTCGATCAGCTTGTCGCCGTGCTCCCAGGTGACGACCAGCAGGCCGCCCTCGGTGAGCACCTTGCCGGCGATGCCCTTGTCGAGCCGGGCCTCGCGCAGCGCCGTGACGGGGACGAAGAAGTCGTTCGCGCCGGGGCGTACGACGTCCAGGCCCGCGTCCGTCAGCGTGAGCTCGACCCGGCTGCGGGTGCCCAGGCCGTGCGCCACGATGCGGTCCAGCCACTGCCCGGCGCTGGTGGAGCCGTGGTAGCGGCCGCTCATCGTCAGTCTGGCCGGGCCCGGCTGTTCCGGCGCGGTGGGCAGCTCGGGCAGGTCGCCCTGGAGGGTGCTGCGCCACTTCCAGCCCTCGCGCATCAGCCAGTAGACGAGCGCGACGAACAGGCCGAGGCCGACGACCCAGCCGATGCGGGCGGCCCAGTCGGTCACTTCCGCCGATTCCTTCTCGGCGGCCAGCAGGATTACAGGTGTCACGTGAGCTTCCCGTCGACGAGCGTGGCCTTGCCCCGCAGCCACGTGTGCGTCACACGGCCCGGCAGCTCACGCCCCTCGTAGGGGGTGTTGCGGCTGCGCGAGGCGAAGCCCGCGGGGTCCACCTGGCCACGGTATGCCGTGTCGACGAGGGTGAGGTTGGCGGGCTCACCAGCCGAGACGGGACGGCCGTGTCCGGTGGCCTGTCCGATCTGCGCGGGCTTGACGGACATCCGGTCGGCGACGCCGGCCCAGTCCAGCAGGCCCGTGTCCACCATGGTCTCCTGGACCACCGACAGCGCGGTCTCCAGGCCCACCATGCCCATGGCGGCGGCGGCCCACTCGCAGTCCTTGTCCTCGTGCGGGTGCGGGGCGTGGTCGGTGGCGACGATGTCGATCGTGCCGTCGGCGAGCGCCTCGCGCAGGGCCATCACGTCGCGCTCGGTGCGCAGCGGCGGGTTGACCTTGTAGACCGGGTTGTAGGAGCGGACCAGCTCGTCGGTGAGGAGCAGGTGGTGCGGGGTGACCTCGGCGGTGACGTCGATGCCGCGGGACTTGGCCCAGCGGACGATCTCGACGCTGCCCGCCGTGGACAGGTGGCAGATGTGGACGCGGGAGCCGACGTGCTCGGCGAGCAGCACGTCCCGGGCGATGATCGACTCCTCGGCGACGGCCGGCCAGCCCCCGAGGCCCAGCTCGGCGGAGACGACGCCCTCGTTCATCTGGGCGCCCTCGGTCAGCCGGGGCTCCTGGGCGTGCTGGGCGACGACGCCGCCGAAGGCCTTCACGTACTCCAGGGCGCGGCGCATGATCACGGCGTCGTGGACGCACTTGCCGTCGTCGGAGAAGACGGTGACGCCGGCCGCGGACTCGTGCATGGCACCCAGCTCGGCGAGCTTGCTGCCCTCCAGGCCGACGGTGACGGCGCCGATGGGCTGCACGTCGCAGTAGCCGGACTCCTTGCCGAGCCGCCAGACCTGCTCGACGACGCCGGCGGTGTCGGCGACCGGGAAGGTGTTGGCCATGGCGAAGACGTTGGTGTAGCCGCCGGTCGCCGCCGCGCGGGTGCCGGTCAGGACGGTCTCGGAGTCCTCGCGGCCGGGCTCGCGCAGGTGGGTGTGCAGGTCGACCAGGCCGGGCAGCAGCACCTTGCCGTCGGCCTCGACGACCTCGGCGCCGTCGGCGGACAGGCCGCGGCCGACCGCCTCGATGACGGAGCCGTCGATCAGCACGTCCTGCGGCTCGCCGCCGAGCACCTTCGCACCGCGGATCAGGGTCTTGCTCATCTGTCTTACTTCTCCTCGGTGGTGCGGGCGTGGGTAGCGGCGGGTTCGTTGCCGCCGAGCAGCAGGTACAGGACGGCCATCCGGATGGACACGCCGTTGGTGACCTGCTCGACGGCGGTGCAGCGGTCGGAGTCGGCGACCTCCGCGGTGATCTCCATGCCGCGGACCATCGGGCCGGGGTGCATCACGATGGCGTGGTCGGGCATCTTGGCCATGCGGTCGCCGTCGAGACCGTAGCGCCGGGTGTACTCGCGCTCGGTCGGGAAGAACGCGGCGTTCATGCGCTCGCGCTGCACGCGCAGCAGCATCACCGCGTCGGACTTGGTCAGCGTCGAGTCGAGGTCGTACGAGACCTCGCAGGGCCAGGTCTCCACGCCGACCGGCAGCAGGGTGGGCGGCGCGACGAGGGTGACCTCGGCGCCGAGGGTGTGCAGCAGGTCGACGTTGGAACGGGCGACCCGGCTGTGCAGGATGTCGCCGACGAGGGTGATCCGGCGCCCGTCCAGGTCCTTGCCGAGGCCGGCGTCGCGGCCGACCAGGCGGCGGCGCATGGTGAACGCGTCCAGCAGGGCCTGGGTGGGGTGCTGGTGGGTGCCGTCGCCGGCGTTGATGACGTGGGCGTCGATCCAGCCCGAGGTGGCCAGGCGGTACGGCGCGCCGGAGGCGCCGTGCCGGATGACGACCGCGTCGACGCCCATGGCCTCCAGGGTCTGGGCGGTGTCCTTCAGGGACTCGCCCTTGGAGACGCTCGACCCCTTGGCGGTGAAGTTGATGACGTCCGCGGACAGGCGCTTCTCGGCGGCCTCGAAGGAGATCCGGGTCCTCGTCGAGTCCTCGAAGAAGAGGTTGACGACGGTACGGCCGCGCAGGGTGGGCAGTTTCTTGATCGGCCGGTCGGCGACCCGGGCCATCTCCTCGGCGGTGTCGAGGATCAGGACGGCGTCGTCGCGGGTGAGGTCGGCGGCCGAGATGAGATGACGCTGCATCTGTCAGGCTCCGTAAGGCGATTCATGCGGAAGAACGGGATAATTCGGGCGGCCGGGCGCGCGCGTGGGCACACCGGGCGGGCGTACGGCACGGCGGTACGCGTTCGCGAGGTGCTAGTGGTGGGCGCCCGGGGCGGCCGGCTTCGCGCCGAGCAGCACGGTGTCGCGACCGTCCTCCTCGGCGAGCTGGACCTTGACCGTCTCCCGCAGTGACGTGGGGAGGTTCTTGCCGACGTAGTCGGCGCGGATGGGCAGTTCGCGGTGACCGCGGTCGACGAGGACCGCGAGCTGCACCGCGCGCGGACGGCCGATGTCGTTCAGCGCGTCGAGGGCGGCCCGGATGGTGCGGCCGGAGAAGAGCACGTCGTCGACCAGGACGACCAGCCGGCCGTCGATGCCGTCACCGGGAATCTCGGTGCGGGCCAGCGCACGCGGCGGGTGCATGCGCAGGTCGTCGCGGTACATGGTGATGTCGAGCGAGCCGACCGGCATCTTGCGTTCGGTGATCTGCTCGAGCTTTTCGGCGAGCCGCCGGGCCAGGAAGACACCCCGGGTCGGAATGCCGAGGAGCACCACGTCGTCGGCGCCCTTGGCGCGTTCGACGATCTCGTGGGCGATGCGGGTCAGGACCCGTGCGATGTCGGGCCCTTCGAGAACGGGCCGCGCTTCGGACCGCGTGTCCGGCGGGGTGTTCTCGCGTGCGTTCTGCCGCACGTCCTGCTGATGGTTCTGCCGCTTGTCCATAAGAAACGGACCTCCTTCTCCGCCTCACGGGACGGACGTTAAAGGACGTCGGATATGCGCCACCTACGGTATCAGGCTCACAAGAGCGCCTCCGACGGCACCCCGAACACTCCCCCGTCACCCTTGTGCCGCGTCCGCGTCACCCGCTCGGAGTAACGGATCGCGGATACCACGGAAGAGCCGGTGCGGACCATTCGGCTTGACGCAGGAGAGTAACGCTGCGTAACCTCACAGTGAGTTACCAGCCGAGCGGCACGCAACACAGCAGGCCGCGTCGACACCTTGTCCGGGGAGCCATATGTCCAGCGAATACGCCAAACAGCTCGGGGCCAAGCTCCGGGCCATCCGCACCCAGCAGGGCCTTTCCCTCCACGGTGTCGAGGAGAAGTCCCAGGGCCGCTGGAAGGCCGTCGTGGTCGGTTCGTACGAGCGCGGCGACCGTGCCGTCACCGTGCAGCGCCTCGCCGAGCTGGCGGATTTCTACGGCGTTCCCGTGCAGGAGCTGCTGCCGGGCACCACCCCGGGCGGTGCCGCCGAGCCGCCGCCGAAGCTGGTCCTGGACCTGGAGCAGCTGGCCACGGTGCCGGCCGAGAAGGCGGGCCCGCTGCAGCGTTACGCGGCCACGATCCAGTCGCAGCGCGGTGACTACAACGGCAAGGTGCTCTCGATCCGCCAGGACGACCTGCGCACGCTCGCCGTCATCTACGACCAGTCGCCCTCGGTCCTCACCGAGCAGCTGATCAGCTGGGGTGTCCTGGACGCGGACGCGCGCCGCGCCGTGGCGTCCCACGAGGAGGTCTGAGGCACGACCGCCTCAGCAGAAACGTGGGGGGGGGGGGGGGGGGGGGGGGGGGGGGGGGGGGGGGGGGGGGGGGGGGGGGGGGGGGGGGGGGTGGGGGGGGGGGGGGGGGGGGGGGGGGGG
>NZ_JBVJVN010000051.1:2073-3444 GCF_055603605.1 Streptomyces sp. NPDC037271
AGTGCCGGCCCCAGTGCACTCGAGCTGCTGGCTCGGGGTGATGGGTGGTTGGTCGTTGTTTGAGAACTGCACAGTGGACGCGAGCATCTGTGGCCAAGTTTTTAAGGGCGCACGGTGGATGCCTTGGCACCAGGAACCGATGAAGGACGTGGGAGGCCACGATAGTCCCCGGGGAGTCGTCAACCAGGCTTTGATCCGGGGGTTTCCGAATGGGGAAACCCGGCAGTCGTCATGGGCTGTCACCCGCTGCTGAACACATAGGCAGTGTGGAGGGAACGCGGGGAAGTGAAACATCTCAGTACCCGCAGGAAGAGAAAACAACCGTGATTCCGGGAGTAGTGGCGAGCGAAACCGGATGAGGCTAAACCGTATACGTGTGAGACCCGGCAGGGGTTGCGTGTGCGGGGTTGTGGGATCTCTCTTCTACGGTCTGCCGGCCGTGGGACGAGTCAGAAACCGTTGATGTAGGCGAAGGACATGCGAAAGGTCCGGCGTAGAGGGTAAGACCCCCGTAGTCGAAACATCAGCGGCTCGTTTGAGAGACACCCAAGTAGCACGGGGCCCGAGAAATCCCGTGTGAATCTGGCGGGACCACCCGCTAAGCCTAAATATTCCCTGGTGACCGATAGCGGATAGTACCGTGAGGGAATGGTGAAAAGTACCGCGGGAGCGGAGTGAAATAGTACCTGAAACCGTGTGCCTACAAGCCGTG
The DNA here is from genome assembly GCF_055603605.1 of Streptomyces sp. NPDC037271. Classification (NCBI taxonomy): domain Bacteria; kingdom Bacillati; phylum Actinomycetota; class Actinomycetes; order Kitasatosporales; family Streptomycetaceae; genus Streptomyces; species Streptomyces sp. NPDC037271. Next base: position 2,786 of record NZ_JBVJVN010000051.1, read on the forward strand.
GGAGCGTCGGATGGAAGCTTGCTTCCATCTCGTGACTGCGTGCCTTTTGAAGAATGAGCCTGCGAGTTTGCGGTGTGTTGCGAGGTTAACCCGGGTGGGGAAGCCGTAGCGAAAGCGAGTCCGAATAGGGCGTTTTAGTAGCACGCTCAAGACCCGAAGCGGAGTGATCTAGCCATGGGCAGGTTGAAGCGGAGGTAAGACTTCGTGGAGGACCGAACCCACCAGGGTTGAAAACCTGGGGGATGACCTGTGGTTAGGGGTGAAAGGCCAATCAAACTCCGTGATAGCTGGTTCTCCCCGAAATGCATTTAGGTGCAGCGTCGTGTGTTTCTTGCCGGAGGTAGAGCACTGGATAGGCGATGGGCCCTACCGGGTTACTGACCTTAGCCAAACTCCGAATGCCGGTAAGTGAGAGCGCGGCAGTGAGACTGTGGGGGATAAGCTCCATGGTCGAGAGGGAAACAGCCCAGAGCATCGACTAAGGCCCCTAAGCGTACGCTAAGTGGGAAAGGATGTGGAGTCGCACAGACAACCAGGAGGTTGGCTTAGAAGCAGCCACCCTTGAAAGAGTGCGTAATAGCTCACTGGTCTAGTGATTCCGCGCCGACAATGTAGCGGGGCTCAAGCGTACCGCCGAAGTCGTGTCATTGCAGCAATTA
>NZ_JBVJVN010000051.1:3536-5243 GCF_055603605.1 Streptomyces sp. NPDC037271
TGTAGTAGGTGAGTGATGGGGTGACGCAGGAAGGTAGTCCATCCCGGGCGGTGGTTGTCCCGGGGTAAGGGTGTAGGCCGTGCGGTAGGTAAATCCGTCGCACATGGGGCTGAGACCTGATGCCGAGCCGATTGTGGTGAAGTGGATGATCCTATGCTGTCGAGAAAAGCCTCTAGCGAGTTTCATGGCGGCCCGTACCCTAAACCGACTCAGGTGGTCAGGTAGAGAATACCGAGGCGTTCGGGTGAACTATGGTTAAGGAACTCGGCAAAATGCCCCCGTAACTTCGGGAGAAGGGGGGCCATTTCTGGTGATCGGATTTACTCCGTGAGCTGGGGGTGGCCGCAGAGACCAGCGAGAAGCGACTGTTTACTAAAAACACAGGTCCGTGCGAAGCCGTAAGGCGATGTATACGGACTGACGCCTGCCCGGTGCTGGAACGTTAAGGGGACCGGTTAGCTCCATTTCGGTGGGGCGAAGCTGAGAACTTAAGCGCCAGTAAACGGCGGTGGTAACTATAACCATCCTAAGGTAGCGAAATTCCTTGTCGGGTAAGTTCCGACCTGCACGAATGGCGTAACGACTTCTCGACTGTCTCAACCATAGGCCCGGTGAAATTGCACTACGAGTAAAGATGCTCGTTTCGCGCAGCAGGACGGAAAGACCCCGGGACCTTTACTACAGTTTGATATTGGTGTTCGGTTCGGCTTGTGTAGGATAGCTGGGAGACTGTGAACTCTGGACGCCAGTTCAGGGGGAGTCGTCGTTGAAATACCAGTCTGGTCGTGCTGGATGTCTAACCTGGGTCCGTGATCCGGATCAGGGACAGTGTCTGATGGGTAGTTTAACTGGGGCGGTTGCCTCCTAAAGAGTAACGGAGGCGCCCAAAGGTTCCCTCAGCCTGGTTGGCAATCAGGTGTTGAGTGTAAGTGCACAAGGGAGCTTGACTGTGAGACCGACGGGTCGAGCAGGGACGAAAGTCGGGACTAGTGATCCGGCGGTGGCTTGTGGAAGCGCCGTCGCTCAACGGATAAAAGGTACCCCGGGGATAACAGGCTGATCTTCCCCAAGAGTCCATATCGACGGGATGGTTTGGCACCTCGATGTCGGCTCGTCGCATCCTGGGGCTGGAGTCGGTCCCAAGGGTTGGGCTGTTCGCCCATTAAAGCGGTACGCGAGCTGGGTTTAGAACGTCGTGAGACAGTTCGGTCCCTATCCGCTGTGCGCGTAGGAGTCTTGAGAAGGGCTGTCCCTAGTACGAGAGGACCGGGACGGACGAACCTCTGGTGTGCCAGTTGTCCTGCCAAGGGCATGGCTGGTTGGCTACGTTCGGGAGGGATAACCGCTGAAAGCATCTAAGCGGGAAGCCTGCTTCGAGATGAGGACTCCCACCCCCTTGAGGGGTTAAGGCTCCCAGTAGACGACTGGGTTGATAGGCCGGATCTGGAAGCACCGCAAGGTGTGGAGGTGACCGGTACTAATAGGCCGAGGGCTTGTCCTCAGTTGCTCGCGTCCACTGTGTTGGTTCTGAAACCACGAACAATCCCACCCCCGTGGTCACGGGGTGGCTGGTTGTCTGTTTCATAGTGTTTCGGTGGTCATAGCGTAGGGGAAACGCCCGGTTACATTTCGAACCCGGAAGCTAAGCCTTACAGCGCCGATGGTACTGCAGGGGGGACCCTGTGGGAGAGTAGGACGCCGCCGAAC
>NZ_JBVJVN010000052.1:0-4064 GCF_055603605.1 Streptomyces sp. NPDC037271
CCGGGCCCTGCAACCGCCCCACTCAACACGCGCACCAACCGCGCCCCGAACAACTCCACCGTGCCCGCGTCATACAGGTCCGTCGCGTACTCGATCAGCCCGGACATGCCGGCGGGGTGTCCGTCCTCGTCGAACGTCTCACCCATGTTGACGGTGAGGTCGAACTGTGAACCGGATACGCCTGGATCCTCGAACTCGGCTCGGACGCCCGGGAGTTCAAATGCCAGGTCAGTGCTGTTCTGGAGCGCCAGCATGATCTGGACGAGCGGGTGATGGCCGGGCGAGCGCTGCGGGTTGAGCCGTTCCACCAGGTACTCGAAGGGGATGTCCTGGTGGCTGTACGCGGCGAGACTCGTCTCACGGATCTGTGTCAGGAGCTCGCCGAACGTGGGATCCGATGTCACGTCGGCGCGTATGACCAGGGTGTTGACGAAGAAGCCCACCAGGTCGTCCAGACCTTCGTCGGTGCGTCCGGCGATGGGCGAGCCCACCGCGATGTCCCGCCCCGCGCCCAGCCGCGAGAGCAGTGCCGCCAGGCCCGCGTGCAGGACCATGAACAGCGTCGCGTCCGCCGCACGGGCGAGCTCCCTCAACGCGGCATGCGTCGAGGCGTCGAGTGCGAAGCTCACGGTGTCGCTGCGATAGGAGGGGGTCGCGGTCCGCGGCCGGTCGGTGGGCAGGGAGACGACGTCGGGCAGACCGCTCAAGTGGTCGGTCCAGTACGCGGCTTGGCGGCGTAGCAGACTGTCGGGGTCGGTGTCCTCGCCGAGCAGTTCGTGCTGCCAGACGCTGTAGTCGGCGTACTGGACCGGAAGCGGGGTCCACTCCGGCCCCTCGCCTCCGCGCCGGGCCGCGTACGCGGAGGCGAGATCGGCCGCGAGAGGAGTCATGGACCAGCCGTCGGCGGCTATGTGGTGCATCACGAGCACCAGGACGGCTTCCCTCGGCCCCGAGGCCAACAGCCTTGCCGTCAGCGGGATTTCGCTGTCCAGCTCGAATCCGTGCTGAACACACGCTGCCAGCCGGGAAGCCACCGCATCCTCCGTCACCGGTTCGACCGGGAGGGTGAGGTGGGCTTCGGTGGGGGTGAGGATGTGCTGGTAGGGCTCGCCGTCGAGGTCGGGGAAGACCGTCCGCAACGGCTCGTGCCGGGTGATCACGTCATTGAGGGCCGCTTCCATGGCGGGCACGTCCAGCTCACCGGTGAGACGCAGCACGAGCGGGATGTTGTACGTCGCCGACGCACCCTCGAACTTGTACAGGAACCACATACGGCGCTGCGCGAACGACAACGGCAGGCGGTGCGGCCGCTCACGCCGCTCCAGCACCGGACGCGACCCGGTCGCCGATAGATGCCGCACGACACCGGCCACCGTCGGCCGGTCGAACAACACGCGCAAGGCCAGATCCACCCCCAGCACGGCCCGGATCCGGTTCACCAGCCGCGTCGCCAGCAGCGAATGCCCACCCAGCTCGAAGAAGTCGTCCTCCACCCCGACCGCCGGCACACCCAACACCTCGGCGAACAGAGCACACACGATCTCTTCCTGCGGCGTCCGTGCCGCCCGCGACGCCGTGAAGGCGTACTCGGGAGCGGGCAACGCCCCCCGGTCCACCTTCCCGCTCACCGTCAACGGCAGAGCCTCCAGCACCACGAACGCGGCCGGCACCAGATACGACGGAAGCCGCTCCGACAGACCGCGACGCAGCGTGGACACCAGCTCACCCGCCACCCGCGTCCGCACCGGATCACTCGCCGACCCGGCAAGCGACCCCACACCCACCGCGACGAAAACATCCGACACCGCGCCCGTGTCTTCGGGGACGAACACCACATCCATGGTGTCCGCCCCCTCGGAACCGACGGTGACCACGGCGTCCCAGCCCCGTGCCCGCGCCCAGCGGCACACCTCTTCCGGATCCAGCCCGCTCTCCCCGTCCAGAAGCTCACGGACGCGCTCGATGGGCTCGTCGGCGGCCATCGCGCGGGCCGCCGCGACCTCCCCGGTCAGCCGGGCGTTCGGCACCCCGGACACACGGACCGGCAGCACCACATCACCCAACGCCTCCAGCGCCTCGACGTCCCGCCCCCACACCATGACGGGTGTCCGAGCGAGAGAGAGCGGCTGCGAGGGAGCCTTGTGCAGGACCACGTCGTAGCGGTGCCGCGTCAGTTCGTTGTGGGCCGTGCCCCGCTTCCACCGCACATCCACGCCCACCGCTTCCGGCCGCCCGGCCGCCCAGGCTGCGAAGAAACCGGGATCCAGCAGCAACTCCTTCTCCGTCACCACGGCCTGCTCCACCACCGCACGCAACCGGGCCGTGTCCCCGACACCCGGCTGACGAGCCTGCACCGCCGTCTGGAACGCCCGCAGCAGGCCCCGGTGCCGCACGTCTCCGACGATCAGCCGGCCCCCCTCGGCCAACAGCCCGAACGCCTGGTCCAACACCCGCTCCAGATACTCCCACCCCGGGAAGTACTGCACGACGGAGTTGATGACAACCGTGTCGAACTCCCCGACAGGAAGCCCGGAAACATCATCGGCGGCCTGGCAGCGCACCACCACGTGATCCCAGCCCAGCCCCGCCACCTGACCACGCAACCGCTCCACCACCGACGACGAGAAGTCCGTCGCCCAGTACGACTCCACCCCCGCCGCCACATGCCCCATCAACAACCCCGAACCGACACCGATCTCCAACACCCGGCGAGGAGCAAACCCCCGGATCCTCTCCAGCACCTGGTCACGCCACTCCCGCATCTCCGGCAACGGGATGGGCTCCCCCGAGTAAGAGCTGTTCCACCCCTCGAAGCCCTCCCCCAGCACGTCCGTCCCGGCCTCGCCGTCGTGAACGGCCTCTCCGTAGACCGAGTCGTAGATCTCCCGCCATTCGTCGACCTGCTCAGCGGTCGTGCCTTCCGCCCCCACTGCCGAGGGGACGATGTAGGCGACGAGGCGGGTGTCGCCGTGGTGCGGGCGGGCGACGACCACGGCCCGGGAGACACCCGGCTCGGCCTCCAACGCCGCCTGGACCTCGCCCGGCTCGATACGGAAGCCGCGGATCTTCACCTGGTCGTCGGCACGGCCGAGGTACTCCAGCTGACCATCCGCGTTCCAGCACACCAGGTCACCCGTGCGATACATCCGCTCGCCGGCACCACCGAAAGGACTGGCCACGAAACGGCCGGCGGTCAGACCCGGCCGCCCCGCATACCCGCGCGCCAACCCCGGCCCGGACACATACAACTCACCCGGCACACCCACCGGAACAAACGCCAGGCGCTCGTCCAGCACGAACAGACCCGCACCCGGCACCGCACGCCCGATCGGAGCACCCCCACCCGCGGTCAACGGGTCACTGATCGCCGCGGCCACCGTGATCTCCGTCGGACCATAGGCATTGACCAACCGACGACCGGGAGCCCAACGGGCTACCAGCTCAGGCGGACACGCCTCCGCCCCCACCGCCAGAGCCACCAGACCCTCCAGCCGCTCCCACGCACCGTCCGGCAACGACGCCACCACCGACGGCGGCAAGAACGCATGCGTCACCCCACCCCGCGCAAGGGCCTCCTCCAGATCCTCCCCCGCCAGCCCGGACCCGCCCTCCGGCACCACCAGCGCCGACCCAGAACCCCACGCCAGAACCAGTTCCAGCACCGACGCGTCGAAACTCAGCGACGCCGTACGCAGCACACGGCCACCCACGCCGACACCCATCCGATCCACCAGACCCGCCGCAAACCCCGCCACACCGGCGTGAGTGACCTCCACACCCTTCGGACGACCCGTCGAACCCGACGTGTAAATGACATACGCCGGGTGCGAGAGCAGCAACGGCACCACGCGTTCCCCGTCAGCGATCTCCTCACCCGACAGGGACGCGCAGGCCTCGGTCACCGACGGATCGTCCACGGCCACCACCTCCACCGGCAGCCTCTCCGGCAGGCTCCCTGCTGCCGCCTGCGTGGTCAGCACCAGCCCGGGCCGCGCGTCCTCCAGCAACCAGCCGATCCGCGCACCCGGATACTCCACGTCCACCGGCACATACGCGGCCCCGGC
>NZ_JBVJVN010000053.1:0-3155 GCF_055603605.1 Streptomyces sp. NPDC037271
GATGCCGGGGCCGGCGGCCACACGCCGTCCGACTTCCCCCTCGTACCCGCCCTCACCCAGGAGCAGGTGGAAGCCCTGGAGGCCGCGTACCCCGGACTGGAGGACGTCCTCCCGCTCTCCCCGCTCCAGGAGGGCCTGCTCTTCCACGCCCACTACGACCACGAGGGCACCGACGTCTACACCGCTCAGGTCGAACTGGACCTGGAGGGCCGGCTGGACGAGGCGACCCTGCGGGAGGCATGGACGGCGCTGCTGCGCCGCCACGCCAACCTGCGGGCCGCGTTCGTGCCCGACGTCGCCGGCGTTCCCGTCCAGGTGGTCGTCCGCGACCCCGGACTCCCCTGGCGCACCGTCGATCTCCGCGCCCTGCCCGAGGCGGACGCGGAGGCGGAGGCAGGCCGGATCGCCGCCGAGGAGCGCGCGAAGCGCCTCGATCCGGCGCGGGCGCCGCTCATGCGCCTCACCGTCGTGGGCCTGAGCGACACCCGGCACCGTCTCGTGCTGACGAACCACCACATCCTCTTCGACGGCTGGTCGGTCCCCGTCCTCGCGAAGGAACTGTTCACCCTGTACGCCACTGCCGCCGCCGGCGGCACCGGCGCGGACCTGCCGCCGTCCACCCCCTACAGCGACTACCTCGCCTGGCTCGCCGCACAGGACGGACAGGCGGCCGAGCGGGCCTGGGCGGACGAGCTCGCCGGGGTGGAGGAGCCGACGCTCCTGGCTCCGGACACCCCGGCCGCCACCGCCGGGGCACCGGGCGTCCCCGCCAGGATCGACGCGGAGCTCCCCGCGCCGGCCGTGACGGCGCTGCGCCGGCTGGCGCGGGACCGGGGCCTGACGGTCAACACCCTGGTGCAGGGTGCCTGGGCGCTGCTGCTGTCCCGGCTGACCGGCCGTGACGACGTCGTCTTCGGTACGACGGTCTCCGGCCGCCCGCCGGAGATACCCGGCATCGAGTCCATGGCGGGCCTGTTCATCAACACCCTCCCGGTCCGGGTCGTCCTCGACCCGGCCGAGCGGCTGGCCGACCTCCTGCTGCGCGTGCAGACCGCCCAGTCGGAGCTGATGGCCCATCAGTACATCGGATTGAGCCGGATCAACCGGCTGTCCGGCCTGCCGCGGCTGTTCGACAGCCTCGTCGTCTTCGAGAACTACCCGGTCGCCGAAGGGTCCGTCCCGTCCTCGGGGCTCGCCGTCAGCGGCTCGAAGGTCCACGACGCGACCCACTACCCGGTGACCCTCGCCGCCGGACTCCGCGACGACGAACTGTGGCTGCGGCTCCACTACATGCCGCACCTCCTCACCGAGGAGGCCGCACGCACGCTCACCGACCGGTTCCGCACGCTGCTGCGGACGCTCGCCGACGACCCCACCCGCCCGTCCGGTTCCGTCGACGTCCTCACCGCCGAGGAGCGGCACCGTATCCTCACCGACTGGAACGACGTCGACGCGGACACGACGAGGGACGCGACGAGTGTCGTCGAGGCGTTCGCGTCGCAGGTGGCGCGTACGCCGCAGGCCGTGGCCGTCCGCTGGGACGGCGGTGTGCGGACGTACCGGGAACTCGACGAGCGGGCGGACCGCCTGGCGGCGCGGCTGGTGTCCCTGGGGGTGCGGCCGGAGGAGCGCGTCGCCCTGCTGATGGAGCGTTCACCGGAGGTCGTGACGGCGATCCTGGGCGTGCTGAAGGCCGGAGCGGTCTACGTGCCCCTCGACGGAAGACTGCCGGGGGCCCGGCTCGCCTCGATGACACGACTGGCCGGATGCCGCGTCGTGGTCACCGACGGCGGCACGACCACCGACGTCCTGCCCGGAATCGAACACGAGGTCCCGGTCCGGGCCGGTGACGACGACCGTCCGGAAGAACCCCCCGTCCGGGCCCCCGTCGTGCGCGTCCTGCCGGACAGCGCCGCCTACGTGATGTTCACGTCCGGCTCCACCGGCGAGCCGAAGGGCGTGGAGATCACCCACCGCGGAGTGGTGAGCCTGGCCACCGACCGCCGCTGGAACACCGGCGCCGCCTCCCGCGCCGACACGGTCCCGCACCGGGTGCTGCTGCACTCGCCGTACGGCTTCGACCCGTCCACCTACGAGCTGTGGATGCCCCTGCTCGGCGGCGGCGAGGTCGTCGTCGCACCGCCCGGCGACCTCGACGTACCCACCATCGCCCGTACGGTCCGCACGCACGGCGTGACCTCGCTGCTGCTCACCGCCGGACTGTTCCGGGTGGTCGCGGAGGAGGACCCCGGCTGCCTGGAGGGGGTCCGGGAGGTGCTGACCGGCGGAGACGTGGTCTCGTCGGCGTCCGTGCGGCGCGTCCTGAACGCGTGCCCGGACACCGACGTCACCGACATCTACGGCCCGACCGAGATCACCCTGTTCGCCACCCAGCACACCATGCGGGACGCGGCCCGGGTGCCGGGCAGCGTCCCCATCGGCCGTGCCCGTGACGGCATGCGGGCCTACGCCCTCGACGGCCGGCTGCGACCGGTGCCGCCCGGCGCGGTGGGCGAGCTGTACATCGCCGGTGACGCCCTGGCGCGCGGCTACCTGAACCGGTTCGCGCAGACGGCGGAGCGGTTCGTCGCCGATCCGTTCGGTCCGGCCGGCACCCGCATGTACCGCACGGGCGACCTGGTGCGCTGGACCCCGGACGGAGTGCTGGAGTTCCTCGGGCGGGCCGACCACCAGGTCAAGATCCGCGGCTTCCGCATCGAACTCGGCGAGATCGAGGGCGTACTCGGCGCACAGGACGAGGTCGCCGACGCCGTGGTCCTCGTACAGCGGGCGCCGTCCGGCGGCAAGCACCTCGTCGGCTACGTCGTCCCCGAACCGGGCCGCCGGCCCGACCCCGGCACGCTCCGGGCGAGCCTCGCCGAACGGCTGCCGGAGTACATGGTCCCCTCCGACATCCTGCTGCTCGACGCACTGCCGCTGACCGCGAACGCCAAGCTCGACCGCGCGGCCCTGCCCGTGCCCGGCTTCGCCGGCACGACGGGCGGAGGACGGGCACCGCGCACCCCCGTGGAGCGGACCCTCTGCGCGCTGTTCGCGGAGGTGCTGGGCGTGGAGCGGGTCGGCGCGGACGACGGGTTCTTCGCGCTGGGCGGGGACAGCATCATGTCGATCCAGCTGGTCAGCCGGGCACGGCG
>NZ_JBVJVN010000054.1:0-2684 GCF_055603605.1 Streptomyces sp. NPDC037271
ACGTCGCGCTGCTGGGCGACGACCTGCCACAGCGCCTCCGGCGAGTCCACACCGCCCGGGAAACGGCACCCCATACCGACGATCACGATCGGATCATCGTCCGTACGCGGTGCGACGGCGGTGACGGGCTGCGGGGTGGCACGCTCGCTGCGTTCCCGTACGAGCGGGAGCGCGAAGTCGACGATGGCGGCCGGCGTGGGATGGTCGAAGACAAGGGTGGCCGGAAGCCGCAGTCCGGTGGCGGAGTTGAGCCGGTTGCGCAGTTGTACCGCGAGCAGCGAGTCGATGCCGAAGCTCTTGAACGGCTGGTCCGGATCGATCCCGTCCGCCGAGTCGCGGCCGATGACCGAGGCGAGCTGGGTGCTGACGAGGTCGAGCAGGAGACGGCGGGCCTTGTCCTCGGACATCTGGCCGAGCCTGCGGCGCAGGCCGGACTGGCCGGGGCGCCGTCGCGGGACCCGCACCAGCGAGCGCAGCACCGGGGACAGGGCCCCGGTGAGCGCGTCGGAGCGCAGCGCGGCCAGGTCGAGGCGGGCCGGCACGAGCACCGGGTGGTCGTCGGCGAGAGCCCGGTCGAGGAGTTCGAGGCCCTGTTCGGTGGAGAGCGGGGTGATGCCGCGGGTCGAGAGGGTGTCGTCGTCCAGGTGCCCGGTGAGGCCGCTGCGTTCGGCCCACAGGCCCCAGGCGAGTGAGGTCGCGGGGCGACCGGCCGCCCGGCGGTGGGCGGCGAGCGCGTCGAGGAACACGTTGCCCGCGGCGTAGTTGGCCTGACCCGGGTTGCCGAGCACACCCGCCACCGAGGAGAACAGGACGAAGGCCGCCAGGTCCTGGTCCGCGGTCAGTTCGTCGAGATGTGCGGCGGCGTCCACCTTGGGCCGCAGCACGGCGGCGAGCCGGTCCGCGGTCAGCGACCCGACCACGCCGTCGTCCAGCAGACCCGCGGTGTGCATGACGGCGGTGAGCCGTACGCCGGCCAGCAGCCGCGCGAGCGCCTCGCGGTCGGCGGTGTCACACGCGGCGAGGGAGACCTCGGCGCCCAACCCGGTGAGCTCCGACGCGAGTTCCGTGGCGCCCGGCGCGTCGGGGCCGCGACGGCTGACCAGCAGCAGACGGCGGGCCCCGTGCTCGGTGACCAGATGCCGGGCGACCGACGCGCCGATCACCCCGGTTCCGCCGGTGATGAGTACGGTGCCGTCCGGGTCGAGCCGGGCGGCACCGCCCGGCTCGGTGAAGGCGGTGTGCCGGGCCAGACGAGGAACGAGGACCGTGCCCGCCCGCAGGGCGAGCTGAGGCTCGGTGAGTACGGACCCGGGCACAGTGCCGTCCTGGTGCGCCTCACCCGAATCCAACAGCGCGAAGCGGTCGGGGTGTTCGGACTGCGCGGTCCTGATCAGACCCCACACGGTGGCCTGGGCCGGGTTGGTGACCTCGGGGCCGACGGCGCCGTCGGTCAGCACCAGCAGGCGGGATCCGGTGAAACGGGCATCGGCCAGCCACTCCTGGACCAGCCCGAGCGCCCAACGCGCCGACCGGTGTGCCTCCTCCGCGAGGCCGGCTCCCGGGCCGTCCGAGTCCCGTGAGGCGACCGGACAGCGTACGGCGACCAGCTGCGGTACGGGGTCCGGGACGTCGGCCAGGTCTGCGACCAGGCACGCGTCGACGTCGGCCGCGGCGGCCGGGGCCGGCTGCCACTCCAGCCGGAACAGCGAGTCGGCTCCGCTTCCGGCGGCCAGGTCGGCGGTGAGCGGCCGCATCGTGACGGCCTCCGCGGACAGCACGGGCTTTCCCGCGCTGTCGGTGACACGCAGGGCCACCCCCTCCTCGCCCCTCGCGCTGAGCCACACCCGCAGAGACTCCGCCCCGTCGGTCCAGCGGGTGACACCGGACCAGGAGAAGGGCAGAAGGGTGCCGCCGTCCCCGCGGAGCAGGCCGGCCGCGTGCAAGGCCGCGTCCAGCACTGCCGGGTGCAGCCCGAAGGCGGTGGCGTCCAGCTCGGCGGGCAGGCTCACCTCGGCGTAGACGTCGCGGCCGGTGCGCCAGGCCGCGCGCAGGCCCTGGAAGGCGGGACCGTAGTCGTAGCCCGTCTCCGCGAGAGTGTCGTAGCGGGTCTCGACGTCGATCTCGTGAGCCCCGGGCGGCGGCCAGTCGACGAGGTCGAAGTCCGCGGTGCCGTCGTCGATGTCGAGCACTGCCGCGGCGTGCCGCGTCCACGGAACACCTGGGTCGGCGTCCTGCGGCCGGGAGTGCACGGCCAGCTCCCGCTGCCCGTTCGCGGTCGGAGCCTCGACGGTCACCCGCAGCTGCACGGCCTCGTCGGGTGGGAGCACCAGCGGTGCCTGGAGGGTGAGTTCGGCGAGCCGTCGCAGGCCCACCCGGGCGCCCACGGCCATCGCGAGTTCGAGGAACGCGGTGCCGGGCAGCAGCACGGTGCCGTGCACGGCGTGATCGGCGAGCCACGGCTGTGTGTCGAGGGCGAGCCGCCCCGTGCACACCAGCCGGTCCTCCTCGACGAGTTCGACCACGGCGCCCAGCAGCGGGTGCCCGGCCGAGGTCAGACCGAGTCCGCGGGCGTCGGTCCCGGCGGGTTCCGGTGTGAGCCAGAAGTGGCGCCGCTGGAAGGGGTAGGAGGGGAGTTCGACGGTGCGGGTCCGGTAGGGCTCGAGGACCGCCGGCCAGTCGACGGC
>NZ_JBVJVN010000055.1:0-1763 GCF_055603605.1 Streptomyces sp. NPDC037271
CACGCGGTGACCCCGGGCATGACCGCCCAATCGCCCACCAGCCGCTCCCGCTCCCCCGGGGCCAGCATCGACAGCGCGGAAACCGGCCGGGAAGGCTCGGACACGGCGGCGGCCAGCAGCGTGTTCAGGTGCTCCCCGAACCTCGCGACAGTCGGCGCGTCGAACAGTTCGGCGCTGTACTCGACGAGCGCCCGCAGCCCGCCCTCGTACTCCTCGAATTCGACGGTCAGGTCGAACAGAGCCGAGTCCCGCTCCAGCGGGTAGTCGGAGACGCGGACCTCGCCAAGGCTCGGCTGCATGCCGGGTGCGTTCTGCAGCACCACCATGGCCTGCACGAGCGGTGTGCGGCTCGTGTCACGCTCCGGCTGCACCGCTTCCACCAGGCGCTCGAACGGCACGTCCTCATGGGTGAACGCGTCGAGCACCGTATCCCGCACCTGCCCGAGCAGGGTGCCGAAGGGCGTGTCCGGGTCAATGTGCGAACGCAGCACGACCGTGTTGACCAGGAAGCCGACCAGCTGCTCCAGACCCGAGCCGCTCCGGCCGGCGGAAGCCGTGCCGACGGCGATGTCCCGCTGCCCGGTGTAGCGGGCGAAGACCGCCTTGACGGCCGCCGTCAGCGCCATGAACAGGGTCGCGCCCTGCGTGCGCGCCAGCTCCTTGAGCCCGTTTACGGTAGCGGCTGGCACGTCGAAGCCGTGGACGCCGCCCTTCGACGAGCGCACGGCCGGGCGCAGCCGGTCGGTGGGCAGGTCCAGCGGTGTGATGCCGTCGAGGCGGGCGCGCCACCAGTCGAGTTGCTCTTCCAGTAGGCCGCCGTCCTCCAGCCGGGCGCGCTGCCAGGTGGCGAAGTCCGGGTACTGGACAGTGACCTCGGGCAGGTCGGGCTCGCGGCCCTCGGTGCGGGCCGCGTACAGCTCGCCCAGCTCACGCGAGGCGACACCCATGGACCAGCCGTCTGTGACGATGTGGTGCATCCCCAGGACGCACACGTGCTCGTCGGCGCCGAGCCGGATGAGTAGAACCCGGACGAGGGGGCCGGTGCGCAGGTCGTACGGGCGGGCCAGCTCCTCCTGCGCGAGCTCCCGCAGCCGCCGCTCGCTCGCGGCTTCCTCGGCACGCCACTCCGGTTCCAGGACGGGGTGGATGATCTGCACGCCGCGGCTGTCGACCACGTCGAACGTCGTCCGCAGCGCTTCGTGGCGGGCCACGAGATCGCCGACCGCCGCACGGAGCGCGACCGCGTCCAAGGGGCCCGTCAGACGCAGCCCGACCGCCGAGTGGTACTCGGTGCCGCCCTCGTTGAAGTCCTCCAGGAACCACAGCCGCTGCTGGCCGAAGGACATCGGCAGCAGACTCTCGCGTGACACGACCGGGATCACCGGGGCGCCGACCGCCTCATCCGCCTTCGGAGCGAGGGCGGCCGCCAACTCGGCGACCGTCGGTGCTTCGAACAGCAGCCGCGGCGAGAGCTGTCCGCCAAGCGCCTGGCGGGCCTGGGAAGCGACCTGGATGGCGAGGATGGAGTCGCCGCCGAGTTCGAAGAAGTTGTCGTGGATGCCAACCTTCTCCGCACCGAGGACGCCGGCCCAGACCGCCGCGAGGGTCTCTTCCGTGTCGTCGCGCGGGCCGGTGTACACGGCGCTGAGCCGCTCGGTACCGTTCCCGGGTTCGGGCAGTGCGCGGCGGTCGACTTTGCCGCTGGGGGTGAGGGGGAGGTGGTCGAGGGGGACGAAGACGGCGGGGACCATGTAGTCGGGGAG
>NZ_JBVJVN010000056.1:0-1576 GCF_055603605.1 Streptomyces sp. NPDC037271
GTACGCACCCGGCTCAAAGACCTCACGCCCGAGGACGAGAAGGTTCTGCGCTCGGTGGGTGCGCACCTGGGCTCGCTCGCCTCGAAGGACCTCAAAACGCGTTGCACGGACGGCCTGGAGCACTCCGCCGGGTCATGGGCGGCCCGTAAGCGTGGCCTGACGGCCCAGTCGTCGTCCAGGTGGGCCGGGTCGGTCACGAAAGCAACGCATGACCAGTGGGCGCTCGCCCGGCGCGGCCAGGCCGCACATGTCCAGTCCCTTGAAGCCGGTATCACGACGATCCGGCACCGGCTGTCGCTGCCGGTCGGCCAGAAGGGCACCAAGCGGGCTCCGGGTGGCTACCGCTCCGCACACGAGTGGTTCCACAAAGCACGCCGCCTGCATGTGCTGGAGGACCGGCTCGAGAAGGTCCGGGCCGACCGGGAAACAGGCCGAGTACACGTCGTGCGCGGCGGCAAACGACTCCTGGGCGCCCGGCACCACCTCGACGAAGCGCAGCTCACCGAGGCCAGGTGGCGTGAGCGGTGGGAAGCCGGGCGCTGGTTCCTCCAGGCGGACGGCGAGTCGGGGAAAAGGCTCGGCAACGAGACGATCCGCATCACGCCCGAGGGCGAAGTGTCGGTCAGGCTCCCCGCCACGCTCTCCGGCCTGGCGAACGCCAAGCACGGCCGGTACGTACTCGCCGCGAAGGCGCGGTTCCCCCACCGGGGCCAGGAGTGGGCCGACCGGGTGGAGGCCAGCAGGGCCGTGGCCTACCGCATCCACTACGACACAGGACGCGGGCGCTGGTACGTGGATGCCTCCTGGCAGATCCCGCCCACCAGGACCGTCCCACTCGAAGCCGCCCTCGCCGACGGCGTGATCGGCGTGGACACCAACGCCGACCACCTCGCCGCATGGCGCCTCGACACGCACGGCAACCCGACGGGCCGGCCACGCCGGTTCCCCTACGACCTGTCCGGCAACGCCCAGCACCGCGACGCCCAGGTACGGCACGCCCTCACACGACTGCTGCACTGGGCCAAAACCTGCGGCGTCAAAGCCATCGCGGTCGAAGATCTCGACTTCCAGAGCGAGAAAACCAGAGAGAAGCACGGGCGCAAGCGCCGATTCCGGCAACTCATCTCCAGCATGCCGACCGGCAGGCTCCGCGCCCGGCTGACTTCCATGGCCGACGCCACAGGCATCGCCGTCATCGCCGTGGACCCGGCCTACACCAGCAAGTGGGGCGCTCAGCACTGGCAGAAGCCGATGACCGGCCCCACCCGCAGGACCACCCGGCACGATGCGGCGAGCATCGCGATCGGACGACGCGCCCAGGGACACCCGATCCGGCGACGGACGGCACCGCCCCGTGCATACCAGAGCGATGTGCACGGGCATCGGACCATCCAGGCCGACCGGCGTGCCCCTGGGCGTGAGGGACCCCGCCCCCGCATCCCCGGACCACGGACACGATCCGTGCCGCCGGACGCGGCGAGTACGCGGGCAACCAGGGCACCCAAAACCGTTCGGGGTGTCCGCAGTGACCAGGTACGAGTCCAAGACTCACTCCTGCTCACTGATTAGGAACGGT
>NZ_JBVJVN010000057.1:0-1167 GCF_055603605.1 Streptomyces sp. NPDC037271
GATTTGATGTGGAAGCCGCCGTCGGGCAGAGGGCCCCACTCGAAGGTCCCGCCGACGAGTTCCACCCGTTGAGCCAGCCCTTTCAAGCCACTTCCCGACCCAGTTGCCGCCAAAGCCTCATCCACCGCCTTCCGCGCCGGACCATTCCGCACCGACAACCGCACCCGATCCGCCTCATACCGCACCTCCACCCGCACCCCACTCCCCGGCGCGTGCTTCCGCACATTCGTCAACGCCTCCTGCACAATCCGAAAACCCGTCCGCGCCACCACCGGCGACACCACCGACCCATCCCCCGACTCCACCAACTCCACCTCAACCCCCACACCGCGCGACTCCTCCACCAACACCCCCACACCCAACCCCCAACCACCGCCAGAACCCCCCACCGAACCCACCGGCGAACCCACCATCGACACCGCCCCCGCCTCCACACTCGCCGGCGACCGCAACACCCCCACCAAATCCCGCAACTCCTCCAACGCCTGACACCCCGCCGCCCGCAACACCTCCGCCTCCGCGCGCACCCGCTCATCCGAGGACGACACCCGCAACGCCCCCGCCTGCAACACCATCAAACTCACCCGATGCGTCACCACATCATGCATCTCCCCCGCCAACCGCACCCGCTCCTCCGCCCGCGCCTGCTCCGCCAGCAAAAACCGCTCACGCTCCGCCCGCTCCGCCCGCTCCATCAACGCCACAATCAAATTCCGCCGCGCCGCCACATACATCCCCAACAACCCCGGAACCGACGTCAACACCAACCCACTCGCCGCCACCTCATACGACAACCCCCACGGCCGCATCGCCACCACCGACACCACACCGATCAACCCCCACGCCACCCGGGACCGCTCCGCATACACCACCGCCGCATACGCCGCGAACGGCGTCGCCAACGGCACCCACACACCCCCCTCACCCGACCCCGCCAACACCCCCGGCGCCCACCACACCGACACCGACATCACCACACCGGCAACCACCACCACCCCCAACACCCACAACGGCCACCGACGACGCCACACCATCGCCAACGCCACCACCACCTGCAAACACAACCCCGCCCAACGCCCCACACCGGAACGACCCCCTTCCGGCAAACCACTCCACACCGCCACATACACATTGAGCGCCACGAGCCCGACAACCAGAACAACATCC
>NZ_JBVJVN010000058.1:0-1043 GCF_055603605.1 Streptomyces sp. NPDC037271
GACGACGGGTTCTTCGCGCTGGGCGGGGACAGCATCATGTCGATCCAGCTGGTCAGCCGGGCACGGCGGGCCGGTCTCGTCCTCACCCCGCGCGAGATCTTCGAGCACCGGACACCGGCCGCGCTGGCGGAGGTCTGCCGCACCGTCGGCGAGGAGGCGGCGGACGCCGTCGAGGATGACGGTACGGGTCCGGTCGAGGCGACTCCGGTGATGCGCTGGCTGCGGGAGTGGCGGGGCACGGCGGAGGGTTTCCAGCAGTCGGTGTTCCTGCGGGTGCCGGCCGGTCTGGGGGAGGAGCGGCTGACGGCGGCGGTGCAGGCGCTGCTGGACCATCACGACGTGCTGCGGTTGCGGGTGTCCGGGGACTGGGCGCTGGAGGTGGGGGAGCGGGGTTCGGTGGACGCCGCCCGGTGCGTCCGCCGGGTGCCTCTCGCCGATGCCGATGCGAATAGCGATGCCGATGCCGATGGTGTCGTGGTGGGGGAGGCGCGTGCGGCGGTGGCGCGGTTGGCGCCGGAGTCGGGTGTGGTGGTGCAGGTGGTGTGGTTCGACGCGGGTCCGGAGGTGTCGGGCCGGCTGTTGGTGGTGGTGCATCACCTGGCGGTGGACGGGGTGTCGTGGCGGGTTCTGCTGCCGGATCTGCGGCAGGCGTGGGAGTCGGTGGCGGCCGGTGGGCCGGTGCGGCTGGATCCGGTGGGCACGTCGTTCCGGCGCTGGGCGGGACTGCTCGGCGAGCGGGCGCACGACCCGCGGGTGACCGCCGAACTCCCGTACTGGCGGGAGACGACGGGAAGCGGCGAGCCGGCACTCGGCAGCCGGGAGCTGGACCCCGCCCGCGACACCGCCGGCACGGCAGGACGGCTGACGGTGACGCTGCCGGGGACGCACACGGCACCGCTGCTCTCCTCGGTCCCCGCCGCCTTCCACGGCGGAGTCGACGACGTGCTGCTGGGCGCGCTGGCCCTCGCGGTGCGCCAGTGGCGCGAGGCGCGGGGCGTGGACGCCGACGGCGGGGTGCTGGTCGACCTGGAGGGCCACGGCCG